>JANNJM010000008.1:0-87805 GCA_031395645.1 Gammaproteobacteria bacterium | reverse complement strand
CAACCTGCGTGCCCCTCGGTTTATCTCGCCTCCCCGTCCCGGGGCTTGTAGAAGACGAAATCACCGGTAGCGGCCGTTCGCTGGTATTCCTTGGACCAGCCGGGCGTCACATTGCGATGATGGAAATACAATGCGCCTCCGGTTCGATCCTTGAGCTGAAGGTTGAGCGCCCTTCGCGCGATCTCTTTAGCCGTCGCGTAGGACTCATCCTCCGTCGCCTGATCCGAACGGCCATCGCACCACCAGGAAAACTGGCACGCACCCTGCTCGTTACCCTGCCTGACAACGGCGCAAACGGTGCCTGGAAAGCCCTCGTGCCCCAGCCGGTTCATGACGACACTGGCAACTGCTTCCATGCTGCCAGCCGCCTCGCCGCGGGCCTCCCAGTAGATGGTGCGCGCAAGGCACGTGATCGCGTCGTCCAGCCGCTCCCTGCCGTCCGGATCGACCGCCTGTGCCTCGCGTTTCCCGATAGCCTCGGATGGCGACGGCACCGCACTGCCGCCACCGGCCGCAGCGTTCTGCTCCAGCGCCTTTGCTTTCTTTTCAGCGGTCTCCGCAGCGTTGGGGGCTGGCAACTGCGATTTTTCATCCTCCGTCGGCTGGCAGCCCATGAGAACGACAAGTGCAACGCAAGCTGAAAGCCAGATCCGGTACATCACTCGAGCCCCTGTGGATGACTCAAAGGCGACTTCGCTCTACTCTACCGTCTTGTGGATCTGCGAACCATGGTCGCCATTGCGCCTGGTCGGTTGAGTCTTGACACTACCGTGCGAAAGCCACTCTGGAGGGCAGGATCATGGAGATCATCTGGTTCATCCTGATCGGGTTGGTGGCAGGCTGGCTGGCCGGCCAGATCACCAAAGGAAGCGGCTTCGGCATCATCGGCGATATCGTCCTGGGAGTGCTGGGGGCTTTCCTTGGGGGCCTCCTGTTCAACGTCCTGCAATTGCCCTGGGGTGGGTTAGTCGGCCGTCTCATCGTTGCAACGATCGGCGCGGTTCTGCTCATTTTCATCGTGCGGCTGATCAGGCGAGCTTAGGAGTTAGTCCGCCTGCCCACCCAATGGGTGTAACCTTAAGACGTTCCGCCGGGATCAACCCGGTGCATTGGAGGACGCCATGACAAGACTGACCGGAAACAAGCTCTCCTGGATCGCGCTGGGCCTGACGGCCCTGCTGGCCGTGGGCTGCGAGAAGAAGGGCCCCGTTGAGCAGGTGGGCGAGGAAGTCGATGAGGCGCTCGACACGATGAAGCGTGGCGAGGAATCGACAGCCAGCAAGCTGGACGATGCGGTGGACGAACTCAAGGAGTAACAGCCGAGGAGGGCCGGGATGCGCGATGGCCGAAATACATCGTTCCTGGCCCAACACCTTGGGTGTTTAGGTGCGGACGTTTGGCACGCAGGAGACTGTGCTAGCCGTATGTCCGGCATGGACCGTCTGTTGCAGAAGCGAGCGGTTCAAGTTCCTTCACGTCACGGGCAGGGGATAGTGCCTGCACATTCCAGCCCAGACGGTCCCGGAGCCGTGTTGAGCCGGGCACGCAGAATGGCGAAATCGGCCGTCGTCACCGTGCCGCTGCCGTTCAGGTCAGCGGCTGCGGCAGTGGCGCTCGAGCCGGCGGTCTGGTTGAGCACCGAGCGCAGCAGACCAAAGTCGGCCGTGGTTACCGTACCGCTGTTGTTCAAGTCGGCGTCGCAGATGTTCCCGTAACCGTCCTGATCGGCGTCGAGTTGCTCCGGGTTCGCGACCAGCATGCAGTCATCGAAGTTATCGAGAACCCCATCCCCGTCGGTGTCCGTATCGACGACCGCGATGGCTGCGCCGGATAGATCGCCGTAGGTGGCGGTCACCGAGGGGACAGACCGCGTCGTGCCGAACAGATGCCCTCCCTGCGTCAGAACCCCGCCGTTACCGCCCACCTGACTCCAGTCCAGGGCCACGGCCTCGAGCGGTAGTCCGCGAACGGTAACGGGCAACGATTGTGCAGGCAGAATCTCGCCGTTGCCGAGCTGACCGAATACGTTACTGCCCCAGCAGACCATTTTGTTGGTCGAGCCGCCGGTCAGCGCGCAGGTATGTCTGGCCCCGGCGTCAACATTGACGGCCACCAGGCCATCTACGGTAACCGGCAGCGCAGAATTGGTGCCCACGGAACCGTTGCCGAGCTGTCCGCTCTGGTTCTCGCCCCAGCAGCGGACGTCGCCGGTGCTAAGTCGCGCACACGTGTGGTACGAACCCGCGGTAATGCCCGACCCGGTGCTTATCCCGGTGATCGCCACCGGTGCCGGTTGAGCGGTGAAGCCGCCATTGCCGAGCTGACCCTCCGCCCCGCGCCCCCAGCAGCGCAGCGCGCCCCCAACGAGTCGCGCACAGGTGTGGCTCAGGCCCGCGGTAATGGCCGTTGCCGTGGATATCCCGGTGACAGTGAGTGGCGTCAGCGAATTCTGCGGCATGCCCGTGCCGAGCTGCCCCTCAGCGCCGAGACCCCAGCAACGTACGGTCCCGCTCGACAGGAGCGCGCAACTGTGTCGATTGCCCGTCGCCACCGCCGTGGCGGTGCTGATGCTGCTGACCATCTGCGGCGAGGTCGCGGGATTGGTGGTGCCGTTGCCGAGCTGGCCCTGGCCGTTGGAACCCCAGCACTGGACGGTTCCGGTTGTCGTCACGATGCAGGTGTGATCGCCACCGGCATCGATGGCCGTCGGCACCGACGTCTGGTTGACCACCTTGAAGGGCGCCCTGATCGGGCTGACCGTATTGCCCGTACCGACCTGGCCAGACGCATTGCTCCCCCAGCACCAGACTCCCTGGTTGGCGCCGCTGAACAAGGCGCAGGTGTGACTATCGCCACCGGCAATGGCGGTGGCAATGGGAACCTCCGACTGACTGAAAACGTCCTGCCGGATCAGACTCGGCACGGGTATACCCACGTCGCCGGGCGACACGATGTTGAGGCCAAGCTGTCCGTCGTTGTTGCTCCCCCAGCACCAGACCTTGTCGGTGAAGGAAATCGCGCAGGAATGAAAGCCGCCGCTGCTGATCCGAATCGCCGCGCCGATCACCGGCAGCGACGTACCCGAACGCTGCAGGAGGCTGTCGGCGCCAAGCTGGCCCTGGTCGTTGAGGCCGAAGCACCGGACCTGTCCCCGGATCAAGGTCGCACACGTATGGCTGGTGCCTGCTGCAATGGCGATTACGTTTTCCGCTTGCTCGACGAACTGCGGATCCGGGAACTGGCCCGATACAGAGCTGTTGCCGAGCTGACCGTTGCCGGCGCTGCCCCAGCAGTAGGCGAACGTACCGAGCGAGGCACAGGCGTGACTGCCGCCGGTGGCAAGGGCGATGGCCGGTGCCTGGAGCTGGACATCGACCGGCACCAGGGATTGAGCGGTCCCGCCATTGCCCAGTTGGCCCTCATTTCCCTGCCCCCAGCAGCGCACACCACCGTTGGCACGCAGCGCGCAGCTGAACTCGCCCCCGGCCCCGACGGCAACGGCGTCGGTCAAACCGCTGACGGTGACGGGACTCGAGGATGATGTGGTGTTGCCGGTACCAAGCTGACCTTGGCTGTTGAAGCCCCAGCACTGCACGCTTCCTGTACTCAACACCGCGCAGGTGTGCAGCAGTCCGGCCGAGACGCTGAGGGCATTGGTGATGCCAGTGACAGCCACCGGGTTACTTGACGGGGTCGTGTTACCGGTACCGAGCTGGCCGAGATTGTTCGCGCCCCAACAGCGCACGCCGCCGGCAGCGAGCACAACGCAGGTGTGCTGAAATCCGCCGGCAATCGACACCGGATCGACGATGCCCGGCACCAGCGCCTGGTTCTCTGCCGTGGTGACCGTACCGCGCCCCAGTTGACCAGCCGCATTGGCACCCCAGCAGCGCATCTGCCCGTCATCGATTGCGCAGGTGTGGTCGTTCCCTGCGGCCACGCTCGTGACATTGAACAGGCCCGAGACAAACACGGGAATCGACGAGTCCGTGGTACCGCCGGTGCCGAGCTGGCGAAAGAAGTTGTCGCCCCAGCAGCGGATCGAGCCCTCGTACACGACACTGCACGCGTGGTTGCGTCCCGCCGCCAGTGTCGCGTTGCTCAGCCGGCGAATCCCGGCGTCGTCAAAGGTACCGGTGGCAGTGAATCGCTGCACGGTGCCGACGGGAATCACCGCATCCACCGGCGACACGGCAATCGAGTTCACTTCAGCGGCATGCGCCGTCATCAACCAGAGCATCGCACCCGCCATGATCAAGCAGCAGCCGGGTAGACCGGATGATTCTGGATCGGTGCGTAGCATCGCCATCGCGTGCCTGGGCTTGAGGTTCTTGGATCCAGCTTGCGCCGGCGTACTTCGCAGCGCAAGTTGGTCACCGGTGTGGTCGCAGCACTATCAGGTCGAGGTCATGTAGGGCCCGTTAAGGCTACGCCTGGCCGGCGGATAGGCGATGCAAAGCACCTGTGGATAGCACGCCCCCAGCGGGCGGTGCCCCCAAACCACCGCTACCCGGAAACCGCACGCTCCAGCCGTCGGCAACGTGGCCCCGAATCTCCCCGCGCCCACGACTTTCTCGCACTGCACACGAACTTGGGCGCAGCGCGGCCCAGCCGGTCTGCCCCCGGCGACGCGTCGGACGTCCTGGTCTGGCCCAACGCGAGTGCGCCCTGCGGCGGACCCCGCACTTCGGGCCGCCGGCCCTCGACCGTCCGGTAAGCGTCTCCAGCAGCATCGCAGACGCGCCGAGCACCGCCCAGTTGTTCTTCATGCTGATGACGGCCCAGCCCTGCTTCTTGAACACAAACCCAGTAGGGCTGGCTACTAACCACCAGTCTTGGGCTTCGACGCCCGGAACGCCTTGAGTGCCGCACCCAGGCCTGCCAGTGCGCTGAGGTGCGGGGCGAGCCTTGCCAGCGCTGCAAATCCGGTTCGGGCGCGGCTGCGCCAGCCGCCCCCCCGCTGCAGGATGTCCTGCCACAGCGTCAGGATTCCGTCCTGCCGGTGCGCCGACAGGACCTCGATCAACGCGGCCGCCTGGCGCAGGTCCTTCTGCGCTTTGCCGGGAGAGCGCACCCGGCGCTCCGCATACACGAGGAGCTTGTGCAGCGCATAGCGCGCCGGATCTGGAACGCTGGCGATCACAACCCCGACGGCGCTGATGATCGCCGCCTGCTCCACATCCTCCATGACGAACTCCAGGAAGCGCAGCGGCTGCAGATTCACGCCAAGGCCCTCGTGGGCATAGACCTTGTCTCTGCTGCCCACCATCGGGGCGAGAAAGTCCACGCGCAGTTGCCTGTCCGCGGCGCTGACAAAGGTCGCCGACTGGCTCTTCGGGCCGAAGCCCGGAACCGGGAGAAATCCGGCTTCGAGGCTCTCCATCGCGCCGCGTGTTTCGATCTGCAGGGACCCGGGAAGCGCGAGCTCGATGCGGTTGCCAGCGTGGGCAAAATCCAGGTCCTGCGTCCGGGCGAGGTCGCCCCAGGAAACACCGAGGGCGTTGCCATAGGCAAGGAACGCGTGGGTGCCAACCAGCACGCCGCCCGCACGAAAGAACCCGATCTCGTTCAGCCGGCGGACGATGCGAAAGTGAGCCGGCGTCGTTGCCGCGCAACCCAGCATCATGGCGGCCTTTGCCAGGCGGTCGATGGAGCGGTTGTTGGTGGTCCTTGCCCTCGCGACGAGTTCGCGGAGCTTCTCGCTGTCCGGGCCGACGAAGAACTGGCGTGTGCTGCCGCCGGCGCCCTCCGTGTACTGGTAGTACCAGTAGGTAGAGCCCTTGACGGTCTTTTTGCTAAATGAACCGCTCAGGTTCCCGATGGATCGCGCGAGTTCCTGATGACGGGCGACCTCGAGAATCTCCGCATAGGCCGCCTGGGCGGAGGCGCCTTGAGCGGTGCTGAACTGCGGGGAATCCATAAGCTATACCAGTCGGTCTATTGACTTAGTATAACGGCATTACCCAGAGTTATACTAGCCCAGCTATCAACTAGTATAACGCTGGGTCAGCATGCCCTCCTCGCCCTTAACCGCTTTGCCCCGGTACAGGTGTAAACCATGTGTCCGGTATGGACCGCTGATTCGGTTGCGCGCCCGGACCGATTCGAACGGCCGACCCCCTGGTTCGAAGTCAGTTCGGGTGAATACGCTCCAGTACGCCCCACTTCGATATCTCTAGGAAATACATTGATTTGCGGCTCGCGATCTACGCCTGGCCCCGCTAGGATTTTCGCCAGCTGGCTTACACATGGCTTACACGGAGCCGGTATTCTCCTCGCGAGAGCAAGGATATTTTTCGACCAATTGACGCAGACAGAATTGCGGAGACACGTTTCATGGCCACAGCAAATCTGACTCTCGCCGCCGTTCGCCTGCTCACCTACTTGCCCACGGGCAGCGGATCCCGATGGTGCATCTACTGGGACAGGAAGCTACACGGGCTGGGTCTCCGGGTTACCGAAGCCAATGCCCGGAGCTACGTCGTACGTTATCGCGTCCGCGGTTCCCGCGTTCAACACCTCAAGACAGTTGGGTCGACTGCAGTCCTTACCGTCCACCAGGCCCGGGACCGCGCCAAGGAAATACTCCGTTCCGCAGAATTGGGTGACGACTGGTTTCAATCGGCCGCCCGAGGGCGCGACAAGACGCTGCACAACCTATGGAGCTACTACGAGGCTCATCATCTGACTGAGTCCGGAGTCTCGGCGAGATTCCGGCAAGACGCTGCTGGAATGTGGACGAAGCACTGCGTAGCCCGCTTTGCAAAACGCACGATGGCCTCGATCACGCCGGAGCAGGCTCGGGACTGGCATCGGCAGGTGACGCGTAGGGGCCCATATATCGCGAATCGCGCCACCCAACTACTGCGGGCGGTTTGGAACTACGGGGCCAAGTTCGGCCAAGTCCCAAAAGGTCTTGCAAACCCGTTTGCTGCGGTAACTCTCAATCGGGAGCAGGCCCGCAAGGTTATCTTGCGGCCCGAGGATCTACCAGCGCTGGCCCAGGCCATTGAAGGAGTCGATAACCCGTGGGCGAAGGCTTACTTCTGGATGCTGTTCTACACCGGCGCCCGCCGTACGGAAATGATGACACTGCGCTGGGCAGACGTCGACCTGAGGGCGAAGACGATAACCTTCCCTCAAACCAAGAACGGGGAATCACAGGAGATACAACTGTCGGCTGCCGCTTTTGAAATCCTGCAAGCTATACCGAGGACAAACAATCCATACGTCTTCGCTGGGGACTTGGAGCGCACTCACTTGCACCCGAAGAAGCCCTGGGAGCGGATCCGAGTGGACGCCGGATTGCCGAACCTGCGCATGCACGATCTGCGTCGCTCCTTCGGTAGCTGGCTCGGCGCCATCGGATACAGCAGCAAGCAGATTGGTACGCTACTGGGGCACAAGACCGATATAACAAGCCGTGTATACATCCAGCTTGGAGAAGCTGTCGATTTGAAGCGCGAGCTGACGGGTGCATTTGCCAACCTTGCCCAGGAATACCGAACAGACGTTTCATCTAGAGGAAAGCCGTCGCGAGCAGCACTGGGACACCGACGGGGGCGACGCGGCGCCACAGGCATGGCCCGGCAACGCAAATCGATTGAATCACCACAGATTCCCCACACTCGTCCGGAGCCGGCAATCGGAGGGGCCTGAAAGGCTTGACCTTTTCCGGGCCACGGCCTCCCGACCTCAGCATTATGAGAGCGACTGAGCTGATCTAAGGTATTGATTTGTAAACCATGAAATCGGCTGGCGCCCGTGGGCACATCATATACGGTAATAGGGAGTTATTGGGATTCCCCACGAAATCCCCACAGTGCAAAATGAGTACCCACCGGTCAAGGCCGGCTCCCCATGACGTCACCTGACGCGGCAATGCTCCAAGTACATATCGGGAGAAGTCGATTCCGCTAACCTACCGCGCACATGACGCGCAGGTGAGTTAGAACGACTGGCGTCAGACGAAAACGCAAATGTTTGAAAGAAATTCATGACCGACGTGGTCTTAGCGTTGCTATCGAACCTCTTAGCGACATTCTCGAATAACGATGCGGTCGCCACGGTTTTCCTCCTGATCTTCGCTGGGATCCTATACTTTTGCCTCGACCTATTCGTGGAATGGCGACGCTCCGTTAGGGACAACAGAAGGAAGGTCCAGCATCACCTTCGAATCGTCCAGCGCAGCGCCCTGCCACTCTTGCACGAGCTGAGGAAACACATTGTTCTACCGGACTACAAGTCAAAACCAGATCAACTTGAGAATCTCTGTTTTAGGATTGTCCATTTCTTGTCGTCTGTTCGTTTTTTCAATAAGCACACCTACGATCTCGAGCGGAGTCCGGAGTTAGATGCAGCGGACTATTTCCTCAGTAATAAGATTCCGCTGATGCTTCGAGGGAACCTGTATAGAGACAAGAAGCTGGACACAGAGACGCAGGAAGTTCTTGCGAGCGCTCTCTACTCCGACAAGGACGCTTCGCCATTCGACTTCAATATCCTCGTATTTAAAGAAACTTTGCCTGAGAACCTATTATTCAAAGAGGGTTGCGCTGCTGTGGCTCGCTACTTGGACTACAAGGATATCGATCTTGATGGAGATATCGATCTAGAGTCCGCTTCATGGCGGAGCTATGCCACAATTTGCCACCTATTCGTCTATCTCGCTGATTTTTACATGAATTCCACCGACCTATCTATCTGGGAGGAGTATCGGGTTTATTGCGTCAACGTAGTGCGTGCATTCGGTAACGACAGGAAACGTGCCAGACCCCTGCATCTCTATCGGTTTAATGACCTCAATAACGGCTATGAATCGACACTTACGCAATCTGGCTACACAAGAGCGAGAGTGATGAATCACTTCGGGCTTGCACGTCTAGTTAGGGCCCGCGGACGTCGTCAAGCAGACCGACACGGCGTCAAGATAGTCAGCGACAGTGGATTGACCTGGAAAGAAGCGACTCGCACCACCGCCTTTCGTTATGGAGCGGATAGAAGCGATATTCGCAAAGCACTTGCAGCACGAATCTCGAATACATGATGTGACCTGCTGGCTTTCTTCGGACCACTTCATCTTTGGAAGATGGCCCCTGCCGGGAATGGTCGTGACAACATCAGTTTGAACTCCCCCGGTGTCAGCTGCCCGAGACTCGAGTGCGGTCGAACGGTAATCCCCCCCTCGACTCAGATTACGAGAAAAGTCCACTTCTGGCCTCAGCAAATTTACGGGGGGATTACCATCCATCGACCGGGAGGCCCATGGTTGTTCATTGTTCCGCCGGAAATTACAAAACCGTCGGCGATGCAATCCAAGAAACCGAAGACAGGGTGTTCAGAAATCCCGATACGGTTGCAATGTGGTACGAGGGCCTGCGGCGAGCGCCGTCAGATCGAGCAGCGAGATTCGGGTGACAGGGCGGGTCAGTCCCGCCGTGTCCGGATTGCTTTATCTGGTCGCGGTGACTAGCAATTCAAGGAACCGGGGTCACGTATCTTGCGACTAACGACCCAACTCATCCACGAAAACGGCCAATCGCTCCCGGTCCCGATCATGGCCGCCCTTCAGCTCGACGTAGTTTTGCTCCCTTGCGAAGAGCACAGTAGTCCGGTGGTTATGTTCCTCCTGTTCACTGATTAGTACGACCCGTTGCTCCGCCTCCACAGACAGCCTGTCCGCGAGACCTCCCTTGATCGTAGCGAGTAGCTGCTCGTTATCGAGCTCACGATCCATGGCCGAAATAAGGAAATCCATGGCCTCGGACCATAACGTCATTGATGCGTCCAATGCCTCCAGGGCTGTGTACAGCGCCTCGTCATAACGTAACTTGGCAGACTCGTTCTGGCATTCGGCGTAGGGCGCTCCACCACATTCGAGCTTTACCTGATTGCGCTTTGCCTGCGCTGAATCAAGGTCCGACCGCGTAGAGGACAATTTCGCCTCTGCGTCGCGCCTTATCGACCGGCTCAGCGCCAAACTGTTCTCTGTAGCTCCGCTCTTTTCCGTCATTTCTTCAATCGCAGCGCGTAGCTCAAGGATACTGCGCTGCCGATTGGCGATCGTCACAGCTAGCGCGGCCAAGGCCTCATGCTCTGCGGCGATACTTCTGTTTTCCTCGAGAAGACGCGCCGTCTCGACACTAAAATGATCCGAAAGGCGCTGATACTGGGGCGCAATGGCTGCGACGGCCGTTCTCCGGGCCTGCGTAAACTCCGGAGCGGAACGGCTCACCGCCAGCTTCACGACTTCGATCGTTGCGACAAACTTGTCTAGGTCGACCTTGAACGAGCCGCTCGCCCGCCGGCGCTCGGCCGTGCGCTTCCGCTCCGAGAAGAACGGCGGGAGGACGCCCTGGATGTCGGAGCTGCAACCACTGCCCGCGCCTGTCCGGGAAAGCTTTGTGACAACACCACCGCCATCGTCGGCACACTCCAGTCGGCTGAACGCCTGCGGCGTTTCTCGGGTCCAGCAGCCAGGAGCGGCCCAGTCCCGTGGCCGGGGAGTGAAACATGCCGATTGCTCGGATCCCTTTTCGCAGTAGGCGATTCCCGCAGGAACAACCTCACGGCCCAGCAAGCTAACGCCGAACGCAACGATTTGATACTCGTCGTAGAAAGCGAACGGCTCGAATTCCTCGCGAATCTTCTTCAGCGCTTCTTCCTGCGCCTCCGGCAAATCCGCCAAGCACTGAGGGTTTTTCAGGGCGAAGCCGGTCCAATGCATGGGCCAGCGGGCCGATGGAGCAGTCTTGATACGCTGAATCTTGCCGGCCATGGAGTCTAGGGCACCGTTCATGAACTGGAAGCGCTCTCCGATCCGACGCTCCAGTTCGATTATCTCGTTCCATAGCGCTGCATCGCCTGTTGTCGCTTCCAAATATCGCCTGAGCTCCCAGTCCGTCAGTGCGGCTAGGTTGTCCGCTCGCAGCGGCAAGTCTGAAGGATCCACCGGCGGCCGGAATGCATCGACAACCCGCGCTGCGCCCGACAGACGGCAGACAGCGCTTTCATTCGGAACGCTTGGCGTCGGTTCGTCGCCGTAAAGGGTGGAATAAAAGCCCCGTTGACCGTACTCCTTCGCGAGACACTCCCTGACCTTCTTCTCTTCTTTGCCTATATAGGGCAGATTCGCTGGCGGAATGAGGGAACCAGGCAGGTTAGGCATAGGAGGCTCCCATGGCTGACCTGGCTCCGCCTGCGCGCAGGCTGTGGTGGAAAAAGACCCGGTGATTGCGAGGAGCGCCATTAAGCCGAACCGTGTCACTGTAGGCTCCGCAATATGCCGACCATTCTTTCCTGCTCCCGAAGGTTGGCCGCAGCATGCACATCGGCGCGCGAACGCCACTTGTCTTCGATCAGCTGCCGCAAGTCTTTGCCAAATTCCGCTAAGACTTCGGTATATCTTCGCTTCTTTCGTGCATGCTCATTTCCGATCTGATTGCGATCGGCCTTCAGCGTGCCGAGGTCTTCGTTCAATTCCCTCAGTTCTTTTCTCGCGCGGCTGATACTCAGAGTCAAATCATTGATAATTCTTGCGTAATCGTTGATCTGTCTGGAAAGATCCGCCTGCTGGCTGTCCCACTGCCGCCGCAGCTCATAGTGGGTGCACTGGGAATAGGAATTGTTATTTGGGCATTTGTTGTAGGGCTGGTTGTATAGAAAAGCGAGGCGCTCGCGTTCCCGCTGCGCTGAATCGCGGCGGCGGTCCAATTCGTCCATCTGTCGTTCGGTAGTATAGATGCGCGTTTCGACGCGCCGAATCCTTTCATCTAGCTCTGCGAGACGCCGCTCAAGTTTCTCGATCTCGGCAAGCTCCTCCTCCAGCCTCTCCTTTCTCTTTTGGAGGACCTTGCTGCGCTCTTCCAGCACCCGCGCGGCCGTGGCTAGATCAATGGCCTCGACTTTCAGTAAGCCCAGGAGTTCATTGCAGGCCACTCGAATGACGCCGCGCCGGATGTCGAGTTTAGCGGCATACGCCGCTCGCCTTTCTGTAAGCGTTTGGTTGATATCCGACAGACGGGGGAGGTAGCTTGTTTCTATCGAAAGCCACTCGAAACCCGCTGTCTGTTGAATTCCATAGATAGGAACTTTTTCTCCATGACTTGCAGGAGAATTGTCGAAAGCTTCCGAAGGGCGCGATCTGACATCTCGACACGCGACGCCGCAACGTCGAACTCTCGGAGTGACAGGGCTTTTTCCCGGAAATCCATGGCCACGCCTTCCACGCTTCCGGTTATAGTCCGGATGGCGTCGCGAGTGGCATCGAAACTTCCGGTGGGAATGGTACCGATGTACGGAATCCCGAGGTCGAACTCGGGAGGAGCGAGCGCCGCGACCCGCTCGTGTGTACGCTCAAGGCGTTCGTCGAAATCGACCTTGCTACCCGGATTCGCAGGGAGCGGTTGGCCTGTGCGGAGTGCGGCCCCGGCTTGAGTCGCCCAAGTGGACCATTCAACGATGTCCACCAATCCATTGACGGCCTCTACGATCTTGCCGATCAACCGAGCCCGATCCTGCGGCCAAACGATTGACGGCATAAAAAGGCTCAAACTAGCAATCAGCAGGTGGCGTCGCAACAATGTGGGCGAGGTCCTCTGGCTTTCAGTAGCGCAGCGCTTCATGGTCAGTCCCAGTATATCGGCCTCGTCAGCAAACTGATTCGTATACCCAGCCGGGGTCCATCCGTTTAGTGATCGCTACCGTCACTTTTGGATTTTACGTCACTGGAAGTCAGGATGACTATCTCAAGATGGATAGCGGCGGCGCCAGGACGCGGACGAGCTCGATCTTGCCAGAGACTTTTCTCTCTCCGACAACCTCTAACGAAACAAACCTCTCATCCCCTGCTAGGCATAACGGAAAGCTGACACGAATTGCTGTTGTACCTAATCGTTCAATCTTAAGCTCCTGCTGGGAGCCGAACTTGTGGACTCTCTTTACTTGGTCAAGGTTTTTGCCAACCAAGATCACTTCGCCGGCATTCTTGGCGCAACTTGCGTCGATCGAGTCCGCAGCAATTCGAATTTCTGAAGGTGTGATGGTTTCCAACTGTAGCGGGCCGGTCGGTGCGTCTCGGTCATCGGTGGACCGGCTCGGCAAGCTCAGAACTACTTGCGAAGGAATCGCTATTGTCCGTAGCATTTCCGCACGAGAGTACAACTGGTAGCAATAGTCTGTTTTGGGAAGTGGGCAATCGCGTTGCGCCTTGTCCAATGAGTCCGTCCAGGCCAGACGAGTACTCTCCGGAATTCCTTTTTTTGCGCCCGCTTCCAATGGTACCCAGCGCCAATCCTGACGAAGCACAAGATTGGATTTCAAAATCAAAGCCTCAACCGGATCTCCGTCGCCGTCGGTCTTGAAGAAAATGCGCGGCTCTGGCAGTGATTCTGGCATTGAGAAAATTAGAAGCACAGGGAACGACTGGCGCTCCAGAACTCGCTCCGGCTTAGCTGCCAATCCTGCTGGATCTGCCGGAACCAGGGATGGCCCGATCTGATAGCCAAACATTTCACCCGTGCTAAATCCAACAACCGCGTTTTGCGAAGTTCGTGCCGCAAAGTCCTGCTCTAGCGATTTGGCGTAAGCAGCGAAAACTGCGCCAGAGGCACCCTGTCCGGCTTTGGCAAGTGCTGCAGCAAGCGACAGTGACAGATTGCGTTGATTGCGAATGCTTCCAGCAAGATCGAGCGCCTGGACCTCTGTCATTGGCGCGACAGCAGATACGGTTGGCGCCTTACTTCGATCTGGGTAACGAAAAACTCGATCCCTATCCCCAGCACTTGCAGCACTTCCGCCACCAAGTTCTGTTAGCCCAACAATGGATCCTCCAATAAATTCCGAAGGGACGTTCCTGAGGTCCTCCCTCGCACGCGAGTACGAGTCAAGTGAATTCGTTTGTTTTTGCTTCTTATCAATCCCACCGCGGAATACATTGTAGTCATCTCGGTTTAATTTGGAGTTGTCAGTGACCTGCGGCGGAGCGCCACTAGTCCCTCCAGAACTCGCCAGCAAGAGGCTCGTCAAGCTACTGCCAATTTTTTCGCCGTGAACCCCAATCCACGCGGCAGCCTCGCTAGCCGCCAACGGGCGTAATTCGCTGTCAACTGAAACGGTGACTTGGCCAACGTATCCTGTTCTGGTGATGCGACCAGGAACGACAGAAACCATAGCTACTCCGAAGAAAGCCGTTTGGCGCGTGGTTCCTCGAGACGATCCTGGGTTCCCCAATACCCGAAACATCGCCTCCACGGCCTTGTCACCGGCAGATGTAATGATAGCGGTCCGGTTAGAGAGAGATCGTTGCTGATTGGCTCCTCTTTCTCCCGTTACAACCTGCAGAGCTTCGGCAAGGGTTTGCGACTCTGGCTTCGTAGCGGCGTTGGCCACAGGCAGATCGCCACTTGATGCTGTTGGGTAGTTAACGGGCTCGCTTGGAAGTGATGCCTCAAGGTCCTCAGCGAGTTTTTCCTTAGCATCAATCCGCGCCTTCTCTGCTTTCACTTCATCAGGCTCATTGTTCGCCGCTCGGACTGCTGCCGAATACCGCTCCCGAGCAGCTCGGTCCCGAATGCGGGTGATTTGTTCTCGGCGCGTCTGAGCGTCAGAGTATGCACCCAACTCCGACTCAAACTTTGCGGCGGCCACTTCACTTACTTGTAGCGATCCTTGCACCGCAACCGAAAGGGACTTCTTATCTGATGTAATACCGCCCCCTCGAACTTCAGACTTAGCTTCACTAAAGTATTCGGAGGTATTCCTTTTAAGGTCAAATGCGAACTCATTCGCGTCTTCCTCACCCGGGGCTTCGGACAAGAGCGGAGCTGAGACCGTTACAAACCCAAACTCCTCTACACCGATAGCGACCTCATCAATTGCTATGCTTGTTTGGTGGCAGCCGGAAGCAAAAAACAATAACGGCGCGATGGCGAGCGAAAAGACCGCACGATTCATAAACAATGCTCCGATAGCCTGAGTAACCCATTGCAAAATGCCGGACCAAACGTTGGCCGGTCTTAACCACTTCAATTGATGGACGCTACATACCTAGGAAAGCCTTTCAGTGCCTAGGGCTCTTCGGAGCGGGCATATGGAAATTACTCCAAACTTAGCGCGGAGAAACCATGCCGATAGTCACGCGCCAGGCTAGAAATACTAAGTCTCGTATCGCGTCAATCTAGGGTTGACTGGTGTCGCTGCGTTGACGATCAGGCTGCAATAACGCTATGTCAACTGAATCTATTGTCAGGTCGCCGAAGTTGCCAGGCTCTTTGCCAATGACCGTACAGGCCGCTGATATAGCAAGATCAAGCGAACCTGGTACTGAGATAGTAAGCATCCGACTGAATAGGAAGGTGCCATCTGCTCGAATCTCAGAGATCACATTCACGCCATTGACCGAGGCGAGGAACGTACATCCTGCATTTCCACCGACGGTCCAGCCTCCGCGCATGTCGATTTTTAGGTCGGTGACCCCAGGGCCGCCCGACACTGGAACAGAAAACGCAATTGCTGTGGCGGCGACACGGGGTGTCTTGGCTCCCGATTCCGCATGCACAGAAGCACTGCGATACAAGATCGACAGCTTGGAAGCATCAGGCGAGAGAGTCTGTCCTGATGCATCGCCACCGGAAACGAATGAGGCATTTGCCAGTCGAGTGGTTCCCTGCTCGGCCGAGTTCATGCCGGGGCCAACGGTTGCGGCGCCAGTTGTACAACCCAATGCCAAGGCTGCGGCTAGCACCGGAAACGACCTAATCATTATTGTTCTCCTGAAACTGGTTGCGGCGTCAGCGTTGTGAGTAAGAGTACCATCGTAGGCGCCTCCATTTTGCAGAGCTTGGGCTTGCCCACCTCATCCAGTGGGGTGAGGCAATCAATCGCCTCAATTGTGACCGCAGTTAGCTTCAATTCGAGAATAGTGGGGAATAGGCATTTCAAACACCCCATAAGCTGAGTCTGCCAGCCCAGGATCCCGGCCACCACGGCCGCCGGGCTGGTCGATGAAGCCGACGCTGGCCCGCGAGCTCGTGCTTGATGCCCTGGTGATGGCGGTGTGGCGTCGCAAGCCACAGCAGCGGGTACTTGTGCACTCCGACCAAGGCTCCCAGTACGGTAGCGACGACTGGCTGCGCTTCTGCCAGGCGAACAATATCGAGCCGAGCATGAGTCGTCGTGGTAACTGCTGGGATAACGCCGTGGCCGAATCGTTCTTCAGCAGCCTGAAAAAGGAACGCGTCAAGAAGCGCATCTACAAAACCCGCGATCTCGCCAAGGCGGACGTGTTCGACTACATCGAGGTCTTCTACAACCGGACCCGTCGGCACAGCCATCTCGGCGGGGTCAGTCCCGAGGCCTTTGAACGGGCCTCACCACGAGGCTCCGGAGTGTCCTAAATACTGGGGGAAGTCCAGCGGGAGATCGGCGATGCGACGACGAACAGTGACGGGACGACGGACGGCGGCGGCGTGGCGAGCCTTGCTGAACGGTTCCGCCGGCAGCGAACTGCCGGTGCCACAGTACTGCGCCCGCGAAGGGATCAGCGCGGAGATGCCGCAGCCCACGGCTTTCGTGGATATGGGGGCGCTCGCGACGCCGAATTCCACGTAATATCTGCACTAAGCAGTTACGCGGCGCGCGGGGGGATCGCGGTTGAGACCCCATAGCGCATATAGTCAGCGGCGCTAGGGAAAGCGCTGCCCCCAGCACATCTGGAACCGACACAAGCAATACCTCTTTGGCTATAACGAGGGTAATTGATGACCGTGACAATTTTTCGCAAGAGTATCAATGAGGTATTTACGCCTCGTACTCACGAGATCAACGAGAGCATGTACATCGAACGACCCAACCACGAAGAATTTCTTCGGCGGGCTATCGGATCGTCGAAGCACATCGTTTTGCACGGGGAGAGTGGAAACGGAAAGACGTGGCTTTATCGACGCGTGCTCTCGCAAGACAAAGTTCCTTTTGCGGTCGCCAACTGCGCGAATGGAGCCAGAAAGAATTCCATAACAAAAGAAATTCATGATGCACTTGTCCGCACCGGAGCAGCCGGAAAGTCCGCCTATGAGGAGACCAAAGTGGCTGGACTTGATGCTGTAGTCGCCTCCGCCCAGGTGAGCCATAAGGGCATGTACTCCGTTAAACAGGACGAACCGCTGTTGGAAGCATTCAAGGCTTTCGATCAGCAACATTCGGGGAAGAAAGTTCTGATTCTCGACAATCTGGAGGCGCTGTTTTCCTCACGCGCCCTAATGGATGAGTTGGCACACATCATTATTCTTTGCGATGACCCACGGTACGCCTGCCATCAAGTACAGTTACTAATTGTTGGTGTACCCGATGGGGTCCTTAAGTACTTCTCTGGTATAGAGAATCTTCGCTCAGTTTCAAACAGACTCACGGAACTCCCTCGCGTTAGCGGAATGAACGTGAATCAGGTGAGGGAGCTTGTAACTCGTGGATTTAAGCAACTCAAAGTTAGCGCGACAACCGCGCACCTAGAGTCAATCATCGAACACGTCCACCACCGGAGTCTTGGCATACCGCAGCGCGTTCACGAGTATTGTGAAGCGCTTGCGCACGAATTGGCCAAAAGCGACTGGCTGTTCGATCCCATGCAAATGGACGAGGCTGATCGTGCGATGCTCGTCGGGTCATTTCGCACAGCGTGGGACGTCGTTCAGAGGCACCTCAATCAAAAGGAGTCGGGCGTCCAACGCAAGAACCAGACGATCTTCGTCATAGGGAAACTCACGAAGCAGCATTTCAATGCTAAAGAGATCGAGGACGCAATACGTAAAGAGTTCCCCCAGAAGACCGGAAACGGAAGCCTTGGTATCGGTCAAATACTTGCCGACCTTGCCGATGGAGACAGACCCATGCTGATTCGAATCGGTACCGGCAGGAACTACGCCGTATGCGATCCTGTTTACGTGATGTCCATCCGAGCGATGCTCTATAGGGCGCAGAACGGTAAGGTGATGGTTAAAGGGCTGGCCCGTTAGGAGGCACGAGGTCAGCTAGGGGCGGAAATTGTCAGCCGCTAGTGGCCAGATCGTAGGTGGAGTCCTACTCCGCGACCTCGTCGTGTTCGAGCACCACGGGCACCGACGTCCCGGCCGCGGCCTGCTTAAGAACGCCACTTTTCTGGCTGTCGGTAAACTTTGATTTATTCACGGGAACCTCCTCGACTCAGATTACGAGACAATTCCACTTCTGACCTCAGGTAGACTCCCGGGGCACTAGCGGACTACTTTCCGCACTAGCGCACTGCTCCGCGCCGAATCGCGTCGTCCTCGTGGTTTGGTCAACGAGACCTCGCTGATATCCTCGACTTTCCGTAGACGCCTTTTCTCGCCACGGCCCGTGGGCACATAGGTGTCGGCGGCGCGCACTTCCTTGCCGAAGTCGAGGCGAGTGCGCGATTCGAGTTCCGCGAGGCTCGCATGATACTTGGCGATCTTCTCATACGGCAGCCGCTCGATGACTTCGCCCCGCCGGACCGCTTCGGGTAGATAGTCGATGAGCGGCGATTGATCGATGACCAGTGCGGTCGCATGCAATGCCTTGTTCTCGACGCGCAGGATGAGTTTCCAGAACTCTCGAGGGGCCTTGAATCCTTTCATATCCGGCCGACCGCGATCCCAATCGCAGTCGTTTTCATCGTCGAAGACCGGTCCCGTAAAAACGCACACGCGTCCCCGATTGGCGCGTGCATTGCTGAGGACGTACTCCTCGAGCGCCCGCCAATACAGGTTGCCACCGGCATGTGCGCTTGTTCTTTTGTTCGTGCTCTTCGTGGTCTTCGCTTTGCCCTCGATGTTTTCGCGCTTGGCTATTCCCATATTGAAAAACCCGACCTGAGGCGCACAGTTCGTGACGTGGAAGGTATCCGCGTTCGCAAACCGGATGAGATTGTCGTCGTGACCCCACAGAGGATCCTGCCGTCGCGTCAAATGGCCTTGCTGGAACATCCGGTTGATGTGAACGCCGCCGGTCCTCTTGTCGATCACCTTGTTGCCATGAGCATCGAACGTCGTCTGCCCCTGATAGAAGTCCCTCGGCGTCTGCTCATCTTCGCGAATGCGGTCTTCCGCGAACCACAATTCGGTGGCTTCGCCGTTGACCGCGCTCTCGAAGGGGTCGCTGATGATGCCGGCCTGGCGATTGAAGTCCTTGGATGTCGCCCCGTCAATGTTGACGGCCGAAACGAACGCCAAGCGTCGCAGGCCGTTCATCAGCACGCTGTAGTGGTGGTATTTCAGCTCGAACGGGTTGTCGTGCGAGGCCGCTTGCTGGTTCCTAGCGGCGACCTTAGCCTGGGCGGCGGAAAGCTTGGGGAGTGGGATGGCCTTGCCCCCGAGGAAGTTCGGATCGTATCCACCGCGGTTATCGTAGTTCCGATCGAGTTCGAGCATGGCTTCGCCTTGACCCTCTTCAGACTGGGTAGGCGATCCTGCACCCGTTTGCGTCACGAGGGTTTCCGGAATTCGCGACGCTGCGCGCCCATCGCCGACCCGGACCGAAACCTGCACCGGAATCGTCCAGGTAGCCGTGCCATCTTGGGACATTCGAGCAACAGGGGAAGCGTGCCCAGCGCCGGCGTTCCAGGTACTGGACTCGGGTTCTGAAGGGGTAGCAGCCGGCGCGGTGTCCTTGAGGCCAATTCGCAAGGCTTCGTCGATGTATTCGCGTGACAGCGGCGTCATGCCACTCCGCAGCGTGGCCAGGTCCCCATAGATCGCGCTCGCACGGATACCCTCATTCACGGTTTTGGGGACCGTCTTGCCGTGCTCGTCGGTCAGCTCCCGGTGCGGCGACCCCCAGTGGTGCAATGCGACTACTGCGAATTGCACGTTGAATACCGGTGAGCCGGACGACCCGGGCTCGGTATCGGCCACATAGTGGAGCACCGTGCCAAGGCGCGAGACGATCTGATTCTCGCGCAGTACGGCCTCTTTTGGCCGGCCGTCAGGATGCTGGATGATGTTCACGAGGTCACCGAGCTGATGCTTGTTGCGGGCATTGCTGATCGGCAGATAGCCAAACTGAGCCAGAGTCTTCGGGCCCGTGACTCGCTCGCCCAGCGCGATGACGGTGTAATCCAGGTCATCCTGGCCATTCGTCACGAAGCAGCGCGCGGCGTCAAACGTATACCGCGTGACCGGCATAGCGCTGCCATTGAGGTCGCGCTGATAGTCGAATTCGGCCACCAATCCTGCCGACTCTGCCGCCGTGCCGATGACGTGATTGTTGGTCATGAGCATCCGCGGCGAGATCAGAAATCCCGTTCCCAGAGCGACGCCGTCTTTCGTAATGATGCGTGCAACCGCCCGGGCGGCGCGCCTTCCGCGCTCGAAGAACGCAACATCGACGAAGTCGACCGTCTCCCCCCAAATCCTCTCCTGGCCCTCGGTGGGTTTGGCAACCTCGCGGCGCGCGTCCTGCAAAGAGCTGCCGGTGCGCACCTGATAGACTTGTACCCGTCGGGCGGCTTCCGGCTCGGCATCGCCAGGCCTGCCGTCGGCGAAGGCGGCAAACGATTCTCGAATTTGCGCCGCGGCTTTGGTTATGCGGGCGCGTGCCGCCTGGGCGATTCTCGGTGGGGGCTTCATTCGGTCTTCCTTCAGTCTACCCGGTTGACGTGTTGGTTTCGGCGGCGATTCAATCGCCGAAATAGCTGGGCCTTCGTTGTATCGTGGCGCCTAGAGGCATCGATGGCTACCACCAGATGGGTAAATAGTTTTTGGATCTCTGAGAAACTGCGGTGAAAGCCAGCGAGACCAGCGCCGCCGCAACTGCAGTCGCGAGAAGACGATCGTCCGCAGTGTCTCCGACAAATAGACTGGCAGCTGCGATGCTTGGGCTTAGCAATAAAAACCCATAGAGTAAGCGCCGGGGCCACGAGGTCGAGACTATTTCGATCCGGAACGCGATACAAATCTCGTCCACTGACTTGCAGCCTGCCAAGTCCTGCCAGCGACCGACATCGCGCGTCATTCGTCGAATGGCGGTCACAAAGATGATCAACAGTACGGCATTGACAAGCGTACTACCTACCAACAAATGAGCGGGCTTTATCATCACACCGAGAAACGGGAGGTCAACTCCAGCATCCTGATTTAGCCTCGTTACCTTTCCTCGCGCCTCATCACGCTCGTCCTCGACTTGCGCAATATTTTGCCCGGGAAGATTGACTATCCGACCTCTCAAGCCAATAAACTCCGGAGATGTACTCTCAGACCGACCGGTTGCCCGAAGGTCTTGCAACATCAAGTTAGTCGTGACTTCGCTGAATTTCACCCCCCCGGAGAAACGAACAAGTAGATTTTTCACGTGTGGTGCAAAGCGAAGGGATTCGGGCCCAGCTTCTTGCAGCGCCAATGCAACTGTCGCAAGCTTCGCCGTCTTCTCCATTGTTTCCACCTGCCTGGGCGTGAGCTTAAAGGCAAATATACGAACTAGCGCTTGGAGGTCTGCTTTCGAGAGCTGCTCGAAGGGAAGACCTCGACGTTGAGCAGCAGCGATTTGGCGGACGTCGGAATTGTAATCGTGGAGTCGATTTCCCAACTCTCCTACATCGGCCAACGTCTTCGACATGGTTGGATTGTCAAGACTCGGTGCGGCCTGGATGAATGCAATGTAGGAAATAGAAAGAAATAAGTACACCTGCGACCACGGCGTCGAGTGCTCAGCCGCATATTGCGCCATTAGATCAAAGGAACGTGAATACAAGGGCTCAATCGGCGCCCAGGAGGCGCCTATGGCCGTCGTGAGTCGATCAATCTCGGCGAGAGACCTTTCCATTTGTAGCGCGCGTATAAGTCCACTTACCGCCAGCGCCACCGCAAAAAGTAGCAGTGCGAATAGCAATGACCGCGCATAATCCGAGACCAAGGCGAGCCGCTTCTCATAGGCGTCGACTAGGCTCACTACCTATTCACCCTTCTTGGAAGTTGAACAAGGGATCCGACTCCCGATGTGTATTTGGCCAGTCTTCGGTCGGCTCCAAGGGGGATCAACTTGTCACAGCGGTCGATGGTTCCGTTGAAAAAAACACGCATTACTATTTCACGAACAGGATATTCGGTGGGCCAGCGAAGTTGTAACGGATACCGAGACTGACGTCATCCGACAGCTTGTTGCTCAGGAATTCGTCGAGCCGTATGGTGTAGGCAAATTCGAGGCGAAGCCGGTCCTCGGCGGCCAGGCCGACGTCTAGGCCAGCAGAGTAGACGAAACCGGTCGAGTCCTTCTTGATCTCGGACGCGTCTGAGCGATTCACTTTCCTTAAGCGCTCCTCAGTGACACCAAACAGGCCGAGCTTGAACAATGGCGGTCGGTCAGACCCGCCACTGGTAGGCCACAGGGGCAGCTCGTAGGCAATTGGGTTAAAGGTGATGCGATGCGTATTCGTGTTCTCTAGGGTGGTGCTCGTGCGAACGGCATCGAACCGTAGTTGCAGGTCCAGCACGAACGCGCCGGCGACGCTTAACGGCAACTGCCTAGCCCTGTACCCAATACCGGCACTCCAGCCCGCCGAGTCCTTAATCTGATCCGATGCGCTCATAAAGGCGCCGAATACGTAGGCCTTCTCACGTTTCTCGATTGGCAGAATCTTTTCAGCAGCCGACACAGTCACTCCGTCGCCCTCCGTATCGGGCGCAAGGGCCGTTACGGTTGGCGCAATCGCCTTGTTCAGTGACTCAATATGCTTTTCGAGGGTTTCCTGGGCTTCTAATCGGTTGCGGTCAACGTAGGCCTGCCGTTCCTTTGGGCCTAGGACGCCGTCTCGGAGACTAGTGAGGTTTCCGCTTGCATCCCTCACGTCAACGTCAAAGTCTCGAAAGACGCATGAATTCAGGTGGCGCAAGAAGACTTCCATCTCCGCTCGATCCAACTTTCCGTCGGAACCTGAAAATTCAACTGCTTTTGGGTCAGCACATTTGTCCGGAACTATCGATGATGCATCGGCAATGCCAGCTGATGGCCGGACGGCCAACAGAAAAAGTACCATCGCGACAATCGGTGCCCGGTGTGGGACCAAACTTGGCGGCGAAGCCTTTGGAATCCGCGCGCTAGGCGGCCAACTTGAAATTGCCTCACTGGCCGTGAGGCAAATCGACTTCAAACGACACTCAATCATGGCTCCCCCTTAGATGGGGAGCCGCCCCACGAACGGCGGATGCAGCGACTCCGACCGTCCGGCTCCTTCGAATGCACGGACCTAGGGTCCGAATCAGTTTGTTGTGGGCCCGAGAATCGCCTGACTCGGGGCCGAAGTCAATCGGTTGGCAGCCTCGATACCGCCCCGTGTAGCTCGCCACGAGCAACGCGAGGGAAAGGCCCCCCGCACCGCAAAATCCAACAGCCCATTGCCAAAGTACGACCCAGTACGACCGGCCCGGTTGTGCCGGCTTCGCGCATCCGTCGAAATCGACCGATGGAACTGCGCCACCTCCGACACTTCATCGCGGTTGCCGAGGAGGGTCATTTCGGGAGGGCAGCGGCCCGCCTCGGCATCGAGCAGTCGCCCCTCTCCCGCTCTATACGGCACCTGGAAGGCCAACTGCGTTGCCCCCTGCTGCACCGGTCAGCCAAGGGCAGCGAGCTGACTGCCATGGGTGTCGCGCTGCTGCCAGAGGCCCGCGCTATCCTGGCCCACGCCGCGCGACTGAAGGCTCACGTTGTTGACGTTGAGGCCGCCTCAACGCGGTGCCTGCGCATCGGGGTGAGCGACGCCGTGGCCACACCGCGTCTCACGGTGTGCGTGGCCGCCCTACGCCAGCAGTTGCCGGACCTGTCGGTTGAGATCGTCTCACTCGGCGCGGGGAATGCTATGGCGGCCCTGAGCGCCGGTTCAATCGACGTGGGTGTCACCCTTAATCCGGGCGCTTCGTCCGCCCTGACCCGAGCGCCTTGCTGGACGGAGCGGTTCGTCGCCGCGACAGCGCAACGACGCGGAGTCCCGGGGAGGGCTCACCCTACTGTGAGCAATCTTCTGGAGATGCCGGAAATTCTCGTCACTGACGGTTGGGCCGTCGCGGCCGAGCACTGGCTCCAGGCGCTCGCCGACCAGACCAACAGCCGTGTACCGCCGGTGCGGAGTATCACCTCCTGGCTGGGCCTGCTGACCACGGTCGCGGCCGTGCCGGCCGTCGCCCTGCTGCCGTCGGGCCTCGCGGATGCCGTGGGCCACCTCGGAGTCGCGACGCACACGATAGCGGGCCACAACCCCCGACTGCCCGTGGCACTGACCTATCGCGACGGCAATCAACACCCCGGTATCGAGGCCCTACGGATTGTCATCGGCCAGCGCCCCTGGCGCTGTGCGACTACGCCTTCTGTCGCCGCGCCTGCTGAAATCCCCGATCGTTCGCCACAAAGGTCTGCAGCATCACCGGGATCAGCGTCTCCGCCGTCACCGCCTGGCCGTGCGCGTCCGCGTGCAGTCTTGCGTAGTCGTCCAACGCCGACTTAAGTTCTACGGAGACCGTGATGGTCAAGCGCACCGGTTTCGCTACTGGCAGCGGCCCCAGTCGCAGCTTCACAACGAACCCTCCGCCGACGCAGACGCAGACGCAGACGCAGACGCACCATAAGGTCGGAGTACCAAATCCCGATTGACGATGACCCGCACCGGATATCCCTGGCGAATGGTCAGCGTCGGCTGCCGATTGAGATTGCGGCGAGTGAGCTGCTGGCCGATCTGATTGATCGTGTCCTGGGCGCTGTCGCGCGTAGCGATGATGATTGAACCCGAGTCGCCCGAGCGGTTCGGGGAGGCCAGCTCCGTGTTGATGCCAATTAACGTGGCGAGCACCGCGCCGGTAAAGACCTGCTTCCAATGCTGGTCAACCCCGTCCTCCAGTCCGGCGTAGCCGGCGAGATCCACGCCAGGCAGCCGGTCCAGGACCACTGAGGACCCGTCCGGCAGCAGCAACCGGGTCCAAACCAGCAGCACGCGCCGCTGGCCCCCGGCCACCTGGCTATCGTACTGCCCGAGCAGCCGTGATCCCTGCGGAATCAGCAAGTGTTCCCCGCTCACCGTGTCGAACACGTTGCCGGTGACCGTGGCAATGATCTGGCCAGGCAGGTCCGAGTTAATCCCCGTCAGCAACGCGGCAGGGATGACCGTGCCCGCCATCACCTCGTAGGGCGAGCGCGGCACCTGCAGCGTGCCGGTCGCGTAGATGGCAGGGTCCGCCGCCTTGTCCAGGAACGCCTGCTTGGCGGACTGCGCGTTCCCGGCGGATCCGGCATCGCCTGCGGATGGCGGACGACTGAGTCCGCTGACGTCCAACGGTGCACCCACCTCGCGGCCCGCGGCCCCCACACTCGAGTTCGCGCCGCGCCGCTGTGCCAGTTGAAAAAACACCTGGGCCTTGGCCGCCGCCACTTCTTCGTCGTGCTGTTGCAACCGTCCCGAGCGGGCCGCGTCCTCAACAGGATCCGGAAAGTAAGAGTCCCCGGCAGTGGCCCGATCAAAACCGGCCTCCTCTTCCGCCCTCAGCACCGGCCGACCGAGTTCGCCGACGGGCGCGCCGAGCACCGGGATTTTGGGCAGACTCCCGTAGTCCCGCGGCAGCGCGCTCAAGCCCTCCGGCCGCGGCACCCGCTCCGTTTGCGGGGGCGCGTCGGCGTCCACGGCGCGAGGCGTCTGCGGCCGCAGCGCCCACCACGTCGCGCCGAAGACCCCGAGACCGACGACCCCCGTTGCCAACATCAGATTGCGTCGATTCAGTCGCACCACCGGTCGCGGTGGCGCGCGGAGCGCCAGGTGCTCGGCCGGCTCCTTAGTTCCATCGCCCGCCGCACTCGGCGCCGGTTCAGTCGGCTGGGGCGCCCCCGGATTGGGCTCGCTCATCGCCGGCGCTCCGCCGCCGGCAGGCGGCTGATGCGCACCGCCTGCTGGGCATCCCCGCCGAGACGCAACTCCGCCGCCTCAAACATTCGGTCCACCAGGTAGTACGGCGGCCGACTGCGGTAGTTCACCAGCTCCACCTGGCCCTTCGGGCCGACCGTGAACAGCGGGGGCAGGTCGCTGACCCCGGCCGGGAACTGGATGTAGACTTTCGCCCCGTCATCGAAGGCCCGCAGGGGCCGCCAAGCCGGGCTGTCACCAGTGATGCTGTAGCGGAAGTTCAGCCGCTCCAGCGCCACGCCGGTGGCGACCGGCGCCACGGCTTCCGCGTTGGCCGTGTTGGTCTTGAGCATCGCCAGTCGGTCCAGCGGGTAGCGCCAGGCGACCGCGGCCATCCAGGTGTCCGGGGTGGCGGTCAGCTCCAGGTGGTAACTGCGGCGGTTGGTGTGAATGACCAGGTTGGTGGCGAGATCCGCCCGCACCGGCTTCACGAGCACGTGGACGCGCTCCTCGGCACCGGTGTCACTCACCGTGTCCCCAATCACCCAGCGGACCGTGTCGCCGGCGGACACCGAGATCAAGGTCTCGCCGGCCTCGAGGGCGATGTCCGTCACCCGCTCAGGGCTGGCGTAGACCTGGTACAAGGCATCCGGACTGTAGGGCCACAGCTGCGTGGCATTGACGTAGTTGTCGAGGGTCGGCTCGACCCGGGCCGCCTCGTGGGCCACGCTCACCGCGCCGCGCGGATCGGCGGCGGCAGACTCGGACAGCGGCGGCTTGGGCTTGAGCTGCCCCGGCAGCGGTAGAAGTTTGGGAATCTCCACCACTTCGACCGGCTTCGGCGGCTCCGGGAGCCGCGCGGCCGGCACCAGCTCGTCAGGCGGCGCTTCCAACTGGGGAGGCGACGCACAAGCGACCAGGACACCGGACAAAGACAACAACAGCAATAGATTTCGCACAGGGGGTACTCCTTCAACCGGTCGCGTTCAGCTCCCGGCTCCAGTTCAGACCATCGACATAGATTCCCAAGGGGTTTTGGCGCAGGCGTTGCTCGTCGCGTGGCGGGTTGAGCAGCACGGTGAGAATGGCCGTCCACCGTTCGGTGGTGGCCAGCGCCCCGTTGGCGTAGGCGCGCTCGATCCAGCGCACCTGAAACGAGTTCTCCGAGGCGCGGACCACGCTCGTGACCTCCACCGCCACCGAGGTCTGCCCGACCCTAGCGAAGGGGTCGTTGGTCCGGGCGTAGTCATTCAACGTGGCCGCGGCGCGAT
Organism: Gammaproteobacteria bacterium; assembly: GCA_031395645.1. GTDB lineage: Bacteria > Pseudomonadota > Gammaproteobacteria > Steroidobacterales > SHZI01. Next base: position 60,667 of record JANNJM010000008.1, on the reverse strand, counting down.
CGGTGACCGTGTCGTAAGCGCCCAGCCAGTTGTCGCGGAGCACGATCGGATCGATGGACCGCGCCCGCACGCGGCGAATGAACTGCTCCAGGTGGTAGGCGAGCTGCGCCTCACTGGGCCGGTAGGTCTCGGTGGCAGGTCCCACCGCCCGCACCGCACCCAGCCGGTCGACCTCCACCACGTAGGGCGTGACGGTCGACCGGCCGAGCTGGGCCAGCAGGCCGCCCGCGACGAAAAAGGCGAGGACCAGACAGCCGAAGGCCATCCGCCGCCAGTTCAACGCCTGGACGCGGGCGCCGCCGATGCGCTCGTCCCAGAGCTGCTGGGCGGCCTGGTAGGGCGTGGCCGGTGGCGGCGTGGTCGAGTAACGGACACTGGGTCGTCGAAAGCGCACGGTTCAGTCCTCCTGGCGTAATGACGGGCTGGCACCGGCCCCGCCGGCGTCCGCGCCGCGCACGGTGTGGACGGCGGTCGCGATGCCCTGGGTCACGGCCTGGCGGGACGCAAGCCGGCGCGCCCAGCCCGGCGCATTGCTGCTGCTGGTAGTGGCTGATGAGCCACCCGCTGCGGCACTCGAGGCGCCGGCCATTGCGCTGGCGGCGGCACCAGACGCGGGCCCCGCTCGTGCGCCACCGGTGACGGCCGCCACGGCGCTGGCCGCGCGCCCTTTCAGCGTGCTGGCGGCACTGAGGCCGGCACTCGCTCCACCGGCGGCGAGACGCGCACCGCCCGCCACGGCAGCGCCGCCCGCCACGGCGAGGCCGGTGGCCGCGAGCGCCGTGCCGGCCGCCGCACCGGCGCCCAGTTGCGGCGCGCCCGCGACCAGACCGGCGGCAATGCCGGGACCGAAGATGCCGAGCCCAAACAGCGCCAGAGCGCCGAGCATGGTGGCGAGCGCCACGTCGAGGCTGGGATCGGTGCCGGTGGGCGCCGTGAACTCGCCAAAGATGCCGCTGCCGATGCCGACAATCACCGCCAGCACCAGCACCTTGATCCCGGACGCCACCACATTGCCCAGCACCCGCTCGGCGAGAAACGCCGTCCGGTTCCACAAGGCAAAGGGCACCAGAATGAAACCCGCCAGCGTCGTCAGCTTGAACTCGATCAAGGTCACGAACAGCTGGACCGCCAGCACGAAGAAGCTGACGATCACCACCAGCCAGGCCAGAAACAGCACGGCAATGCTATCGATGTTCAAAAACACCTCGGGAAAACCGGCCAGGTCGCCGATCTGGGCGAGCAACGGCCGTCCGGCTTCCACGCCGACCGCGGCAAGACGCCCCGGCTGCAGCAGCTCCGCTTCGGTCAGGGCGGAACCGGTGGCGGTGAGCCCGAGTCCGGCAAACGAGTGAAAGAGAATTCCGGACAGCTGATTGAAGTTGTTGAGGATGAAGGCGAAGGCGCCGACATAGAGGATCTTCTTCAGGAGCTTGGCGATGACGTCGTCCGTGCCGCCCATCGCCCAGAAGAGTCCGGCGAGCGTCACGTCGAGGGCGACCAGGATGCCGGTCAGCCAGGCGACCTCCCCGCCCAACAGGCCAAACCCGGAGTCGATGTACTGGGTGAAGATCGCCAGGAAGCGGTCGATGACGCCGAGATTGTCCATGGGGCAGAACCGGGTGAGTGCGGGTCAGTGAATGGCTACGGCGCGAACATCTCGACGGCGGCCGGCGTGTAGCGCGTGCCGGCACCGAGGAACTTCACGCGCACGGCCCGGGCCCGCTCGGCCGCGGCCACCGTGCGTGCCGATTCCGCCGCCACCGCCCGCCCCTCGCTGATGGCGAGCTGCTGAGCCTGCAGCTGCTGGCGGATCGACAGCGCTAACAACTGATTGCCAGCCTGGGTGGCCTCCAGGGCGCCAGCCGCGCCCTGACTGCGCGTGACCAGATCCCCGAGCACCGACTCGTCGGTTTGGAAGTTCTCCTGGACTTGGGCCTGAACCCGCACGGCAGTGCGCAGCGCTTCGAGGGCGTTGCGCCAGTGTTCGCGGGCATCGGTCAGCAGCCGCGAGCCCGGCAGGTTGGGGTCGTAGGTGTCCGGGTAGAGCGTTTTGAACTGCTGCTCGACCCGGCTCACCTCAAAACCCAGTCCCTCCGCCTCGGCGATCAGCCGATCGGTCGCCTCGAGCGCCCGCCGCAGGTCACCGAGCGAGTTGTAGTCCAGCGCGCGCAGGTTCCGCGCCTCGTTCTGCAGCGACTGCGCCTCGTGCTTCAGCTGCTCGACCTGGTTCTTGACCTGCAGCAGGCTGCGGGCCGCGGTCAGTACGTTCTGCACCAGGTTGCCGGGATCGGTAACGACCCACTGGGCGTGGGCCGGCACGGCCAGGCCCGTCAACAGCCACGTCACGATCAGACAGCGTTGCAATGCGTTCATGAGGATCTCCCGTTTGAAGTGATGGCGGAAAAGTTTTCGGCCAGGACCGCGGCCCAGGCCAGGCCGCGGTGGCGCAGCCACGCCACAGCAAACTGTGCGGCGGCAGGCGGGCTGCTGAACGACTCATATATAGAGTCAATGGCCCGTTGGTCGGCGGGCGTCGAAGCGCCCGCAAACGCCAGAGCGATGGGTCCCAGGTCCAGATCAAAGAGCCGGGCGCCGAGCGCCGACTGGTAGTAGTACTCGCGCTTGGGTGTGGCCCGGGCAATGATCCCGATCTGCCGGTCGTTGAGCCCGAAGCCCTGGTAGATCGTTTTGAGCTGGGGCTCAGTCGCCTGCGGCGAGGGCAGGAAGATCCGGCTCGGGCAGCTCTCAATCAGGACCGGCGCGATCGACGAGCGGCCGATGTCGGCCAGCGACTGGGTGGCGAAGATCACGGCCACGTTGCGCTTGCGCAAGGTTTTGAGCCACTCGCGGATCCGCCCGGCGAAGGCCGGGTCGTCCAGAAACACCCAGGCCTCGTCGAGAATCAGCAAGGTCGGCGCGCCGTCAAAGCGAGCCTCCAGCCGGTGAAACAGGTACGTCAGCACCGGCAGCACGGCACTTTTGCCGTGCATCAGCGCTTCCATCTCAAAGCCCTGCACCGCCGACGCGCCGAGCCGGTCCTGATCCGCGTCGAGCAGCCGCCCGTGGGCGCCGCTCAGCGTGTAGGGCTGCAGCGCCTGGCGCAGGTCGTGAGACTGCAGCAGGATCGAGAGCCCGGTCAGCGTGCGCTCCACGACCGGCGCCGACGACAGACTGCCGAGCGCCGACCACACGGCGTCCTTGACGGCGGGGGTCAGATCCACGCCTTCGTGGACCAGCAGCGTGGCCAGCCACTCGGCCGCCCAGGCACGCTCGGTGGAGTCATCAATGCGAGCCAGCGGCTGAAAGGCGATGGCGCCCTCCGCGCCCAGGTCGTAGTGCTCGCCACCGAGCCCGAGCACGGTGGCGCGCACCGAACCGCCCTTGTCGAAGACAAAGAGCCGCGCTCCGGGGTAACGGCGAAACTGCAGAGCCAGCATGGCGAGCAGCACGGACTTGCCGGCGCCGGTGGGGCCCACCACCAGGGTGTGGCCCACGTCGCCCACGTGGGTCACCAGCCGAAACGGCGTCGCCCCGCCGGTGCGCGTGACCATGAGCGGCGCGCCGTTGAGATGGGCGTTGCGCTCCGGCCCGGCCCAGACCGCGGAAAACGGCATGAGGTGGGCCAGATTAAGCGTCGAGATCAGCGGCTGACGAACGTTGGCGTAGACCTGTCCTGGCAACGACGACAGCCAGGCCTCCACGGCGTTGAACGACTCGGGGACCGTGACGAAACCCCGGCCCTGAATCACCCGCTCGACGGCTTTGCGCTGCTCGTCCGCCACCGCCGGGTCGGGATCGCTCACCACCACGGTGGCGGTCACGTAGCCGTAGGCCACCGCGTCGCTGCCCAGTTCCTGGAGCGCCTGGTCCGCGTCGGCCGCCTGGTTGTCGGCATCGGAGTCCACCAGCGGGCTCGCCTCCTGGGTCAGCGTCTCGCGCAGCATCGCCACCAGCCCCTTGCGCTTGCTGAACCAGTGGCGGCGGAGCGTGGTGAGTTCGTGCTCGGCGGCCGCCTTGTCCAGGCAGATAAAGCGCGTGGTCCAGCGGTAGGCGAAGCCGAGGTGATTGAGGTCATCGAGTAGTCCCGGCCAGGTGGTCGCCGGAAAGCCCCGCACGGTCAGCACCCGCAGGTGTTGATCGCCCAGCATCGGGCTCAAGCCACCCGCCAACGGCGCATCCGCCAGCAGCGCATCCAGATGAAACGGCACCTCGGGCACCGCCACCGGGTGCCGAGTGTTCGAGACGCAGGCGTGCAGGTACGTCAGTGTCTCGGCATCGGTGAGCCACTGCACTTCGGGCAGGGCACTCTCCAACAGCGACAACAACCGGTCGGTGGCGGTCACGAAGGCGGCCAGCTGCTCGCGCCAATCGACGCTGGCCCGCGCCGGCTGCTCGAACAGCCACTGGGTGGCGCGCGCCCGAGACTCGGGCGGCGGCAGCCAGACCAGGGTCAGGTGGTAAGCGCTCTCGAAGTGAGTGCCCGCTGACTCGAAGGCGGCGCGGCGCTCTTCGTCCACCATCAGGGAGAGCGCGTCCGGAAAATCCTCCACCGGGTAGGCCGCCGCCGGCCGCCGGGCGGCCTCCACGCCCAGCGCCCAGCCGGAGCCAAGGCGCTTCAAGGCGTTGTTGAGGCGCGCGGTGGCGGCCAGCAGTTCGCTGTCACTGGCGCTGTCCAGGTCCGGCCCCCGAAAGCGGGCCGTGCGCTGAAACGCGCCGTCCTTGTTCAAGACCACGCCCGGGGCCGCCAGTCCCGCCCAAGGCAGGTAGTCGGCCAGAGCGCGCGGTCGCTTGCGATACTCGGTCAGGGACAACACCGGTCAGACCTCCAGGTGTGTCGGGTACTTGAGGTGCCGGGCAAACACCTCCAGAAACTGCGGGTCGGTCTTCGCCCCCCAGACCGGCAGCGTGTGGCCCACCACCGCCAGACCGGCGCCGAGCACCCAGAACTGCAGCCCGATGCCGACCGCGGCGGCCAGGGTGCCGCTGACAATCGCCAGCGGCCGGGGCGCCCCGCCGAGCAAAATCGGCTCGGTGAGTGAGCGGTGCAGCGGCACTTCAAAGCCGTCGGCCAAACTCCCGGTGAGGTCCGTCACGCGACCAGCGCCCCGCCGGCGAAGCTGAAGAAGCTCAAGAAGAACGTCGAGGCGGCAAAGGCGATTGACAGGCCAAAGACAATCTGGATCAGCCGCCGGAAGCCGCCGCTGGTGTCACCGAAGGCGAGCGTCAAGCCCGTGACGATGATGACCATCACCGCGATGATGCGGGCGACCGGCCCCTGCACCGAGTCGAGCACCGCCTGCAACGGCGCCTCCCAGGGCATGTTGGAGCCGGCCGCTTGAGCCTGAGCAACCACCAGCAACGACAGGGGCACCAGCAACGCCCCACGGGCGGGTCGGTATCGATCACGATCAGTCCTCAACATGCGCATCTCCCGGCTGTTCAGCAACGGGCTCCAGGTGGTAACCGTCCGGGGTGAGCCCAACCACCCGCACGATCTCTTCAACCCGCCGGCGCTGGCCGCGCCCGGCGATGAACACGACGACGTCCACCGCCTCGGCGATCAGGGCGCGGGGCACGGTGATGACGGTTTCCTGAATCAGTTGCTCCAGGCGAGTCAGCGCGCCGCGGGCGGAGCCCGCGTGCAACGTGGCGATGCCGCCCGGGTGGCCGGTGCCCCAGGACTTGAGCAGGTCGAGGGCCTCGGCGCCGCGCACCTCCCCCACCACGATGCGATCGGGTCGCAGGCGCAAGGTGGAACGCACCAGGTCGGCCATGGAGACCACGCCCGGGCGCGTGCGGAGCGGCACGTGGTCGTCGGCCAGGCACTGCAGCTCGACCGTGTCCTCGAGGACGATGACCCGGTCGCCGGTGGCCGCCACTTCCTGCAGCAGCGCATTCGCCAGCGTGGTCTTGCCGGTGGAGGTGCCGCCGGCGATGACGATGTTGGCGCGACTCCAGACGGCACCCTGCAGAAAGGTGGCCTGCGCCGCGGTGAGGACGCCGGTCGTGACGTAGCGGCTCAAGGGAATGACCCCGGCCGAACGCTTGCGAATCGCAAAGGTCGGCGCGCGCACGATCGGCGGCAGCAGGCCCTCAAACCGCTCGCCGGTCTCGGGCAGTTCGGCCGAGACCAGCGGCGCGCCGGCGTGCACCTCCTGGTGCACGTGCGAGGCCACCAACCGGATGATCCGTTCGGCCGCGGCCGCCGGCATCGTGATCCCCGACGGCGTGCGCCCCGCCCCCAGCCGGTCAAACCACAGGGAACCGTCGGGGTTGAGCAGAATCTCCACGATGTCCGGGTCGGCCAGCGCGCCGGCAATCACCGGCCCCAGTGCACTCCGGAGCATGCGACTCTGCCGGTCGAGCACCAGGGCGGCGGACGTGAGCGGCGACATCAGCGGCTCGGTCATGGCACGGCCTCGTTGGGCGCCGGGTCGGGATCCAGAAACTCGGCCGCGTCCGGCCGGATCTCGGCGTGCACGCGCTCGACCAGGCTGCCGCCGCGTTGCAGGTGGCGGCCCAGCTGCTCGACGAAGCGGGCGAACCGCGCCTCGCCCTGGGCGCGGGCCGCGTCCTGCTGGTCCGCGCTGACCGGCGGCGAGACCGCCAGCGTGTAACGGACGAAGAGCGCCAAGGTCTCCAGGCCGATCTCCTGGTGCTCGGCGAGGCGCTCGCCCTGGCGGGTGAGTTGATCCAGGCGCTTGGCGATGGCGGCCTCGCGCTGGTTCGCCCCCTCGGGCAAGAGGAAGGCGGCCAGCGCCGCGGCGACCAGGCTCGACTTGGACAGGCCGCGCAGCGTGGCCAGTTCCGTCAGCCGGCGCGCGTGCTCGCTCTCCAGAAAGACATTCAAGCGGGCGTGCCTCACAGCGGAATCCCATCGCCCGGGTCGAGGGCGGCCAGGCGTGCCGTGCGGCCGAACGCGCGCGCTGGCAGCCGGCGCTCACCCGCTGGCGAGAGCGGCTCGTCCACCAGAGCGTCCTCGGCTCGAAGCACGCGCGGTTCAATTCCGTCCAACCACGCGTCCGGTTCGGTGGCACGCCGGAGTCCGCCATCGCCGTCCCCGCCGACGAACCCGGGGGGTAACGGGCTCACGGCAGCGGGCACGGCGACGGCGCGTCCGGTCCAGTCGTCGGCCCGCGGGGCGGGCCGGTCGGCGTAGGCGGTGTCTGACAACACCGGCGGCGGCAGCAGGCGCCGGGTGAAGTTGCGGTCCTCGTAGTAGCGGAGCTTGTGGGCCCGCACCGGCGGGTGGCCGGCGACCATGACGATCTCCTCGTCCGGTGGCAGCTGCATGACCTCGCCGGGCGTGAGCAGCGCCCGCGCCGACTCCTGGCGCGAGACCATCAGGTGACCCAGCCACGGCGCCAGGCGGTGACCGGCGTAGTTGCGCTGGGCACGGAGTTCGGTGGCCGTGCCCAAGGCGTCCGAGATCCGCCGGGCGGTGCGCTCGTCGTTGGTGGCGAAGGCGACGCGCACGTGGCAGTTGTCCAGGATGGCGTGGTTCGGCCCGTAGGCCTTCTCAATCTGGTTTAGCGACTGCGCAATCAGCACCGCGCGCAGCCCGTAGCCCGCCATGAACGCCAGCGCCGACTCGAAGAAATCCAGTCGCCCCAGTGCCGGAAACTCGTCCAGCATCAAGAGCAGCGGTCGGCCCGCGCGCCCACGCACCTCCAGCGACTCGGTCAGGCGCCGCCCGATTTGGTTCAGCAGCAGCCGAATGAGCGGCTTGGTCCGCGAGATGTCCGACGGCGGTACCACCAGGTACAGCGAGACCGGGTGCGGGCCCTCCACCAGGTCCGCGATCCGCCAGTCGCACCGGGCGGTCACCGCCGCCACCGTCGGGTCCCGGTACAGGCCCAGAAAACTCATGGCCGTGGAGAGCACGCCGGAGCGCTCGTTGTCGCTCTTGTTCAACACCTCCCGGGCGGCGGAGGCCACCACCGGGTGGGGCGCACCCGCCACGTGCGGCGTGGCCATCATCGCCCACAGCGTCTGCTCAAAGGTCCGCGCCGGGTCCGACAGGAAATTCACCACGCCGCGGAGCGTCTTGTCCGGTTCGGCGTAGAGCACGTGCAGGATGGCGCCCACCAGGAGCGCGTGGGAGGTCTTCTCCCAGTGGTTGCGCCGCTCCAGCGCACCCTCCGGGTCGACCAGGATGTCGGCGATGTTCTGCACGTCGCGGACTTCGTGGACGCCCTGGCGAACCTCGAGCAGCGGGTTGTAGGCGGCCGAGCGCGCGTCGGTCGGGTTGAACAGCAGGCAGTGCGAACTCTTCGACCGCCAGCCGGCGGTCAGCTGCCAGTTCTCGCCCTTAATGTCGTGAATGACCGCGGAGCCGGGCCAAGTGAGCAGCGTCGGCACCACGAGCCCGACGCCTTTGCCGGAGCGCGTTGGCGCAAAGGCCATGACGTGCTCCGGGCCGTCGTGGCGCAGGTAGCTCTGCCCCACCCTCCCCAGAAAAACCCCCGCCGGTTGCGTCAGGCCGGCCTGCGCGACGTCGCAGGGAGTCGCCCAGCGGGCGGAACCGTAGGTGGTAACGAGGCGCGACTGGCGGGCCCGCCACACCGAACCGAGGATGGCCGCCAGGGCGCCGAGCAGGCCGCTGCCGCCGGCGATCAGGCCGCCGGTGTTGAACACCCGGGGCGCGTAGGCCTCGTAGACAAACCACCACTCGAAGAGCCGCCAGGGGTAGTAGACCGGCAGGCCCTGCACCTGAAACCAAGGTGATCCCAGCCGGCGCTGGAAGCCCAGCTGCCAAGCCGTCCACTCAGTCGCCACGGCGGTCCCCAGCACGACGATGGCGAGTACCAGAAGGACCTGGCCGATGAGGATCTTGCCCGCCGTCATTGCCGTCCCGACTCCTTGGCCGTACCGTGCCGCGCGTGTGGCGCGGCGGGGAGAATTGGGGTGACGGCCGCGGGTGTCAAAGACGAATGGGGTCAGCCGTCGGACCGGAAAGGTCTGCGGTCGCAGGGTGGCAAAGTGGGGGGTGATCGGTCGTGCTCAGTAAGTCGGGAATTCGTGAAGAAAGCGAGCTTGACACTGCGCCCATAGCGCAGCGCTGGCAGACACTTCGGTCGAAATCTGCGCGCCGGGAACGCCCGTTCCCTCGGCGGAGCGCCAACGGGCAAGCGCGCCAGCCGCACGCTGGCGCGAAAAGTCCGAGGAGTCCGGCGCAGAAGCGTATGGTGGACGAGGGCAGCGGTTGGCGGCGACGGAGCTCCTCCCGCTTTGCCTCAGCTGCTTGGGGAACACTGGCGAGGAGATCACGATGGTGCTGATTCGCACGCGAGGTGGAGCCGGGCGGGTCCGGTATCAAGTCGTTGTCCGCAATACCCATGAACCGGACACGACGCGGAGTTTTAGCAAGTTGTCAGCGGCGAAGGCTTGGGCTGAGCACGAGAAGCAAAAACAGCAGGTCCGGCGATAGGCACCGAACCGGTTAGTTTTTGGGCCCTAATGGCTGTGGAATCGGGCTTCGCCGAATTCGACATCGCGCATTATCGTCACCCGCGTGCACCAGCGTCGGCATCTGGAGCCGGCCGGCCTCGCGCGCTGACCACCGCTGCAGCGCGCTCCCGCGCTCACTTGAACATAGCGCTGATTGTGCGGCGACCGCGCACAGCGCCTCGGCACTGCGCATAATGACCCACCGCGTTATGTTCCGGGTGGGGGCGCCTTCAGGCAATCTGCTGCAAGGAGATCTCGCTCCGGGTCTACTCCTGCGAGACCCACGACCGAGCGATCGATTCCAAAGGCATCTGCCTGCTGCGCGAGCAGTGAGATAACTTCATAGAGGGCAAAATGCCGACCCTTTTCGTAGGCGGATCCCGATCTTTCTGCCTCACCTTTTGCGGCTCATGCCCCGCCGGAGTCTGCTCGTTCCCAGGTTTCATTCGCAATTCGTTGCCCATACTCCGTTAAGTTCAGCCAGAACAGTTCGCCGAGGTCTGGACCGTGGGGCCGACGACGCCAGTCGGCGTCTATCTTGGCAAGTACATCGACTTCAGAGAGGTTCCATGACTGAAAGCCGGTACTTGAGACTTCGCCGATCTGAATCAGATCTCGATTTAGTAGTTCCCGAACAATTTCTATCGAGATCTTGCGAGTTTCGTCGTCCCCTTTGGCACCGCCATGAGTACGCGCAATTGACGCCACCTCCGCTGCCTGGATCCAATCATCCAGACCGCGCACGAGGATTTCATTGATGCATGAAGAAGTGCTCATGGTGAAACGTGAATCTTCTGCAAGGTTCCATCGGGCAATTTGACGTCGATTGTTGGTCCACCAGACCGCGAAGTGGCACGCATTCCGACTGTAGTTCCGTCTGGAAGGCGCACCAGCTGACCCGGGTAAGTCGACCCCTCTACCGGCGATCCGCCTTTGCTCATTCGGCCGAATATGCCTTGGAGTTCTTCGGCCGATCGCACTTCCTTGACGCTGGCTGAGCGGCCTGCCCGCAGTATCGACAACTCCTTTTGTACGGCGCTGGCTCCCGTCTTTGCGGCAACCGATTCAGCTGCTTGATCGCAGCGCTACGAAGCATACCGCCACAACACCTGTGAGAGGGATTATCGACAGCACAGCCAACCACCAGCGAAGCCGCTCTTGTGGTTCGCTGTAGAACGTAACCAGATCCTTATCGACCAGCCGGAGAGAAGACATCTTCTTGTCGATGAATACACCCGGCAGGAACGCCAACCCTAAACTGCCAACGACAACTAGCCAGTCTGGAGCCGCCCAAGGGACAATGGGCCTGTTAAGGGCGCGACTGATAACCCAGAAGCCCAGCGCCAATGTCGCGAGTCCAGCCAACGACACCAGAGCCGAGACACCTAAGGTTGCGAAGTGGTATATCGCTGACGCTGGCTGGCGCGGGTATCTGCGCGTCAAGAACGCATATTGCCGCAGGTAGAGTCGGGTCAGCAGGTCATGGTTCATATCAGGGAGCCCGGCACCGCCCAGTCGCGTAACGAACGTCGTTGACCAGCGCCTTGCTTCCACCATGCGCGCTGTACCCGATGCTCACCGGAACGCCGGCAAGAGGAACAAACGCGAGCGCCGTTCCGACTGCCATGTCTGTCGTCGCATATAGCCCGTCGGCCACGCTGCTTCGGAATCCGGAAACGACGTTGTAGACGTTGAATGCCGTGCCAAGGCGAGCGCCCGCCTTGGCAACCCTGGCCCAGTCGGTATTCGCCGCAATTTGCTCATACGGTGCGATACGTGCCGAAGTCACAGGACCGACTCTGCGCGCCCCGATGGGAGGCATGCTGCCGTCAGTGGTATTTGCCGCCAGCACCCTAGCGGTAGCCACCGCTGCCGTAATGTTGGCGTCGATCAGCTGTGGGACGCCGCCTTCACAGATCGGCTTCTGGTCTTGCGGCGCCGCAGGCTCTCCTCCACTTCCGGTAGATCCGTCTCCCCCTTCGCTCGAGCCGCCCCGGTTTGAATTCCCATGGAAATTCAAGCCGCCACTACCACCCACAGAGAAGAATTGGGTGGTGGTTCCAAGATAGGTTAGCGTCCCATCAGGTGTGCGGAGGTAGCCGGTACTTTCGAACGCGAAATTACCGCCTCCACCACCATTGATTTCGTGGATCTCCACCCAGCCGCCATCGTAGTACCAATCCGGTGTCCTGCGGAATCCTGAAGGATCGGTCGCGCTCAGCGGAGTATTAGCTACATAACTCAGCGGATTGAGGCTCTGTGGCATTTGCGGGTCGTCGAGCAGCGGGTCGCGAGACAGGAAGCGCCCGAGGTTCGGATCGTAGACCCGACCCTTCATGTACACCAGCTGCGAGTTATCCAGCATCTCGTGACCGGTGAAGCCCTGGTGGTTCCAAAGGCTCGCGGTCATCGTCGACCCGGAGCCGTCGTTGGTCCAGTCGCCGTTCCGCCGCCGTCCGAAGGCGTCGAAGCTGTTGGTCAGCGTGCTCAATCCGTCTGACCGGAACTGCTTGTCCACACTGCCCAGGTGATCGCGTAACGGGTAGTAGGTTTGCCAGAGGGCCGGGCCGCTACTGTCCTCAATTTGGGTGAACACCACCTGGCCGTTGGCCAGGCCGTGGGAGCGGTACTCAGTAACTGCCCCGTTCACTTCCACCTCGAAGTGCGGACCAATGTAGAAGATCTTCCGCGTCGTGCTACCCTTCTTGTCGTCTTGCCTGATCAGCTGCCGGTCGGGCCCGTACACAAAGGTCGTGCAGTCTCCACCGCAGTTCTCGGTGCCCAAGCTGATCTGCTTTGGCTTGCCGAACGCCGTCCAAGTCACGTAGCGGTTGCCCGACGCGCCCGTTCGCGACGTCATGTTCCCCGCTGCGTCGTACCCGTAGTTGTCGGTGACAACACACGTGCTGCAATCACAAGCGAAGCTGCGTTCAACTTTCGAAACCGCGTGGGGCTTGCCAGCCGTCTGGTAGGTGAAGTCGAAGGCATTGCCGTCCGGCATGACCTTCGACGTGATATTGCCGTCCGCCGTGTACCCGAGGTTCTGAGTAGCCCATTCGTTGCGGTAGGCATAGCCCAGCCGGTTCAAGGCGTCGTACGTGAACCGCTCGGTCAGGTAGGTCGGGTTGCCGGTCTGGTTCTTGTCCTGCCGGGTCTTGAGGTTGCCGACCTTGTCCCAGGTGTAGGCCAGGTTCTGCGTGCCCGTACCGAGGCTCGGGCCCCCGGTCTTGATCTCCTTCACCATCAGGTTCACGCGGTCATAGAGCGTTTGCACGTCGAGGGCGGAGGTGCCGAGCCGAGTCAAGGTATCGCGCCCCAGAGCATCCACCGTAACCAAGTCATAACGGTCGTAGGGTAGGCCGTTCTGGAACAGTTTCACCGTGTCCAGATAGCTCCGGGTGTAGGCGTAGTCCACGCGCGGGCTGCCGCTGACGGTGGTCGGGTAGGTCATGTGCTCCAGTCGACCTTCGGTGTCGTACGTGTAGCCGGTGGTGTAAACCGACGGTGCGCCGGTGATAGTAACCGCGGTCTGCAGCAGGCTGACCTGCGAACCCGCCACCACGTCATATTTGTGCTCCTCCCGGTAAAGGAGGGCGCTACCGACAACCGAAATGTAGCTGTTTGCCCGGTACAGCAGCCCCTTACGGGCGTCGGTGTTGACGTCCGTGGTGATGTAGTAATCCCACGTGCTGGTGGCACTGGTCGTGACCACCGGGTCGTAGTCCACCCGCGTGCCCAGTCGCCCCAGCTGGTCGTAGGTGTTGGTCAGCGTCCAGTTTGGGGCACTAGTCCGGGCGTCGCGGAAGCGGTAGAGCTCGCCCCACACGGTGTATTCAAACTTCGATGCCCCCGCGTCCTGGTCCACCACGTCGGTGCGGAAGCCCCGTTCGTCATAGCTCATGGTCGTGGTCTGGTGAAGGCTGGCGTCGGTCACCGAGTTCAGCTCACCCCAAGGGGTATAGCCGTAAGCCGTGGTCCCACCCGGCGATGGTTCCTGCACCGCGGCCAGCCGGCCTTCCGCGTCCATAGTAAAGGTCCGGGCGTGGCTCTCGGCGTCGGTTACCGTGGTGGCCAGGCGGTTGTAAATCCAGCTAGTGGACTGCAGGGTAGTGTCCGTGTCACTCACCGGCCGGCTTTCGGTCTTCGGCCGTCCGATCAAGTCGTACGTACGGTCGATATTGAATGGCGCGCTGTCGGAGCGGTACGGCAGGGTCTCGGTGACCAAGCGGCCCAAGTTGTTGTAGGTGAAGACCTGCCGGCTCTCGGTGGTCCCGCTGTTCAGCAGTGAGGCGGTGCCTACTACACGGTCGAAGGCGTCCCGGTAACTCTCCGACCACGAGCCGTCCGAGCGTGTCTCCCGCAACTTGTACTTCGAGTTGCTCGGCCAGCACGGACTGCAGGCCGTGTAGGTGATCCCGGAACTGCCCGCCGGCCGGGTCTCGGTCTTCAGTCGGCCAAAGTCGTCGTAGTCCCAACCGGTCGACTCGCCCTGCGGGTTCGAGCGGCCCGCCTCCAGGCCCAGCCTGTTGTCCCAACTGTGGCCAATAGCGTAGGCAACGCCGTCTGCCGAGAACGTCTGACTCGACGGCCGGAAGCCCGTGGTGTCGTAGGCCATGGTCATGAGCCGATCAGCCGCAACCACGTCGCCCGAGTCTTCCGTTGACGTCCACAGGCGCCCGGAACTGTCGTAGGTGTAGCTGGTCTTCAGCTGCTTCGCTGCGGTCGTCCCCACCGTTTCGGTCATAGTGCGGCAAGTGCCAGGGTCGTAGGTGAAGGCCAGATTGCGGGTGCTATTGCTAATCCCGTCATCCTTCTTGACGGCCACCGTGCTCGGCAATCCCAAGCACCCCGCCGAAGTCAGATTTTCGAAGGTGTAATCGGTCGTCGTCGTGATCGTTGCGCCCACCTCCGGATCGACGGTCACGACCTCCCGCCGGGGCGCGCCGTGTACGTAGTCCCAGTCGTAGGGCGACGGGTGGATCGTATTCCGCGTCACGGTTCGCACCAGCTGCCCGTTATAACTGCCGCCGCCATCGACTTCGAAGGCCTTTTCAACCTGGTTGCGTAGGTGGACGAATTTGTAACTCCCCGCCGTGTGGTTGCTGTCGGCCTCGCCGTCCTGCGCGACCTGCGAACCCCAGCTCAAGTCAGTCTCCGTCACCTTGTTACTCCCGTTCCACACCGTTACCCGTTTCGGCCGGCCGGTGTACGGGAAGTACTGGTTGTACACCGTCTCCGTCAGCATGCCATCGCGCGAGTCCTTGGCCTTGACAGTCTCAAAGCCTTCGACGCCCCGGCCCGTAGCGTCCTGCACCGCATTCCAATAAGCATACTTGGTCGTGTAATTTCCCCCGCCAACCCCCGTGCTGCTCTCCACCTGGCTGACCACGGTGGCCGGTCCGCCGCGGACCATCCGTTTCGTGGGCGGGCTGGCCAAGCCCGTCGCCGAGTAGCCTTGATCGCTGGCATAAGGCCAGTTGCTCAACGCGTGATAGCTGGGATTGAAAGTGTTGCCTAACCCGTCGGTGATCCCGGTCAGTAAATCCGCGTGCGGACCGTCCTGAACTCGCACCACCCAGCCGTCGACCGGGGACGTGTTCTTCACCGCCACAAAATCCATGGAGCCGTCGCCAGTGGTGTCAACCGACACCAACTTCGTTACTGTGCCCACGGTCGGTCCACCAATGTCAGTCTTCAGCGATGCTGAGTACGTGGTTCCATTCGAGAGGTAGGCACACCAGTTCGACCCCGACGTATTGCTGCAGGGTGCAATCATGTCGTCGCGACCGTCCTTGTTGAAATCAGCCGCGACCGCTCCGTCGCGGAAGTACGACCCCATGCCGGTCGAAACCGGCGCGGACCAACCGCCGGGCTTACCACGACTCAGCACGGTGACGACCGCCCCCCCCTGCCACTTGTATAAGAGGTCGGATAGGCCATCCCCATTGATGTCCAGAAAGAGAGGGTCGCTCTGGATGTGACCGGTGGTACCCGACGCATAATCGCTATACACCGCCTGAAAATCGTCCTGGTCCGGCTGTGCCGACGTGTTCCAGAACGAACGGTAGACGGTTAGCGTCGTCTCATAAAGATTGGGAGTGCCAAATTCAACCGTCTTGTGGACGATGACAACATCCTGTCGGCCGTCTCCATCCACATCACCGACCTCCCGGACGCGATAGCCCAACTGACCCGGGAGCGTGACCACCCGTTCCGGCCCCAAATCCGCGTTAGTGTTTATACGCAGGTATGAGGCACCGTTTCGCTGGTAAAGGAGGTCCGAAAGGCCGTCGCCGTTCGCGTCGATGGGCTGCAAGTTGAGGCTTTGGGCCACAGCAATTCCGGTATTGCAGACGCCGCTCGAACAGCCCGTGCCCGCGGCCAGATAGACACTCCATGTGCCGCTCCCGTCAACTGCCGCGAGGTCGATACGCCCGTCACCGTCATAGTCGAGGGCAGCGGCTCCTGCACCATAAAAGCTGCGACCGATACTGACTGGCGTGGACAAGTTTCCCGTCGCCGCATCGGCGTACATGACCATCCAGGTGGAGCCAGAGGGCACATATACATCCGTGTCACCGTCTCCGTCGATGTCGCCGGCGACCGCGTACTCTTCGGATGGCGTTGTCGGTCCGGACTGCTCGGTGCCAAAGCTCAAACTGCCGTTCTGCCACGTGAAAGTCGTCGCCGGCAGGCAGTCGGTGCCGGTGCCGTTACATTTCTGCACGGACTGGAGTTGGCTTCGACCGGACGTTCCAGCGGTGTAGATCAACGTGTAGCGGTGCACGGGCGAATCGCTGAACGAGTAAAGGATTTCCTTGAGCCGCCGAGTAGTCTGCCACGTCGATCCCCAGACATACCCACTGCGCGCCGCTGAGGGCAGCACCGAGTTGAGGTCATCATACGTAAACTTCAGCTTGTAGGGAGCCGCGCCGGACGTCGTTCCGGTCCACGTGACCTCATCCGGCACGTACTCGCCGCTGACGGGATTCGTGTAGGCGAACTGAATCTGATTACCAAACTTGTCCTGTACTGTATTAAGGGCCCACACCCGGACCTCAGTTGTTCCCGGGGCGAGAATGCGAGAATCTGCATCGTTGCCGTAGATATACGTCGTGCCGTCGGAGACCCTAACTTCGAAGTACGATGGTCCGGAACCCTGACTCCCCTTGGACGTGACCTTCTGGTAATTGTAAAGTTCGGGGCGGTACTGGACATCATTCCCTCCATAGATGCCGCCATCGGTTACCATGATTAAAGGCGACCCATCGAGACAGAATCGATCCGTGGGCCCGTAATTGACGCCGATTGGCTGCCCATCGACTGCGATCGTGCCGGGACATCGGAAGATCCCGGGGAACCCGGAGAGCGCCCAACCAATCCCCGCCAGACCGTTGCCGGATTGGCTGTCATAGACCAGTGCAAGGTCGGGCTTCAGCCCATTCATGCCGGCGGCAACCTCGATCGGGATGCTGTAGGTGGCGGAACCGGCCGGGCTCACCGCCCCGGCCCCGCCGAGGCGCCCGACAGCACCCTCTGCCGTTGGCGGCGTGAACCCGAAAAGGATCGCCGTGGCCAGAACCACTGCCGGGACGTACCGGCACCCAATCGGATTCCGCTCCCGGCTCACCCGAATCGGGCTAACGCGCTGAAGACGCTTTCTCATCCCACCCCTCCACACTCAGGCCCCGTGCCAGCGTGCGTCCGTGCCTGGGAGTCGAGCGGGCGTCCCTTGCCCACGCTCGGTAGCAGTTGTCTGGAATCCCCAAACTCTCTTCTAGCAGTGCGCCGCCACTGGGTCAAACGTTTCCGACGTCACCAGGCTTCGATGGTGAAAGCCCGGATGTTGCGGTCGACGCCGAGTGAGCAGAGGCGCGCTTCCTCGCTTCCGAAACGAGCTCGTGAAGGAGTTTGCCTAGCCCTTTGTATCCCGACGAGAATGCATGGTCGGTCAGACATTCACACCCTGACCGATACCACGCCATCGGCGAGGCGCGAGTGAACCAGGGTCGCCGACGGGCGAAGCCCGATCGGCGCGCGGCGCTTGCGCGGCCGGCCACGAGTCGCGACTATTGAATCTCAGGGTTTGGCAGAACGCTGTGCATTGAGATTCACGGCCATGAGCGACGCTACGAGGCTAACGATTCCGGAAACCTATGTCTGACGCTCCCGGCACAGTCCGATCGATCGGTAGCTTGGACGACGTTACCTGGCACAAGGCGAGACTGTGGGTGTGGTTTCGGGCGATCCATCGGCGTTCTGACGGCGTGCGCCGAGACTGGCGCCGAATGACTCCCGACGAGCGAATGACTCTGGCTAGTCAACATCTGCCGTTCTGGATTTCCCTGGTCTTGGTGATCGCTATTGGCTACAACCTTTCCCGCCTCGTTATCGCACTGATGCCGATGCCTCATCAGGCGTGGGTGCCGCCTACAGCCAGCGGGGCCGCAGGACCGCAGTCGCGTCCAGGCGCCGACTACGCGGTCATTGCCAACGCGCACCTGTTCGGCATCGTCCCGGTCGCCGATGGGCTGGCGGCGGAGGATGTCGCCGCACCGGAAACGACACTCAGCCTTGAGTTGCGGGGTTTGGTTGTCAGCAGCGACCCGAGGACATCCCACGCCATCATCGCCGACGGCTCGGGGCGCGAAAACGTGTACTTTCTCCAGTCTGAGCTGCCGGGTGGTGCGATCGTGGTCGGCATCCAGGCCAATCGGGTCGTCCTAAAGCGGGCCGGGCTGCTGGAAGCGCTGCTTTTGCCGCGGCTGGCCGACATCGCGCCAGACGGGTCACTGGGGTATGCCGTTTCCGGCGGACCGGCGATCGGTGGTGGTGAACCGACAGCAATTCCGGAGGATCGACCTCAACCCCGAGCGGCACGGTTGGCCGACATCATGATGCCGCGACCGCGGATCACGGGTGGAACATTTCGGGGAGTCGAAGTCTTCCCCGGCGAGCGCGGCCAAGAGTTTGCCGGGTTGGGCCTCCAGCCCGGGGACTTGGTGACCGCCATTGACGGACGGCCGCTCGCCGCGAGCGACGCCGCGGCGCCGTTCCAAGGGATCGCCGAATCGGCCAACCTGACCCTGACAATCAATCGCCGCGGTCAGATTCGCACCATCACGCTGGCGAACGGAAAGCTCGTGGCTCCGCCACTCTCAAAGACCTGACTGCGACAGGTTGCCGATTGGCTGGACATGAAGTCCAAGGAGTACCGAGCCGGGCATAGTCCTGATCGGGCGCCCGCAGGCCGGACTCGTCGCCTAGTCGCCGCGCATCGAACGCGCAAGACCGAAGCACTGCCGGGTTCACGAGTGAACGGCATCGATCTCCAGAGACTCTGAATTGCTTTTGGACAGGCGGGCAATTCTGAGCCGGTACCATGAAGCGTGCACAACACGCACACCCGCACTTCGGTCCTACCCGGCGAATGCCCCAGAATCAATTGACAAGGCGGTCCCATCAGGGCTAGCGTCTTTCACATTGGTAAATTCTGTGGCTTTCGGGCCGTCGCGCCGTCGGCCCATCGACTGAGGAGCAGGTTGCTTCAGCTGAACCGGCAACGCGCCGCAATCACCGTTCGTCACCGTCGAGAGGACCACGCATGGCGACGCCACTATTGACAGTTGCGGATCGAGGCAGGCTAAAGCCGACGGCTGGACGCTGGCTGATGAAGGCAGCGCTAGTGCTACTCGCTTTGTCAGCGCCCCTGCGGGCGTCCGAGACGGCGATTTCGCCCAAGCCGGCAATCGAAGTCTTCAACCTGCCCACCTGCACCTGCTGTCGCACCTGGATCAAGTATTTGGAGAGCAATGGTTTTGTCGTCCAGGTTTCCGACGTTGTGGACTTAGCGCCAGTGCGGGCGCGCTTTGGGGTACCGGCGGCCATTGCCGGGTGCCACACGGCGAGCATCGGCGGCTATGTTATCGATGGCCATGTGTCTGCCGACGAGATCCGACAACTCTTGCGCGATCGACCCGCCATCAGGGGCTTGGTCGTCACCGGTATGCCCCCGGGTTCGCCGGGGATGGAGGCCCCATCCGCGGGCCCCTATGACGTGCTCGCCCTGCAGAATGATGGCACCACGCGAGTCTTTGCAACGCACGCGTTCGTTCCGGAACCGGGCGAGGCAGCTGGCGCGCCACAATCGAGTGAGCCGTTGACCCCATCGTCCGAGGGCGAGAACGTCCCGGACCCGAGGGACGTCGCCGAAGCGAGAACTGAATCCCCTTGAGGGGTGCAACTGAGATTCCTTAACGAAATTTTCATCCCGGAGCGGACTTCTGCTCCAGCAACAATGATCGCCATGTGCACGGCACTGGCCTGAGCGTCAGTGACGCGCCGACACAAGGAGAGTCCGCGTTACCCTGGAGGGCTACGACGCCGGGAGGGTTGACACCGGTCTCACCCTCCGACTATGTTCGGCTGAGTATCAGCTGTCAGTGTCTTGATCGACGCGGGGTTGCCACAAACCCGCCCGTGCAGCGGCAGGCGCGGACGGCCAGTGCTCCATCGCGGCCCCGAGGTTGCGAACCACGAAGGGTGACGCGGCCATTGTTCGTCAACATCTCCCATCATTTCGAGGAGCCAGTCATGCCGCAACTCTCAGTCAGTCTCCGAGCAGTCCTGTGCGCGGCCGCTCTGGTCGCCGTTGGTATTGCGATTCCTTCCATGGCAAACGCCGACGGCCACTGCATGTACAAGAAGTTGTCGCCGGGAGCTCGGCAGTGGTATGCCGCTTGCAGAATGCCGGCCTCGGCGAAGAGTTGTGATGAATGGGCGATGAGTCCTGGCGTGAGCGAGACCAAGTTCGCCGATGGCGACTGCCCAGCAAGTGGCACTGTCGGTGCATGCGTCGTGCGAGGAGTAACTCAGTACTACTACAAGATGTCTAAAGCCGCTGCCGCGGAAGGCTGCGAGCACGCCAAGGGCAATTGGCAACCGGACTCGACCCCGGGAACGAAGCCGTAGCCAAAATGATCGAGACTGATGACTCGATAGCGCCCGGGTAGCACACTCGTTCCGGCGGCGATTCCCCTACCTCAAGTGGCGAATGCGTTTCACGTCCAGTGGCTCGAACGCTCTGAACCGAGTGCTGGACAGCGCAATCGCCGGATCGCTGACCACGCGCTCCCTGGCCACCACTCATCGGGACAGGTTTGGCGAACCGCCGACGTGCCACGAGACGTGATCGCCGCGCACCACGGCACTGACGGATTGCCCCACGCGGAACACGAGCACCGGCCGCCAGGGCACCAACGAAAAGCCCTGACCGTCATCGAGCACCGCAAACTGCCCACTGGCCAGCTGCAGCCGCTGTCGGTAGATGCCGCTGGCTTTGCCGCCATCGCGTAGCGGCCGGTAGGACCGCCCGGTCTGAGTCGCCACCGTTGCCGCGACACCGGCCAACTCACGCTCGCGCAACGTCGTGAGGAGATCGCGGGGGACGAGCAAACGAGGGCCGCGGCGTTCCGCGAGCTGCTGCTGCACCAGGAAGTCCGCCCGCGCTGCCAACGCCTGCCGCACCTCGCCGCCAAAGCCTCCCACCGCAAACCCACCACGACCGTCGATCAACTCGCGGTCCAACCACGTGGCGCCAATGACTCGAACCTGACGCTCCACGGGCAGAGCCGACTCTAGCGCTACCGCGACCCGTCCCCCGCCCCGCTGGTCAAAGCGCGCGCCCTGCACCGCGAGGTCCGGTGGCACGCGCCAGTTGCCATCGGCGAGACGCTCGCCAATACCGGCCCGCCGGAGCGCCTCCAGCCGCCGCACGTGCGCCGCCACGAACTCCGCCGGATCCTGACCCGAACGACGGTTCGCGCTGGCCAGCGCTAGGTGCTCGACCGGCCGGTAAATCCCGTCCCGGGCGAGGACGGCAACCGCCCGGTCCGCGGCCCGCACGCCGGTTCGCACCCTCACCGACACGATGCCGCCCAGCGGAAGCTCGTTGCCATCGAGCGTTCCCGGCAGCCGCACGTAGTGCGCCCGCCCGTCGACGCCGTCGACGATCAGGTAGGGGTGGTCGTGGTGCTCATCGGCCAGACCCCGGGCGGCAATTCGACCGGTCACTGCTTGCGTGGCAGTGGCCGGGTCGAAGACCGCGTAGGTCGTCCGTCCCTGGCCGACCGCTCGCTGCATCGTGCGCACGATATCCCCGCGTTCGCCGAGCGCGCGCAGCGTCTGCTCGGCATGCGGCTCCAGCCGCCAGGCACCCGGCTCGGTCTGCCGAGCCACCTTCAGCGCAATGAGCCTTTGCAGCCGCCCGACCAGCAGGTATCGACGAACCGGATCCGGCGTCTCGCCCGCGATCCGGCGGAGATCCACGCGGCCGTCCGTGGCCAGACCCTGCAGCGTGCGATCGAGACCGGTCCACCGGTCGGCGGTGACCTCCCGGTCCAGCCCCGCCCGGATCTCTCGGTCGGAGCGCGGCCCGAGCCACTCGGTGGCCAATTCCGAAGCGCGGGCGCGCATTCCGTGGCTGATGTAGTCGCGGGCAATGATCAGGTCCCGGCCGGCCTGGTCCTTGCCCCGGATCACGACGTGCGTGTGCGGGTTGTCCGTGTCCCAGTGATCCACGGCCACCCAGTCCAGTCGCGTCGCCAGGTCCTGCTCGACGCGACCGAGCAGCCCGCGGGTGTAGGTCTTGAGATCACCGAGGGCGGTCGCCTCCTCCGGGGCGACGATGCACCGGAACTGATGCCGGTCGCCCACGCAGCGATCGGCAAACGCGTCGGTGTCGGCACTGTTCGTGGCCGCCGCGTAGGCTTGGCCCCGGGCGCCCTCCGGCGAGACTCCCGCCCGCTCGATGTACCGCAGGTGGGCCTGCAGCGCAGGCCGGCCGCTCACACCTACTTTGACCAGGCGGATCTTGACCGTCACACGCCGGCTGCGCGGCCCCTGCCGAGCAGCGGCCAACCGCGCCGCCACCACGCCCCGTCCAAACTTGGCGCCGTGGGGCGGCGAGGCGTCCAGAGTACTCGCGCGACCCAGCGGCCCCGCCTTGGTCGCGGCCTTCAGCACGCGATTCACAAAGCGACTGGAGGCGCCGGTGCCGCGAGCCCGTAACCGCCCTACTCGCGGACGAAATCGGTCGTCGTCGCGCTCGCTCACGACGCGGCTCCAGGGTGGTCAGTCGCAGGCCAGCGCACGCGGCACGTCATAAGTAACGGCGAGCATTCACAATTCCAAGATGGCGCGGCAGCGCGAGCCGTTTGGCGCGTGCCGCGCCAACCGATGTGCAGACCTAAGAACCTGGCGCGACGTGAGTCGCCGCCTTTTATCTTGCTCTCCGCCCGCTCCTCATCATTTTTCTCGTCGCTCCAAAAGCGTTCGGTCCCTGCACACTGTCGGTCCGGTAGAAATGCGCGCCACTTGTTCACTGCCAGGGCGTCCTTGACGGGTGTGGCGAGATCGCGAACGGGATGTACGCGACAGCGGTTGGCTAGGGGCAGCGGTTCGAGTGCAAACCCCGTCAGGTATTCTGTTCGGCACACCTCGAAGCGTGGTTGTGCAACGGGCTGAGCAAGCAGGCATCTTGCGACGCGTACTGGCTCACGGGACGACGATTCAGCAGTGGCTGGCAATGTTCGAGACGCTGCTCCTGAAGCCTCGGCGCCCCGAAGGAAAGGCGGTCGGCAAGCCGTCCGTAAACCTGCAAGCGATCCGCAGCAACGCCTCCACCGCGTTCTGGTTGATGCACAGCGAGGCACTGAGTGGCAGCGGGTTGACGGCGTCCGCGTGCGCAGCCGCGCATTAGCTTCCCGTCCGTCGCTTCTGCAAGCTCAGGTGCAATTTCTGGCTCCCGCCACCGACCCAAGACTGGCCGGTACTGCCGCGTGCGCGTATCCCGCCGCACGGCCGGTTCGCGCCCGAACTAAGGGACGAATTAAGGCACGGTGACGTCCCGTTGGCGCCCGTGCCGGCCTCGCTGGCGCCAGCCGAGTCGCCAGTTCCCCGACACGCCGCGGACCCCGGGCTGGCGTCATCTCGTGCAATCGAGCGACAACTACCTTGACGCGCCCCGGTCGAAATTAAGGCAAGAATTAAGGCAAGACCCGCCCCCGTTGGCCCGGCCGAGATACTGCCGCCGGCGGCAGAGCGCGTTGGGGCACGGCCTGTTCGCTGCTGGAGCGTAGGGTCGCAAGCGATCCGGCGAATCGGCTCGCCGAACGCATGCCACGGTGCTGGGTAGCCTGTGCCACTGCTGCTGTGTGACCGCACGTGCACGCGATGTGACGAGCGCCGCTCGGCCGACCCGTGAGGGCGCGCGCGCAGGCAATAGAGCCGCGGAACCCTGCATGGCGGAGCGCACGCGGGTCATCGCGTGCGCCGCGTCGTCCGGTTCGGTCAGCGACGGCACCAGGAAAGCATAGGCATCGCCCAGCAACAGCCCGGCATTCACGGTCAAGTTCAGCACGCCGCCCCGCGTTGCCGCTGCCAGCACCAGATCCTGCCGGGCGTTTACCGCGAGGCTCTTGGCGCCCGGCAAGCGCCACAAACTAAACGCCGACCCGGTCGGCGCCGGCACGATGTCGAGGGGCGTCGTGGCCGTGCACCACTGGGGTCGGGCCTCGCGAGCGTCGTGGTCCGGGTTCACCAGGTCAGTGCAAGCCCCAGAGCGGTCCGACGACCGTGGACAACCGGCGGCCGCCCCAGTCATCCCGGTACTGGGCGTTCCGCCGCAGGTATTCCCAGGCCAGTGCCGGCGGCGGCAGTGAGAGCGTGTACAGATAGGCGGCCGTGGCCTGCCACTGGGGATCGCTGAAGGAGCTTGTCATGGCGCGTGATCCTGCATCGGGGGTGGGTCCCCGAGCATCGCGACGCCGAACCAACACGACGACCGACAGAATCGGATGACATTGCCGAGAAAGGCAGGCTGAGGATCAAACCTCTATAAAGACACCAGATTCGTGGTTTGACATAAGGTTTGACGGGACCATAAAGGAAGGGCGCCCCGCCCTAGTCGGCGGAGCGCCCTGTCTCCCTGAGTTACAGCAACCCGCGAGAGGCCAGTGACACCACGTCCTCGCCGCCCACGACCAGGTGATCGAGGAGCCGCACGTCGAGCAGCTCGAGTGCGTCCCGGACCCGCCGGGTGATCAGCCGGTCTGCTTCACTCGGTTCCGCCACCCCGGACGGGTGGTTGTGCGCCAGGATGACGGGCTGCTGCGTTCAGCGCCAGGGCCTCCTTGGCCACCTCCCGCGGGTACACCGTGGTGTTATCGATCGTGCCCCGGAACAGCTCCCGGTACTCGATCAGGCGGTGCCGGTTGTCCAGGAAGACCACCGCGAACACTTCGTGCTCCAGCGTTCCCAGCTTCAGGCGCAGAAAGTCCCCGGTGACGGCCGGTGACGTGAACGCCGTCCCCCGCCGAACCCGCAGCGCCCGCCGGGCGGCTGAAAGAATCTCTGGGGCCGTGGCAGGTCGCCACGCCCCGTTGTCGTCCCGGATGGCCAGTTCCGGCTCTGAGCCCTTGTTGATTTGATGGATGTCGCTCATGGAAGTCTCCTGTGCGGGCGGGATTGCCCGCGACCGGAGGGGCACGGCGCAGCGCAAGCGGTCAGGGGTCGGAGACGGCCGCAGGACGCCAGCGACCGCCAGGTCGCGCAGCCCTTGACGGCGAGAACGGCGTGCTAGTCTGAAACTTCTCGGCAAGCCCACCGCTCCCCTTCCCCCCGCGCGTCTCGTGCTTTGATTTGGCGCGGCAGATGCCGCGCGAATCAGCAAAAATTCCGTAACGGGGAATTTTTCCGCGAAGTCAGCAGACTCGGAAAGTCCAGCCACACGAATACGGGCCGCCCGCCGAAGCGGCCGGCCAGCGAGTTGGCCTAAGCCCGGATCGGGCGGCGGACCTGGGCATCCGCCGCGCGATCCGCGAGCGGCTCTCAAGGTCAGCCACGTAATGCGAGAAGCGGCAACAGGACCTTCTACCCTCTCAGGCAAAAAGAGCCCCCCCTTGAAACCTCCCGGTGCGACACGATGCTGCTCACCCGACGAGCTGTGAACGGGGGCTTTGCCGTGACCCTTGCAGATTGCTAACGCGGCGAGTACCTAGCGGCATGCACGTACGACCACGGATGAGGGCCGCGCCGCGCTGTCTGGGGAGGCGAAAACGTGACTGTTCGAAGTCGAATGTTAAACTTGCAGTCGGAAAACCAATTGCGGCAAGGGTTTTCGCCCGTACAGGGGATCGGTGCAACGTCCATGCATCCCAGACAACGACATCAGTCGGACGCGGGGGCGAAGTGAAGGCCTTCCGCGGTGCGCCATTGCAGCTCCCGCGTGGGACGTTATTACCAAGGAGATTCCATTGCTGCGGCCACGTGAACGACTAGGTGGAATGACTCTCGATGGCGGCTGGCGCGTCGTTGAGAGCCTGCCCAACCATGATGATGACACCGGCGGAAACTTCTCTGCTGGCTATATTGTAACCGCGCCAGACGGACGACGACATTTCCTCAAAGCAATCGATTTTTCGAGCGCGATGCTGGATCCGGATCCCGCGCGGGCGCTCCAGCGGCTGACAGAAGCTTTTAACCTCGAGCGCGACGTGCTGGAAATCGGAAAGCGCCTATCGTGCGTGGTAACAGCGATAGCGGACGGCCGCACTCTCGTCGGCGATACACCGGATGACGTTGTCCAATACCTCATTCTCGAACTGGCGGAGAACAGCCTCCGACGCATGGCGGTACCATCCCGCCGTTTGCCAGTTGAGCTCGCGCTTCGGGCGCTGCACAGGGCGGCAAACGGCCTGAGGCAACTCCACCGTGAGCAAGTTGCCCACCAGGACATAAAGCCGTCTAACGTCTTACAGTTCCCTGGTGATGAGTTCAAGATTAGTGACTTCGGGAGGTCCTCGATTCGCGGTCGGCTCGCTCCCCACGATGACTTCTCAGTGGCCGGAGATCCGGCGTACGCCCCCCTCGAGCTGCTATATGGACAGACGGATCCGGACTTCGGCGTCCGGCGTTTCGGGTGCGACTCTTACCTCTTGGGCAGCCTTGCCACATTTCTACTCACCGGCGTGCACATGACAGCACTTGTGATATCTGAGCTTGATCCGTCGGCACATCCTGGGACGTGGGTGGGTACATACGGAGCAGTCCTGCCGCAAGTGCGTGCGGCGTATTCGACTGCGTTAGCGAAGATCACTGCTCACCTTCCCCGGGAGGCCGACTATGGTCCCGAGTTGGTACTCTGCATTACTCAGTTGTGCGATCCGGATATTTCGCGTCGTGGACACCCCATCACCCGGGCGACCCAAACTAGTCGCGGGAACATTTTTGATCTTGAGCGCTACGTTTCGATATTCGATCGCCTCGCAACTAGGGCCGACATATATGCACGACGAGCTCGTCGATGAGTGCGTCAGTACCAGACAACGACCGACACCTCGTGCCGCGGTGGCGGCAATCCAATGAAGCCATCAAGAGCGGCGAGCTCGTTTGGCACCGCGGCGCGAGCACAAGGCGTCGTTCGGGTCCGGAGTTTGATGAGCGACTGGCGGAATGGCGATCTAGACCATCGATCGAAGTTGCTGCGGAACTCGTCGCTACGTCGGTAGTGGTGGGGCGCCAATCCGAAACCATGGACGCGGCCAAGTTTCTTCTCCAGTCCAGAAACGGCGCGATGCCTTTGGTGAAAGAGATGGCACTGACTGTTCTGGGGCAGGCACAGGAAAAGGCGGCACCCAGGCCGGCCCTTTCGCCCGGCCGGCTCGACCCGAAGGTCGTTTACTCCAATATCAGCTCGCTCAGATCACGTCTGCGGCGCTTTCCCAGGGATGCGTTTGCATGGGTAGATCTGGCGCGGCTATATACCGTTCTGGGGCAGCTCGCACCGGCAGAGCGGGCCATCACTAATGCACTAGCAATTTCGCCGAACGATCGATTTGTACTCAGGTCGGGAAGTCGATTCTTTCTCCACGCCGACGACAAAGAGCAGGCACTGGCCCACTTGCAGCGTAGTAGCGCCACTCAAAATGATCCGTGGCTTATGGCTGCCGAAATCTCGTTTGCTCAGATCCTGAACCGGCGCTCTCGTACGGCGACAATGGCGAGGAGACGAGTTTCCACAGGGGATTGGCATCCACGCAGCGAATCGGAGCTTCAGGGCGCCCTTGCCACAATGTTGATGAAGGACGGTAGTGGTCGGTCCGCCCGAAAGATGTTTCAACAATCTCTCATCGACCCAACGGAGAACGCTGTAGCGCAGGCGCAGTGGGCGTCGGGTCATACCGAAGGGCTGGTAGTTCCCTCAGCTAGTTTGTCGGGCCTTGAGGCATCAGAGGCGCGGGCCCTCAAGGCCCGCGGGGCAGAATCGTGGAGCGACGTGATCTCCGAGTGCTGGTCATGGGCAGAGCTTGAACCCACTTCTGTGCGTTCAATGATTATGGGCTCATTCACGGCTGGTGTCGCGCTTCAGGATGCATCTACGGTTATTGAGTTTGCCAAACGAGGACTAACCGCGGAGCCGACCAATTTCTCCCTGCTCAATAATCTGATCGTGGGCTTGATTTATCAAGGCAACCTCGACCTGGCGTACCAGAAGATCCTCGAACTAAAAGCGGACACCGGCGCGGAGACTGTTGCGGTGTTTGCACTCCAAGGTCTACTAAAGTTTCGGTCCGGCGACCACAGTGCCGGGCGAGGGCTCTATGACAAGGCGATCCAGCACCCTGAGGCTCTACGGAATGCCCGAATTCGGAGTTTAGCGCTATGGCACCTTGCCCAAGAAGAGGCTGCTGCC
The DNA here is from genome assembly GCA_031395645.1 of Gammaproteobacteria bacterium. Lineage (GTDB taxonomy): Bacteria > Pseudomonadota > Gammaproteobacteria > Steroidobacterales > SHZI01. Next base: position 32,466 of record JANNJM010000008.1, on the reverse strand, counting down.
AAGACTGAGTTCGCAGCGGCGGCTATCATTAGTGCCGAAGTGGCCTCCCGTCCGGTGAAACTTCCAGAGCTGAATGCCATTCGCGAGAGGTTGATGGTTCCGTCCAAGGGGGGATCGGGCCTGTCGAAGTCGCGTATCGCGAGCCTTGCGAACGCCATTCGATCGAAGGCGTCTCGTCGCAGTAGATAGGCTAAACGCCCAATAGTTGCATGTGACTGGAAGTTATGAACGAGGTGTTGAGCGCAGAAGGGCGGCGTGCCAACGGCATTGGCCAGGGGCGCATCGACTTCACGATGGAGGACGTTCATGCCGACGACGCGACGCGAATCGTCCGCTTTCGTGTAGCTCCCGATCCTCGGCGGTACGACAAGGTTGAAAGGAACGGCGAGGCCTATTACCTAGATAAGTATCTGAATCATCTCTTCAAGGCCGACGAACTGTTGCGGCAATGTGCAGAGAAGGCTGTCGGATTGCCGGTCTACCATTTGTCTCCAAGCATCAAGTCCGCACCCGACTATGCCGCCGCTCGGAAGGCCGCACTAGATGCCGAGCTTCGCGGGGGAAGTTACATTGTGCCGGCGGAGCACGCTGTACAACACCGAAGCCTTGATGGAGGCGCCCCAACGAAGTGGCTCGTATTTCTTTCAGTGGATATTTGTGGCGGAACGGCGCTCCGACGTGCCGATCCCGTAGCGTTCGAGTGCGCTTACAAGATTTTCCTCCGCGAGCTTGGAACCGTGGTCGGGCAATTCAACGGTACGATCCTGAAGACGACAGGGGACGGATTCATTGCTTATATCGATCATCCCTCATTCACGCAGCAGTGCGATAACGCGATCGACCTGGGGCTGTCGTATGTCCTCATGTTGCGCGAATCTATCAACCCGGCACTTGCCAAGGTAGGGTTGCCTCAGCTCAGGATCAGGGTGGGAGCCGATTGTGGGGATGCCACTCTTCGGCAGGTAGAGATCCCGTTGACCGGCTATTCACAGGCAGAGGTGGCAAGCGATGCGCTCAACCGCGCCGTGAAGATCGAGCAAGATGCAGAGGATAACGAATTCCGTATTGGGCGCGGCTTATACGAGCTGATTCATGTGGGCTGGCTCGAACGAGCGGAAGAAACGCCTTTTGACGGTGAGAGCGTTGGCATCCCTGGGTACCAGACCTACAGGATCAGGTGATGGCAAATCCCAGTACGGAACGGCTTACCAAGTCTTATCTCGCTCAGCAAACTGACCGGACTATCGCGACCTTAAAGAAGATCCTGGCCCGCGATCCAATTGAGACTGGCCGCGTCGTGCCAACCGCCGACGACCTCGCCATTCACGACGGGCGCCGGCTTGAAGCAACCGTGATGTTTCTGGATATCTGCAAGTTTTCTGGTCGGCCCGGTTGGACAGAGCAAGACCAGGAAACGTTGCTGCGCATCTTATGCTTGTTCTTTACCGAGATGATTAGGGTGATCGAGGACTACGGCGGCATTGTTGAGAAAAATACTGGTGATGGACTGATGGCCTACTTTGTTAGGCGACCCGAAGATACGGCGGCGGTTCAGCAGCGGGCACTGGCCGCGGCGCTGACTATGTTTGCCGCCGCGGAGAGATTGATAAATCCAATTCTGCAGCGATCACACGTCGACAAACTTCATTTCCGCGTTTGCATGGATCACGGGCCGATCACTATCGCGAAGGTGGGTGCAGCGAGAGGGTTCAATGGAATCGTGGCCATCGGAACCACGGCCAACATCGCTGCGAAAATGCTGGCAGTAGCAGAACGGGACACGATTCTGATCGGCACAAAAATGTTGGAAGGGATTCCGACGGCGTGGAGTCGTGAGTTCGTGCAGCTGAAGACCATGGAGACGGGCTGGATGTATACCGCCACGAACGTTCCCTATGCGTTCTGGGAATATACGGGCCGCTGGAAGGAACCGCTGATATGACCGACACGCAGCATTGCATGAACACTGCCCCTCCTGGCCGAGTGCCGGCTGAGATTCAGGCAGCGCCGCAACTTGCAGGTGCCGGTGCTCCCGCCGGCGAGTTGGTGACAACCGCTACTGCACGCCTGGGTGCTCACCATTCTGGATTTGCCGAGTTCCATGAAGGCTATGTACGCCACTACATTGGCCTTGCCGACACGAAGTCCGCTTGGACGTTCACCATTTCTGCCGGCTTGATCGCTTACGTAATCGGCAGCGACAAGTTCCAAGGGGTCCTGATGGGGCCTGTTTGGAGCCCCCAGTTTGTCTTCCTGGGAGCGACAGTGATTTTTCTCGTTCTTTCGGCTTTCTGTTCCTTTCTTGTCATTGCACCTAGCCTCGCATCCTCTTCAGGCGAAGGCATTGTCCATTTCCGGGCAGTGGCTAGCAGAACGAGCGCCGATGAATATGTGCGGGACATAGCCTCTAGGAGCGAGGAAAACCTAACGGCAGCGCGATTGAAACACTGCTATGACATTTCGGGAATTTGCGCCCGAAAGTACAGGTATCTGAAGGGCGCCATCTGGTTGGTATTGCCAGCCTTGGTTGGTATGGCCGTCGTTCTGCTATCTACGTAGAGTTCTTCGAGTCCGCCCATTGGACGCCGGGCAGGGCACTACTGCGATCATTCAAATCCCCTGGGAGAGGCTGTCCGGGAATGATTCCTCGCGCACAATCAGCCGCAAATGCCTGCACTGCGGAAGCCGCGCAGTCACCTGCAAAAATTGCACGGTCACTCCATGTGACAGGGAGCTTGCGCCCTTGGGTGGAAACTCCCTGTTTCAGCTCTCGGCAGAAGTGGGGCTAGGTGAGAGCCTGTACCAATGCAGCTGGCTTACACGTGGCTTACACGAATACCTCACGCCGGTAGAATCCCGCCGATAACTCGTTGATTATGTTGGCGCGCCCGGACCGATTCGAACGGCCGACCCCCTGGTTCGAAGCCTCGACCTCGCACTACGCCGGGGTACCCTGTAGTACCCTGAACCTTACCGTTCAATGGCTTCTTTTCAAGCATATCTGCTGTTGTGCCCCCACATACGCCGAGGTACTCTTTGCCACGGTAACTCACTGGTCACTCAATCATGCCGATAGTGAGACTCAGGCAGGACAGCATTAGGGCCATACCCTACGTTGGCAGCGACAACGCTCAGTGCATCTATTGGGACAATGGACTTGCATGCTTTGGTGTTCGGGTCTATCCGAATGGTCGACGGAGCTACGTTTGCGCCTACCGCGTGAATGGCCGCAAGCGAATAGTAACTCTCGGGCGCGCGGATGTTCTTACCCTTGATAGAGCCCGGAAAAAGGCCCGCACATACCTCGGTCAAGCGGCTGCCGGCGAAGATCCACACGCCGCAGAGGACGCTCTGCATGCATCTGGCACCGTGAAATCTCTCGCGGAGACATACATTGAACGCCACGCCAAAGCAAAAAAGCGGTCGTGGCGAAATGACGACAGCTACATGCGGCGATACGTAGTCCCAAAGCTCGGCTCTCGGCTTGCAGGGAGCATCACGACTGCAGACATTGCGCGTATTCATTCTGAGATCGGCGACAACCATCCGTATACGGCGAATCGTGTAATTGAGGTCGTGCGTAAGATGTACAACGCAGCGCGAACCTGGCACCTCATTCCGAGAGAGATGCAAAATCCCGCTGTGGGTATTGAGCGTTTTGCTGAAGCGAAGCGCCGCCGTTACGTTACTCCCGCCGAAATGCCAAACCTTGCGAAGGCAATTGATGCTGAACAAAATGAGTTCGCCAGGCACGCGATATGGCTGTTATTGCTAACAGGCCTACGGCGCAATGAGGTGCTCAACGCGAAGTGGTCGGATGTCGACTTGAAACAGCGCACGTTCTTCATTGGCCAGACGAAGAACGGCGAACCCCTGCTGACACCGCTGAGCCGTGCGGCAGTTGCACGACTAAAGGACATCGCACGGATAGACGGCAATCCGTACATCATTTGCGGGAGTGTTTTGGGTCGACCACTTGTGAACCTACGATCGGCGTGGAAGCGCGTTCGCGAGGCTGCCGGACTCCAGGATGTCAGAATCCACGACTTGCGACGTACTGTTGGCTCTTGGCTCGTACGGGATGGAGCATCTCTACACTTAGTGGGCGCGGTTCTCAATCACAGTGATCAGAAAACAACGGCCGGTTACGCGTATTTCCAGACGCAGGATCGACAACAGGCCCTCGATAGGCATGGAAGGAACGTCGCCAAGCTGTCGAAAGGCCGATTAACGAATCAGGGTAAGCGCGGCACACAAGCTGCCGGAAGTTCTGCGGGCGCACCCTCGCGCCCAACGGTACATAGTTTTTCGCGCCAAAAGCTGCACAAACTCGTCTGGAGCGAGCCGGTTGCCAAGGTTGCAGAGCGCATCGGCATTTCCGATGTTGCGCTTTCGAAGGCTTGTCGGCGAGCTGGCGTTCCTGTGCCACCACGGGGGCATTGGGCGAAAGTTCAAACGGGAAAGCCGACGCGGAAGGTGGAATTGCCCCGGCTGTCGTCTAGTGGTCAAGGCAATATCAAGATTAGAGTCAATCCACCGTCGGCCAGGGCAGCACTCAGGTCTGGCGCGCCTACCGAGCCCTAGAGTTATCGACGTAGTAGTCCAGATTTAGTAGACCCCTTAAGGGAATCACCCTCTTAAGAATCAGGTCGTCCGAAATCGCTTGGCAGGTCGCCGCCGCAGTGATGACGCCCGCGCTGCTGACGGCGGCGCGGTCGAGCGCGGTGACGGCGCGGAAATACTATTTCGTCACTGGTATGCCACGTATCCGGCCGGTATCGGGTTCGAGAACGGTCGGCCGCCGAAATTGACCTGCCAAGTCGTTTCGGAAGGCGCCGCGCCTGGCGGAAGCTCGCTGTCGGCTATCCCGAATGCTTGAACACACGCGCGATAGGACTTCCCGCTCTCGAGCTCCAAGCCACCACCGCTGCCAGGTGCGCCATCGGTCCACACCCCGTTGACACGGGGGTACAGGCGACTGCGATCAAAGTCGACCGCAATACCGAAAACGTCGCCATCTCCGTGCAGCCTCTGCTCGTTGGGGCGGATGGCGTCGACATTACCAGGTGAGAACAGCTCGATACCGGAGCCGAGGACCAGGCACAGGCCGATGTTGGCCCTGCCGTGAGCGGCCACGGACCCGTTCACTCGCATCGTTCCCTCGAAATACACCTTACCGCCAGAGTAGGCGCGATCGGCGAAAGCCATCGCCCCGTTACGAGAACTTTTCAGCGCCAGGTCGCCCTGGACCGCCTCTCCTTTCAGAGTCACCGGCCCCGTTGCCGTGCCAGGCGCAAGTGGCTGAGGCATTTCGAACACCGGGGTCTGCTCACCGACCTGGAACCCAGCTTCAGGCGCCTTATAGACACCTTGGTAGCTCCGGGGCAGAGTTCCGGTAAGTGCCTGAGTGATCTTCCCGACATCGACGAGGTTGTTGGCTCCGGACTGCGTTGGGAACCCATTTCGCCCATCGACATTGATCGCTTTGCCCAGCCTTGCGCGCGTGCCTGCAACGACGTCAGGTTTACCGCCACCCGTGAGTTTCACCCGAGGCTCGTAGTAGCCGATGGCGACAATGCGCTGGATCTCCACACCCCGGGTTGCCCGAATACGCCATTCGATTGGTTCATAGGCCAGTAGCAGCAACGTGGAGTCCGGGTCGCTGACCACAACACTTGCAACGCCATCCGGGTGATCGCCGCCGCTTCGCTCACCGCCGCTTGGCAGTGGCGCCTCGTAGATGGAAATCACGTGAACCGGCGAGCTGCCTGCGGGGAATGGCACCGCCGCCGCAGGCGGCGGGCCCGGTTCAGTCGGCTTAGCTGGGGCTGATCGAGGCAGCGAAAGCGTCGTCGTCCGGATGCCCGACGAGTGGAACTCCGGCGCCTCCACAGCCTTCCTGTCCAGCTGACCGAACGTTGCCGGCATGACCGGCACGAGATGCGGCGGGAGCGTCGAATAGCTGATACCGGGATAGTTGGGCTCCATGCCCGCACTGACCCAGCTGAGGGCGCCGTCCGCCTCGGGATCCGCTCGTAGCCGCCCTACCATCGGCATCCCGACCTCAATCAGGGACCGCAGCGCCGGTAATTCCTCCGCCAGTCGCAGGACCCACTTCGGTGTCTCGGCAACCGTGGCTCGCGCCGTCACGACTATCTCGCCGAAAGCGGACCTCGTGGACAGCACATCGAACGCCAGTGTGCCCGCGGGGACACACCCGTTCCGAGGCCGGAGTTCGAGGGCGTCGGTCGCGTGGTCGGATACGCGGTAGCGCACACCGCTCGGCTCCGGTGCCGGCGCCGATACGGGATCCAGGTAATGCAGCTCGGCGAGCCCGGCAGACTCCAGTGCCGAGAGCACCTGCAGGTTGGTTGCCATGGCCGAAAGCTCGTAAGTCTTGCGTTCGGGACGATCGAAATAGGACACGGTAAAGGCTCCGTCACTCACCTGTTGCGCGACTTTGTCGTCGCCGCCTTTTGCCAAAGGCAGAGGCAGGCAGGCAACCCTGTTGCGCGCCAACCACGTTGGATCATCGAACCTCTCATTGACGACCTTCAAGATCTCGTCCTGAGTTGGTGCTTCAACGGCGAGCATCCGGCCTATCGCCTGCACAGCCAGCGCCCCCTTCTTCCCGCTTGCCGCCATAGCGGCTTCGAGTCCCATCTCGTACGATGATTGCCAGCCGCCTTGGGTGCGGATCAGTTTGGCGTGGTCCACCTGTTCAGCAATCAGCTTCGGCAGATCAGGAAACACTTTCGCAGCGCCCGCGGCCGTCGCCCACTTGGGGACGTCGTGCACGCGCGTTCGGTAGGTCACGTCATAGACCTCCAGGCCCATTACTGTCTCTGGTAGCTTTTCGATGGTGTCGATGCCGTCGAACTGCCGCTGCCCATAGGCGAGGCAGAGTGGGGAACGGCCACCACCCTTGATGGCGAGGTAGCCGTCCCAGGTGAGGCCATAACTGCGCGCCGGCCGAAGGCCAGCCTCGGTTCCGATCTGGATGTCATCGCGCGTCAACAGGCCGTGGTCGGCAAGGAAGTCGAGCTGCCCAATCTGCAACCGACGCGCCGGCTGGTAGCGGTCGCTCGCCTGCTCCAGGAGCGTGATGGCGAACTGCCCGGGGGCATTGGCGTATGTAATTCCCGCGAAGCCGGTAACTTCTGGCCTCGGCTGCGACAGATCCACGGCCACGCATGCCTTGTCGCGGTCACGGCCTGCCAACTCGATCCGTGCCTGCCGCCTCACTGCCGCTTCCATAGCGCTTGCAACCGGGGCGCGAGGGTTGCTGCCTATGGTGCCGTTGCTCCACGCATTCCAAGCGCCATAGCCCGCCACAAGGACGGCAGCGAGCGACACCATGGCAATGAGAAGCCTTTTGGTCACAGACAACTCGGCACACCCATAACTGACGTATTGGACTTAGTGCTTAGGCCGTCTGGCAGCCTTCAGCGACGCATTTCCAGTATTGTCGAATGCCCGGGATCGCCATAGGGACGCGGAACGTTCCGCGGCACAATAAACGTCGCGGAATGGGCACCGTAAAGACCTTCTGGAAACGTCATCTCTCGCGTGACGACGTAAGTACGCATTACATACCGGTTGCCAGTGAAGGGGTCGAGAATGTCCAGGTGCAAGGATTCTCGATCTTTGCTGCCCGTGGCTGCTATCCACGCATCCACGTCACGAGGGGTCGCCCGGCGAAGCACCCCTTGTCGGACCAGCTGGTCGATACCCGCCTCCTGAGACGCCAGCGGCGGTGGTGGCACGCGCACCACCCCAGGCTGGGGAACCGGTCGCGGCACAGCAGCTTCGTTGACCTGGGGATACGAATACTGGGTGTAAGTGCGAACGCCGTTGGCATCGACCGTGGGCGGCGGCACCCATCGCGTCGGTTGCGTCACTTCGGCGGCCGCCTCCTCCGCCCGCCAAGCGTCGGCAACCGGCGCCGTCGCGCGTTCAGGCTCGTCTGCGGCCAGTCCCGACGGGTCTCCCGTGTCTGCATCGACGCCCAGATCGATAGGTTCAGATTGAACTGAGTCCTGGGTTGTTCCGTCCCCATTTTCATCGTCACTTGAACTTTCGGCACGCGCCTCAGGATGATCCGGTGTCGCTGCGATTGCCGCAGTCGGCTCCAATGGAACCGACTCTTGGGTAAGGCGCATCATCTCACCGGCATCGTTCCGATAGACAAACAGAAACGCGGCGATTGCGGCCAACGCCCCAAACGTCCACGCCGATCGGCGCTGCCCATGGTCGCGGTTCTCACTACCAGACTCTCTGGACTGCTTCGTTCCCTTTGGCGGCATCGGGGCAAGCCACCCGACCAGGAGGAACACACCGCCCGCCGCAATAACCGCCAGGATGTTGGCAAGCTGACCGAGCGAGCCAAAATCAAGAAGCAACACCTTCACCGCAGCGCCTACCAAGAGTGTTGCACCCGTCACCCATAGCGTGCGCGACGCCACCCTTCTCGACCAGACGGTTAGGGCACCGCCCAGTCCAGCCCACAGCAGTGACACCACGGCTGGCCAGCGAAGGGTGAGCACGTCGAGGACGCTCAAGGACTCGGCGCTGCTCAATAGGCGCATTAGATTCGCCTGCAAGAGCAGCGCCAACCCCACAATGCAGGCGGCGACGGACAGGTCCGTAGGCCGCTGCTGGCTGTGTCGGATCCACGTTACACCGACCAGCCCGACGAGGGTCAGGACCTCAAGCGAGATAGCCCACGGGCTGCGCGAGATGTAGAGCAACGTACATCCGGCCAGCACGGCTGCGAAGGCCGCGCCAAACAGATCGACGGCATTCTCAAGCCACTCCCCTCGATGATCACGCGCCATACGACCGGCAACCAGAGTCACGAGTCCTACGGTCGCAGCGCAGTTCAGGGCAAATGGGATGACGTCGTATTCCAGTAGCGAACCGACGTGACCACCCCAGATGGCTGCCACCACTGGAGCCAATAGAGCAGCGGCGAGCCGCTCTTCGCTCGAATCGTTCGCCACATACTGAGGTCGGACGGCGATACCTAACAGCACCATCGGCGCCAGGACCAAAGTGATCCACGACGGGTTGATACCGGTTGAAGCCGAAGACCAGGCAGCGGTGGCTACAATGAGGACGGCCAGTGCTTTAATCGCCGAATCTGCCACCAGAACACGGCGACCGGGGACCCAGAGACTCGCGGCCACGAGCAGGAGTGCCCAGTGCAGAATCAGCGGGAGTGCGGCGAGATCCAGCCGGATCAACTCCCCACCGATGGCAATCAGCGCCCACAGTATGCCTACCGCGAGCAGCAGCGTATCCAGTGTCTGCCGGATGCGCCGACAGATTACGCCAGCCGTTATCAGCAGTGCCGCCCCGACGATCCGCTCGAGAAACACGCCATTGAGAAATGCCGGACCTTCCGCTACCGACGCGAGCGAGCTAAGGACGTGAATAGCGCCGAAGAGGACGACCAGGCCGGCCAGTGTGCTGTGCAGCCTGCTGAGCGGCGTACGCCAGGCAGCAGCTGCAAGCGCGCCAACAGAAAACGCGAGACTAATCAGCTCCCAGGGTAGGTCGCGGAATCGGGCCGCAACCCCAAGGCCAATGAGGACCGTCGCAATGACAGCGTGCGCTGCCGCACCCGCCCGGCGCGTCAACTGCAGGCCAACGGCCGCGAGCGTCCAGATTGCGCCAAGCAGGACAAGTACGGTGGCTAGTTCGACGCGACTAGGCGAGATGGCGACGGCCAGTATGGCGGCGACTGTCGGCAACGCGATCATGTACACAAGATCGAGCTGTTCGAGCCAATGCGTTCGGGTGTTGCTCCGCTCGGCAATGGGCATGGCGACATGAATCGCCGACAAGAGCAGCAGAATCGGGACCATCACGTCGACGTGAGGTGCCGTGTAGTACTGGGCGGTCCAGCCGAAGAACACACCGCCGGCAAGCGTGAAGAGGAAGCTCAAGTGGATCAATGGCCGCCAGCCGCGCGCCATCACCATGGCCAGGGTTAACAGGCTGGCTCCGACGTAGTACCCATAGACTACGGCGGGACCCGGGTCCGAAACGGCGAAGGCGGGCGCCAGGTACGCGCCGACCATCGACAGGACGGCCAGCGACAAGGCGCTGCGGGTGACGGCGAATACCGCCGCCCCCACCGAGGTCAGCCCGAGAAGGGCAAGACCGGTAGTGTTTGGAATGAACCCGAAGAGGCCAAAGGCGCTGTACGCCGTCAGGTAGGCCACGCCAAATGCTGCCCCACCCAGGGCCAGCGACACCGCACGCCTGGTGCCTTCCTTGCCCGCCAACATAGAGCCAAAACCCAGGGCGAGCGCAATGACGAGACCACCGATCAGCTTCAGTTCCGACGGCACATCCACGTTGATCAGTGCGTAGCGAAGCAATGCGCCGACACCCACGATAACCAGGGCGCCACCGACCTTGGCTGGCCAATTGCCACTCATTAGCCAAGTGATCAGCCCGATTGGGCGGTTCAGGCGGACAGCCTGTTCGCCATCGCCCTCGATGGCCAAAACGATGCCGATGATCGCTGCCAACGCCGCGAAGAAAATGAGAGTGATCATGTGTGCCGACTCCTTTCCGGAGCGTACGTGCGACTTAATCCTAAGGCGTTTGACCGCCCCACCCGCATACCGGTTGTTGCAACTGTGACCGGATTCAACTTAATCCTGAATCCCGAATGGGGAGAACGTGAACTACATGCCCAAAGTGGGGCATGCCGGCAGAGCCGCCGGACCAGTCTCGTCCCGCACTCAACAGGCTGGCCTCGCGACCAGATGGCTCAACATTGCTGTCAATCTTGCTCACAGACCTCACGGATTGAGTCATCACACTCGTGGATCGATTGCGCAGGGGCTTTGTCGAACGCCGAGTGAACCTCGCCCGCCGAAGCCACACGACCAGCCCCAGGACCCCAACGGACCAGCCATCGATGGCACCGCCGCCGCCCTTGAAGTTGTCCCGATACGACACACTGACACTCTTGTCTTCTTTGACCCGGGCCTTGAACGCGTCAACTTCCTTATTGAGGTTAGTCGTCATATCCGTCATTGCGGCCACAAAGCCCTCGTCCATCAGTTCACGGCGGCGCGCGTCTTCGCCGATCCCGGTCGAATAGCCTTTGGTAGCGTTTACGCCCGCTGCTCGAAACAGGAGTTTGTGGGTGCGCACGTCGAAGACCGCCGTATCAACAAAGGTGCTTGCTTCATGGCGACTCCCCGGGACCACATAGGCCCCGACGATGGTCAGATAGGACAGGGACAGGGCATTGGGGTCGGTGTTCTCGACCTGGTCGTAAGAGACCAGCGCAATAACGTCGAGGTTGAACAGTCGGGCGACCTGATCGACCGTGCCAAAGCCGTTACCCGAGCGCATGTACACATCAGGTATGACTTCAATCTGGCGAATGTAGGGCCGCCCTTTGAAGGCTGCCTGGGTCTTGGCCAGCAGTTCAGTCTTGCGGGCTTCCGAGGGCGCGTTCTGGGCGGTGCCTGGCACAAAAGCGATACCTACATTCAGAGGTAGCGGCAAATTCGGCACACTCTCCTCGTAGGCAGGCGGGAGGTCACCCTTGGGGTAGAGGTAGTCGACAAGGCTGCTGGATGCCGTGGTGCGGATGGCCGGCGCGCAGCCGGACAGGGCCAGGAGCGTGCCACCCGCCAAGAGGGTCCAGAGTGGCTTTAGGGGACGGGTCGTCATGGTAAGCCTCCGTTAGTGGCGCCCTTGGGGGCGGGGATTGACAAATTGAACGCTGTTCAATATAGTAACCACAATTCTGATCACTGTTCAATATTTATTTTTATGGGACGTCGAAGCGATCACAGCCGGCCGGAGCTAAAGGAATTGGCGCTGCGGGCCGCCAAGGACATCGTCTTAACAGAAGGCGCCAGCGCGCTTTCTACCCGCAAGGTGGCGGCGGCCATGGGCTACACCGCGGGCAGCCTGTACCTGGTCTTCGAGAACCTGGAAGCGCTGATCTTGGAACTGAATGGGGCGACCTTGGACGCATTGCAGCTAGCTCTGCGCGATACCGCCCAGCGCCACACGGACGAGGCGGCAAGCCTGCCGGCCCTGGCCGAGGCGTACGTGCAGTTCGCCTACGAGCACTGGCCGCTGTGGAGCCTGATCTTTGAGCGCCCTCGCCCGCTGGCGCCACCCGCCTGGTACACGGAGCGCATCGCGCAAATGTTCCTGTTTGTGGAGGAACGCCTGCAGCGCGTCGCGCCGGAACGGTCAGCAGCCGAAATTCATCTAGCCGCCCAAGCACTCTGGGGCGGCGTGCATGGCGCCTGCAGTTTTGGCGTGACGGGCCGACTGGATGAGTCGAGCCTGGCCGGCGCCCGGCGCTCGGCGGTCGCCCTGGTCACCATCTTTGTCACGGGCCTGCAGCAGCAGTCCATTAATGACCTGGCGTCCAAGAAGGAGTGAGACCGTGAACCTCGTGCGCGGCTTTCTGGGCGCCCTCCTGACCTTGCTCTATCGCGTCGAGGTCCATGGCCTAGAGCACTTCCAAGCCGCGGGCTCCCGGGTGCTCGTAGTGGCCAACCACACTTCGTTTCTGGATGCCGTACTCCTGGCCGTGTTTCTGCCAGAACGATTGACCTTCGCGGTCAACTCCCATGTCGCCGAGCGATGGTGGCTACGGCCGTTGCTGCGCATGATCGATGCGTTTCCCATGAGTCCCACCAACCCGTACTCCACTCGCGCGCTGATCCAGCACCTGCGAAATGACCGCAAGACGGTGATCTTCCCGGAGGGCCGGATCACCGTGACGGGCTCACTGATGAAGATCTATGACGGCACCGGGATGATCGCCGACAAATCCGGTGCCGCCGTCCTCCCGGTCCGTATCGACGGCGCCCAGTTGACGCCCTTCTCCCGGCTCCGCGGTCGGGTGAGGCTCCGCTGGTTTCCGCGCATTCGCCTGACCATCCTGCCGCCGACGCACATCTCGATCCCGGCCGAGATCCGCGGTCGGGCCCGGCGGCAGCAAGCGGCCGCGCGCTTGTCGGATCTCATGACCGACATGATGTTCGCCACCAGCGATCAGGATCGGACGCTGTTTGAAGCGGTGCTGGACGCCAAGCACCTGCACGGCGGCCGCCACCGGGTCCTGGAAGATATCGAGCGGCGCCCCCTGACCTATAACGACCTGCTAATGCGGGCCTCAATTCTGGGCCGCCTCCTTCGGTCCCGGACGACCGCCGGCGAGCGGGTCGGGGTTCTATTGCCGAATTCCGTGGCCACGGTGACCTCGTTCTTCAGCCTGCAAGCCCACGGGCGCGTACCCGCCATGCTGAATTTCTCCGTGGGGGCGCAGGCCATGGCTTCAGCGTGCACGACCGCCGAGATCCGTACCGTCCTGACCTCAAAGCGCTTTATCACCGCGGCCAAACTCGAGGAAGGCCTGCTCGCACTTCAGACTCAGGGCGTCCAGATCCTCTATCTGGAGGAGCTCGCCGCCCAGGTTCGGCCCATCGACAAGCTCCGGGCGCTGCTCAGCCTGCCATTTTCCGCCAGCATCTATCGACGCCAGGCGGCAGGGGCCCGCAGCCAGGACGCGGCGGTGGTACTTTTCACCTCGGGGTCGGAAGGACAGGCAAAGGGCGTGGTCCTGTCCCACGCCAACCTGCTCGCCAACCGGGAACAGATTGCTACGCTCATCCCGTTCAGCAATCAGGATGTCATCCTGAATGCACTCCCCATCTTTCACTCGTTTGGCCTGACCGCCGGGACTCTGTTGCCGCTGCTTGCCGGCATGCGGACGTTCTTGTATCCATCGCCACTGCATTACCGGATCGTTCCGGAGATTGCCTACGACATCAACGCAACTGCCCTATTCGGCACCAACACCTTTCTCAAGGGCTATGCCCGCTACGCCCATCCCTACGACTTCTATAGCGTTCGCTATGTCTTCGCTGGCGCCGAGAAGCTGCAGAACGACACGCGCCAGCTGTGGATGGAGAAGTTCGGAATCAGGCTGTTCGAAGGCTATGGCGCCACCGAAACCAGCCCGGTAATGGCAGCCAATACCCCCATGAATTACCGCTCGGGCAGTCCGGGTCGACTACTGCCCGGCATCGAGGCGCGCCTCGAGCCCGTGGCGGGGGTGGCGGATGGCGGTCGGCTGCACGTCCGGGGCCCTAACATCATGCTCGGCTACCTGCTGGCCGATCGGCCCGGGGAACTGGTGCCGCCGGCATCCAGCTTCGGCCCCGGTTGGTACGACACCGGCGACATTGTCCGTCTCGATGCCGAGGGGTTCATTCACATCCAGGGCCGGGCCAAGCGCTTCGCCAAGATTGGTGGCGAGATGGTGTCGCTGGCTGCCGTCGAGGAACTGGCGTCCCGCACCTGGCCATTGGCCCAACATGCCGTGGTGAGCTTGCCGGACGCCCAGAAGGGCGAACAACTGGTGTTACTGACGACGCAAGCCACCGCAGATCGCAAAGACCTGCTGATGCAGGCCCGGAGTGAGGGCGCAGGTGAACTGGGCATCCCGAAGCGCCTCGTGATCACCAAAGTACTTCCCGTCCTCGGCACCGGCAAAACGGACTACACCGCCGTACGCGCTGCGGTCGAGCAGGAGGCGTTGGCATGAATCGCGGACTGTACGCCTTGCTCGGTGCCCAGTTCCTGACTGCGCTGGCCGACAACGCCATTCTGTTCACGGCGATTGCCATCGCCATGACCACCCCGGGGACCGGCGCTTGGTACATCCCCGCCTTGCAGGGGGCTTTCCTGGTCGCTTTTGTGGTCCTGGCGCCGTGGGTCGGCTCCCTCGCCGACCGCCGCCCGAAAGCCACGATCCTCATGATCGGCAATGGCTTGAAGTGTGCGGGCGCACTCCTGATGTGGCTGGGGGTTGAACCGATTGCCGCCTACGGGCTGATCGGCATCGGGGCCGCGGTTTACGGTCCGGCCAAGTACGGCATCCTCCCCGAAATGATCAGCCATGAGCGCTTGGTGCAAGCCAACGGCTGGATTGAAGGCTCGACCATTGCGGCAATCATCCTGGGCACCGTGGTCGGCGCACGGGTCGCCGACAGCTCTATCAGCGGCGCCCTCATCCTGGTGATTGCCTGCTACGGGTGCTCCATCGTCACCACCCTATTCATCCCGCGGCTGGCGCCCCAACACACCGGGGAAGGCATTGGCATTGGCCATTTTCTCGGCATCACACGCCGGCTGTTCATTGAGAGCCGGGCACGCTTTGCGATGCTCGGCACCAGTCTCTTCTGGGCGACCTCTGCAGTCTTACGACTGCTGCTTGTGGCCTGGGCCCCCGTCGTCCTGCTGACCCGAAACACAGCGGACATCGCTGATCTGACCTTGGCTCTCGCCCTGGGTCTGGTGATCGGCTCGCTGGTGGTACCCAAACTCATTCCCATCGATAAGCTACGCCGGGCGCGGCTTGCAGCCTATGGCATGGGCGTGAGCGTGCTGATCCTGGCGTCCCTCGACTCGGTTTGGCCAACCCGGGCGGTACTGGCAATCATCGGCCTTACCGGTGGACTATTTGTGGTGCCGGTGAACGCGGCCCTTCAGGAGATTGGGCACCGCACGATCGGGAGTGGCGGCGTCATCGCCGTGCAGAACTTCTTCGAGAACGTATCAATGCTGACCGCCGTTTCGGCCTACACCGCCGTTTCGGCGGCGGGAGTTGCCCCGACGCCGACGATCCTGGTCACTGGCTGTCTCTTGCTGCTAGCCACATTCTTAGTGTCCCGACATCTGCCGCCCGATACAGGACCCCCATCGGCCCAAGGGCAATCCAGTTGACGCCTGCGCCACCTACCACATTGCAATCTCGCGGCACATGGATACTTGATGGCATACCACCGAATTTGTACTTCTGAGTGATCCACGATTGCGAAGGCTTTGCAGCCCCTTTCCTCGGCAACGAAATCTAGTTGGGCCAGGCGGCAGAGATTGCCGCCGCATCGGCCAACTGCTTAACAAATTCCGACTGCGAATGGGAGTGGGCTTCGCTGAGTATTGCCGCCTGAACCCTTGCCACCACATCCTGTCGACGAATGGCGATTGCCAGTTTCAAGAGATTTCGGAGGTCGTGCCACCGAGACAGCGTGTTCGAGCCATTCCCCGAATCCAATGCCGCCAATATCGACTCCGCGGCGGCATCGTAATCACCTGCGATTACCTGTCGCGCGGCACCGCGGACCCTAAGTGGACCTTCTGACTTCAAGCCTGTGCGGGACGCGACCCATGCAGCATCGGGGTAAGATCCCATCCGGTCTGTCAGGCAGTCGAAGATATCGAGCGCCGCCTCTCTAGCATAGTCACCTGCGAGGCTCGCCACCTCGAAGCTTCCGTCCGTGTCGCCCAGTCGGCATAACAGCGCAGCAGCAGTCTGTTTCGCCGCGCCCCTGCTATCGTTCCTAGCGTCGCGGACGGGTCCGATGTTGACTACGTCAACAATCACTTCACCTTTGATGACACCGCGCTCGACTATCGCAGCGGCGACGAGGCGGTGTGCCGCCTCTTTGTCACCTGCCCACGCCCACGCCTGAGCTGCCTTGAGCACTTCAACTTCGCCCCGCCGCTCGGCAGCTGATTCCATGCTGCTTGCAATGGTTTTGGCGTACTTTGCATTACCAATCCGCGATGCGACCTCTGCAGTCGCAGCAAGCACGCTGAATGGATCGGCCAGTGACGGCCGTGGCTGCGCGCCGATAGTGCCAACAATTTCCCTAAGCAGACCGCCGGTATCGACAGGTGCCTTGGCTTCAGCTGCCAGCCCGGTGGCCACCCTAAGCAACGCTTGTGCGCGATAGTCCGGATCGGGCTCCATCCTCGCGACGGCCAAGGCCGACTCGAACTCTCCCAGTTCTACCAGTCCATGGACGACCACTCTGCCGCTGACAGTCTCCCCTGGTGCTGCCGCTGCTTCGTAGAATGAGTCCCGCGCGAGGTCGCGGAGCCCGATCGACAGTAGAAGCTCGCCTCGACGGGAGTGGTGCCAGCGCCTCTGTTCCGCTGGCTCTCGGGCGATAGACGCGCTCCAGGATTCGAGGAGTCGAGCCAACTCTGGGGACGGGGCCGGCTGCGCCCGCTTAAGAAAGGCAGCCCTCTCGGCGGCCCACACAGCGGCCTCCGAACCGCTCGTTTCAGGTCCTTTGGTAAGCATGATTGCAGCGATCAGGCAATCCGCCGGCACGAGACACGTCAACGCCCCAGAACTGGCCGGGGAGCGAGCTCTACTCGCAAGATCGGCTCTTACCATCGCCTTTTCGATATAGGCGAAGTCGGCATCTCCACGGCGACCAAACGGCACGCGCGCCAGAACCGCTGCGGCATAGCCAGAATTGATAAGGTTTTGGCCAGTGTCTTCCGGCCCGCTACCAAACCAGTAGTACCAGAATGGTATAGCGTCAGCGGCAAGCTCTCCAAGGCATGCCGCGGTGGGTGAGACCTCGCACGCCCGGAACGTAGGAGTGATCGCAATGAGGGACCCGAAGAATGCGGCAACACTCGCCTGCAAAACCAACACTACCGCGAGTGTTAGTGCAGCCCGGCGAGTCCACGTCGCGAACTGAGCCCCGACCCTGTCAAACCCCAACGCACTGGAAAACGCCACCCACCACACCGGTGGGAGCAGGTAAACCAGCGTGCTGCCCTCCAGAGCCATCCGCGCTCCTGCAAGGATTAGAGCAACGATAGATAGCTGGCAAAGTACTATCGCCGTCCACTTTCCCCGCGAGGAGATGTGGAAGAAAGGGCGCAGAAGGTGGACGAATAGTCCAGCAACGAGCCCAAAGGGAAAGACGAACATAAGATAGACGACGACTATTCCAAAGAGGGTTGCATCCAAGGGTGTGGATGCCAGCCCGCCGCCAAACACCATCGCCACGAAGGATGTTGGAACAATTATCCAGCCAAGCGGAACAGACATTGCGACCAGGACCAGCGGGCTACCCACGACACCCAGACACAGCTGCCGATCTGGAATCGACAATGCGAGACACACAGCGTATGGGACTAACCAAAATCCAAGCATCACTTTCCACAGATCGCCAGACTTGAATGCGTCCAGTGCATTGCTGATGAATAGCGGCAGAAGCCACAGTGCTATAACGCCAGAAAGCAACGGGACATGCCGGCGGAAAGAGATTTTCACGACGTTATTCATTGGTTCAGGACTAAGAGCGGACAAACTCTGACCTCTGAGTGATCTGCCCGCGCTTGTGACGCGTTCATGCGCTTATCTTCTCAACCGTAGTAGAGATCCCCCACTGCCCGAACTGCGACTCAAAATCGGCCAGTGATAGAAGACCCATGGCGGCGTGCGCACCAGATCCAGCTAGAGAGCCGGCGGCTAGTTTGCGGGCCAATAGAATTGCGGCCATGCACGGAATCTCCGGCCCGTGATTCGCAGGAGCCACCAGGTTCCAGTCGACGCGGAGCCGCTCGCCGTCCGACTGCGTCCCCAGAAGGCTCACCTGCATACCGCCCCGGTCAGAACCAAAGCGGTCAAACAGTGCTGCCAAAGAACTCAATGCCCCTGCCCACTGCTCCACGGGGAAAGGCAGCCCGAGGCTCCTGAGCATTGCGATTAACCACAGTACGAGCTGCTGGGCACGGACCTCCAGCGCCGCCCGGAACTGAACGGTACGCAACCCGGAGTAGCGCTCAGGAAAGAGGCTGAGGTCCGGGACATCGCAAGCCGACGCCCACCGCGAGCCGATGGATAGGTTCACCTGTTTCAGTTCCTGCCAGCCCCAGGCCGGCTGCCACCGGCCGTTGAGCAACCAGTCAAACTGGCGGCCAGCGTAGGTGAGGACACCGGCTATGGTTGCCCGACCGAGGGGCGCGTGCTGGCCGGGCGCAATGACCATCTGGATCTCCTCCAGACTCCAGACCAGCGGTTGCAGATGGTCAACCACGGCGGAGGACAGCGCCGGCAACGTACTCGCACCACAAATTGCCAGCTTGCCGGCGGCCCGAGCCCGCCGATCGATGCTCTCGGCAAAGCGCGTGACGAACTCGCGACCATCCGCCAGGTCGATGTAGTGCGCGCCGGCCGCGAGCACGATTTCGGCCACCCGGTAGTCCTGGCCTTGGAACGGACCGGCGCAGTGAATGACCAGATCAGGCGCCAACCCTCGGAGGTTGTCGGCAAACTCCGGTGCGTGGGTATTCAGGCGGGTGGCCTGGATGCGTGAACCGAGCCCGTTAGTCGGCGGATGTCGGCCGGCGGCGATGACCTCGATGGCCGAGTCTTTGGCCAAGGCCCGGGCGATGCGGGCACCGAAATTGCCGAAGCCACCAAGGATCAGGACGCGCACGCGCTATACCGGGCTGTGCCTGGGGGCAGAGCCGGCCAGACGTCTGGCCAGTCGGGCTCTGGCCCACAGCGTGAAGGCCGGGGCGATCACATGGTCATAGGCCAGCACCGCCAGCGTGCGGATGACGGGCAAATCCACCAGCCGAACCAGCCACTGCTGACCCGGCACGCGGGACCAGAGTGCCAGCATGGCGGGGATGCCGCTGACGATTCGGCCGCGCGCATCCCGGAGGTAGAGACGCTGCTCCAGATGTTCACCCCTCAGCCCTTGGGCCGCCAAGGCGTCCGGGTTTCGCGTGGAGTCGACGAACCGGACGTCCGTGGCCTGTGCCGCGCAGAGCCGCGCATAGCCCTCGATCTCTGCCCGACACACCGGACAGGCACCGTTGTAGTACACCTCCACCCCACCCCACTGCGTCTGATGTCCGGGATCGAGGAGATCCCGCAGAGCACTCGCCAGACCCGGGAATCGAAAGCGGAAGCCAAGGGCTTGTGCTCGTACCGGCACTACCCGTTGGCCGTCGACCAGAAGCTGGGCCATTTCGCCCAGGGCCGCTCGGACGGGCGTTGCCGGCACCCTGAACCAGACGGGGCGGTGCAGCCTGGCGGCCAGCATGGTCTGGAAGGTGCTGTGGGTTTCAGGTTCTGGCGCGACGGCGTTGAGTACCCCCCGAAGGGCGGGGGTCTCGAGCGCAAACATGATGAGCCGAACCAGATCTTCGATGTGAATCCAGGAGACCCATTGCCGCCCAGACCCGAGCACGCTGCCGAGGCCCAGCCGAACCGGTAGTGTCAGCTGTGGGAGTGCGCCGCCGTCCCGCCCCAGGACCAGCCCAAACCGCAATTTCACGACGCGCACGCCCAGCGTCTCAGCGGCGGCGGCCGCCGCCTCCCAGTCCCGACACAGCTGAGCTTGAAAGATGCTTTGGCCTGGATCCTGCTCGTCGATCACCTCGTCACCGCGCACGCCGTAGAAGCCGATGGCACTCGCGCTGATCAGGGTTTGGGGCGGATGCGTCAGGCGCGCCGCCAGATCGACCAGGCCCTGAGTGACGGCCAACCGGCTGGTCCGCAGCAGCGCGCGACGGCGCTGCGTCCACCAGCTCCCCAAGATGGGCGCACCGGCCAGATTGACGATGGCGTCGATCCGCGTGGCCGGCTCGATGGCTGCCAGGTCGGTTATCACCGTCACGTGAGGTCCGAAGCGATCGAGCGCTCGATCGGCATCCCGGGTGAGGACGTACACCGCACTGCCCTCCCGCACCAGGCGGCGGACCAGGTGCCCGCCGATGAAGCCTGTGGCACCGGTGACCAGTACGGTCGGCTGGTTGGCCCCGCGGCCCACCGTCAGCGGGTCGCGGATCCATTCTGCCGGGCGCCGATGGCGCAGCACGGCGAGGGCATTGCGCACGGACCACAGCCCCACACCCACGGCAAAGGTGGTGAACAGCCAGGAAAACCAGCCATGGTGAGTAGCCACCACCGCAGTGGGCTCACGCCACCACGTCTGGAACACCGGGACCAGCGCCGCAAGGATGGCACCAAAGTTGATCGCCAGGATGGTATGCAGGATGCGCTCGAGGCGCGGCAGGCGGCGGGTTTGATCCTCAACCACGAAGTCGGCCAGCGTGACCCCAATTTCCACCGTCAAGACCGCGATCAACAGCCCCACCCAGGCGCCGTGCCATTCAAACCAGGCGAGCGCGACGAACAAGAACGCATACAGACCCTCCCGAGCGGCATGCAGTGCCAGTTCCCGCTGTGCGGTACGCCTGGCAGGCAAGCGTTCCGTGATTTCGTGGTGCCAGAGGTTGTCGAAGGCTCCGAGTAGAGCTTGGACAGTGATCAGCACAAATGCGACGGTCATAGCGCCTCCCTGGCCGCATGAAAGCGGCCGGTCTGATAAAACAATTCGCCGAATCGGGGGTGGGTCACGGTCATGGTGAAGCGAAACCAGCCGCTGCCCTCGTCAATGTGCTCAACGTGGGTCTCGCCGGGTGAACACCAGTCCGGCAGTGGCAGGTGCAGCTCATGGCCGCCCGGCAGACTCACGCGGAAGAAGTAGCCCCTGCTTACAAAGTGCAAGATCCCGCGGCTGGTGAAGACGCTCAGGGGCATGCACAAGCCGGCGGGGAGTCGCTCGACCATCTGCAAGTCCGGAGTCACCACCTTGACGGAGCGGACCACGCACCGTTCCGCTGCAGAACGGTGGTAGGCGCGCTCCCACACAACGCCACCTCCGGCCGGTCCGACGTGCACGACGGCCCGCAGATTCGTGCCGACCCAGGGAACGACGGGTGTTCCAATCAGGCGAGCGAGCTGAGCAATGACTCGGCCCAGCGCACTGGCGCGCACCACTTCAAACACGCCCACGTAGTCCACGGATTGACAGCCATCAGCAAAGCGGGTGCGAACCGCTCGGGGCAACTCCCGCCAGGCAGCTTCGCCCAGCACCTGCCGAAGACCTGGATGGAGGTTATCGCCCTGGTCGATCGCTGGTGGACCAGGCAATATCGCTGTGGTTGCCCGTGCCATCGTTCACCCCTCTCGCTAGCCGCCAATGACCTTGGCGATGCGCCCGCCCATGCGCATCATGTTGAGCAGGGTCTTGCGTGGCAGGACGCGGATTGAGTCATACCAGTTGGTGAGGGTCTCCAGGAATTCCAGCTGGCTGGCGATCCGATCGCGAACTGCTTTCGGCGTGTCGCGATCGTGCTCGAGATCGGTCACGCACTGCCGTAGCGCTGCCAGTGTCGGATCGATCTCCCGCCGCTTGCGGCCCTCCACAATGGCGCGGATGACTTCCCAGGTGTCCTGTTGCGCCTGGAAGAAATCGCGCCGGTCGCCCAGCTGATGGGTTACCTGAACCAGGTCCCAGGCCCCGAGCTCCTTCAATCCGGTGCTGACATTGGAACGCGCGATGCCCAGCGTCTCGGCAATCTCGTCGGCATTCAGCGGCTCCGGCGCCAGGAACAGTAGGGCGTGGATCTGCGCGACCGAGCGATTCATGCCCCAGCGTCCGCCCATTTCGCCCCAGTGGACGATGTAGCGCTGCATGATTGGTGTCAGTTTCATCTGTTGTGTCCGTTGTTTCTGTCGTGACAGAAATTATAGACAACGAAATGGTGCCGTCAAGGGCATGTTGAGCGGCGGGAAAGAATCGGGTATCTAATCGCGCCGAATCAGTGGGTTGCGCGTTACGCGACAGCTTATGTTGCCTAAGCCTTGTCGACTGCCATGCCCCCGCTCGGGCTAATGGTACGGTTAGGACTTGGTGTGGCTTGCCACATGTGGCCGGACTGGACGGTCAGACGGCGTGGATAGGGCCAACGGGCACGCGACTGCGATGGACTACGACTGAGCACGTTGTGGGCGCCCAGTGACCCTGCCATAAAGTGGCACATGGACGTTCGTCATCTCCGCCACTTCGTGGCTGTCGCCGAAGAAGGGCACTTCGGCCGCGCGGCCGCCCGACTCGGCATTGAACAATCCCCCCTTTCACGGTCAATTCGCCAGTTGGAGGACCAGGTGCGCATCCCCCTGCTCTACCGATCAGCCCACGGTAGCCACCTGACACCGGCTGGCGCCGCGCTGCTGCCTGAAGCCAAGGCCATTCTGGCACTGGTTGGTCGACTGAAAGATAGGGCCCGAGCACTCGAAAACGGCCGAGCCCGGTTGTTCTCCATCGGCGTGTGCGACTCCCTCGCAAACCTGCACTTGTCCGTGTACCTCACCATGCTACAGAGCAAATGCCCGGAGCTGACGATCGACATACGGTCGGTGGGCAGCGATCAGGCGGTTGCGGCGGTCGAGCAGGGCCAGGTTGACGCTGCGATCATCCTCGGTCGCTGCGATACCGGCACACTCTGCCGTACGCACTTCTGGGGTGAACGGATTGACGTTGCCGTGGCCACGGGCAACATGCTCGCCCCCGAAGAGGTGGTCCCACTTAGTACCGTCCTGGCGGCCAACGAACTACTGGTTGCCCAGCCCTGGGCCGCGACTGCCGAGTCATGGCTTCGCGACGTAGCGGGAGAACAGGCCTGCCACACCCTCCGCGTTCAGCCGACCATCTCGGCGCTACTCACTGCTGTCGCATTGGACCTGGGAATCGCCCTGGTGCCGTTCGGAGTCGCAGCCTCCTTCGCCCGGGTGGACATCACGGTCCGGCGAATCGCCGGCCGCCAGCGCCGCGTGCCCGCCGTCATGCTGTCGCCTCGGGACGCGACCCACCCCGCCATCGCCATCCTCCGCGAGATGGCCCACGAGCGATCCAGTCCGCGCCTCAGTCCCCTGCCTTCCGTTCCCGACGGGCCTGCTGAAAACCCCGATCATTCACCATGAAGTTCTGCAGCATCACCGGAATGAGGGTTTCCGGCGTGACCGCCTGGCCGTGCATGTCGGCGTGCAGCCGGGCGTAGTCGTCCAGCGCCTCCTTAAGTTCCACGGAGACCGCCACGGTGAGGCGCACCGGCTTGGCCGCCGGCAGCGGTCCCAGACGCAGCTTCACAGTGACGCCTCCGCCGCTCGAGTCGGCGCGTAGGGCCGCAGCACCAGATCCCGATTGACGATCACCCGCACTGGATATCCCGGGCGAATAGTCAGCGTCGGCTGCTGATTCAGATTGCGGCGCGTGAGCTGCTGGCCGATCTGGTTGATCGTGTCCTGGGCGCTATCGCGCGTAGCGATGATGATTGAACCCGAGTCGCCCGACCGATTCGGGGTGGCCAGCTCGGTGTTGATGCCAATCAGTGTGGCGAGGACCGCCCCGGTAAAGATCTGTTTCCAGTGCTGGTCAACCCCGTCTTCCAGTCCGGCGTAGCCGGCGAGGTCCACGCCAGGCAGTCGGTCCAGGACCAGCGACGAGCCGTCCGGAAGGAGTAGACGGGTCCAGACCAGTAGCACGCGCCGCTGGCCCCCGGCCACCTGGCTGTCGTACTGGCCGAGCAGCCTTGATCCCTGTGGAATCAGCAGGTGATCGCCGCTGACCGTGTCGAACACGTTGCCGGTCACCGTGGCAATGATCTGGCCGGGCAGGTCCGAGTTAATCCCCGTCAGCAACGCCGCGGGGATGACCGTGCCCGCCATGACCTCGTAGGGCGAACGCGGCACCTGCAGCGTGCCGGTCGCGTAGATGGAAGGGTCCACGGCCTTGTCCAGGAACGCCTGCTTGGCGGACTGGCCGTTCCCGGGCGACCCGACATCGCCTTCTGATGGCGGACGATTAAGCCCGCTCACCTCCAAGGGTGCATCCGCCTGGCGGGCCGCGGTCCCCTCACTGGGGTTCACGGCGCGCCGTTGGGCCAATGGAAAAAACACCTGAGCCTTGGCCGCCGCCACTTCTTCGTCGTGCTGTTGCAGACGTCCCGAGCGGGCCGCGTCCTCCGCCGGATCCGGAAAGTAAGAGTCCCCGGCGGTGGCCCGATCAAAGCCGGCCTCCTCCTCTGCCCGCACCACCGGCCGACCGAGTTCGCCGACCGGCGCGCCGAGCACCGGGATTTTGGGGAGACTTCCATAGTCCCGCGGCAGAGCGCTTAAGCCCTCCGGCCGCGGAACCCGCTCCGCTCGCGGGGCCGCGGCGGCCTCCACGGCTCGCGGCGTTTGCGGCCGCAGCGCCCACCATGTCGCGCCGAAAACCCCGAGACCCACGAGGCCCGTCGCAATCATCAAATTGCGGCGATTCAAGCGCACCACCGGTCGCGGCGGCGCGCGCAAGGCGAGGTGGTCGGCCGGCTCCTTAGCCTGATCGCCCCCCGAATTCAGCGCCGGTTCGCTCGGCTGGCGCGCCCCCGGACTGGGCTCGCTCATCGCCGGCGCTCCGCGGCCGGCAGGCGGCTGATCCGCACCGCCTGCTGGGAATCCGCGCCGAGCCGCAACTCCGCCGCCTCGAACAGCCGGTCCACCAGGTAGTACGGGGGCCGGCTGCGGTAGTTCACCAGCTCGACCTGGCCTTTCGGGCCGACCGTGAAGAGCGGCGGCAGATCGCTGACCCCGGCCGGGAACTGGATGTAGACCTTCTCCCCGTCATCAAAGGCCCTCAGGGGCCGCCAGGCCGGGCTGTCGCCGCTGATGCTGTAGCGAAAGTTCAGCCGCTCCAGCGCCACGCCGGTGGCGACGGGTGCCACGGCCTCCGCGTTGGCCGTGTTGGTCTTGAGCATCGCCAGTCGGTCCAGCGGGTAGCGCCAGGCCACTGCAGCTATCCAGGTGTCCGGGGTGGCGGTCAGCTCCAGGTGATAGCTGCGGCGATTGGTGTGAATGACCAAGTTGGTGGTCAGATCCGGGCGAACGGGTTTGACGAGCACGTGGACCCGCTCCTCGGCACCCGAGCCACTGGTAGTGTCGCCAATGACCCACCGGACCGTGTCGCCAGCAGACACGGAGATCAAGGCCTCGCCGGCCTCGAGCGCGATGTCCGTCACCCGCTCGGGGCTGGTGTAGACCTGGTACAAGGCATCCGGGCTGTAAGGCCACAGCTGCGTGGCGTTGACGTAGTTGTCGAGGGTCGGCTCGACTCGGGCCGCCTCGTGGGCCACGCCCACCGCGCCGCGCGGATCGACAGCACCGGGTTCGGCCGGTTTTGGTTTGAGCTGGCCGGGCAGTGGTAGCAGCTTCGGGACCTCCACCACTTCCACCGGCTTCGGCGGTTCCGGGAGCCGCGCGGCCAGTACCAGCTCGTCGGGCGGCGCTTCCAACGGGGGAGGCGTCGCACACGCGACCAGGGCACCGGACAGGGACAGCAACACCAATAGATTTCGCACAGACATACTCCTTCAACCGGTCGCGTTCAGCTCCCGGCTCCAGTTCAAACCATCGACATAGATTCCTAAGGGGTTTTTGCGCAGCCGCTGCTCGTCGCGCGGTGGGTTCAGCAACACGGTGAGAATGGCTGTCCAGCGTTCGGTGGTGGCCAGCGCCCCGTTGGCGTAGGCGCGCTCGATCCACCGCACCTGAAACGAGTTCTCCGAGGCCCGGACCACACTGGTGACTTCGACGGCTACGGACGTCTGTCCGACCCTGGCGAAGGGGTCGTTGGTCCGGGCGTAATCGTTGAGCGTGGCCGCGCCCCGATCCGTGACCGTGTCATAGGCGGCCAGCCAGTTGTCCCGGAGCACGATCGGATCGATGGACCGGGACCGCACCCGGCGAATGAACTGCTCCAGGTGGTAGGCGAGCTGCGCCTCACTGGGCCGGTAGGTCTCGGTGGCAGGGCCCACGGCCCGCACCGCACCCAGCCGGTCCACCTCCACCACGTAGGGCGTGATGGTCGAGCGGCCGAGCTGGGCCAGCAGCCCGCCCGCGATGAATCCCGAGAGGATCAGACAGCCGAAGGCCATCCGCCGCCAGTTCAGCGCCTGGACGCGGGCGCCGCCGATGCGCTCGTCCCAGAGCTGCTGAGCAGACTGATAGGGCGTCGCCGGTGGCGGCGTGGTTGAGTAACGAACACTGGGTCGTCGAAAGCGCACGGTTCAGTCCTCCTGGCGTAGTGAAGGGTTGGCACCGGCACCGCCGGCGTCCGCGCCGCGCACCGTGTGGGCGGCGGTCGCAATTCCGTGAGTCATGGTCTGGCGGGACGCAAACTGCCGCGCCCAGCCCGGCGCAGTGCTGCTGGCAGCGGCTGATGGGCCGCCAGTGTTTGCACTCGACGCGCCGGCCAGTGCGCTGCCGGCGCCAGACGTCGGTGCCGCGCGGCCACCGCCGGTCATAGCCGCCACGGCGTTGGCCGCGCGCGCTTTCAGCCCGCTGGCGGCCTGGAGGCCAGCACTCCCGCCACTGGCGGCGAGACGCGCACCACCCGCCACGGCCGCCCCACCCGCCACCGCGAGGCCCGTGGCCGCCAGCGCCGTGCCGGCCGCCGCACCGGCGCCCAGTTGCGGGGAACCCGACACGAGGCCAGCAGCGATGCCCGGACCGTAGATGCCGAGCCCGAACAGGGCCAGGGCGCCGAGCATGGTGGCCAGCGCCACGTCGAGGCTCGGGTCGGCGCCGGCGGGCGCCGTGAACTCACCAAAGATCCCACTGCCGATGCCAACAATCACCGCCAGCACGAGCACCTTGATCCCGGAGGCCACCACGTTGCCGAGCACCCGCTCGGCCAGAAACGCCGTCCGGTTCCACAGGGCAAAGGGCACCAGAATGAAGCCTGCGAGCGTCGTCAACTTAAACTCGATGAGCGTCACGAACAGCTGCACCGCCAGAACAAAGAAACTGACGATCACCACCAGCCAGGCGAGGAACAGAACGGCGATGCTGTCGATGTTCAGGAACACCTCCGGGAAACCGGCGAGAGTCCCGATCTGGGCGAGCAACGGCCGACCCGCCTCGACACCCACCGCGGCGAGGCGCCCCGGCTGCAGCAGCTCCGCTTCCGTCAGCGCAGACCCGGTCGCGGTGAGCCCGAGTCCGGCAAAGGAGTGAAAAAGGATGCCGGACAGCTGGTTGAAGTTATTGAGAATGAAAGCGAAGGCCCCGACGTAGAGAATCTTCTTCAGCAGCTTCGCGATGACGTCATCGGTACCCCCCATCGCCCAGAACAGGCCGGCGAGCGTCACGTCCAAGGCCACCAGGATGCCGGTCAGCCAGGCCACCTCCCCGCCCAGCAGGCCAAACCCGGAGTCGATGTACTGGGTGAAGATCGCCAGGAAGCGGTCGATGACGCCGAGGTTGTCCATGGATCAGAACCGTGTGAGTGCGGGTCAGTAAAGGGCTACGGCGCGAACATCTCGACGGCGGCTGGCGTGTAACGCGTGCCGTCACCCAGAAACTTCACGCGCACGGCCCGGGCCCGCTCGGCCGCGGCCACCGTCCGTGCCGCTTCCGTCGCCGCCGCCCGCCCCTCGCTGATGGCGAGCTGCTGGGCCTGGAGCTGCTGGCGGATCGAGAGCGCCAGGAGCTGATTGCCGGCTTGGGTGGCCTCCAGGGCGCCGGCCGCGCCCTGACTGCGCGTGACCAGATCCCCGAGCACTGACTCGTCGGTCCTGAAGTTTTCCTGCACCTGGGCCTGAACCCGCACGGCGGTGCGCAGGGCTTCCAGGGAATTGCGCCAGTGCTCGCGAGCATCGGTGAGCAACTGCGAACCCGTGACCGTGCGGGCGTAGGTGTCGGGATAGAGGGTGGCAAACTGCGTTTCCACCTGCGTGACCTGGAACGCCAGACCCCGCGCTTCGGCGATGAGCCGGTCGGTGGCGGCCAGCGCCACCCGCAAGTCATTCAGTGCATTGAAATCCAGCGAGCGGAGGTTGCGCGCCTGGTTCTGCAGCATCAGGGCCTCGTTCTGCAGCTGATGGATCTGGTTGTTCACCTGTTGCAAGGTGCGAGTCGCGGTCAACAGGTTCTGCGTGAAGTTCGAAGCGTCGAAGACGGGAAAGGCGTGAGCCGGTCCGGTCGTCACGCTGAACAGAACCATGAGGGCAACGGCATTTTTGATGGCGTTCATGAGGATCTCCCGGTGGATGTGATGGAGGGAAAGTTCTCGGCGAGTACCGCGGCCCAGGCCAGGCCCCGGTGCCTCAGCCACGCTGCGGCAAACTGCGCCGCGGCAGGCGGCGTGTGGAGTGAGGCATATATAGAGTCGATGGCCCGCTGGTCGGCGGGCGTCGAAGCGCCCGCAAACGCCAGAGCGATGGGGCCCAGGTCCAGATCAAAGAGCCGGGCGCCCAGGGCCGACTGGTAGTAGTACTCGCGCTTGGGTGTGGCCCGGGCAATGATCCCGATCTGCCGGTCGTTGAGCCCGAAGCCCTGGTAGATCGTCTTGAGCTGGGGCTCGGTGGCCTGGGGCGATGGGAGAAAGATTCGGCTCGGGCAGCTCTCGATCAGCGCCGGCGCAATCGACGAGCGCCCGATGTCCGCCAGGGACTGGGTGGCGAAGATCACTGATACGTTGCGCTTGCGGAGCGTCTTCAACCACTCGCGGATCCGCCCAGCAAAGGCCGGGTCGTCCAGAAACACCCAGGCCTCGTCCAAGATCAGCAGCGTCGGCGCGCCGTCGAAGCGCGCCTCCAGCCGGTGAAATAAGTACGTCAGCACCGGCAACACGGCGCTCTTGCCGTGCATCAGCGCTTCCATCTCGAACGCCTGCACGTCGGACGCGCCCAGCCGGTCTTCATCCGCATCGAGCAGCCGCCCGTGCGCGCCGCTCAGCGTGTAGGGCTGGAGCGCCTGGCGCAGGTCGTGGGACTGCAGCAGGATCGAGAGCCCGGTCAGCGTGCGCTCCACCGGCGGGGCGGACGAGAGACTGCCGAGGGCCGACCACACTGCGTCCTTGACGGCGGGGGTCAGTTCCACGCCTTCGTGGACCAGCAGCGTGGCCAGCCACTCGGCCGCCCAGGCACGCTCGGTGGAGTCTTCAATGCGAGCCAGCGGCTGAAAGGCGATGGCGCCCTCGGCCCCCAAGTCGTAGTGCTCGCCGCCGAGCCCAAGGACGGTGGCACGCACCGAGCCCCCCTTGTCGAAGACAAAGAGCCGTGCCCCGGGGTAACGGCGGAACTGCAAGGCAAGCATGGCGAGCAGCACGGACTTGCCGGCGCCAGTGGGGCCCACCACCAAGGTGTGGCCCACATCGCCCACGTGGGTCACCAGCCGAAACGGCGTGGCGCCGCCGGTGCGGGTCACCACCAGCGGCGCGCCATTCAGGTGGGCGTTGCGCTCCGGCCCGGCCCAGACCGCGGAGAAGGGCATGAGGTGGGCCAGATTGAGGGTGGAGATCAGGGGCTGGCGGACGTTGGCGTAGACCTGCCCCGGCAATGACGAGAGCCAGGCCTCCACGGCGTTAAAGGACTCGGGAACGGTGACAAAGCCACGGCCCTGGATGACGCGCTCCACGGCCTTGCGCTGCTCGTCCGCGACCGCGGGGTCTGGATCGCTCACGACCACCGTGGCAGTGACGTAGCCGTAGGCGACCGCGTCACTACCCAATTCCTGGAGCGCCCGGTCGGCGTCAGCCGCCTGGTTGTCGGCGTCGGAGTCCACCAGGGGACTTGCCTCCTGAGTCAGCGTCTCGCGCAGCATCGCCACCAAACCCTTGCGCTTGCTGAACCAGTGGCGGCGGAGCGTGGTGAGTTCGTGCTCGGCGGCCGCCTTGTCCAGGCACAGAAAGCGCGTGGTCCAGCGGTACGCAAAGCCGAGGTGATTGAGGTCATCGAGCAACCCCGGCCAGGTGGTCGCCGGAAAGCCCCGCACGGTCAGCACCCGCAGGTGCGCGTTCCCCAGCATCGGGCTCAAGCCCCCGGCCAACGGCGCGTCCGCCAGTAGCGCATCTAGATGAAACGGCACCTCGGGCACCGCCACCGGGTGACGAGTGCTTGAGACGCAGGCGTGCAGGTACGTCAGGGTCTCGGCATCGGTGAGCCACTCCACTTCGGGCAGCGCACTCTCCAGCAACGACAACAACCGGTCTGTGGCCGTCACGAAGGCGGCCAGCTGCTCGCGCCAATCGACGCTGGCCCGCGCCGGCTGCTCGAACAGCCACTGGGTGGCCCGCGCCCGGGACTCGGGCGGCGGCAGCCAGACCAGCGTCAGGTGGTAGGCGCTCTCGAAGTGCGTGCCCGCCGACTCGAAGGCGGACCGGCGCTCTTCATCCACCATCAGGGACAGCGCGTCCGGAAAATCCTCCACCGGGTACGCTGCCGCCGGCCGCCGCGCAGCCTCCACGCCCAGCGCCCAGCCGGAGCCAAGGCGCTTCAAGGCGTTGTTGAGGCGCGCGGTGGCGGCCAGCAGTTCGCTCTCACTGGCACTGTCCAGGTCCGGTCCGCGAAATCGGGCCGTGCGCTGGAAGGCGCCGTCCTTGTTCAAGACCACGCTCGGGGCTACCAGCCCGGCCCAGGGCAGGTAGTCGGCCAGGGCTCGCGGTCGCTTCCGATACTCGGTCAAAGACAACACCGGTCAGACCTCCAGGTACGTCGGGTACTTGAGGTGCCGGGCGAACACCTCCAGAAACTGCGGGTCGGTCTTGGCGCCCCACACGGCCAGCGTGTGTCCGACCACCGCCAGCACGGCGCCGAGCACCCAGAACTGCAGCCCGATGCCCACCGCGGCGGCCAGCGTGCCGCTGACAATCGCCAGCGGCCGGGGCGCCCCGCCGAGCAGGATCGGCTCGGTCAGTGAGCGGTGCAGCGGCACTTCAAAGCCGTCGGTTAGGTCCGTCACGCGACCAGCGCCCCGCCGGCGAAGCTGAAGAAGCTCAGAAAGAACGTCGAGGCGGCAAAGGCGATCGACAGGCCGAAGACAATCTGGATCAGCCGCCGGAAGCCGCCACTGGTGTCGCCAAAGGCCAGCGTCAATCCCGTGACGATGATGACCATGACTGCGATGATTCGGGCCACCGGCCCCTGGACGGAGTCGAGCACCGCCTGCAGCGGCGCCTCCCAGGGCATGTTGGAGCCGGCCGCCTGGGCTTGGGCGACGACCAGAAGCGACAGGGGCAGGAACAGCGCCCGCCGCACGAACGGCTGCAGTCCACCATCAATTTTCAGCATGAGCATCTCCCGGGGGTGTTTCGATAGGCTCCAGGTGATAACCGTCCGGGGTGAGCCCAACGACCCGAACGATGTCTTCGACGCGCCGGCGCTGGCCGCGCCCGGCGATAAACACCACGACATCCACGGCCTCGGCGATCAGGGCGCGGGGCACGGTGATGACGGTTTCCTGAATGAGTTGTTCGAGGCGGGTCAGGGCGCCGCGCGCGGAGCCCGCGTGCAACGTGGCAATGCCGCCCGGATGACCGGTCCCCCACGACTTGAGCAGGTCAAGCGCCTCGGCACCGCGCACCTCCCCCACCACGATGCGATCGGGTCGCAGGCGCAAGGTGGAACGCACCAGGTCCGCCATGGAGACGACCCCGGGGCGGGTGCGCAACGGCACGTGGTCGTCCGCCAAACACTGCAGCTCGACGGTGTCTTCCAGGACGATGACCCGGTCCCCGGTGGCCGCAACTTCCTGCAGCAGCGCGTTGGCGAGCGTGGTCTTGCCGGTGGAGGTGCCGCCGGCGATGACGATGTTGGCGCGGCTCCAGACGGCACCCTGGAGGAACGTGGCCTGCGCCTCAGTGAGGACGCCGGTGGTGACATAGCGGCTTAGGGGAATGACCCCAGCCGAGCGCTTGCGAATGGCGAAAGTCGGCGCGCGCACGATCGGGGGCAGCACGCCCTCGAAGCGCTCACCGG
>JANNJM010000078.1:0-89258 GCA_031395645.1 Gammaproteobacteria bacterium | reverse complement strand
CCTTCAGGCGCGACCGTTCCCGGGAGGTCGCGCCTGAAGGCGCTCCTACGGGCCGTATGGGGTTGCTCATGCGTCGAGCTTAAGCCATTCGGGCAGTACCAGTCCCCGCCCGGCAAGAAATTCCCGATTGAAAAGCCGCTGGCGGTAGCGGAGGCCCGAGTCGCACAAAATCGTCACGATCACGTGGCCGCGCCCCAGGACCCTGGCCATCCGCACGGCACCCGCGACATTGATCCCGCTGGAGCCACCCAGCAGGAGGCCGTCGCTGCGGATCAGGTCGTACACGAGCGGAATCGCCTCGCTGTCCGGAATCTGGAACGGGTGATCAATCGCCGTGTCTGCAAAGTTGGCCGTAATGCGGCTCGTGCCAATGCCCTCGCTGATCGAGCTCCCCTCAGCCCTGAGTTCGCCGCTGTGGTAATAGTTATAGAGTGCCGAGCCATCCGGATCTGCCAGGCCGATCTGCACGGATGGCTTGCGCGACCTTAAGCCACGCGCGGTCCCGGCGAGGGTGCCGCCGGTGCCGACCGAGCAGATAAAGGCGTCCACACGGCCGTCTGTCTGCTCCCAGATCTCCGTTGCCGTGGTCTGTGCGTGAAAGTCCCGGTTGGCCGTGTTGTCGAACTGGTTCGCCCACACGGCGCCGTGCGGAGCGGCAGCGCCCAGCTCTGCTGCCAGCCGTCGCGACGTGTGCACGAAATGGTTCTGGTCCTTGAATGGCACCGCGGGAACCAGCCGGACCTCCGCACCATAGGCCCGCAGGGTATCGACCTTGTCCTTGCTCTGGTTGTCCGGCATCACGATGACGGTGGAATAGCCGAGGCAGTTGCCGACTACGGCGAGACCAATGCCGGTATTGCCCGCCGTGCCCTCCACGATAGTGCCGCCGGGCCGCAACTGTCCGCGTCGCTCCGCGTCCCGGACGATCCCGAGCGCGGCACGGTCCTTCACCGAGCCGCCAGGGTTCATGAACTCCGCCTTGCCGAGAATCTCGCAGCCCAGGGCATCGGAGAGCCGATTGAGGCGAATCAGCGGGGTGTTGCCGATGCGATCAATCAGCGAAGGGAAGGGCGCCTGCATCCGCTATCAACTTTCGAGGCTGGCCAGCTGCTCGGCCTGGTATTCATTGATGAGGGGCTCGATGACACCATCCAGCTTGCCCTCGAGAACGTCGTCGAGCTTGTAGAGCGTGAGATTGATACGGTGGTCAGTCACCCGGCTCTGGGCATAGTTGTAGGTGCGGATCCGCTCGGAACGATCGCCGGTTCCCACCTGGCTCTTGCGGCGAGCGGCCTGTTCGTTGTGCTGCTTCTGCCGGGCCTGATCCAGCAGCCGGGCTTTCAGGAGGGCGAGGGCGCGCGCGCGGTTCTTGTGTTGCGAACGCTCGTCCTGGCATTCCACGACAAGGCCCGTCGGCAGGTGGGTGATGCGCACTGCGGAGTCGGTCTTGTTGACGTGCTGGCCGCCGGCGCCGGATGCCCGATAGGTATCCGTGCGCAGCTCCGCCGGGTTGATCGTGATGCCGTCGATCTCCTCCGGCTCAGGAAGTACTGCCACGGTGCAGGTGGAGGTGTGTACCCGACCCTGGGCCTCCGTGTCGGGCACGCGTTGCACCCGGTGGGCGCCCGACTCGAACTTGAGGCGCGAGTACGCGCCACGGCCGATGATCCGACTGATGATTTCCTTGAAGCCCCCGTGCTCGCCCCCATGCGAATTCACAACTTCAATTTGCCAGCCACGGCCATCGGCGTACCGCGAATACATGCGGAACAGATCACCAGCGAATATCGCCGCCTCGTCGCCGCCCGCAGCGGCCCGGATCTCGAGGTAGATGTTGCTGTCGTCCAGGGGGTCTCGCGGAATGAGTTGCAGGCGGACTCGCCCCTCGATCGCCTCAAGCTCGCTGCGAATGCGGCCCACCTCTTCCTGGCCAAGCCGGCGGATCTCGGTGTCGCTGTCATTCAGCATTTCAGTGGCGGTGGTCTGGTCTGCTTCGGTCTTGCGCCATTCCCTGAACAGGGTGACCACCGGCGTGAGCTGGGCGTACTCGCGGGACAGCGCACGGAAGCGGGCCTGGTCGCCGATGACGCGAGGGTCATTCAGCAGTTCGCCGAGTTCCTCCGCACGGTCGCGGAGTTTCTCAAGCTTTTCAACGATGGAGGATTGCATTCCCGCTATTATCACTCATGTGAATCATGGCGCTCACCTTCCATTTTCCCCCGCACGTTGCCATTCGTTGGCCGCGCTGGCGCTCTTGCTGGCCAGTGCGGCGGTCAAGGCGGCGGGTCCGGCTTCGGCTTCTGTACCTGACGTCGACGAGTTGTTGCGCAGCGCTGAACTGGCACTGGAACGCCAGGAGCCGCTGGCGGCTGCAACAGCATTTGCGGCGGCGGCCGCTGCCTCGCGCGATGTCGCTGTGGCGGAGCGTGCGGCACAATTCACGTTCGGTGCCGGTTTTGATGCCCTGGCGGAACGGACGGTAGAACGCTGGCTGCAGCTTGCACCCGAGAGTCCCCTGCCGAGGGAACTGCTGGGGCGACTGAAATTGCGCCGGCACGCGGTAGACGATGCGGCGGCCGACCTCTTGCTGGCACTCGGACCCGGTGAACCCCGGCGGGATGAGGTCTATCTGGCGCTCGCGTCCGACCTGGCGACGGAGGACGACGCCGCACTCGTCACCCGGGTCCTGTCGCGTCTGACTGCGCAGGACCCGCTGGCGGCCGGCCTGCAGCTGGCGCTTGGCACGGCCGCGCTGCGCTCCGGTGATTACGATCTGGCCCTCGGTGCTGGCACTGCCGCCGCAACCGACGATCCGCAGTGGCTCGAGCCCCAGCTGCTGATTGCCCGGGCGCTCGCCGCGCTGGGTCGCGACGGTGAGTCGCTGGCGACAGTCGCGGCCATTGGTGGAACGCTCACTGCCGAAAGCCCCAACCCGCTCGTCGATATCGAGTACGCCCGGCTACTTGCGGATAGGGGCCAGGTCGCGGAGGCGCGCCAGAAGCTCAGCGCGCTGACCGCACAGTACGGTGACCGGCCCGAGATCAGCCGCACGCTGGCCCTTATCGATCTCGTCGCAGGCGACCTGGAGGCTGCCGACCGGCGCTTCGATGCCCTCGACGACAGTGGGCCTGCGCGCTTTGAGTCTTTCTACTATCGCGCGCAGATCGCGGCGCAGCGGGGCGATCCCGAGTCCGCCCAGCGACTCTATGGACGGATAAGTTCCGGACCGTACCTCGTGCCAGCGCAACTCGCGGCGGCTGAAAGCCTGGTCCGTGCCGGCGCCGCGGAGCAGGCAATTGGACAGCTCGCCCGTTTTGGCCAGGACTATCCGGCCCTGGCCTTCGAGGTGCTGGGATACCGGGCGCAGATCCTCCAGCTGCTGAAGCGCCCTGACGACGCCCTCGCTGTGTACAGCGAGGCGCTGCAATACAAGCCGGCGTCGGTTTCCATGCTGCTGGCCCGCGGAGCGTTGTTCGAGCAACAGGGGCGTCTTCGCGAAGCGCTGGTGGATCTTGAGGCTGCCGTGGTGCTGGCCCCGGAAGATGCGGCTGCGGCGAATGCCCTCGGCTACCTGCTGGCGAATCGGACGGGACAAGCCCGCAGGGCCTGGCGCTACGTCCGACGGGCCTTCGAGATCCAGTCACGCAGCGCCGCCATCCAGGACAGCCTGGGCTGGACCCTCTTCAAGCTCGGCCGCTTCGAAGAGGCACGTAGTCATCTGGAAGAAGCCCTGCGGCGGCTGCCGGACCCCGAGATCGCCAGTCATCTGGCCGAGGTCCACTGGAAACTTAAGGACCGCGACGCCGCCACCGAGTTGCTGCGATCGGCGGCGGTCGCCTTTCCGGACAGTCCTCCGGTGGTTGATACGGCTGACCGACTGCTGAACTAGAGCATGTTGAGAACGGGATGCCTTGCGGCCTGCCGCCTTGCGGTCGTCGTCACCGCGGCGCTGCTGACCAGTTGTGCCGCCCCCGTCAGGCGCGCCGAACCGCCGGAAAGTCCGGCCGCGCGCCGCGCTGCCATCGAGGCGGTCTTGAGCTGGGAGGCACGGGGCCGGCTCGCGCTGAAGATGCACGTGCCGAGTGCCCAGGGCGGCCAGGGCGGTGGTCAGGGCAGCTTCGTCTGGACCCAGGCGGGCGATCTGACAGTGTTGCGTGTGGCCGGACCCTTCGGGGCGGGTGCCTACGAGATCCGCTGGGAACCCTCAGGTATCCGGGTCCTTTCCGGCCGCGGCGAGGTTGCGGCCGAGTACACCGGTCCGGCTGCCGCCGAGCGCTTTCTGGAAGAGCAACTTGGCTGGTCCCTGCCCGTGGCCAACGCCCGGCACTGGCTCCTGGGTCTTGCCGGACCAGATTCCAGGGCGGTCGAGACGCTGGACGCCGACGGTCTCCTCATGGCCCTCGAGCAGGACGGCTGGCGCGTCCACTACAACGAATACCGCCAGCAGGGCAGGACCGCCTTGCCCAGCAAGCTGGTTCTGGAAAGCGACTCGGGACGGATCAGGCTGGTGGTCGACAAGTGGCAGTTTGGATCACTGCCGTGACAGCGTAAGATTGCGCGGCGGTTGAAATGCACTTGGGGCGTAGCCAAGTGGTTAGGCAGCAGGTTTTGATCCTGCCATACGTAGGTTCG
The DNA here is from genome assembly GCA_031395645.1 of Gammaproteobacteria bacterium. Classification (GTDB taxonomy): domain Bacteria; phylum Pseudomonadota; class Gammaproteobacteria; order Steroidobacterales; genus SHZI01. The sequence continues at coordinate 84,626 of JANNJM010000078.1, read as the reverse complement.
AATCCTACCGCCCCAGCCATCACAGACCGGCCAACACAGACCGGCTAGTACAGATCAGCCAGACGCAAAGGGCAGCGACTTGTCGATGGACGTACCGAACCTGGCGATCCTGTCCGGGAATGCAAATCCCGAGCTGTCCCAGCGCATTGCCAAGCACCTGATGCAGCCGCTCGGCCGTGCGCAGGTCGGTCGGTTCAGCGATGGTGAGGTGCTGGTCGAGGTCTACGACAACGTGCGGGGCCAGGACGTCTTCATCGTGCAATCCACCTGCCCGCCGGTGAATGACAACCTGATGGAGCTGCTCGTCCTTGCCGATGCGTGCCGGCGCTCGTCTGCGGCCAGCATCACGGCGGTAATTCCCTACTTTGGCTATGCCCGTCAGGATCGGCGACCCCGGGCCGCGCGAGTGCCGATCACGGCCAGCATGGTGGCGCGCATGATTTCCGAGGCCGGTATCAGTCATGTGCTGACGGTGGATCTGCACGCGGACCAGATTCAGGGCTTCTTCTCAATCCCGGTGGATAACGTTTATTCGTCTCCCGTCCTGCTCGGCGATCTCTGGCGGCAGAAGTATTCGGACATGGTGGTGGTGTCGCCGGACGTGGGTGGCGTGGTTCGCGCCCGCGCCATTGCCAAGCAGATGGACGATGCCGACCTGGCCATCATCGACAAACGCCGTCCCCGGGCCAATGTCTCCGAAGTCATGAACATCATCGGTGAAGTCGAGGGCAAGGTCTGCGTGCTCGTCGACGACATGGTGGATACGGCTGGCACCTTGTGCCAGGCCGCCAGCGCGCTGAAGCAGCACGGAGCCAGGAAGGTCCTCGCCTACGTCACCCATGCCGTGTTGTCGGGTCCCGCGGTGGAGCGCATTGCGGCCTCCCAGCTCGATGAACTGGTGGTCACCGACACGATCCCCCTCTCGGCGGCTGCCCTGGCCACGGGCCGGATCCGGCAGCTGAGCGTGGCCGAATTGCTGGGCGAAACCATGCGCCGGATCAGCTCTGCCGAGTCGGTGAGCTCCCTCTACCTGGATTGAGGGGAAATGGGGACATGCCTAATTTCTAAGGCAGAAATTAGGCATGTCCCCATTTCTCCCGTGCTATCCTTCGCGGCCCGTTCGGGTCGGGTCCCTAGGTCGCAGGGGATCCGGAGCAATAAATCAGGAGCATTTCTATGGCACATCAGTTCAGTCTCGCCGCGGAAACCCGGCGCGATGCAGGGAAAGGTGCGAGCCGCCGCCTGCGTCGTGAAGGCAAGATCCCGGGTATTATGTATGGTGGCGGTCAGGCGCCAAAAGGCGTGGCGTTCGACGCCAATGCCGTGCACCGGAACATGGCGCAGGAGGCCTTTCTCTCCAGCATTCTCTCAGTCACTCTCGATGGCCAGAACATGACTGCCATCGTTCGTGACTACCAGGCGCACCCCGCCAAGCGCGCCATCCTGCATCTCGACCTTCAGCGCGTCGTGGCTACCGAGAAGCTGCGCATGACGATTCCGCTGCACTTCATCAACGAAGAGTTGTCACCTGGCGTGAAGCTCGGTGGAGCGTCGGTATCGCACCTGCTCACTGAGATTGAGATCAGCTGCCTGCCGCAGGACCTTCCGGAGTACATCGAGATCGACGTCTCACCCATGCAGCTGAACGACATGCTGCACATCCGGGATCTCAAGTTGCCTGCGGGCGTTTCGGTGCCGGGTTTTGCTGCCAATACCGACAGCGACCTGCCAGTCGTGCACGTGCACGTGCTGCGCGCCGTTGAGGAAGTGGTGGCTGCAGCTGACGCGACGGTTGATGCCGCCGCCGCACCGGCTGCTGGCGACAAGACCGCTGCCGGTGGCGACAAGGCTGCAGATAAAGCCGGCGACAAGGCTGCTGGCGACAAGGCCAAGCCGGCGGCTGCCAAGGCGGCAGCAAAGCCGGCGCCGAAGGGCGACAAGAAGTAATGAGGCGGCAGGAGCGCCTTCAGGGAAAGGCGCTCCTGGCTTCCCTTCGTGGCAGGCAATAGCGAAAGCCTCGTTATCGTGGGCCTCGGCAACCCGGGCCCGAAGCACGCCGGCGACCGTCACAACGTCGGTTTCTGGTTTGCAGACCAGCTCGCGGCGCACATCGGTGGGCGTTTTTCACCTGAAGCCAAACTGCAGGCCGACGCGTGCCGGGGCGTGTTGCAGGGCCGGCCCGTGCGCCTGATCAAGCCCGACACCTTCATGAACCGCAGTGGCCAGAGTGTGCGCAGGGTTCTCGACTACTACGGACTCACTGTCGATCAACTGCTAGTAGTTCACGATGAACTGGATCTGGCGCCCGGCGTGGCCCGGCTGAAAAAGGGCGGCGGGCACGGCGGGCACAATGGCCTGCGGGACATCCTGGCGACCAGCGGCCCCGATTTCCTTCGCCTGCGCGTTGGCATCGGACACCCCGGCCACAAGGACCTCGTAACTGACTACGTGCTGCACGCGCCAGGCAAAGATGAACGCGCGCAAATCCTGGATGCGATGGAGGCCGGCATCAGTGCAGTTGAGTTGCTGGCGGAGCTTGGCCTCGAGCGGGCCATGCAGCAGCTGCATTCCGCTACACCGCGCACCGATGCCACCGGGGAATTCGGTCCCGCCGGCTAGTCCCAGGCGCTGCCGGCTAGTCGTGATGCAAGGCCAGCGTGCTGGTAGTGAGCTGCCAGAAGCCAGTGGGGCCTGCGCGACAGAGTTCGAAGATGCCGTCGTCGCTGCCCGCATCCACGTCCACGCTCACCCGCAAGCGCCGGCAAACGCGGTCTTTCTCGGTCGCGGTACTCACAACGCGGACACTGCCGGAGTGCTCCGACACGGGCTCGGTCCAGCCGACTGATTCGCCGTCCTGCAGCTCGTAGAGCGCCAGCTGGACGTTCTGCCGAAGCAGTGCCCAGTCGGCCGGCACGAGATCACTGGCCGCGAGGCGATCGAGGAACCAGTACCTCGGGCTCTGGTCAGCCGGCTGGGCGAGCGCCGGGCCCGTGATCAGGGCCGCGAGCACCAACCAGACCCGCATCAAGGTTCCGGGGTTTTGCATGGTTCAGCTCTTCAGTTCCTTCCGGAACAATTCCGCGCCAGCACCCAGTGACTTCAGTTTACCCAGGGCAGCGTCATAGGCAATGGGAGCCATGCCGCAGTTCGTGCACGGCAGGATCCTCTCCCGTTCCACGTGCGCCGCAGCCGCCCGCAGGGTCCCCGCCACCTCGGCTGGCGATTCCACGCGGTCGCCGGTGACCTGGATCGCGCCCACCATCAGCTGCTTGTCGGGCAGGAGCCGCAACAGGGACAGGGGTACGTTGGAGCCGGCGCACTCGAGGGAGATCTGATCAATACGGCTCGCGTTGAGTGCCGGAAAAATCTCCTCGTACTGGCGCCACTCACTGCCAAGCGATTTTTTCCAGTCCAGATTGGCCTGGATGCCATAGCCGTAACAGATGTGCACGGCGGTGGTGCACTTGAGGCCGTCAATCGCCCGGTGCAGCGCCTCGATGCCCCAGTCTTTCACCTCGGTAAGGAAGACATTGAAGGCCGGCTCATCGAACTGGATCACGTCAACACCAGCAGCCTCCAGTTCCTTCGCTTCCGCATTGAGGATGTCGGCGAAGGCCAGTGCCATCTCTGGCCGACTGCCGTAGTAGCCGTCGGCAATCGTGTCGCAGATGGTCATCGGGCCGGGCAAGGTGAACTTGAACTTCGCCGGCGTCTGGGCGCGGCTGTAGCGCACTTCGTCGAGATGCACCGGCGCGGGTCGGGACAACGGGCCGACGACGGTCGGCACGTCCAGTTCGTAGCGGTTATTGCGGATGCCCATCCGCGTCATCTTCTGCCAGTCGATGCCGGTCAGTCCCTCGAGGAACCCGTGGACGAAATGCGTGCGAAACACTTCACCGTTGGTAACGATGCGAATGCCCGCCTCTTCCTGGTGGCGCAGCCAGTCGGCGGCCGCCTTGCGCTTGCCATCCTCGAGGGCCTGGCCCTTAAGCTTCCAGGCGCCTTTCAGGGTTTCCGGCTCCGCCAGCCAGTCGGGGCGGGGCAGGCTGCCGGCTATGGAGGTCTCGAGCATGGGCAGGCCCTTGAAGTGCGGTCTGGCAGCAATCCTAGCAAAGCGGGACCGCCGGAATTTGCAGTATTTGTTCAGGTTCAGGGGTCTAGACTGAAATTGAGAGAGAGGTTGCCCATGACTGTTAAACGCGCGATTGCCGTTCTGCTATTGATTCCGCTTCTGGGTCTGTACGCTGCAGGCGCGGCCGCTGCCGGCTGGCCCCGGGAAGTCCGGTCCGGCGACGCCACGATCGTGCTCTATCAGCCCCAGGTGGATGCACTCGAGGGCATCGAGGCGAAGGCGCGCATTGCCGTGTCCATCAAGCGTCCGGGCAGGCCGCCCGAGTTCGGCGCCCTCTGGGTGGCTGCAACACTCGACGTCGATCGCGACGAGGATTCAGCCCGTATCCAGACACTCGTGATCGAGCGGGCGCGGTTTCCGGATGCGAGCGAGCAGGAAGTGCGGGAACTCACCGCGCTCATTGAGCGGGCAGCGCCGAATTGGGAGCTGGGATTCCCACTCTCGGAGCTGCGTGCCGGTCTCGAAGCCGAATCGGGGTCCGATACGGCAGATTTTCGCAATACCCCGCCAACCATCATCTACCGCAACCGGCCGGCAATTCTCGTCACCATTGATGGCGAGCCCCGGCTGCAGGGGATTGCCGGCACGCCCTATCAGCGGGTGATCAATACGCCTTTTCCGATCGTCTTCGATCCGGCAACGAGGGACTACTGGCTGTTCGGTTCGGAAGTCTGGTTTACGACCCGCGAGCTGCCCGGTGGCCGCTGGACCGCACGCAATTCCGCCCCGCAGGGCATTGCCGGGTTGTTTGCCAGGACGACGGACGACGCGCCGCTGGACCCAGGGGCAGGTGTGCCTGCCGCTGCCTTGCGGAAAGCCGAGATCATCGTGACGACCGAGCCTGCCGAACTCATCTCGACCGACGGGGAGCCCCAGTATCGACCGCTCGTGGGCGACGACTTGCTCTACGTCACCAATACCGACAGCGACCTTTTCCTGGAAGTTGCGACGAAGCAGTACTACGTGGTGTTGTCAGGCCGCTGGTTTCAGGCGCCGTCGCTCACGGGTCGCTGGAGCTATGTGGAGCCCACGCGTGTCCCCAAGGCGTTTGCAGCGGTGCCGCGCAAGTCTGACAAGGCCGAAGTGCTCGCGCACGTGCCCGACACCGAGGAAGCCAAGGACGCAATCATGGACGCCATGATTCCGCAGACCTCGGCAGTACTACGCCGCGAGGCGAATTTCAGCGTGACCTATGACGGCACGCCCCGCTTCGACGAAATTCCTGGTACTTCGCTTCTCTATGCGCGCAATACGACCGCGCAGGTCCTGAAAGTCCGGGACCGTTACTACGCGGTCGACCAGGGCATCTGGTACGTCTCGGATTCTGCCTGGGGTCCCTGGGCGGTGGCCGATTCGCGGCCGGAGGAGGTGGCGAATATCCCGCCGAGCAGCCCGGCCTACAACGTGAAGTACGTGTACATCTACGACTACACGCCGGAGGTGGTCTATGTGGGCTACCTGCCGGGCTACACGTGGGCCTTTCCCTATCGCGGGGCGCTGGTCTACGGCACGGGCTACTACTACAGCCCCTGGCTGGGTCCTGCCGGCTACTACCCGCGGCCCCGCACCTGGGGCTTCGACATGCACTACAACCCCTGGTCCGGCTGGGGCTACGGCATGAGCTGGAGCGCCGGCTGGCTGAGCTTTTCGTCCGGCTGGGGCGGGGGCTGGGGCGGCTGGCGCCACGGCTATCGTCCGGGCTATCGGGACGGCTACTGGGATGGCTACAACACAGGGTTCTGGTCCGGGCAACACACCGGTGGCTGGTTCGGGCCGGGCGGTTATCGGCCGCCGCGCGACCACTACAGGCCGGAACCCCGCCGCGGATTTCGTCCGCCCGACCGCCGGCAGATCGGCGCGCAGCCCCGGAGCAATATCTACGCGCAACCGGGCGCCCGGCCTGCGGTTCGGCCCACAGGTCGGCCAGAAGTTCAGCCAGAAGTTGGACGCGGGTTCCGGCCCGACCGGCGGGACACGCAGCCCGTACCGCGACCGCAGAACCAGGCACGGAACAACGTCTACGTGGACCGGGAAGGGATGCCCCACCGCCTGACGCGGGACGGGTGGCAGTCCCGGGAAAACCGCCAGTGGCGTATGTCTCCCGAGCGGGAGCCGGGCGTCCGGCCCGACAACCGGCCCGGCAATAGACCCGGCAATAGACCCGGCAATGGACCCAGTGGCGGGCGAGAACCGACCACGGCGCCAACGTCCGCGCCGCCACCCGCCTTCCGCCCGTCCCCGCCCGTGGAAGTCCGTCGGCAGATCCCCGCGCCGCAGTCCCCGGGCAGCGCCCGCGACTTCAGGCCTGAGCCGGGGGCCCGCCCGCCGCCGAGCGGTGGCTGGGGCAATCGGGCCGTGCCCCGGGACGGCCCTTCGCTGCCGGCCTCCCGCGACGCGCGGGAGCGCAGCCACGACATCGGTCGACAGGCGCGCCAAGACCGTAACGAGAACCGCAACGAGCACCGACGCTAACAGCGCCACCGATAGCGGGGACCCGGGCCGCGGGCCGGGTATCATGGCGCCCCGCTTCCGTTCCGGTTCCCGTTCATGGCCATTCAATGCGGCATCGTCGGCTTGCCCAACGTCGGTAAGTCCACTCTCTTCAACGCGCTGACGGCGGCAGGCATCGCCGCCGAGAACTACCCGTTCTGCACCATCGATCCGAATGTGGGCGTCGTGGCTGTGCCCGACGCACGACTGAAGCCGCTCGCGGCCATTGCCCGGTCGGAGAAAATCCTGCCGGCCACCGTCGAGTTCGTCGATATCGCCGGGCTCGTCGCGGGTGCGTCCAAAGGCGAGGGGCTGGGCAACAAGTTTCTCGCCAACATCCGGGAGACCCATGCCATCGCCCACGTGGTGCGCTGCTTCGAAAACGACGACGTCGTGCACGTCGCGGGCCGGATCGATCCCATCCATGACATTGAGGTGATCAACACCGAGCTCCTGCTGGCGGATTTCGCCGGCGTGGAGAAGGCGGCAGACAAGGCCGAGAAAGCAGCCAAGGCCGGCAAGAAGGAGGACGTGGCCCGACGGGATCTGCTGCAGAAACTCCGGAGCCACCTCGACAGCGGACAGCCGGCGAGAACATTCCCGGTACCGGAGGAACACAGGCAGGCTGTTGCCGAGATGTTCCTGCTCACCGCCAAGCCCGTGATGTACGTGGCCAATGTCGATGAGAGCGGCCTCAAGGGCAACGCCTTTGTGGACAAGGTCCGTGCCCATGCGCTCTCGGATGGCGCCGAAGTGGTCGTCGTCTGTGCCGCGATCGAGGCGGAGATTGCCCAGCTCGAGGACGCCGACAAGCAGGCGTTCCTCGATGACCTCAATCTGCAGGAACCCGGGCTCAATCGGGTGATCCTGGCGGGGTATCGTTTACTCGGCCTGCAAACCTACTTTACGGTGGGGCCAAAGGAGACCCGCGCCTGGACGATTCACGTCGGCGATACCGCGCCCCAGGCTGCCGGCGTGATTCACACGGACTTCGAAAAAGGCTTCATCCGCGCCGAGGTGATTGCGTTTGCCGACTACATCGCCGGCAGTGGCGAGCAGGGGGCGAAGGAAGCCGGCCGTCTGCGCCTCGAGGGCAAGGAATACGTCATGCACGAGGGCGACGTGGTCCACTTCCGCTTCAACGTGTAGGAGTCAAAAAATCCTCCCCACCAGCAGATAGATCGCGCTCAGTCCGCCCTCGGCGCGCCCATAGGCGACGTAGACGGGACCGAGCGGGGTGTCGGCACCGACCCACAGTGAACCGGCAGCGATGCCGTCACTGAAGCTGAGCTCCTCGCCGGTCTGCCAGACGTTGCCGTACTCCGCCGTAACGCCGCCGTAAAGAGGGAGGAGGGCGAGGTCGCCGATGCGCCGGTAGCCGGCGAGAAACAGCCGGCTGGCATCCTGGCCGGTCAGCTCATTTTCCACGTACCCCGACAGCGACGTGAAGCCGCCCAGCCGAAACTGGCTCACCAGGGGGGCCTCGCCGTCCACGGTCTGCAGGTAGCTGAAGCCTCCAAGCAAGGAGTAGCGGCCCCACGTGCGGGCCTGGCCGACGTCAAGCAGCAGCTGGTCAAAATTCTGATCTGCACCCACGGATTCCCGGGATGCCAGCCATTCCAGCTTGCCGCGCGTGCCGTGATTCGGAAAATTGGCGTCGTTCTGGTTGTCCACGGAGAAGCGCAGGAAGAGATTGCCGATGTCAAACTCGTCCTCGTCGAGCAGCGTGCGTTCGCCGGAAACGATATCGCTATTGCCATGGCCACGCTGGTACCCGGCACGGATCTCGCCCCACGCGCCGATTTCGCGACCCACGCCAATATCGAAAAGGATGCCGCGAAAACGTGCCTCAGCCACCCGGATGCCCGCGTCGTACACGCCGTTCAGAACCGAGGCCACGCCGATCTTTGGCGCAATGAAAAACGCGGCGTCGCGCGCCAGCGGCTGGTAGTAATCAAACACCAGTGCCGGTTCGTCGCCCGCCGTCAACGTGGTCCGCAGTTCGGCGCCGCGCGTGTTCATGGCGGTGCGCAGGTAGCTCACCGACAGCGCTGCCCGGGCTTCATCGCTGTTTGAAGCGCTGGCGGACAGGCCGAACTGCAGGTAGTTGGGTCCCCAGCGCCTCTCTGAAACGTCAATCTCGATCCCGGTCTGCAGGTCTTCGGTAACGAGCGAGTAGGTCACGCGCTCGAACAGTTCGAGGCCATAAACCTTGCTGATGGCTTTCTCGAGCTTGACCGTATCGAGCGGTTCGCCGAGCTTGATGCCACGAAGCCGGGCCTCGATCACTTCGTCCGCCACCCGCGAGTTGTTGTTGAGGCGTACAAAGTTGATAACCGGTTTGTCATCCATGCGGGTCTGCGCGGCAATCCGTTCAGCGCGCCAGGCTGCATATTCCTGCGGGGCCATTGCGAGGCGCGCCAGTTCATCGGCCTTCAGTTTGACCGCGGTTGCTCCGGTGGGTATCGCCTCGTCCACGCGCGCGAAGTCGGCAGTCGCAATGTCGCCCAGGTCGGGCACGACGAGTACATCCCCGTTGCGCAGCCTGGCAAGCTGCACCTCGGTGCCGCGGCGAGTCAGGAAGTTGCTCAGCTGATCAGTGATCGCGAGTACAGAGCCGACGTCCTTCCGGGTGCGCAACGGTGTTGAGATGTCGACCGCAATCACGATCTCCGCGCCCATCTGCCGCACGACGTCGACCGGCAGGTTCATCGCAATGCCACCATCCACCAGCACCCGATCGTCGATTTCAGCGGGTGTGATAGCTCCCGGAATCGACATGCTGGCCCGCATGGATCTGGCCAGGCTGCCGGATTTGAGCGCCACGGCCTCGCCCGTCACGAGGTCTGCCGCCACCGCCCGGTAGGGAATCATCAGTTCATCGAAGTCCTCGATGTTCGCGACCGGCAGCGTGTACTTGGCGAACAGCAGTTCGAGCTTCTGGCCCTGGATCACGCCGCCAGGCAGCTGAATGCTGCCGTCGTTGAAGCCGACGCGGGCATTCACCAGATCGAGATCCTCGTCCTGCTTGCGGCGAAACGATTTGTCGATGCGCGGACTACGGTCATTGAAGATCGCGACCCAGTCAATATCCTTGAGCAGCGCACGGATTTCCCGCGTGCTCATGCCGCTGGCATAAAACCCGCCGACGACCGCGCCCATGCTGGTGCCAGCGATGTAATCCACCGGAATGTGCATTTCCTCGAGGGCCTCGAGCACGCCGATATGGGCGGTGCCGCGGGCGCCGCCGCCAGAGAGGGCCAGGCCGATCCGCGGGCGATGGGGCGTCGCCTGGGCAACGGCGGCGGCCGTTTCCGCAGGTTCAGCGACCGCGGGTACAGTACCGGCAAGCAGTCCCGCCAGCAGAACTGCATAAATAAGAGCTAGCGGGCTGGAGCAGCGCATGGTCTCGAGTCCTGGGCAGGGCATTCGGGTCTCTGCCAGTATGCCCAGGTGACCGCCCAGGAAAGCAACCCGGCCACGCTGGTCGTGTTCGGTGCCGAAAACGATACGGGTTACCGGCTGGCACAGCTGGCCCGCAGGGACGGGCGGTCTGTTCTTGCAGTGATCCGACGCGAACGTGATCGTGGCCTGCTGGAGCGCCTCGGTACCGAAGTGGCGCTGGCCAATCCGGCCCGGCGGGAAGACGCAGACGCCGTATTTGCGGGTCGCGATGCCACGGATTTCGAGGTGGTGTGCTTCATCGGCGGCACACCGCAGCAGAACAGCCAGGGCAACATCAACGTGATCGACGCCGCCCACGCCGCGGGCGTCCCGCGCTTCGTGCTGACGACGTCGATCGGCTGCGGCGACAGCGCCGTGGTACTGGACCCCTTCGTAAAGGCGTTTGCTGGCAAGTCGATCCGCGCGAAAGACTGGGCCGAGAAGCAGCTGCGCGCCACACCAATGGCGTGGACCATCGTGCGCTCCGGCGGCATGACGATGCGGCCGGGCAAAGGCGGCCCGATCCTCGTCGAGAGCCCGTTCGTGGTGGGCTATATCAATCGCACCGACCTTGGCGACGTGGTCTACCAGGCGCTCAGGAGCCCGAAGTCCGTCGGCCGCGTCTTCGCCGCCGTAGACCGCGGCAAAGCCATTGATATCCACGGCGATCCGCTCGTCCCGGCAGACCTGTAGGAGCGCTTTCAGGCGCGACCCTCAATGAGTCGCGGCTGAAGCCGCTCCTACAGTCGCTCCTACCGGCCATTTCTTGACACCCCAGCGCCCCGCCCCAGACAATGCGCCCCCCGCGTGGTGATGTAGCTCAGTTGGTTAGAGCGCGGCACTCATAATGCTGAGGTCGGTAGTTCAACTCTACCCATCACCACCATCTAGAAGAAGGTGCCAGAGGAGTCGTATGCGCTGGCCTGTGAAACGCTGAATCGGATTGTCGATATCGGTGCCTAGGTTCGGCTGGGTATCCGCCAGCTGGCGGATCATCTTCAGGTTCTGCTCCTCGGCGGTGACGTAAGTCCGCCGATCGTCCTTCTGAGTCATGAGCTGCCCGGTGCGAATGCTCCGGACCCGGAGTTCGCGCTTACCGCTTCTGTGGCTGCCTCGATCTCGCCACCTGGGCAGCCAGCCATTCATCGACCTCGCTCTCGAGCCAGCCCACGGACCGTGAGCCCAGGGCTATCGGCCGGGGGAACCTGCCTTGAGCAACGAGGTGGTAGATCGACGAGCGGGCCAGGCCAATCCGGGCCTTTACCGCCGGAAGACGAAGGATTGTTTCGGACATGACTGAGTCTTCTGATTACCCTCGCGCCCGCCCTTCGGGCGCGCTCGGGCTTGTCCAGCAGCACTCTGCGGCCCGACTTGAGGCCGGCGGGGGGGGGTAAGCAGTCCTCACCGATACTGGGAACGGAATCATCGGGTTGAAAATGCCCAAAACGGGCATTATGATGCCCGAAATGGGTAACTTAACTGTCGCGCGTTCCTCACGTCCGACCCGTCGCAAGGCGGCCGCTGGCCGCGGCGATGCGTCCACCAACCTGGCGGATGCGCTATTCACGACGACCCAGCAGCGCGTGCTGGCGCTTTTGTTCGGCCAGCCGCTGCGCAGCTTCTTCGCCAGCGAGCTGATCGAGCTCACCGGTTCCGGCTCCGGGGCCGTGCAACGGGAACTCAGACGGCTCGCCTCCAGTGGCTTGGTCACGGTCCGCCGTGTCGGCAAGCAGAAGCATTATCAGGCAAACCCCGATTGCCCGGTGTTCGAGGAGCTGCGCGCCCTGGTGCGAAAAACCATCGCCATGGTTGAACCGATCCGACAGGCGTTGGCACCGCTCGCGGATCGTATCGACCTCGCGCTTATCTATGGCTCCATGGTGAAAGGCACGGATACAGCGAGCAGCGACATCGATCTCCTGCTCGTTGCCGACGACATGACGCTGGAATCGCTCTACTCCGCCCTCGCCCCGGTGGAGTCCCGACTCGATCGCAAAATCAGTCCTACGCTCTACACAAAGGCCGAGTTTGAAAGCCGGCGCGCCGCCGGCAACGCTTTCCTGAACCGTGTGCTGGGGGGCGAGCACCTCGTCCTGATCGGGAGCGAAAATGTCGCAGCGTGAGCTCGATAATCTGGTCCGGATCGGTAAGCTCAAGATGGAGCGGCCAGCGAAATCCGAACTAGAAGGCCTGCTTCGATCGGGCCAGAGCCGCCTGGCAGATGCGGAGCGGTCCGACTTGAGCCTTGAGAGCCGTTTTGATCTTGGCTACAACGCCGCTCATGCCCTGGCGCTCGCCGCGTTGCGACTGCGCGGCTACCGATCTGAATCCCGATACCTGGTGTTCCAGTGCCTCCAGCACACGATTGAGCTGCCGAATGAACAGTGGCGAGTGCTGGATCAGGCCCACCGTAAGCGCAACCTGGCCGAGTACGAAGGGGAGGTGGACGTCGACGAACAGCTCATCAAGGCGATGTTGCGCGTAGCGCGGGAGATCGAACAGCGCTTGAAGTCCCTCATCGAGGGTGCCGGAGGCGCTGAGTGACGACGGCGCTGCCAGTTTGAGTTGGAATTGCAAAGGCCGGGCCTGAGTTGTGGGCGTGTTGTGCCGGGCCGCAGACCTTTGCCTGGTGCAAGGGCATTCCCGACTGAATGGGCTGTTGTTTGACCCCCACGGGGTGCGGGCGTAGCCTCGGTCCAGGTTGCGGGGAGAAGACACCAATGCGCCCAGTTCTCGTTGTGTGTGCCGTCTGCTACGCGGGCGCCGCCGCAATTGGTCATGCGGCGACTCCTTCCGAAAAACCCGCCGTACGGTCCAGGCTGCCCACGATCGTGGCGGCCAGCTTGAAATCCCTGGACGACACCTGCCGCGAGGTGGGTGGCAAACCGCTGACTGGCGATGTCGTCAAGCGTGTCGATCTCAACGCTGATGGCAAGGAGGACTTCGTCGTCGATGCCGGTTCGGCTAATTGTGATGGCGCGGCCAGTATCTATGGCGATCGCGAGAAAGGCATAGCCGTCTATGTTGGCGACGGGATCGGCGGCGCCACGGAGGCCTTCAGTGACTATGTCTACGGCGCGGCCATCGAAGGCACGGGGCCGGCGGCGAAGCTCTGGTTGACGGTATCTGCGGAGCGGTGCGGGAAGAAGCCCGCCGCCGATTTTGCTACCGAGAACTTCTGTGACCGGGCGCTCATCTGGAACGTGCCGGCGATGAAGTTCAGGTATGCGCCCCTATCAACAGTGCGAATGCTTCAGTAGGGCGACGAATATTCGCAACGATACCCAGACTCAAGTTCAGACCGGCAGGCGTGGACGCTTCCGGGAGACGGGGGACCGGAAACCCACCGGCTTGACGACAAACACGTCGCACTCCACCCGGTCGATCACCCGTTCGGCAGTCGTGCCGATGAAGGGCTGGTGCAGGCGGCTGCGTGACACGGCACCGAGCAGCAGGATGTCGGCTCCCACGAGCCCCACCGCTTCCGGCAAGACGCGGGTGGCCTCGCCGGGCAAAACGTAGCGATTGGCGGGCAGTACACCAGACCGGCTGGCGAGGCGTTCCACCGCGTCAATCAGGCTGTCCCTGGGGTCGTCGGCATGGATGATGCTGATCGTGCCGCCGATGTTCCCGACCAGCGTCCGGGCCGCCGCGAGCAGTCGCGAGTCGAGGCGGGAGCGACGCGCCTGCAGATGCCCCGGATCGACAGCCACCAGCACGCTCGGCTTTTTTGGCAGCACGCCACCGCGCACGAGCCACAGCGGGCAGGGACAACTGCGGATCAACTCCCAGTCAGTGTTCGACAGAATCCAGCGGACCAGCCGGTTGTGGTGGCTGGTCTCTGCGACAAGCAGGTCCGGGCGCGCTGCCAGTACGTAGCGGACCACGGCCTCGTGCTCGGGATGGTCCCATTCCACCACGCAGCGCACCTGCAAGCCGCGCCGGCGCAGCGTAGTGGCCAGTTGTTCGAGTTTGCGGCGCCGGTCGCGGAGCGCGGCGTCAATAATTTCCCCCGCCGAGATCCGCGCCACGTCGGCCATCGGCTGAGGCAGCACGAAGGTATTCAGCAGCGTCAGGCGGGCGCCGCACCGGCTGGCCAGAGCGGCGGCCTTCTGCAGCGCCGGATGAGCCTTCTGGAGCGGGTCGACGACCACCGCAATGGAGCGCCAGGGACTGGATGGCATAGCCGCGCTACCTCTGGATGGACCTGAGATGATCGACCAGCCGGTCAATCAGGCCCTGGGCGACTGCCCGGCCGGACTGCTCCGGCGGCGCCTGCGCCTCGAGTTCGTAGCCCCAGACCGGCATCGGCCGCGTGCCATGCGCCGGCAGGACGGCCCGCCCGTCGATGATTTCCCGCACGCGATCCGCCGGGAACTGTCCACTGGCGCGCTTTGACAGCTGGGTGAGATCCGGAATCAGCACCTTGATGGAAGGGGCCACCGGACCGTCGCCATAACCCGATTTGCCATGGCAGCTGGCACAGAAGCGCTGGAACAGCTGGTCACCGTTGTAGTCCAGGAATGGTTGCAGGTCGCTGGCCTGCAATGCGGCGGGGGCTGAGAGCAGCGCGGCGAGGAGAAGGACAGTGCGGGCCATGGTCACCATCTTCCGACGATAGTTCCCATTGCCCTCCCGCAAGAATCCGGGGAACTACCTACCCTCTGGCGGTACGCCCACGCGGCTGCTGATCCGGAACCACCTGGACTTGATTCCTTCCAGGACCAGCAAGCCGGCCGCGCCAGCCACGGCGCAGACGGCGAGATCATCCCAATGCAGGCGACCAAAACCAAACAAGTCTCTCGCCGGCGGCCAATAGACCGCCATGGCAAGCACCAGGGTCACGCTCCCGAGCAGAATCCAGAGGGACCGGTTGGGGCGCAGGAAGGCACCCAGGACAGACGAGCTGAAGGAGCGATTGACCAGGATGAGCCCCATGTTCGTCAGCACGAGGGACGTGAAGACCAGTGCCCGCAACTCCGGCGGAGGCATGCCGAGGCCCGCCGCGCTGATGAACACACCCCCCAGGATCGCGAGCACGGTGACCCCCTGAAGGACTGCCCACAGTACCCGCCTTGGCAACAGCAGGGCGCTGCCGGAGTCCCGCGGGGGCCGGAGCATCACGTCGTTTTCCTCGCCTTCGGCTTCAAAGACTACCGAACAGGCCGGATCAATGACCATCTCCAGAAAGGCAATGAGGATCGGCGTGAGCATGAGTGGCAGGCCCAGGAGGAGCGGCAGCAGCGCCAGCCCGGCAATCGGGATGTGCACGGCGACGATGTATTCGATGGCCTTTCGCAGGTTGTCGTAAATGCGCCGCCCCAGCCGGATCGTTTTCACGATCGAACCAAAATCATCGTCGAGCAGCACGATAGACGACGCTTCGCGCGCGACATCGGTGCCGCGCCCGCCCATGGCAATGCCGATGTGCGCTGCCTTGATCGCCGGCGCGTCGTTCACGCCATCGCCCGTCATGGCAACGATTTCGCCGTTGGCCTTGAGGCTCTGGACGATTCTCAGTTTCTGGTTTGGCCTGATCCGCGCGAAGATGCACGTGGATTTCACCAGAATCGCGAGCCGTTCATCCGACAACGCTTCGATTTCGTCCCCAGTGAGAACCTGGTCTGCGTCGATGCCTGCCCGACCTGCAATCGCGCGGGCCGTTTCCGGATAGTCGCCCGTGATCATCACCACCCGGATGCCTGCGGACCGGCATTCGGCAACGGCGCCAGGCACGTTCGCCCGCAGCGGGTCTGCAAAGCCGATCAGGCCGGCAAACTGAAAGGTCAGGCCGCGCGGTGAATCGGGCAGATCGGCCGCACTGCCGCTGCCGATATCCGGAGCCGTGGCCAGGCCCAGCACGCGCACGCCATCCCGTGCCAGGCCATCCACGACTTCGCGAATGGGGGCCACCGCGTCAGCGGGCAGTCGACAGAGCTCTGCGATCGCCTCGAACGCTCCCTTGGCATAGCCCGTCGCGGTGCCTCCGCCGGCGTAGACCTGCGTCACCGCTGGCAGGTCCGGCCGGAGGCCGTAGGCACGCAGGAGCGTCTGGCCAGCGGGGAGGGACGGGACCAGACCGTGTTGTGTCCCGGCGAGCGTGTGCACGGCGATGTCCATGGGATCGGTAGGCTCACGCGGACACGCCAGCAAGGCAACCTTCAGGGCTTCCAGTGGACTACCAGCCAGCGCTGCGGCTCCGCCCTGATCCCAGCGGGAGTTGTCACTGACCAGCGACACGACCGTCATGCGATTCTCGGTGAGGGTCCCGGTTTTGTCGGTGCACAACACGGTCGTCGCACCGAGTGTCTCGATGGCAGCCGCGCGGCGCGTCAGCACCCGGGCCTGGGAGATGCGCCAGGCGCCCATGGCCATGAACACGGCCATGACGAGTGGAAACTCTTCGGGCAGCAGGGACATGCCGAGCGCGATGCCGCCCAGCATGGCCTCAAGCCAGGACCCGCGGAGCAGACCGAAGAGCAGGACCGTCAGCCCACCCGCGACGGCGCCGAAGATTGCAAACGCCCGCACCAGCGCGCGCAATTGCAGCTGGAGGTGGGGTTGTTCCGTTTCGATGGTGTGGAGGGCGTGCCCGATCATGCCCATCTCGCTGCGGCTGCCCGTGGCATGCACCAGCGCAAGACCGCTGCCGCGAACGACCAGCGTGCCGGCAAAAATATGCGGCAAGTCATCACCGCCAGGCTTCGGCACAGCGCTGGCAACGCCAGTATTCGCGACTGGTTTACCGGCCAGCTTGCGGACCGGCACAGATTCCCCTGTCAGAAGTGACTCATCGAGCAAGAGGTCTTCCGAGGAAACCAGCGTGGCATCCGCCGCCACCCGGTCGCCCTCCGAAATCACCAGGAGGTCGTCATACACCACGTCCCTGCCCGCTATGTGCACTCTCTTGCCGTCACGAACCACCATCGCACGCGGACTCGCAAGATTGCGCAGGGCCTCCAGCACCCGCTCGCTACGTGACTCCTGGACGATGGTGATGGTGACGGACAATGAGGCGAACAGCAGCAGAAGCAGGGCTTCCAGCCTGTCGCCCAGCAGCAGATACACCACACCCCCGCCGAGCAGTAGCGCGAACATCGGCTGGCGCAGCACTTCAGCCAGGATGCGGAGGAATCCCCGGCCCTCGGTTACTGGCAGCTCGTTGTGCCCGTCCAGTTTCAGCCGGGCTGCGGCTGCCGCGGAAGTCAGGCCGAGCATTCGTTCCTGTTCCGTCATCGGCTGGTCATGCGATCACTTGCAGTGTCAGCAGGTCGATGCGCATGCCACGTTCGGCAACGACTGCCCGGGGAGCGCCGTCGTTGCGCAACCGCGCGGCGAGACCTTCCGCGGCATCGGGTTCGCCATGCACCAGATAGACAGGCGGCTTCGGCGCGAAGCTGCCGTACCAGCGCGCCAGGTCGTCCTGGTCGCCGTGGGCGGACAGGCCGCCGATGGTATGGATACGGGCGCGTACGCGAATGTTTTCCTGGTGAATCCGCACTGTAGGGCTGCCGTCCACGAGCTGCCGGCCCAGCGTGCCGTTGGCCTGGTAGCCCACGATGATCACGTCGCATTCCTGCCGCCACAGGTTGTGCTTGAGGTGGTGCACGATGCGCCCGCCCTCGCACATGCCACTGCCGGCAATGATGATGGCGCCGCCGGAAAGCCTGTTGATGTGCTGGGAGTCTTCCGCTGACTCGGAAAGCACCAGGTTTGGCAGGGGCGGCATGCTGCCGGCGTCCTGCAGTTCAGGGGTATCCCAGTAGATCTGGGAAGTGCGGATGGCCATGGGGCTGTCGAGAAAGACTTTCCACCGGGACAGATGCCACTCCTCGTAGTGCGTGGCGAAGAGGTGCAGGATCTCCTGGGTGCGGCCGACCGCAAATGCCGGGATGAGCACGTTGCCCCGCCGGTGATCAGCGCCCTGAATGATGGCAGCCATCTCGCTGACCGTGGCCGTCCGGTCGCGGTGCAGGCGGTTGCCGTAGGTACTTTCCATCAGCACCAGGTCAGCCTCGGTATTCCGCGCCGGATCCTTGAGGATCGGCGTGCCGTACTGGCCAAGGTCGCCGCTGAAGGTCAGCTTGCGCTCCACGCCACCGTGCTTCAGCCACACTTCCACGCTGGCGGAACCCAGGATATGCCCCGCATCCACGTATCGTATGGAGATGCCGGGCAGGATTTCCCGCCGCTCCAGGTAGGGCAGGGTGACGAACTGGCGCAGCGTCTGCTCGACCTCGCCGATCGTATACAGCGGTTTGACCAGCGCCCGGTCGCTGCGCTCCCGCTTGCGGTTCTCGCGTTCCGCGTCGCCCTCGGCGAGACGAGCGCTGTCCTTGAGCATGAGGTCGCAGAACCGGGCCGTGGTTTCCTGGACGTAGATCGGCCCTCCGTAGCCGCGATGGATAAGCAACGGCAGGCGCCCGGAATGATCGATGTGGGCATGGGACAGCACAACGGCGTCGATCTTTGCAGCAGCGAAGGGAAACGGCTCCCGGTTGCGCGCGTCCCTCTGCCGGCCACCCTGGATGAGACCGCACTCCAGCAGAAGCTGCCGGTCCCCGATCCGCAGGATGTGGCAGGACCCCGTGACCTCCCGGGTGGCGCCATAGAACTCGAGTTCGAAGGGATTTGCCATGCTGCTGTGGCTCCGCTCTGGGGCAACACCAGCTTAACGTGGCCGGTCAGGAAAGGGGTGAGTGGGTACTTCCCACGATATCGCCCGGCCTGCGTGGCGTGCTTTGATCCAGTCTGGTTGGGCATCAGGCCGGAGGCTATGCAGTGCTGTATGAAGTAGCGGGCGATATTCTCTTGAGTCGGGCGGCGGCAATCGTCCACGGCGTCAGCCCGAACGACAACTTTGGCCAGGGTCTGGCACTCAGTCTGCGCGAGCAGTGGCCTGCGATGTACCAGGATTTTCGTCACTACTGCAAGACGCAGAAGGCCGAGGCCGGCGGCCTGTGGACCTGGGCAGGCGCCGACGGCCGGCGAATCGTGAACCTCTTTACGCAGGATCCGCCGAAGTCAGCCGGTGGTCACCCGGGACGCGCAACGTTGCAGCACGTGGGCCACGCCCTGCGTGCGCTCCATGGCGTGGTCCTGGCCGAGAAGATCAGCAGCCTCGCCTTGCCGCGTCTGGCGACGGGCGTTGGTGGGCTTGAATGGTCGGCGGTGCAGCCGCTGCTGGCAAAGCACCTCGGGTCACTGCAGATCCCGGTGATCGTGTACTCGCGTTACGAGCAGGGCCTGGCGGCGAAGGAGCCAGAACTCAGCTAGCGGCGTAGTATAAGAATCCAGACGCAAGTTGAACGCCAGCATGGCCAGCAAGAACAACACGCCCGAGCGCACAGACACGCCGTTGTCGGCTGATCTCTTGCGCAGAATGAATGCCTATTGGCGGGCCGCCAACTACCTGTCGGTTGGCCAGATCTACCTGTATGACAATCCACTGCTCAGGCAACCCCTGAAGCTGGAGCACGTCAAACCGCGCCTGCTCGGGCACTGGGGCACCACGCCGGGCCTGAATTTTATTTACGTGCACCTCAACCGGATCATCCGGCAATATGACTTGAGCATCCTCAATGTCACTGGCCCCGGACATGGCGGGCCGGGCCTGGTAGCCAATACGTATCTGGAGGGCACTTACAGCGAGGTTTATCCGAATATTTCGCAGGATGAACCCGGGTTGAAGAAGCTGTTCACCCAGTTTTCCTTTCCTGGCGGTATCCCCAGCCACGTCGCACCGGAAACCCCGGGCTCCATCCACGAAGGCGGCGAACTCGGCTATGCCCTGTCGCACGCCTATGGCGCCGCATTCGACAATCCCGGACTCCTGGTGGCCTGCGTGGTGGGCGATGGCGAGGCAGAAACCGGACCGATGGCCACCAGTTGGCACTCCAACAAATTTCTCAATCCGGTGCATGACGGAGCCGTGCTGCCCATCCTGCACCTGAACGGCCACAAGATCGCCGGCCCCACCGTTCTGGCGCGCATTCCCCGGGAGGAACTGGACGCGCTGTTCCGCGGCTACGGCTACACGCCGTATGTGGTTGAGGGCGACGACCCCGAGCTGATGCATCAGTCGATGGCCGCGACCCTCGACAAGGCGATCGCGGAGATTCAGGGTATCCAGCGTGACGCTCGCGCCAATGGCTTTGGCAAGCGCCCGCGCTGGCCCATGATCATCCTGCGCTCCCCCAAGGGCTGGACCGGCCCCGCATCAGTCGATGGCCATGCCATTGAAGGAACGTTTCGAGCTCATCAGGTACCGGTGACCCAGTTCGCCAGGGAGCCCACGCATCTCAGGATCCTCGAGCAGTGGCTGAAGAGCTACCGGCCCGAAGAGCTGTTTGATGACCACGGCCGGCTTGTACCTGAACTGGCCGAACTGGCGCCAACGGGCGAGCGGCGTATGGGCGCAAATCCCCATGCCAACGGCGGCATGCTGCTGCGCGATCTGAAAATGCCCGACTTCCGTGACCACGGAATCAAGGTCGCGAAACCCGGCGAGGTCGTAGCTGAAGCGACCCGCGCCCAGGGTGCGTTCATGCGCGACGTGATGAAGCTCAACGGCGAGGCACGCAACTTCCGGATCTTCAGCCCGGACGAAACGGCGTCGAATCGCTGGGGCGCACTGTTCGAGGTGACAGACCGGTGTTCGACAGCAGAAATTCTTCCCGGCGATGAGCACGTCGCGCCCGATGGCCGGGTCATGGAGATGCTGAGCGAGCATCAGTGCCAGGGCTGGCTCGAAGGCTATCTGTTGACCGGGCGACATGGCTTCTTCTCATGCTATGAAGCCTTTATCCACATTGTGGATTCGATGTTCAATCAGCACGCGAAGTGGCTGGACGTGACCCGCGATATCCGCTGGCGAAGGCCCATTGCCTCGCTGAACTATCTGTTGTCTTCTCACGTGTGGCGGCAGGATCACAATGGCTTCAGCCACCAGGATCCGGGCTTCGTCGATCTGGTCGTCAACAAGAAGGCTGAAGTCGTCCGGGTCTATTTTCCACCCGACGCCAACACACTACTGTGCGTGACGGACCATTGCCTGCGCAGCCACAATTACGTCAACGTCATCGTCGCGGGCAAGCAGCCTGAACTGCAATGGCTGGACATGGAAGCAGCCATCAGGCACTGCACCGCCGGGGTCGGTATCTGGGAATGGGCCAGCAATGACGAAGGCGGGGATCCCGATGTCGTCATGGCCTGTTGCGGTGACGTCCCCACTCTGGAGACGCTGGCGGCCGTTAAAATATTGCGGCGCCATTTTCCGGAACTCAGGGTCCGCGTGATCAATATTGTGGATTTGATGACCCTGCAGCCCGAGCGCGACCACCCTCACGGTCTCTCCGACAACGACTTCGACGACCTCTTTACCCGGGACAAGCCGATCATCTTTGCCTTCCACGGCTATCCCTGGCTGATTCACCGTCTGGCCTATCGCCGCACCAATCACGCGCAGTTGCATGTGCGCGGCTACAAGGAAAACGGCACCACCACCACCCCATTCGACATGGCGGTCCTGAACGATCTCGACCGTTTCCATCTGGCAGGTGATGTGATCGACCGCGTCCCGAGTCTGGGCTCACGCGCCGCCCACACCAAACAGCATCTGCGCGACAGGCTGCTCGAGCACAAGGCATACATCGAGAAACACGGTGAAGACCTGCCGGAGATACGCGACTGGCGATGGGAAGGCTAAATCTTCTCCAGCCGCGCAGCCACGTGCTTGTGCCATGGCGTGCCGGCAAGAAAATCCCGCTGGCTGCTGTCGGTGAATTCGTTCGGCGCCACACCCCGGCGCACGATGCGGCCCGTCGCGTCGCGATAGTCGAGGCCCTGGCCGTTCGGCAGTGAGATGTGCCCGGCTTGCAGGGTGTCGGTGATCTCGATGACCACGGCAATGCTCGCGCGGCGCGTGGACAGGCGCACCTCTTCACCGTCAGCGCAGCCCGCTGCCTGCGCGTCCCCCGGACTGATCCGCAGCGTGCCGAATGTGCCCTTCTTGTGCCAACCCGCGTCGCGCACCGCCGTATTGCTCGTGTCGCTGCGGCGTTCGCCGGCCGAGAGTATCAACGGGTAGTCCGGGTTCCGCGCGGCTAGGCCCTGTTCAAGCTTTGCAAGCTCCGGCAGCAGTTCCGGGATGTGCAGGTTGATCCTGTGGTTGGGATGGCCCACAGCCTGCCAGCTCTCGGCGTAGTCGCTGTCTGCGTAGACCACGCCGGAGGCGCCGTCGAGGAGCGCACGGAACAGTTTTTCACCAGCGAACGGCGTCAATCCGCCAAAGCCGGCCTGCGTCGCCGCCTTGCGATTGCCCCGAATATAGAGCTGGGTAATGCCCCAGAGCGCGGCCGCCGAGTCCATGCCCTCCGGCAGGGTTTGCCCGATCGTCCGATAGAGCAGCACTGGCGCATATTTCATCGTCCTGGGCCGGCGCGCGGCGGCCAGGAAAAAGGCCAGCGCAAATGCGGTGCGACCGAAGCGCAGAGCGCGCCGCAGCGGCGCGTAGTCCCGCTCTGAGAGTTCGCCCATCGCCTCGATCAGGCGCGCGTAAATCTCCGCCTCCGGCAGGGTGCCGGGCAGCGGCGGAAACAGCGGCTGGCGCAGGTGGAAAACATTGCGTGGGAATTCCAGGTTGAAGAACGTCGCTTCCGCCTTCTCGAACTGGCTGGCAGCCGGCAACACGTAGTCCGCCTCGCGCGCCGTCTCGGTCATCGCCACGTCGACCACCACGGAGAGTTCCAGCGCGCGCATCGCCTCCCGCATGCGCTGGCTGTCTGCCAGCGAGTGCACCGGGTTTCCGCTTTGGACCAATAGTGCGCGGTAGCGTCTGGGGTGATCGGTGAGTATCTCCTCCGGGATTACGTTGCAGGGAATCAGGCCGATGATGATCTTGGCATTGGCCACCGGGCTGCGACGGTCCTGGCGCGGGCCGCGTTTCGTGCTGGTGCTGGCGTCACCCTTGCTGGCTTTTGCAAGCGAGAACAACGGTACCGGCGCGTTGTTGGTGCCACGTCGGCCGTAGTGGCCGGTGAGGAGCCAGATCAGCCGTTCCAGGTAGCTGCCCAGCGTCGAGTGCAGGTTCATCTGCAGACCAAGGTCCTCAAGTACCGAGACGCTGCTGGCCTGTGCGATACGGCGCGCGACTTCGCGCAGAAGGGTCGGGGTGATGCCGCAGATGTCCGCGTAGCGCGCCACGGGGATGCTGGCGAGGGTGGCCTCGATGGCCTCGAAGCCTCGAAGCCTGCGGTGCGCTCCGCAATCCATGCTCTTGCCACCAGGCCGTCCTGCACCAGGATCCCCAGCAGCGCGGCGAGGCACCAGGCATCGGTGCCGGGTTTGATCGCCAGGTGATAGTCCGCCATTTCGGCGGTCTCGCTCCGGCGCGGATCGATGACGATCAGCGTGCGCTGCGGGTCTTTCTGGATGGCGCGGAGCGCGACGCGGGCGCGGGCAAAGCCGTGCGACTGCCAGGGATTCTTGCCGATGAAGACGGCGACCTCGCAGTGCTCGAAATCACCATGGACGCCAGTGCCGAGCATCTTGCCTTGTACCCAGAATTCTCCGGTTTTCTCCTGCGCCAGCGCGTTGGAGCGGAACTGGTTGCCAACGGCCTTCAGGAAACTGTCGGCGTAGGTACCGCCCAGGTGGTTGCCCTGACCGCCGCCGCCATAATAGAGAATGCTCTCGCCGCCGTGCGCAGCCTTGATCGCCATGAACTTGTCCGCGATTTCGCGTATCGCCACGTCCCAGCCAATTTCCTCGTAACTTCCGTCCGGGCGGCGGCGCAAAGGCGAGGTCAGCCGGTCGGCGCCATTCTGGTAGTGATCCATGCGTTGCGATTTCTCGCACACGTAGCCCCGCGAAGCCGGGTGCGCGTCGTCGCCGCGAACCTTGACGATATGGCGACCGTGCTCGCCGCCGACCTGCACCTCGATGCCGCAGTTGATGCTGCACAGGATGCAGGCGGTCTTCTTCCATTCGGGGGCTGGTGTGTTGATGGCGGGCCTGCCGCGCTAGCGAAGTAACCCGTCGCGGCGCAGTTGATCCGCGATTGCCGGGGTGATCCCGGCGAGCGCCATTTCGCGGGACTGCAGGTTCTTCGCCTTCGTGTCCAGGCTATAGACGAGCGTGGCGCCCCGGGTCTCGAACAGTCTGCTCGAGATGCGGGCGGTGCCACTGATCGAAAAGACGGACGGCGCCGTCTGGAACTCGGCATACACCACGGGCACGCCGTAGGCACCCCAGTAACCGTTCGCATAGCCGATATCGGTGGCCTTGTAGTAGCCACCGCCGCGGGCGTCCGCCGAGCCGCCTTCCCTGGCCACGGCGCTGTAGTCGACCAGGCTCGTAGCGAGGACCGCGTCGGCCCCGAGCGTCGCGACGACCTGCTCAATTGCCTGGCGCGTGATTGGCTCCTTGGTACTCATCAGCGCGCAGCTTGCCGTGGCCTTTACGGAGTCACTCCGGAGGTTCGCGGTCATCGAATACTCGAAAGCACAGCGCTGGTTGACGTCCGGGCTCACGCCCACGACCAGAAGGTTGGCGAAGCCGCCGCTGCGGGCAACGCCCTCGCTGAAGGCGCCGTCGACGACCACGGGCCGCGTGCAGCCACCCAGGTAGCCAGCAGCCAGCAGGACGAGCGCCAGACCGGCGACAGCTTTGCGATTCACCAGGGACTCCTGTTCTGTATGGTTCAGATGCCGGGCTAGTCTAGGCCATCTGCAGTTCCTTCGCGATCGCCGGTCTGGCATAGAATGCACGTCCCCCCAGGATGTAAAGAGTGATGAACCGGAAATCCCGAATTCCCAGTCCATGGCCTTCGGTCACCCGGGCCGTGTTGTTCGCGGCTGCGACGGCCTGGTCGCTTGCTGCCGAGGCACTGGTATGGCCCCAGGAAGTCACTGCTCCGGAAGGCACGATCGTCGTCTACCAGCCGCAGCCCGAGAGCCTCAAGGGCAACGTGCTGACGGGCCGTGCCGCGATGTCGCTGGAGTTGAAAAGCAGGAAGGAACCGGTTTTCGGCGCGTTCTGGTTCACGGCCATCGTCGATACCGACGGGGACGGCGATGTCGCCACGGTTCGCAGCGTGAAGGTCACGGAGGTGCGCTGGCCGGATTCGAAGGACACCGAAGAACAGCGGTTCACCCGGATCGTCGAGGATGCCGTGCTTGAGGCCCGCTTCGAGATTTCCAGGGACCAGCTGTCCGCCAGCCTGGCCACAGCAGCGCAGGAGGAAAAGAGCCTCGCGGCACTGAAGACGGACCCGCCGAAGATTGTGTTCAGCGAGCAGCTTGCGGTGCTCCTGCTTTATGACGGCAAGCCCCGGTTCTCTCCCGTCGAGAACAGTGACTACGAGCGCGCGCTCAATACGCCGTTTGTGGTGGTGCGCAGCACAAAGAGCAAGTCACTCTATCTCAGCAGCGGCACCCTCTGGTACCAGGCCAGGGACCCGCTCGGCCCGTGGGCACAAACGACGTCGCCACCGGCGGACCTGGTTAAAATGTTGCCGCCTCCCGACAGCAGCGAGCCGGCGCCGACGAAGATTCCGGCCATCGTCGTGGCGACCGAACCCACCGAGCTGATCGTCACTGACGGCAAGCCAAACTGGAAGAGCCTCTCCGGTGGCAAGCTGCTTTACGTCGCCAACACGGAAACGCCGTGGGTGCGCGAGCCGACTGCCAGCGACATGTACCTCCTGCTGTCGGGCCGCTGGTTCCGCGCCGCATCGGCGACCGGACCCTGGACCTTCGTCCGGGCGGACAAGCTGCCGGCCAGCTTTTCGGACATCCCGCCGGCCTCGGATCTCGGCGGACTGCGGGCGTCGGTTGCCGGCACCGAGGAAGCCAACGAGGCCGTGCTGGACGCGCAGATCCCGCAGACGGCCGCCATTAGTCGCAGCGACGCCAGGCTCGAGGTGCAATACGACGGTGCGCCGAAGTTCGAGAAGATCCCGGGCACGGCGGTGTCCTATGCCGTTAACACCGGGACCCAGGTTCTTCAGGTCGACGGGCGTTACTACGCGGTGGATAACGGTGTGTGGTTTACCTCGGCGGCTGCCGCGGGGCCATGGGCCGTCGCGGACCAGATCCCGGAGGGCGAGATCCAGAAAATTCCGCCCACCTCGCCCGTTTACAACACGACCTACGTGCACGTTTATCAGTCCACGCCCCAGGTGGTGTACGTGGGCTACACGCCGGGGTACCTGTGGTCATATCCCTATTACGGCGTGCCCGTCTATGGCACCGGCTGGTACTACCCGCCGTACTGGGGCAGCTACTACTACCCGCGCCCACCGACCTGGGGCCTCCACGTTGGCTACAACCCGTGGACAGGCTGGAACTACGGCGTCAGCTGGAGTAATGGCTTCTTCAGCATGGGCGTGAGCTGGGGCGGCGGCTGGGGCGGCGCCTACCGTCCCGGGGGCTGCTGCGGTGGCTGGTATGGCGGCGGCTATCGCGGCCCGGTCTTCATCAACACCGGCAACATCAATATTAGCAACAACATCAGTGTTGGGAATCGCGCCGACATCAGGAACCGCATCGACAAGGACACCAGTATCCGCGGCGATCGCGTGGGCAACGACAGCATCTACAAGCGGCCGGAAAATCGCGCCCGCACTGTGGATCGCTCGACCGCGCAAACGAACCTCCGCCAGGCAAAGCCCACTACCGGCCGGCAGAACGATGTTTACGCGGACAAGAACGGCACTGTGGCGCGACGGGTCGGCGACTCGTGGGAAACCCGTGACCAGGGCGCCTGGCAACCAGACCGGAGCCCGGCCAGCGCGGCCAGGCCGATGGGGCCGGAAGCCGCAAGGCCGACGGCTCCCCAGCCCCGGCCGGCGCGGGCGCCATCCAGCTTCGATCGCGGCGAGCTCGACCGGGCGCAACGGGCACGGCAGTCCGGAGTCAGGCGCCAAAGCGCCAGGCCTGTGCAGCGGGGTGGTGGGCAGCGGGGCGGGCGCCTGCGTTAGCCGCCCGGCGCACGTCGTGGACAACGCCAGATGATCAGAATACCCCCGGTGCGCCACGGGCGAGCGGGCGTCTGCCTGATCGCATGGGTACTTGCGCCACTGACTGCTGCCGCCGGCATTCTGTTTCTCTTGCCGGTCGTCGCGCGGTAATTTCGCTTGTCCCGTCGCCGTCGCACATCCGCACCTTCCCCCGCCGCGGGCGCCATCGCTCAGCCTGCCTCCACGGCACCGGTGCGACGCGGACCCCTTGTGCTGCTCGCGACTGCGGCGGTACTCATCGCCACCGTGGGTGCCTGGTGGTCCTTCCGGCCGGACGCGGCGCGGCCGCCGGCGATTCCGCCTCCGCACGCCATCGACGCGAGCTTCGCGGGTAGCGACGCCTGCGCCGGCTGTCACGCCGACGCCTACTCCGCCTGGAAAGCTTCGCAGCACGCTGAGGCCATGCAGCACGCCACCGCGACCACCGTGCTCGGCAATTTCTCCCAGGCCACCTTCCGCTACGCCGGCATTGAATCAACCTTCTACAAGCGGAACGACAAGTTCTTCGTGCGCACCGATGGCGCCGACGGCCAGCTGGCCGACTTCGAGATCCGGTACACCTTCGGCCTTGCGCCCCTGCAGCAGTACCTGATCGCGTTCCCGGACGGCCGGCTGCAGGCCCTGTCGGTTGCCTGGGACAGCCGACCGAAGGAGACCGGCGGACAGCGCTGGTTCCACCTCTACCCGGACGACAAGGTTGATCACCGCGACGAGTTGCACTGGACGCGGCGCGCACAGAACTGGAACTTCATGTGCGCGGACTGTCATTCGACCGACGTGCGCAAGAACTACGATGCCGAAACCGACACGTTTCAGACCACATGGAAAGAAATTGCGGTTGGGTGTGAGGCGTGCCACGGGCCTGCTTCGGCCCACATCGAGTGGGCGCGAACAAAACCCGGGGACCCCGGCAAAGGCCTGACGATTGCGCTTGACGAGCGGGCGAACGTGCAGTGGACCATCGACGTAAAAACCGGCAACGGAGTTCGTAGTCGTGCGCGCCCGCAGGACACCGAGATCGGCATGTGTGCGCAATGTCACGCACGACGCAGCCAGATCCTGGATGGCTATCGTGCCGGACTTGAATTCCAGGACTTTTATCGTCCGGCGCTGCTATCGCCAGGGCTGTATCACCCTGACGGCCAGCAGCGCGACGAGGTCTTCACCTGGGGTTCGTTCCTGCAGAGCCGGATGTATCACGCCGGTGTCACCTGCAGCGATTGCCACGAGCCGCACAGTCAGGAACTGTACGTATCGGGAAATGCGCTCTGCGGCACATGCCACCAGGCGTCGAAGTACGATACAGCGGCGCACCATCAGCATGCGGGCGATGGCGCAGGCACGCAGTGCGTCGACTGTCATATGCCGCCGACGACCTACATGGTCGTCGATCCGCGGCGTGACCACAGCCTGCGGGTGCCGCGGCCCGATCTGAGCGTCAGTCTGGGCACGCCCAACGCCTGCAACGACTGCCATAACACCCGCGATGCGCAGTGGGCCGTCGCGCAGCTGGCGCAGTGGTATGGCGACGCACCGCAGGGCTTCCAGCGCTATGCCGGGACGTTTGCAGACGCGGAGCGGGGCGCCGCGGAAGGCGGCCCCGGCCTGGCAGTGCTGGCCAGCGACCCGTCACAGCCGACGATCGCGCGGGCCAGCGCGATCGAGGCCCTCGCGCAGTATCCGGCGCAGGCGAGCGTCGAGGCGGCGCGGGCCGGACTTGCCGACCGCGACGCGCTGGTGCGGCGTGCGAGCGTCGGCACCCTGAGCATGCTGTCTCCGGCGCAACGCCTGCCACTGGTCGCCCCGCTGCTGGACGACCCTGTGCGCACCGTGCGGATCGAAGCTGCCTATGTCCTTGCCGACGCGCTGCAGGTCGCGACGCCCGCCCAGCGCGCGGCGTTCGAGCGGCCGGCAGCGGAATACGAGGCGGTGCAACGCTTCAGTGCGGACCGGCCCGAAGCGCGCACGGCGCTCGGCAGCTTCTACGCGCGCCAGGGCCGTTTCGGCGACGCGCAGGCACAACTGCAGTCTGCGCTGGCGGTCGATCCCGCGTTCATCCCGGCGCACGTCAATCTCGCCGACCTGCTCCGCGTGCAGGGACGCGATGCGGATGCAGAGGCGGCTCTGCGGGACGGGTTGCGCCAGGTGCCCGCGGCCGAACTGCATCACACGCTGGGCCTGACGCTGGTCCGGCTGGGTCGCAACGAGGAGGCGCTCGGGGAGTTCAAGCGCGCGGCACAACTCGCGCCGGCCGACGCGCGCTTCGCGTATGTCTACGCCGTCAGCCTGCAGTCCGGCGGCAAGGCCAAGGCAGCCGTTCAGGAGGTCGACCGTGCCCTGGCCCGCCATCCCGACCATCGCGATTTGCTGGTGGCCGCCGTGACGTTCCGGCGCGACGCCGGCGACATCGTGGGTGCGCGGCGCTACGCGCTGCGCCTCTCCGGGCGCTACCCCGATGATCCGGACGCAGCAGAACTGACACGTGAGCTTGGCGCGGTGCGCTGAGCGCCAGCACACCGGAGGATCACGCAGCATGACTTCTGGTAACCGACCCCGGCAGATCTGGCACTGCGCCCTCGGTGTGGCGTTATGCGTCATCGCCAGTTTTGCTTTCGCCGACAAGACTGATGTGGTCGAACTGCGAGATCAAGAACCTGGAGCGCGGACGGCTCCAGGTCAGTACCGACAGCATGAGTACTCTATATATAGAGTGGAAGGACATCCTGCGGGTTAGCAGTAAGGAAACGTACGTCCTCGAACGGGAGGACGGCACCCGTCTCGAGGGGTCCTTGCCGAGACCGACGCGGAAGTATTGCTCAATACGGAGTACGAGTTCTTCACTTACGACAGCCCGAAGACCACCCTGACGACATCACTGACCGCCTACCCGAGCCTTACCGATAGCGGGCGCGTTCGGGCCAATCTGGAGTTCGCGCTGCGCCGGGAGCTGATCAAAGACTTGTTTGTGGAGCTCAGCGTCTACGACTCCTACGACAGTCAGCCGCCGGAGGAGGGTGGGGAGAACGACTACGGCATCGTGACCGGCCTCGGCTTTACGTTCTGATAGAGTAGGTATTCAAGCGGAGTCATCGAAGAGGCCACTGATGCGACGCATTTCCCTGACCTTTTTCCTCGCCGCCAACGCGCTGGCAGACATCAGAGCGCATCGGCGTGATCTTCGCCTATCGCTACCTGGACGTGGATTACGAGGACGGCAGTGATTCAGGTTTCTTCAAGTATGACGTGGCCACATCGGGCCCCGGTGTCGCTGCAGTGTTCACTTTTTGAATGGAGTCCCACCACGATGCGAAGCGCCACCATCCTGCCCATCATTAATCCTGCGATCGCATTGATCGCGCTGCTGGCAGCCGGCACCGCCGCTGCCGCCGATAGCGAGGCGACGGACGCCGCGGCGCTGGCGAAGAAGCTGTCGAACCCGGTCGCTGCCCTGATCAGCGTGCCGCTCCAGCTCAACTACGACCACGACATTGGGCCCACCGACGACGGCGACAAGTGGACGCTCAATATCCAGCCGGTCGTGCCGATCGAGCTGAACAAGGACTGGAACGTCATCTCGCGCACCATCCTGCCCGTGGTGTATCAGGACGACATCGCGCCCGGCGCCGGCAGCCAGTTCGGTATCGGCGACGTCGTGCAGAACCTGTTCTTCTCGCCCAAGGCCCCGACCTCGAGTGGCTGGATCTGGGGCGCCGGTCCGGTGTTCCTGCTGGCCACCGGTTCCGACGACCTGCTGACCGCCGACCAGTGGGGCGCAGGACCGACGGCCCTGGTTCTCAAGCAGGAGAAGGGCTGGACCTACGGCGCACTGGCGAATCACCTCTGGTCGTTTGCGGGTGACGACGACCGCGGCGACGTGAACGCCACGTTTCTCCAGCCGTTCGTGTCCTATACGACGCCCACCGCCTGGACCTACGGCATCAACACCGAGAGCACCTACGACTGGGAAAACGAACAGTGGTCGGTGCCCCTCAACGTCACTGTCTCGAAGGTCACACGCATTGGCAACCAGCTGGTAAGCGTCGGTGGCGGCCTGCGCTACTGGGCCGACAGCCCCCCCGGGGGTCCCGAGGGGGTCGGCGTGAGGCTCGTGTTTACCTTCCTGTTTCCCCGGTAGTGGACGCGCTGGTGACTTAGGGCCACGGCAGGGCCGAGCCGCGTGGATTTAGCGCATGCTCTCGCGCAAATCGATCAAGGCTTGATCGGCGCTGTCGATGCGGATCAACCCGGCCCTCGGCCGCTCCAGATCCAGCACGACGAAGAGCGTGCCGGCAATCACGGTTGCAAACACCGTCATGTGCAGCCAGCTGCGGGTGTGGTCGCTGGACAGACCCAATCCGGCCAGGAGCGCGGCTATCAAACTGAAGGCAATCAACAAGTAGTAGATCACCTGGGGCGGGTGATTTTGCGTGGCTGTTTGCCGGGTGGTGGTGATGTCGATCATTTGATTGAGCGCAGGCAGCAATAACTTGGTTGCATCCGTGGCCGCGCCGGGCTTCTGTGATTCTGCAACGGCTTGCGCCCAAAGCGCGTTTTGCATCGCCGCCCCTTCGGCGAGCCTGGCAATCGTCGCTGCTTCGTCTTCCACATCCGTATACGTTGCGATGCGCACGTCGAGGTAGCGACGAAACGATTCGCGCAACGAATCGCGTGCATCGGCATTGAGCAAGTCCAGGCGCAGATAGGCCGTGCCGATGGCATTCGTCTCTTCGTTGATCAGATGTCGCCGATATTCAAAGCGACTGGCCGCGCCGGAGAAAGTGAAGGCGATGAGCAAGGCAAGTAAGCCGAATACGGCGCCGTCCACCGCGCCCGCCCCCTTGACGCCCCCTTCCTGACCGTCGGCCCGCGCGACGCCGATGCGTCGTCCGGCCTCCAGAAAGACCAGCAGGCCAATGAACAGCCCAATGGAGATCAATGCGGTGTTCGCAGTAAAGCTCACGGCTCGACCTCACCTGCCTGCCGGGGACGCTCGCCGCCTCAGGTTGCTGGTTGGTTCCGGCCGGGCAGTGCGTTGATCATGTCCCTGACCACGGCGTCGATCGCCGGGCCGGGGTTCTTGCGCGCTTTCTGCGAGACGCGGCCCTCGGCCGTCGACTGCCAGGCCAGGGTCTTCTTGCTGGCGTCGACCAGGTCGATGGTCAGGGTTCCCTGCTGGTAGTTGACCGTCTCGATGTCCGTCGTGCCCATGCCGCCATAGAAGCCGCGCCGGTACCCGTAGTAGCCCATCGACACTGGCGTGGAACGTATATCCTGCTTGTCCTGGACGTTCGCGTAGAAGTTGACCAGCAGGTCCGGCGCACTTTCACTGTAGACGAAACCCTTTGACTCCAGCGCACGGCGCGTCGAGTCTTTCAGTCGCCCGGTGAACACCGTCTCGTACCCGGCCTTGTCGGTCGCGAGCGGAGAGAAGAAGGCAAAGGTCGTGTAGCCCGCGAAATTGGCCGATGGGTTCGTGTCGCTGCGAATCTCAGGACCGCTGGCGCAGGCCCCAAGCAGGGCCAGGGCGACGACCGTGAACAGGCCGTTGCGCAGGCGCAATGGACAAGCATGCATGGTGAGTTCCTTCCTGAAGGTCATTGAGGGTCCCACGCCCGGGGCCCTCGGCAAAGGGAACCCCAATCCTAACTGAACTCCATGCACGCTTGCATCTGCGCGATGCTGCGCGATGCTGCGCTATGGCTTGATTCACGGCAGAACCCCCAGTTCCCGCTGGTGGCGAATGGCAAGTATCCGGACCACCGTTTGAGACACTAAAAACCGATACAGGGCGACGTAGCCCGTCTGGCCGTAGGAAATGACCAGTTCACGCAGGTCGCCCTCCACGCGGCGACCCACGAGCGGGTGCGCAGCCAGGTGATTCACTGCGGATTGAATCGCCGTGACTGCAGCCAGCGCAGCGTCCGGGTTTTCATCTCTCAGGAACTGTAGCGCGCGTTCGATATGACTGAGGGCGCGCGCTGAATAGACTACTTCCGCCACGGCTTCGGCCGAGCGACCGGCTTCCCGCGCGCCAGCCTTGTCATCCAGGCATGCACATCCTCAGCGCGATAGACCTCACCGGTCTTCTCAATGGCGTTGTCAGCCGCGAGCGCTTCTTTTACCAGGCTGCGCAGCTGCTCTTCGTAGGCTGCATGCCGTTCCACGGCTTCGACAATCAGGCTATGTGCCGACCGACCGGTTTCCTTGGCGAGGGTAGTGAGCCGTGCCCGCAACTTGGGCGGTAGGCGAATGGTCGTGGTCGCTGCCATCGTGAGGTCTTCCCTGACTCTGCTGCGTCACAAAAGTAGCACAGCAGTTCGGGCCAGGCAATTGCCGCTGTCCTGTCGGGATTATGTAAGGCCGTGACCCGGCCCAACTGTGCTCAAAGTCCGCCGCCTGGCACAATCCGGCGGTAAGCTTTGCACCAACGGCCCCCAGAGGCTGTCTGCGAAGAAGAATAAAAATGAAACCAGCGGCTGCGCTTGCGGCGCTCACTCTGCTGATGGGCTTAGGCCCGGCCCGGGCCGACAACGTCAACGGTGCGTGGTCTGCGGTGCACTCCTGGCCGCTCATCCCGATCCATGCGGTACTGCTGCCGGACCAGCGCATCCTCAGTTACGGCAGCACTGCAACGGGCGTGCAGAGCGGCAACTTTACCTACGACGTCTGGGACCCCGCTGGCGGCCTGTCGGGTGGCCACCTGACCCTGCCGAACCTCACGCTGACCGACATCTTCTGCAGCTCCCAGCTGGTGCTGCCCGGTGATGGCGGTGTGTTCATTGCCGGCGGCGACGTGTGGAACGGCACGCAGGTGCTGAACAGCGCCAATCCCAATACCAACTTCTTCAGTTTTGCGAACAACACGCTCACCCGCCAGACCAACATGAACCGCGGGCGGTGGTATTCCACCTCGACGGCAACGCTGAGTGGCGAGGTCTACATCCAGGGCGGTAGCAGTGGCACCGACCGGCCGGAGGTGCGCCAGTCCAATGGCACCTTCCGCCTGCTGAGCGGCGCCAACACCAGCTCGCTCGACTTCATGTACCCGCGCAACTGGGTCGCGCCGAATGGCCTGATTTTCGGCTACGACAACAGTGGCCGGATGTACACGGTGAACCCGGCGGGGACGGGCACCTTCACGAGCAAGGGCACCTACTCCGGACCCACGGGCAGTGACTCCAGCGCTGCCATGTTCCGGCCCGGCCGCATCCTGCAGTTTGGTGGCAATTCCAACCAGGCCCGGATCATCGACATCACGGGTACCAACCCCGTCGTGACCTCCACGGGCAATCTTTTTCAGAAGCGTGTGCTCGTCAACGCCACCGTACTGGCGGATGGCCAGGTTCTCGCCACCGGTGGCAGCGGTGTCTGGAACGAAAAGACGAACACCACCTATTACCCCGAGATCTGGGATCCGAACACGGGCGTGTGGTCCAGGAAGAATCCGCTTGTCCCGGCTGTCAAAGCGCGTCTCTATCATTCGATGGCGCTGCTGCTGCCGGACGCGAGCGTGATGGTGGGTGGTGGCGGTGCCAATTCCCCAACCACGAGCCTTCCGGAGAACAACACCAATATCGAGGTCTACTACCCGCCTTACCTCTACGGTCCCGGCGGTGGGCTGGCCGCGCGACCGACGATCAGCAGCGTCCAGCCCAGCATCGAGATCGGCGAGACCTTCGCCCTCGATTACAACGGCAGTGGGCCGATCAGCCGCGTGGCACTCGTCAAGACAAGCTCGGTGACCCACAGCTGGAATATGGATCAGCGCTTCGTCGAGGCGACGTTCGTCACCAATGGCACCCGCCTCATGGTCCAGGCGCCCACGCGCGCCGCCGATGCGCCGCCAGGGTTCTATATGTTGTTTGTGCTCAATCCGTCGGGCGTACCGTCGGTCAGCAGGATCGTCCAGATTCCGGTCGCCGCCGCACCCAATCCCGCCGTGACACCCGTGCTGACCGCCCCCGGCAACCGCTCGGGCCCCGAGGGCACTCCGGTCAGCCTGCAGCTCCTCGCTACGGATCCCAATCTTGATGAGCTCGGCTACGGCGCCAGTGGCCTGCCTCCGGGCCTTACCGTGCATCCGGTCTCCGGACTCATCAGCGGCACGCCGACCGCGCCGGGCAGCTACAACGTGGTCGTCGCCGCCAGCGACGGCGTGAATACTGCCTCGGCGGCCTTCGTCTGGCAGATCACCGCCATCAGCCCGCTCGTGCTTGCACCACTGCCGCTCGAGTTGCCCCGCCTGTCGGGATCAACCGCCACGTTTACGGCGGTGGTCAGCAGTGCCGTTAATCCCCAGTTCCGCTGGTACTTCGACGACGGCACGCCCGAAACGGGGTGGTCCGCTTCGCCAACCATAGACCACACCTTCACGCAGCCGGGGGTGTACTACGTCACCCTGACGGTGACCGACGCCCGGGGCCTTCAGCAGCAGAGCACGACCGCCGTCACGGTGCATTTCCCGCTGACCGCGAACCGGCCGGCGGCCTCGGGCAATCTGGCGTACGGGGCGCCCGGCGCGGGCAACAACCGGTTGTGGGTGGTGAATCAGGACAACAACTCGGTGACGGCGTTCGACGCGGTCACGAATGCACGACTGGCCGAGATTCCCGTGCAGCTGGCGCCACGGTCGGTGGCCATAGCGCCCGACGGTACGGTCTGGGTCACCAACAAGCAGTCGGCTTCGATCAGCATCATCGATCCGGGCACGCTCGCAGTGGTTGCTACCATCCCGCTGCCACGAGGTTCGCAGCCCTTCGGCCTGGCGTTCTCGCCGGCCGGGAGCGCGGCCTACGTCGTGCTCGAAGGCCTTGGCAAGCTGCTCAAGGTGGATGGCGTCTCGCGACAGGTGGTCGGCGAGGTCAGCGTCGGGCCGAATCCCCGCCACCTTGCCATCACTGGCGACGGGGCGTCGATCTACGTCTCCCGTTTCATCACGCCACTGCTGCCCGGCGAGAACACGGCCAACGTGCAGCCCGGCACGGCCGGTGGCGAAGTGCTCCGCATCACTGCGGCGAGCCTGCAGGTGGCACAAACCATCAGTCTCCGGCACAGCGGAGTGCCGGATGCCGAAAATCAGGGGAGCGGGGTGCCGAATTATCTCGGCGCCGCGGTGCTCTCGCCGGATGGCACGCAGGCGTTCGTGCCTTCGAAACAGGACAACGTCCGGCGCGGGTCGCTGCGCAATGGCCTGAACCTGAACTTCCAGAATACCGTCCGGGCGATCACCTCGCGCATGGTCCTCAGCACGGGCACCGAGGATCTCGCGCGGCGCATGGATCACGACAACGCCAGCCTTGCCAGCGCGGTGGCCTTCGACAAGCTCGGTGTGTATGCCTTCGCCGCGCTCGAAACGAGCCGCGAAGTGGTCATCGCCGGCGCACACAGTGGCTGGCAGATCATGCGGCTGGATGTTGGTCGCGCACCCCAGGGAGTGCTCGTGGCGCCGGATGGCCTCCGCCTCTACGTCAGCAATTTCATGGACCGCACCGTTGATGTCTTCGACCTGTCGAGCCTTGTGCAGACCGGCACAGCGAGCGTTCCCCATGTCGCGACCCTTCAGTCGGTAACCTCAGAGGCCCTCACGCCCAACGTCCTGCTCGGCAAGCAGTTGTTCTACGATGCCCGGGATGCGCGCCTTGCGCAGGACCGTTACATGAGCTGCGCGACGTGTCACAACGACGGTGGGTACGACGGCCGCGTGTGGGACCTGACCGGCTTTGGCGAGGGCCTGCGCAGCACCATCGCCCTGCGCGGCCGCGCCGCCGGGCATGGCTTCCTGCACTGGAGCAACAACTTCGACGAGGTGCAGGACTTTGAAGGTCAGATCCGCGCGCTGGCCGGCGGTACCGGACTGATGGATGACGCAGCCTTCTATGAGGGAACGCGCCGCCTGCCGCTCGAGGATCCGAAGGCCGGGCAGAGCGCCGACCTTGATGCGCTGGCGGCCTACGTGGCTTCGCTGAACAGTTTCGCGCCGAGCCCCCTGCGCAATGGCGACGGCACGCTGACGACTGCCGGTGAGGAGGGCAGGACCGTCTTCGCCACGCGCAATTGCGCCGCCTGCCACGGTGGCGCGAACTTCACCGTCAGCGGCGCGGGCAATGTGCTGGATGTAGGGACGTTGACGCCCGCGAGCGGTAACCGGCTGGGCCAGCTGCTGACCGGTATCGACGTGCCCACGTTGCGGGACGTCTGGGCCACGGCTCCGTACCTGCACGACAGTTCCGCGCCAACGCTGACGGCGGCCATCGAGGCGCACAGTGGCAGCACGGTGCCTGCGGCAGACCTGCCGAAGCTGGTTGCCTACCTGGAGCAGATTGGTGGCGACGAGGGGCCTGCGCCGGTGTCCGACCTTGATCTGGATGGCTTACTTGATGCGCTGGACAACTGCACGCTGGTGGCCAATGCCAGTCAGCTGGACGTCGATGGCGACGGGTACGGCAACCTCTGCGACGCTGACCTGGACAACAGCGGGACGGTGACGGCCGCAGACTTCGGTTTGCTGCGCGCGGTTCTCGGGCAGTCAGTCGAGTCTGGCGCCGCGGCCGCGGCGGCCGACCTGAATGGCAGCGGCACCGTGACGACCGCCGATTTCGGCCTGCTCCGCGGGCAGCTCGGCAGCCCGCCGGGTCCGTCAGGGCTGCACCCGTAGGGCGCCGATCTCGAACGTCAGCGACGCCCAGAAACTCTCCCAGTCCGCCGCCGGGTCGCTGGCCGGTACGGCGATCATGTGGACGGCCTTGACGAGCCAGCGCCCCGCACGGTTTAGCGGCAGCCTGGCGCGCCCGTCGGCGCCAGTCCGCACGTTGAGCCGGTCGGCCGGACGGTCGGCCGTGAACGCGATCACCAGTGCGCCGGCGACCGGCTTGCCCTTGAAGATGAGCGCGACCGTCAATGGGTCGCCCGGCGCGAGCGCATAGGGATCTGCCTGCGGGATCAATTCCAGCGGGTAGCCGAGCACCCGGTCGAATCCGCGGCGCGGCCCGTCGCCGACCATCACCAGTGACTTGGCGCAGCGGGAATAATATTCGCGCCCGTTGACTTGTGACTGGCCGCGTTCGCGTCGCAGCTCGACGATGCGGTCAAGACCCTCGGAAAGCAGGTACTTGTCGAAGCGTCCCGCTTCGAGATCCACGAAGGACCGGCTGCTGTGATAGCCGATGAGCCGCAGGCCCGGCTCCCTGAGTGCCAGCGTGGCTGCCGGATCATCACCGGCGAGACCGGCAACGGCTGCGCGCCCGGCCGTTGTACTTACGGAGAAATCGACGAGCCAGTCGGGTACAAACGGCTGGCTGGTGCCGTTGAAATCCTCGCCGACGCGCAGGTTAACTGGCAGGCTGGAATTGACCGGCGGACGAAACGTCACCGGTTCGATCCAGAAATCGTGCGTCATCCCCGGAGTGGCCCAGCCGACCCCGACCAACGCCATCAGGATGGCCGGCAGCCGGCTGCTGGTCAGATGAGACGCCATCGCGGTAGTCTCGCATATCACCCTCACGAGATGCAGCGTTGACCCCGCGACTGAAGATCCTGAGCTGCCTGCTGCTCGCCGGTTTGCTGCTGGCGCAGACGGCCGCAGCGCACCGCCTCCGACCCGCAATTGTCACGGTGACCTTCGCTGGCGATGGCACCTGGTCGGCAGCGCTGCAACTGAATCTCGAGGCGCTGCTGGCCGGCATCGGTCCCGAGCACGAGGACACCAGCCAGGCGCCCCAGGCCGGCGCGTACAACGCGTTGCGCGATCTGCCACCAGAGGCATTGCGGGCGCAGTTCGACGCGTTTGCTCCACGGCTGCTCCGGGGCATTGTCGTGCGCTTCGATGGGCAAACCGTGGCACCGCAGCTTGCTGCCGTGGCCATTCCGACCGTCGGAGACACAGGCGTCGAACGCCTGACGGTAATTACGTTCGGCGGTCGCATCCCGCCACGGAGCAAAGTATTTACCTGGCGTTACGCGCCGGAGTTCGGAGAGAGCGCCCTGCGGCTGGCGCTGCCCGGCGGGGCCATCGCGCGCGCTGACTGGCTGACAGCCGGCAGGGAGAGCGCACCCTTCCCGCTGGATCCCGCGCTGCTGCCGGAGCGCACGACGACCGACGTGCTCCGCGATTACACCGTGCTCGGCTACACCCACATCGTGCCCAAGGGCCTCGACCACATCCTGTTCGTGCTCGGAATTTTTCTTCTGTCCCTGAGCTGGCGCCCCCTGCTGTACCAGGTCACTGCATTTACGGTCGCGCACTCGATCACGCTGGCGCTGTCGCTCTACGGAGTCGTGTCGCTGCCGGCGTCGGTGGTCGAACCGCTGATTGCACTGTCCATCGTCTACGTCGCGGTCGAAAATATCCTGGTCAGCGAACTCAAGGCCTGGCGGGTCTGGGTGGTGTTCGGTTTTGGCCTGCTGCATGGGCTGGGCTTTGCCGGGGTACTCACCGAAGTCGGACTGCCCCGGGGCGAGTTCCTGCCGGCGCTGATCGCCTTTAACGTGGGCGTGGAGCTTGGCCAGCTCACGGTGATCGGGCTGGCCCTGCTGGCGGTCGGCCTGTGGTTCCGCGGGCGGCCCTGGTACCGGGCGCGCGTCGTGATCCCTGCGTCCGCACTGATCGCCGCCGTGGGCGGCTACTGGACGATCGCGAGGATCCTGGGTTGAGCTGCCCTGAATGGACGCGCGGTCCCGGACGAGTGCCTGGTGGCATGTGACAATAACCTCCTGATTCTTCCATATCCCGCTTGCGTCCCAACCGACGCCGTGCATTACTTTGGACCTGAGAACAAGAAAGCTGGAACCTTGAGGAACAGCCCATGATCAGGACCCAATCCGCAACCGCGCTCGCCACGCTGTTTGGCGCACTGCTCTGCCTCCGTGTCGACGCGGCGGCGTTGTCGTTCACGGGGACGCTGGACGCCGACGACGCGGTGCAGACGTTTACGTTCACGCTGCCGGCACCCGGTTCGGTGACCATCCAGACCTGGTCTTACGCCGGCGGCAGCAATGCGGCGGGCACCTTGATCCCGCAGGGTGGCTTCGACCCGGGTATCGCGTTGTTTGATGCGCTTGGCACCCTGCTGGTCCAGCAGGATGACGCCGCACCCGGTGACGTGCCGGCGGATCCGTTGACCAACGAGCAGTTCGATATCTACCTGGTGACCGCCCTGGCGGCCGGCACCTACAGCGTCGCCATTACCCAGTTCGACAACGTGGCCATCGGGCCAGGCTTCGCGAACGGCTTTTCGCAGGCCGGAGCTGGCAGCTTCACCGCGGCCTTTGCTTGCAGCAATCAGCAGTTTTGCGACGTCGACGCCGTCAACCGGACGGGCTTCTGGGCAACCGACGTTACCGGTACGACCGTCGTGCCGCTGCCCGGCACGATCTGGTTGCTGTCAGGCGCGCTTGGCATGTTCTCCGCCGCTGCGGCCCGCCGCCGTCGCCTGAAAAGCCGCACCCTGTGCAGAAACATCGCTGGCGTTGGCCTGCTCGCCCTTGGCCTGCCGCTGGCCGCGACCGCGCAGGTGACCTGCTATGGCAAAACGGCCACGATCGTTGGTACCGAGGGCAACAACGTTCTTAACGGCACGAAGTACCCGGACGTCATTGCGGGCCTTGGTGGCAACGACACC
The DNA here is from genome assembly GCA_031395645.1 of Gammaproteobacteria bacterium. Taxonomy (GTDB): domain Bacteria; phylum Pseudomonadota; class Gammaproteobacteria; order Steroidobacterales; genus SHZI01. The sequence goes on along the minus strand of JANNJM010000078.1, from coordinate 43,924 downwards.
ATCAATGGTGCGAGTGGCAACGATCTGATCTGCGGCGGTCCCGGCAACGACACGATCTCCGGCGGTAACGGTAGTGACCGGATCGACGGCGGATCCGGCAACGACACCATCGCCGGCGACTTCGGCGCTGACAGGCTTTTTGGCGGCCTCGGAACCGACGCCATGAACGGTGGCATCGGTATCGATCTTTGTGATGGCGGCATTGGCCAGGATGGCGCAGACGCCTGCGAGTTCCCGAGCAACGTCAATCTCAGCGTGAAGAAAGTGGCGCTGCCCGTGTGGAGCGGCAGTTTCACGCCGGCCAGTGGTCCGCGCACGGGAGAGGCGATTACGACCCTCGAAGGCGAGCTGATCGTGCCCGCCGGCACTACTAAAAAGATCGCACTGCTCGCCACGCACGGTGCCATGGGCAGCTACCGCGGCGGCCTGGTGGGCTGGATCGGCTGGTGGCTCGAGCGCTACCACGTGACGGCGCTCAGCCTGAACCGGCGGGACAGCATCGACCACGGGCCGAACGAGGGTGGCGGCAACACGCTCTACCCCGAGGCGGTGTGCGACCTGAAGTCGGGCGTCGAATACCTCGTGAATACGCTCGGCTATGAGGGCGTTGTGATCCTTGGCCACAGCAAGGGCAGCGTGTTCTCGCCGGTTTACCCGTCCTGGTTCCGGAATTGCGGACCGGACGTGGCCAACAGTCCCTTCAACAACGATCCGCGGGTCAAGGCGGTGTCGACCTACGGCACCGTCGCCGACGGACGCGAGGGCGCTCAGTACGCCCCATTGGCGGGTGGTGTCTATGCGCCCGGCGTCGCCACGGCGCAGGCAGAGGTGGCAGCCGGTCGCGGCAACCAGCTCTACACGTTTCCCGCCGGCGTGACCACGAGTCTCGGGATTCTCCGGGCCACCATCCGGGTCACGCCCGACAGCTTTTTAAGCTACTACGGTCCGGACACGCTGGCCGTTCCCGAGCGGGAAGCGCAGAAGCTCGATATTCCCTACCTGCTCATTCACGCCGAAGGCGACCGGGTCACGCCCCAGATCTGGTCAGATCGCCTGCACCTCACCCTGACCACGGCTGGCAAGGACATCACGTACCTCACGCCGCCCTACGGGTCGCTCTATCCGAACGGCAGCTTCGGTCAGGAAGGATTTCCCGCGCACTCGGCGGATGCCGAGCAGGCGCGGGATGATCTGACGCGCGACATCTACAACTGGATGGTTGGCAAGGTGCCGGCCGCCGGCCAGGATGCTACGGCCATCAATCTGGCGGCGATCCAGGCGCTGCCGGACCTCGTGATAACCCCGCCGGCGCCAGATCCGGAGAAACCACAGCAATAGTCCCGCGCAGGTCTATCTGCATGACCGACGATGATTTTCCGGTGTCACGCAGGAAACTGCTCGCCGCCGGCGCTGCACTGGGCGCACTGCCCCTGACGCTGTCCACGGCGCAGAAAGCCGCCGCCGGTGCCATGGGACGCGGTGGCCACACGGCGCCTTTCGAGTCACTTCGGGACTACGTCGCCGCGCTCGAAGCCCGGGGCCTGCTGCTGCACTTTCGTGGCGTGGATCAGGACGCCTACGAGGCGACGGGCATCATGTACGCGCTCATCGGGGAGTTCGGCATGCACGAGGCGCCGGCCGTGATGTTCGAGGACATCCGGGCCAACGGCCGGATCTTCCCCGGGCCGATAGTCGCGAACACCCAGGGGCACATGGACACGGAGTCGATCCTTTTCGGAATCGAGCCGCACCCGCGGGACGTCACCCGGTCCTATCGCGCCGCCCTGAAAATGCAGCTGGAGCAGCTCGAGCGCAGCGCTGGCCGCTATACCCTGATTGCGCCACTGGAGATTCCGGCGAGCGCGGCGCCCTGCAAGGAGATCCGGCTGACGGGCGACGACATCGACGTCACGGCCTTCCCGTTCATCCGGGGCAACCCGGGCGATGGTGGACCGTATATCAACACGGCTTCCGTGTTCACGCGGGATCCCGGGATGGGCGTGAACTTCGGCACCTACCGCTGCCAGGTCAGGGGTCCGCGCAAGGTCATGGTGAACTTTGAGGAAGGCCAGACCGGCTACCGGATGGTGATGGAAGCGAAGGAGCGGGGCGAGACCACCGTAAAGGTGGCGCTGGTCATCGGCCAGGATCCCATGACATGGATGGTCAGCAGTTCCCGCGTGCCGAATCGCGTGGGCAATCGCAAACCAATCGACGAGCTGGCGATAGCCGGGGGTTTGCGCGGCCGGGCCATTGAAGTGGTGCGCACCGAAGGTGGCCACTTCGAAGTGCCCGCGCACGCGGAGATCATCATCGAAGGCACGGTGGACATCGTGAACCTGGAACCCGAGGGTCCGTACCACGAGATGTACGGCTACATGGGCATTGCGAAGGACAGGAACTACGTGATGCGCGTGGAGGCGCTGACCCACCGCAGGAACCCGTGGGTCATGAACAGTTTCACGGGCGTCGTGTCGGAGTACTGCACGGCTGCGCAGGCCGCTGCGAGCGTGTATGCGCTCCGCAAGTCCCATCCGCAGGTCGTTGACTACCACTCACCGCACGATTCCCAGGGGCTGACCTACTTAAGCATCCGGAAGGACGCTCCGGGCCAGGGCCTGAAGGTGGCGCAGGCCATCGCCAGCTTCAATCCGCTTGCGCGCATCGTGATCGTGGTGGACGACGACATCGACATCCTGGATTCTGCCGCAGTCCGCTTTGCCATCGGTTCCCGCTGGCAGCCGGCTACTGCCACCGACATCCTGAAGGACAAGCGCGCGTTTTCACTGGACCCGGGCTCGCCGGATCGCAAGACCACCAGCAAGGCGATCATTGATGCCACACGGCAGTGGCCCGCGGAGGGCGGTCCGCCGGTCTACCAGGAACTCAATCGCGCCGTGCTCGAGCGGGCAGTGCCCGGGGTGATCGAGCGGGTCAAGGCGAAGTGGCCGCGAAAGCTGCTGCGGGAGCGGCGGTTCTAGCCGTCCGTCTTCTCGATTTCCATCCGGTTCTTGCCGCCCGGCAGGCTGTAGTCCCGCCACAATTCAATTTTCCCGTTCTTGACGACGAACAGTCCGACGATCGGGAAGTGCATGCTGCGCCCGCCCGGTTTGGCGATGAAGTGGTCCACGCGCTCGTTGATCACGACCTGGCCAATCGTGAAGGTGCGCAGGATGTCCCATTCGACGCGCGCGAGATCCTTGAGGAACGGGCCCACCTCGCGGCGAAATTCCTCCAGGCCGATGAGGTCGGGGCGCTTCTCGAACATCTGGTAGATCAGGTTGTCCGCCAGGTAGGGGACGAGCTTTTCAACATCGCGCAGGGCCCAGTCCAGACAGAAGCGCGTCACGAGATCTGCGTTGGCCGCCTCCAGCGGCGTTTGTGCGGTGGCGCCTCCACCGTCAGACGCCAGACTCGTGCAGCCAGCGGCAAGACCACCTGCCAGCAACAGCCCGCGGCGGGAAAATATGTAGTCTGGAAGGTTATTAGCATCGTTCATCATGACTCCCGATCGTAGTAATCAAACTTGCTTTCCTCACGCACCATGATCCGGACCATCGACTCACCGGCGGCGGTGTAGCTGAACGCGCCGATCTTTTGCGAATCCGGGTAGCCGACCACCTCGGTGGGCAGCAGGGTGGAGACGCACTGGTAGAGCAGCGGTGCCGCGCCACTGTTCAGCAGCTGGTGGGTGTGTGCGGGTCCGATCGGGAACGTGGCGTAGTCGCCGGGGCCAACCTGCACTTCGTCGGCGCCGATGCGGAGGCTGCCCATGCCTTCCAGCACATAGATCAGTTCTTCATTGGCGCAGTGATAGTGATTGGGGAACGCGGTTCTGCCGGGCGGCACCTCGTAGTAGCTGCAGCCGATGCCGCTGGCCTTCAGCCCGGCGATGTTGACGACGTTGGGATGGCGGCGCGTGGTCTTTTCCAAGGGGAATCTCCTTACGGCCCCCAGAGCCTAGCCCGGCTGGCGATTCTTCGCCATGTGCCAGAAGAGGAGATTGCCGGGCTCGTCGGCCGCCACTTCGAATTGCTTGCCGGTCATGGGCCCTCATTGCCACGATTCTGACTGGATTCGACCGGCGGCTGATGATCCGGCGCATCGTGCGGGATTCGCGGCTGGCAACCGGCCGCCGCCCGTTAGCAGGCTGGCGCCATGGAGCCCCTGCTGGGGTACAGCCAGTGGCGGCGCTTTGAGCAAGCTGTTGACCGAGCCAGGGCGTCAGGCGCAACCTCGGGAAACAACCCTGAGCATCACTTTGCCGGCGCCGGCAAACCGATCACCGGTGGCAAGAGTGCCGTGCAAACATGCGTTCGAGCGTTAGTGGCGCGAGGAGCACTGGCGGCGCGCCAGCCACGAATCCGGCAATTTTCTTGGCAAACGCACCGTGCACGCTTGCATTTTCCCGGGAAGTCGACCATTTTACAGACATGCTGGACTGGTCGCAGTGTCCCGCCGTAGAACGAATTCCTGGAAAAGTCAGCGGTGCCTGGCTGTTCAAAAACACCCGCGTCCCGGTGAAAGCACTCTTCGAGAATATTGAAGGCGGCGCTACGGTGCAGGAATTTCTGGAGTGGTTCCCGGGAGTCGCGAGCGAGCAGGTCGAGGCTGTCCTTGATCATGCCCAGCGCAGCCTTGAAGCTGCATAACGTCGCCCGTGAGGATTCTGTTTGACCAGGGCACGCCTGTTCCCCTGCGCCACTCACTGCCGGATCACGACATCAGCACCGCCTCCGACCGAGGCTGGCATTTAATGCAAAACGGCGAACTTCTTGCTGCTGCAGAGGCGAGGGTTTTGCCGCGATCGTTACCACGGACCAAAGTCTTCGTTATCAACAGAATCTTGCCAGCCGGCGACTTGCCATAGTGGTGCTGATGACCACCGACTGGCGCCTCATCAAACAGCACACCGATTGTGTCGTTGAAGCGCTCGCAGCGCTCACGCCAGGTGCTTATGTCGAGCTGGTTTTCCCTCCGCTGTAAACCACGGTCCGCGTGGCTGCGGCCACACCCAGGCACAGGCCAGGCAACTTGCCGAGAATCGTTCCGGACTCTTAGGCGGGAGCGTTGCCGAACCTTGACCGCGCATTTCGACGAAAACTACATTGGCAGCGGCGTTTTTCCCGAATGTTCCGGTGGTCACCGTTGGACGCCGGAGTCTGGTCCGCCTTCTCATTACAACTCCCGATCGTAGTAATCGACCTTGCTCTCTTCACGCACCATGATCCGCACCACCGACTCGCCGGCGGTGGTGTAGCTGAAGGCGCCAATCTTCTGCGAGTCCGGGTAGCCGACCACCTCGGTGGGCAGCATCGTGGAAAAGCACAGGTAGCGCAGGGGCGCCGCGCCGGTATTCAGCAGCTGGTGGGTGTGCGCGGGACCGATCGGGAAGGTGGCGTAGTCGCCCTGGCCGACCTGCACTTCATCGGCGCCGATGCGGAGGCTGCCCGTGCCCTCCAGCACGTAGACCGATTCTTCATTGGCGCAGTGATAGTGATTGGGGAACGCGGTCCTGCCGGGCGGCACCTCGTAGTAACTGCAGCCGATGCCGCGGGCGCCGGTGGCGCGGCCGAGGGCTTTATTGGCTAGGGCGAAGCGCTCACCCTTCTCGAAGCCGCCGGCCTTCAGCTCGGCGATATTCACGACGTTGGGATGGCGGCGCGTGGCTTTTTCCAAGGGGCATCTCCTTAAGGCCCCCAGAGCCTAGCCCGGTTGGCAATACTTCGCCATCTCAGCCGGCCCGTCAGCCGGAACCCGGCATCATCCGTCGCAGCACGTCGTCCCTGTCGACGTAATGGTGCTTCAGTCCGGCCAGCACGTGAATCCCGGACAGCACCAGCAGAATGTTACCCAGCAATTCGTGGCCCTCCTCAAGGAGATCCTCACTGGCCTCGCCACCCGGTACCGGCAGGGGCGGGACAGTGAACAGGCCGAAGAAGCTGACCGCGTCGCCATCCAGCGAGGCGAGCAGCCAGCCGGAGACGGGCAGTGCAATCAGCAGCCCGTAGAACGCCCAGTGGGTGGCTCTCGCGGCGAGCTGCTGCCAGCCCGGCGTCGTCCGGGGCTGGGCCGGCACTACGTGGGTCAGTCGCCAGCCGAGGCGCACGACCATCAGCGCCAGGACCAGCAGCCCGCAGGCCGTGTGCCAGAAGAAGAGGCTGCCTGGCTCGCCGGCCTCCACTTCGTACAGCTTGCCCATGGCGAGCTGGGAGAAGGCGAGCAGGGCGATGACCCAGTGCAGGGTTTTGCTGACTCCGGTGTAGCGTCCTGCAGCTGTCAATTCGTTCATGTCGATACCTCATGCGAGTAGCATCACCTGTCGGATTCTGTCGGCCCGGACGTCCGGCCCCACTAAGGACATCTACCTAGAGGCCTCGATTCCGACCGCGTCGGGCGCTACTGTCTGGCCAGGCGCAGCATGCTGCCGCGTCAGGAAAATACTCCATGAAAAATGCATTTTTTTCCGGCCTGCTGGTCCTGCTCCTGCTGCCTGCGACCACATTCGCGGCGGACCCGGGTCCCGCGGACGTCGTGCAGTCGTTCAATCGTGCGATCAGCGCCCGCAAGCTTCCTGAGGCCATGGCGCTGCTGGCCAGCGGCTCCGTGCAGTACACCCTGCGAGCGGCGCACGCGGGCGTGACGACGGGCGGCGGGAGCATTACGAGCGACCTGAAGACCCACTGGAGCACGATTGGTCCGGTGCTGTTCGCCGTCACGACGACTTACAAGCGCGTCCCGACGATCCTGGACACCCGTGTGGATGGCGACCTTGCCACGGTCTGGACGACGGTGGCGAGTGAAACACTCGAGCGCAGCGGCAAGCGCCGGCAGGACAGCTTTAGCGAGGTGTACCTGCTGGTGCGCACCGGAAACGGCTGGCAGATCGGGGCTATCGCCGACAATCGGGGCACCGACAGCCGGCCGGTGGCAGCCACCGGGCTGCCGCATGACTAAAGAGCGTCTCGTGCTGAGCAGCTTCGAGGAGGGCCACGAGGTCCTGGCCGCGAATGCCCGGTGGCGGGGCTTCAGCGACCGGGTGATGGGTGGCGTTTCGGACGCGACGTTCAACCGCGCCGTCGTGGACGGCAGGCACTGCATCCGGCTGGCCGGCCGGGTGACCCGCGCGAGCGGTGGCGGCTTCATCCAGATGGCGCTTGACCTCGCGACCCGCAGTGCGGATTTCGATGCCTCAGCCTACGCCGGCGTCGAGTTGCTCGTGCACGGCAACGACGAGCACTACAACGTGCACGTCAGGACCGCCGATTGTGGCTGGTATGACCAGTCCTATCGCGCCAGCTTCACGGCCGGGCCGCGCTGGCAGGTGGTGCGCCTCCCCTGGACCGGCTTCGCGCCCAACGATCTCTCAATAACGCTCAATCCGGCGAAGATCCAGCGCATCGCGGTACTGGGCTGGATGCGCGAGTTTATTGCGGACGTGGCGCTGGCAGAGGTCGCGCTCTATACCTGACGCATCAGGCCCTACCTCGTCAGGACCAGCACACCGTTTTCCACGGCGATCCGCCTGCCCGGGTCGTAGTCCATGTGTACGCTCTGCTCCTGCCCGTCGAGTTTGTACGTCACGTCGTAGCCCGCGGGTTCCTGGTGGCTGTCACGGACCGTGCGGCATTTCCGCTGGGTTTCCTGGTAGGTGTTGCGGTCCTGCATGCCCTCCTGAACCTTGTTGCCGGCATAGCCGCCGCCCACCGCACCGCCAACCGTAGCCAGTTTCTTGCCGTCCCCGCCGCCGACCTTGCTACCCAGAACGCCACCGATTACGGCCCCCACGACGGTGCCGGTAATCTGCTTGGGATCCTTGGTTGGGCGCGTCAGCGTGACCAGTTCGTCACTACAGCTTTCCCGCGGCACGCTCACTGTCTTCATGGCGGGCTTTACCGCCAGTACTTCGGCGTAGTTCGTATCGTCCAGCATCCGATAACCGGCCACGGCACCGATGGCCGTAACGGCGAGAGCGCCGGCGATGCTGCCGATGAAGAGTTGTTGATTCATGACGATGTAGCCTTCCTGCAGTGTTGGGATCAATGCGGAACACCGTGCCCGCATTCATCCTCGCCGTCTGTACGGCGCCGTACGCCCGGGGCTTAAGTGTGCTAGCAGACAGTCAAAACGGCAGCTGATGCCGACAATAGGACTCCAGGTTTTTCCGGAGATGTTGGGTAGCGCTCATGGCAACCTCCGAAAATCACCTGATCAGTCTTCTTTCGCTCCGTGATCGAGCGCGCCTGCCCGGCATGTCCGATTCTGTCGAACTTAAACTGGGCGCCGTACTGTCCGAGCCCGGTCAAGAAACGCGTTATGTCTACTTTCCCCTCGATGCATTCATCTCCCTGGTGACTGGTATCGAGGGCAAGCCCGTACTCGAGGTCGGCATGGTGGGCCGGGAGGGCATGTTAGGCGTTCACGTACTCCTCGGCGTACCTGCAGCGCCTGTGCACGCGCTGGTGCAGGGTGCTGGTGTCGCGCTGCGTATTGGCGCCGCGCCATTTCGTCGCGAGCTGGCCCACAGCAAGTCGCTGCGAGACGTTGGCCATCGCTACCTCTACGTGCTGATGGCTCAGCTGGCGACCTCGGCGGGCTGCACGCGCTTCCACAATGTCGGCCCCCGGCTGGCACGCTGGCTGCTGATGAGCTCGGATCGGGCCCGCTCGGATACCTTTCGTATCACTCAGGAATTCCTGGCATACATGCTGGGGGTGCGCCGCGTGGGGGTCACCACCGCCGCCAGTCAATTGCAGCGACGTGGCCTTATCCACTATCACCGGGGAGAAATCACCGTCCGCAATCGCAGTGGCCTGGAGGCGTCTGCATGCTCCTGCTACGTCGCGGACGGAGAGGTCTATCGACAGCAGTTGGGTTGAACTGGCGCTGTGTGTACGCCAGCGTACAGATCAGGGTCATCACGGTGACTAGACTCGAACCACTACTGAACTGCCCACGATCAATTCACCAGGTGAACGGAGCTTGTCATGAGGTTTAGCCGAACGATAGTTGCACTGACTGCCAGCGCGTTTCTGTCGCTGGGCCTGCAGGCCACCACTGCATCCGCGGGGGTCATCGCCACCCAGGACTACTTGTCGGCTACGGACCGCGCCGGCCAGATTGCATCCGTGCAGGCCAGCCTGTCCCGGGCCGATGTACGCGCTCAACTCGAGTGGTATGGCGTCAATGCGTCTGACGCAGCCGCGCGGGTGGCGTCGCTCACGGATCAGGAGCTCACCGAGGTCGCACAAAAAATGGACAGCCTGCCGGCTGGTGGCGATGGCTTGATCGTCGTCGTTGGTATCGTCTTCATCGTGCTGCTGATCCTCGAGTTGACTGGTGTCATCGACATCTTCAAGCGGGTCTAATTCAAGCCGGTCTGATTCAAACGAGTATTAGGGGTAAACAATCATGCTCGAAACCATTGCCGTCATCCTGATCATTCTGTGGCTGCTGGGCGTCGTCAGCGCCTACACCATGGGTGGCTTCATTCACATCCTGCTGGTCATCGCACTCGTCGTCATTGTGCTGCGCGTGATCCAGGGACGAAAGGTCATCTAGATGGACACACTGAAGATGCTGGGAATAGCGCTCCTCGTGGCCGGCGTACTGGGTCTCGCGTATGGCAGTTTCAGCTTTACGAAAGAGACCCACGAAGCCAAGATCGGCCCGCTCGAAATGACTGTCAAAGACAAGGAGACCGTGAATATTCCGGTCTGGGCAGGCGTGGCCGCGCTGGCCGTTGGGGGCTTTCTGGTGCTCGGAAAACGGAAAGTCTAGGCGCCGCGTTGCGCCCGGCCTGATGGAGGACGAGCCGCCCGCAGGGGCCAGCCGGCACTGGCCGGGCGCACTGCTGGCGGTGCTCGCGAGCGTGTGGATGCTGCACTGGGCGCGTGCAGTGTGCATTCCGCTGGTCTTTGGCGTGCTCTTGAGCTACGCGCTCTCGCCCGTTGTCAATCAGCTGCAGGCCTGGCGACTGCCACGCGCGCTCGGGGCGGCGGTGCTGCTCCTCGGCATCGCGGGTGGCGTGGGCCTGCTGGCCTACTCCCTCGGCGACGATGCGGCTGACCTGATTGAAACCCTGCCGGACGCGGCGCGAAACTTCCGCCAGACCCTGCAGCGGGAGGGGCTCGCGTCAACCGGCGCGATCGACCGGATGCAACAAGCGGCCAACCAGCTGGAGCGGGCGGCCAACGAGACCGGGGGGCAGCCATCGACCGCGCCGCGGGGCGTCACCCGCGTGCAGGTCGAGCGGCCCCGGCTGAACGTCCAGGAGTTCCTCCGGACGGGAACGCTGGGCGCCGTCGCTGTGGCGGGCCAGGCAGCGGTGGTTTTCTTCCTGGTGTACTTCCTGCTGACGGCGGGCGACACCTTTCGGCGGAAACTCGTCAAGATCACGGGCCCGACGCTCACGCGGAAAAAAATCACGGTGCACGTCCTGGATGAAATCACGCGGCAGATCCAGCGCTACCTGCTGGTACAACTGGCAACCAGCCTGCTGGTTGGCGTCGCCACCTGGCTTGCCTTTCTCTGGCTGGGCCTGGAGCACGCGGCGATCTGGGGCATTGCCGCCGCGGTATTCAACACCATTCCCTATCTCGGCCCGGTCGTCATCACTGCCGGTACGGCACTGCTGGCCTTCCTGCAGTTCGGAACCCTGGGAATGGCGGTACTGGTCGGGGGCGTCTCACTGGTCATCACGAGCCTCGAAGGCTACCTGCTCACGCCCTGGCTGACCGGCCGGGCCAGCCGGATGAATCCTGTCGCCGTTTTCGTCGGTGTGCTGTTCTGGGGCTGGCTGTGGGGCCCCTGGGGCCTGTTGCTGGGCGTGCCTGTGATCATGGTGGTGAAGGCCATTTGCGACCAGGTGGATGACCTTAAGCCGGTGGGCGAAATGCTCGGAGACTAGTCGCCGCGCCGCCTGGGTACGTTAGCGCACCGACCAGACGTGCCAGTACCTCTTAGGATGCACTGATGTGCCCTGGAGTCCGCTGGGAAAACAGCGCTCGAGGGTTGTCCGTCCACCATCGAAGGAGAACCACATGAACTGGGACCGCATTGAAGGCAACTGGAAGCAAGTAACCGGCAAGGCCAAGGAAAACTGGGGCAAGCTGACGGACGACGATCTCGATGTCGTCGCCGGCCGTCGCGACCAGCTTGCCGGCAAGATCCAGGAGCGCTACGGCGTGGCCAAGGACGAAGCGGAACGGCAGCTTGGAGCGTGGGAACGCCAGGCAACGGAGTCCTGGTTTACCAAGGACAAGAGCCGCGTCTAGGCTGGCAACGCGTGGCCGCGCAGCCCCCAACACGGGACTGCGCGGCAGTGCCGTTTTACATTTACTGCCGTCGAGGACTGCTCACTCATGAACCCATTGTGTGTCACAGTGCAGGACGCTCAGGTTGAGACGTCCCGCCTCAATTAGCGGTGTCTTCGGAAAATAACCATGCCCGGCCCAGGAAACGGTCCCACGATTGCCGGCAAGCCACACGGCCGCAGTGAAGCGCAACGTCAGGACGCGCTGATCACGACGGCGGCCCTGCAAAGCGCGATCTTCAATAGCGCCAACTTCTCAAGCATTGCCACCGACGCCAGGGGCGTCATGCAGATCTTCAACGTCGGCGCGGAGCGCATGCTGGGCTACGCGGCTGCCGAGGTGGTCGACAGGATCACTCCGGCCGATATTTCGGATCCCGAGGAAGTCATTGACCGTGCCAGGACGCTCACGGCCGAACTCGGCACCACGATTGCCCCCGGCTTTGAAGCCCTGGTATTCAAGGCCTCACGCGGCATCGAGGACATCTACGAGCTGACGTACATCCGCAAGGACGGCAGCCGCTTTCCGGCGGTTGTGTCCGTCACGGCCCTGCGCGACGCCCAGGACGCCATCATCGGCTACCTGCTGATCGGCACCGACAATACCGCCAGAAAGCAGTCCGAGGCAGTCGTACAAGCGGCCGCCCAGTATGCGCGTAGCCTCATCGAGGCGTCGCTCGACCCGCTGGTGACCATCAGCCCGGACGGAAAGATCACGGACGTCAACGAGGGCTCCGTCGCAGTGACTGGTGTACTGCGGGAAAAGCTCATCGGGACCGACTTCTCCGACTACTTCACCGAGCCCGAGAAGGCGCGCGAAGGGTACCGGGAGGTCTTCCTGAAAGGCGCGGTCACCGACTACCCGCTCACCATCCGGCACGAGAACGGCCGACTGACCGACGTTCTCTACAATGCCTCCGTCTACAAGGATGCAAGGGGCAGCGTGCTCGGCGTGTTTGCCGCCGCCCGTGATATTACGGCGCGCAAGCAGGCGGAAGCAGAGCGGCAGCAGCTGCTCCTGGTGCAGGAGGAGACCAACAGACAGCTGGAACTGGCCAATATTACGTTGCGCGAGAGCGAAGGGAAGCTCGCCGTCACGCTCAATTCAATCGGCGATGCCGTGATTGCCACCGATGCCCAGGCCCGCGTGACGCTCATGAATCCACTTGCCGAACACCTCACCGGCTGGACTCAGGCGCAGGCTGTTGGCCGAGCGATAGGCGAGGTGTTCCACATTATCAATCAGTCAACGCGGCAAGTCGCTGCGGTCCCTGTACTGCAAACTCTTGCGCACGGGACGGTTCAGGGCCTGGCCAATCACACCGTCGTCATTTCCCGTGATGGCAGGGAGTGCGCCATTGCCGACAGTTGCGCGCCGATTCGCAACCGCGACGGTCAGGTGGTCGGCGCTGTGCTCGTATTCCGCGATGTTACGGAAGAATATGCAGTCCAGCAGGCGTTGCACGATAAAAACGTCGAGCTGGAAAACGCGAGGGACGTGGCGGAGAAGGCCAATCTGGCGAAGTCCGATTTTCTCTCGAGTATGAGCCATGAACTGCGCACGCCGCTGAATGCCATTCTGGGTTTCACCCAGCTCATGGAATCCGCGTCGCCACCGCCGACAGTCCTACAGAAGCGCAATATCGACCAGATTCTCAAGGCCGGGTGGTACCTGCTGGAGCTGATCAACGAGATTCTCGATCTCGCGCTGATCGAGTCGGGCACTGCCACCCTGTCCCGCGAGCCGGTCTCGCTGGTCGACATCCTGCTCGAATGCCGCACCATGATCGAGCCCCAGGCCCAGAAGCGCGGCATCAGCATGGCCTTTCCGCGCTTCGAAGGCCCCTGCTATGTCAGCGCCGACAGGACCCGGGTGAAGCAGGTGCTGATCAACCTGCTGTTCAATGCCATCAAGTACAACCGGCCGGAAGGATCCGTAGTCGTCGAGTACGCCCTGAACTCCCCCAAGTCCATTCGCATCTATGTCCGGGACACGGGCGAGGGCCTGGACTCCGCACAGCTGGGCCAGCTCTTCCAGCCGTTCAATCGACTGGGCCGGGAGGCCAGCGCGGAAGAGGGTACGGGCATCGGGCTGATGGTGACCAAGCGGCTGGTCGAACTGATGGGGGGCACGATTGGCGTGGAGAGCACCGTCGGTGTGGGCAGCGTGTTCTGGTTTGAATTGAACCTGACCAGCGCACCGCTGCCGGTACAAGCCCAGGCCGACCCTGTGGGCTCGTCGCGAGCCGCGGTGCCGGAGGGCACGCCGCTGCGCAATGTCCTGTACGTGGAGGACAACCCGGCCAACCTGGAGCTCGTCGAGCAACTGATTGCGCGCCGTCCGGAGCTGCGGCTGTTGTCTGCGGTGGACGGCATTTTGGGTGTCGAGTTTGCGCGGGTCTATCAGCCAGACGTGATTCTGATGGACATCAACCTGCCCGGCATCAGCGGGCTCGAAGCCATGCGGCGTTTGCGCGTAAACCCGGCGACGGCGCACATACCTGTTATCGCGCTCAGCGCCAATGCGGTGCCCCGCGATATCGAGAAGGCCCTTGAGGCCGGCTTCTTAAGCTATCTCACCAAGCCGATCAAGGTGAATCAGTTCATGGAAGCGCTGGACGCCGCCCTGCTACTGGCGCATACGGGACCAGGCCGCCCAGCCGAAAAGGTACCCACATGAAGCTTGCCGACTCCGAGATCCTGAACGCCAGCATCCTGATCGTTGATGATCAGGAGCCCAATATCAGTCTACTCGAGCAGCTGTTGCGTGACGCCGGCTACCAACGCGTGGCGTCAACCATGAACCCAAAGGAAGTGTGCGGGCTGCATCGCAAGCACCCCTACGACCTGATCCTCCTCGACCTGCAGATGCCCGGTATGGATGGGTTCCAGGTGATGGAAGCCCTCAAGACCAACAATGCAGACAGCTACCTGCCGGTGATCGTGCTCACGGCCCAGCCCGGCCACAAGTTGCGCGCGTTGCAGGCCGGTGCCAAGGACTTCATCAGCAAGCCGTTCGACCTCGTAGAGGTCAAGACCCGCATCCACAACATGCTGGAAGTGCGCCTGCTGTACAGGAAACTCGAAGACTACAATCAGGTGCTGGAACAGACGGTGCAGGAGCGCACCGCCGAATTGCGCGAAAGCGAAGCCCGCTATCGCAGCCTGACTGAATTGGCCTCCGACTGGTACTGGGAACAGGACGAGAACGGCACCTTCAGCAAGGTGTCCGGTCCCGTCCTGGAGATGCTCGGCATTCAGGTTGACGGTCTGGCGGGCGAGGTCGGTGGTGGCCCGGTGGGGGGCTGGAACGAGGCCGAGCGGGAACTGTTGCAGGCCAGAATTGCGGCCCGGCAGCCCTTCCTGGACTTCGCCTTCAGCCGGCGCAATATGGACGGCTCGCAGCAGCAGTTTCGCGTCAGCGGGGAGCCGATGTTCAACCGGGCCTGTCGCTTCATCGGCTACCGTGGCATCGGTGTCGAAGTGACCGCCAGGAACTAGCGCGAAAGCCGGCGATTGCCAGTCATGTCAGCACCCCACAACCCCAGTCAGAATCAACTGCTCGCGGCGCTGCCCACGGCAGATTTTGGCTCCATCGCCAGTCATCTGGAGCTGGTCCCGCTGCCACTCGGTACGCTGCTTTACGAACCGGGCGAACAATTGCAGGCGGCCTATTTCCCCACGACCGCCATCGTCTCACTGCACTACGTCATGGAGTCTGGCGCCACGGCCGAAACGGCGGGGGTGGGCAATGAAGGTGTGGTCGGTATCTCGCTGTTTATGGGTGGGGACACCACACCAGGTTCGGCGGTTGTGCAGACGGCGGGCCACGCGTACCGGCTGGAGCGCAGCTTGCTGCTGCAGGAATTCAACCGCGCCGGCCTCCTGCAGCGCCTGCTGTTGCGCTACACCCAGGCCCTGATGACGCAGATTGCCCAGACCGCGGCCTGTAACCGGCATCATTCGGTCGAGCAGCGGCTGGCCCGCTGGCTCCTGCTGACCCTCGATCGGAGCTCCTCCACGGAGTTGGTACTGACTCAGGAATTGGTGGCCGGCATGCTCGGCGTGCGCCGGGAAGGGATCACGGAGGCCGCCGGGCACCTGCAGCGCGCCGGTGCGATCCATTGCCGCCGTGGCCACATCTCGGTGCTGAATCGGTCCGCACTGGAGGCCCGGAGCTGCGAGTGCTACGCCGTGGTGAAAAAGGAAGTGGGTCGCTTGCTGTCCGATGTGCGTTACCGGCAGGTGGCGGCCCCGGTCGGCAAGGGCCCTACAACCAGTACTTCCAGGCCCGCGCAAACAACTCCTTGATCCGCCGGTTGAGAGGGCGGCTCCGCCACTTCTCGAGTGTTATCTCGTCGGATGCTGCCAGGTCCTTCGCGAACATGGCCTGCATCTGCCGTCCAAAGTCAGCGCCGAGTACCACCGCGTTGAGCTCGTGGTTGTGCAGGAAGCTTCGCCAGTCGAGATTGGTGGACCCAACCGTGGCCCACACGCCATCGATCAGTACTGACTTGGAATGCAGAATCACGCCACGTCGCTCAAATAGTTTCACGCCTGCACGCAGCAATCGTGCGTAGTAGCCGCGCCCGGCGTGAAACACCAGCCAGGAGTCTGTCTGGCTGGGGAGAATCAGTGTCACATCGACGCCGCGGCCGGCCGCCGCCTCGAGGGCGGCGAGCAGCTGAGGGTCGGGGGCGAAGTAGGCATTGGTGACATAGACGCTGGTCTCTGCACTCCCGATTGCCGACAACAGCGTGGCATAAATCAGGCTGAAGGGTTCGTCGGGAGAACTGCCGATCGCGCGGACCACTTCCGGGCCGGCATTTTGCGGAGGAGGGAAGTAGTTGCGGGCAGCCAATGGCGGCCCCTTCTGGCCCTCCCAGGCATCCATGAACAGCTTCTGGAAGTCGGCCACGACCGGACCGCGTATCTGCAGGTCCGTGTCGCGCCACGCCAGGTTGCCGTCCGGTCGGGTGGTGCCCGACGCCTTGCTGGCGGAGCCACCCGAGTAGACGCTGCTGATATTGATGCCGCCAAGAAATGCCGTATGACCGTCTACGACGAGCAGCTTGCGGTGGTCGCGCTGATTGAGTGCCCAGGTCTTCTTTGCCGAGAGTGGATTGACGGGGTTGAACTCCAGCACACTGATCCCACTGTCCTGCATGCGCTCAAACAGCGCGGCAGGGGTGCCGAAAGTGCCAACGCTGTCGCGGATCAGGTTGACTTGTACGCCCTGCTGCTGTTTTTCGATGAGCGCCTGCACAAAGCGCTGGCCCACTTCGTCGTCGTCCAGGATGTAGGTCTCGAGGTTGATATGGTCCGCGGCGGCCTGAATTGCTGAGTACATCGCGCGGTAGGTGGCCGGGCCGTCCTGGAGCAGCAGTACCTGGTTACCGGTCGTCAGCGGTGTGCCGACGATGGCTTCCTCGAGCGCCAGGTGGCGGGCGAAGATGTCGGTGTCCTTGGTGCGGCTTTTCAGGCCCTCCAGGATTTCCTTGCTCCGGGCGGCCGACAGCGGCCCTCGCGCGCCTTCCAGTTGTACGGGCGGGCCGGTGGGCAGAGCCAGGTCCGGCACGATGGTTGGCAGCGTGCTGCAGCCCGCCAGTCCGAGCAGGCCGAGCAGACCAAGCGCCGGCCATCGCCGCAACCACGACGATGGCCGGGAGGGCTCTGAAACTGCTGACGGTCTGCAGTTCACCGCGCGGCGGGACTTCAGTTCGGAGGGGTCGTATCTGCCGGCGGCACGACGATTACGGTGGTGCCTTCGCCAGCCTTGCCAGGCTCGCCCTGGACACCCTCATTCCCCTGATAGCCCTGATTTCCGGTGGCACCCTTCAGGCCTTCGTTGCCCTGGTTGCCCTGGTTGCCCTGATAGCCGGTGTCGCCCTGCGGACCCGCCGGTCCAGCGGGTCCGGGCGGTCCGGGCTCACTCACCGGGGCGGGCGGCACGATTACCGTTGGCTTGTCACAGGCGCTGAGGCTCAGCAGAGCGAGCAGCGCCAACACTGGTATTGACTGGTTCATGGCGGGATCCTTTGGTGGTGGACGAAACGGCCCGACTGGTGATCTTGCTCCCAGCCTGGACCCAGTCTAGGGGCCTCTCCGGCGGTGCTCTGTGCGCTGGCGTACGGAGAATGGTCCTGTCCGGGGGCGACACTGGTCGCCATAGCCAGAGGTCGATTATGAACAGACGCAACTTGATCAACGCGAATACTGACCAGAGCCGGTCTTCGGGAGGCCGCCGCAGCGGAGCATTTGCCCCGTTGTTCGAGCCGACAGCCCGGGATCTCGGTCTGCACGTTCCCGCGAAAAGTGAAGGCAACGAGGCGCCAACTCAAGATTCCGGCAACGACAAGCACGAGTCCTGAAGCACGCGAGACACCTGCGGGCCGGCGTGACTATTGCCTGGTCACGATGACCCGGCCATCGGCATTGACGAAGATCCGGTAGCGACTGCCGTCCTGGCAGGTCGCAAGGTAATCGTTCTCGCCCTGTTCCATCGTGCTCACCACCTGCCCGCAGGGCATGGCCTGCAGCGCGATCACGGCCGTCAAATCGGTGGCGAGGGTCACGTCGGACCCCGCTTCATCGGTGGCGAGCGCTGGCCCGCCACCGAACAGGGTGGTGATTGCAATGAAGGTGAGAACCCTGATCTGTCGGTTCACGGCGTTTCTCCTGCCATCAGCTTTGCTTCGCTAAACTTCTCCGGGCTGGCGAGGATGCCCCAGATCGCTTCGCGCGAGGCGACAATGTCACGGGCGAGCGGCGGGTCGCTGTCCTGGAGGAGGGATAGCACCTTCAGGAGCAGCATGTCGTAGGGTCGGCGCAACTCGGCGAGGGTCGTCCTGGTCTGTCGCTTGTAGTAGGCGCGGAACTTGTTCAGCAGGTCGTCCACCTGGTTCTTCAGTGAGATCTTCGTAAACACGCCAATCGCCTTGGTGTCGCGGAGTCGCGCTTCAAGTGACGCGAGATTCAGTGTTGGAGCGGACGATCTTGGCGCCACCGTCGGCGCGGCGGGCTTCGGGACCTGCGGAGTGCGAGTGGGCACCGCCGCAATCGCGGCTGGCGGTTTGGCTGGCGGTTTGGCTGGCGATTCGGCTGGGGCGGCCGGGGCGGCCGGGGCGGCCGGCCTGGTGTTTGTGGTGGCGTTGCCGGGTGCCGGTGCGCGGGTTGCTGGCAAGGGTATTGGTGTGATCGCTGGCGGCAGCGGTACTGCCTGGGTGGTGGCCTGCGGGGCAGGCGCGGGTGCTGGCCGGGCGCGCTCGACCCCGACGCAACTCGCTGTCAGGAGCAAGGTCAGGACAATTCCAACCGGCGTTGAACACTTCACGACTGGGCGGCCTCTGCCAACATGGCTGGCCCGACGGTGCCTCGTGTTTCGCAGGACGCCACATCAGCGTTCGGGGTGACGACGACGTCGTCGTGACGCCGGCCGAATCGGGTAGCGACGATTTCGGATCCGGACCTGGCGTAGTCTTTGGAAGCAACCACAATGCGCCCCGAATCCTGCATCTCGCCGACGATGCGGCGGGCGTGGTCGCTTGGTGGCCGCCGTGGTAAGAAAGTCCGGTACGGAAGCAGGATGCTGAGCTCCTTGACCACGGCGCTCCATCGCAGGATGGGCCGATCGGCGAGGAGCGTGAGCGGGACGCCATCACCGAGATAGTCGATAGTCTGGCTGGGGTGGGTGAAGCCGAAGTTCTGCGGACAGAGGACGATCGGAGCGGCGAGTGCCTTGAGGCGATGGACGAGGGACTCCAGTGGGTCCTCGACGGTGCAGGGCAGGGCCAGGACGATCCAGTCGATCGACCGCGTCGTGCCGAGTGCAATGAGATCGGCCACCGTGACGGCGGTTGCGTCATCGAACACCCCCAGGATCTCGGTGCGGTCGCCCCGGGTCCGGCGCAGGTGACGGATCAGGCGGTCAGCGAGCGGACCGGCGCCGACGACGGCAATCACCTCGGTAAGGACGCCCTCGCGTTCCAGACGGCCGATCGAGCGGGCGAGCAGCATACGGGCCAGTGAGGTGAGCAGCAGACTGGTCCCAAACCAGAGCATCACCCATGCAGAGGGCAGGCTGTCGAGGGCGTGACTGGCAAACGCGACCACGAGGGTGGCCCCGGCGAAGGTCAGGAAGCCGAAGCCGTAGCGTCGGACCAGCACAGCCCGTTGGCCACGGCTCGCTCGGGTGCCGAACTGGTTGTCGTACAGGCAGACGGCGGCCAGCACTGCCGCGGCGACCAGCGCTGTCCACTCATAACTGCTCCACGCGCCGAGGGCGAGGCCGGTGGGCGAGACGCCCACAGCATAGAGCCAGTTGCTGAGGTAGCCGGCCAACAGCACGCTCAATACGTCAAGCGGCGGCAGCAAGTCGCTGGCCAGCGCTACGCTATCGCAACTCCACTTGCCGGCGGTGGGCCGCACGGTATCAGTGTGCAAAGTGTCCGTAGCGGGATTCATATTGCCGAACCTTATTGGTTGCCGAAATGGCCGGTCTGTGCGGAACCGCACCCAGTTCGGCAACGAGCACTTGAAGATGGGAAACCCAGGCTGCTACTGGCGCGAGAGTGGCTTAATAGGCGTTTGTCCGCCTGAACACTTCCGGGATAGTCATCGCTAGAATCTTCAAATCGAGTTGCAGTGACCAGTTGTCCACGTAGCGCAGATCCAGTGCAACGCGACGCCTGAGCTGGTCTGCGGTCTCGGTGGCGCCACGACTGCCATTCACCTGGGACCAGCCGGTCATTCCAGGCTTCACCCGATGGCGGTGCGCATATGTAGTCGTTATATCTCCGCCGAGCTGATTCTCGGTACGCATGTTCACGGCGTGCGGGCGAGGGCCAACCAGCGACATATCTCCCTCGAGAACGTTAAAGAGCTGGGGCAGTTCATCGAGGCTCGAGGCGCGCAGGAGACGGCCAAGCCGGGTGATTCGGATGTCGTCGCGGGCTGTCTGCTTGAGGTTGGCAGTGGCGCCAGCCGAGGTCCAGCGCATGGTGCGGAATTTATAGATCTCAAACTCGCGGTTGTTAAAGGTATGCCGCCGCTGCCTGAAGATAACCGGGCCGGCACTGTCGATCCGGATGGCGACTGCAATGAGCACGAGAACCGGCAGCAGAATCAACGCGATGAGCGCACCAAGAGCAACATCCTCGATTCGTTTGATCACGGCGCTCCGTCGCCGGATGGGGCGATCGGCGAGGAGAGTGACGGGCACGCCATCACCGAGATAGTCGATGGTGTGGCTGGGGTGGGTCAGGCCGAAGTTCTGCGGACAGAGGCCGATGGGGGCGGAGAGAACCTTGAGCCGATGAACGAGGGAGTCTAGGGGGGCCTCGACGGTGCAGGGCAGGGTCAGGACGATCCAGTCGACGGGCCGCGTTGTGCCGAGCGCAATCAGGTCGGCCACGGAGCCCCGAGCACGTCGAAAGCCCTTGCCACTCCCGGCGGGCGCGTCATCGAACACTCCCAGAATCTTGATGCGGTTGCCGCGTGTCTGGCGCAGGTGACGGATGAGCCGGTCGGCCAGCGGACCGGCACCGACGACGGCGATGACCTCCGTGAGGACGCCCCTGCGCTCCAGACTGCGGATCAAGCGTGCCAGCACCAGGCGGATTAGCGACGTGGACAGGAGGCTGGTTCCGAACCACAGCACGACCCATTCGGCCGGGAGCCTGTCGAGTGCGCGACTTGCAAAAGCGACGACCAGGGCCGTGCTCGCGAAAATCATGAAGCCGAAGCCATAGCGACGCGCCAGCGATGCCCGATGGCGAAGGATCGCCCGGGTGCCGAACTTTTCGTCATACAGGCTGACGGCAGCCAGCACCGCGCCCGTCACCAGGGCAGTCCACTCGTAACTGCTCCAGGCACCAACGGCAAGGCCGGCGGGTTCGAACCACACGATATAAATCCAGACACTAAGGCAGCCGGAGAACAGCACACAGGCCACGTCGAGCGGCAGCAGCAGCGCACTCGACAGCGCCACCAGGTCACAGCGCCCGGGCGTGGTGTGCGGGGCCGCAGAGGTTCCGGCAGCATCGAGAAAGCGGGACATCGGGCCAAATTCTGGTGCGGCTGGAACTAGTCGTCTGTGCGGAGCCGCACATGGCTCAACGCAATCCGAACCTGGTGCGGATTCCCGTCATCCAATAGCTGTATCGAGGTGGTACCCGCGGGCAGCGGCTGGCCATCCAGCTCAGCGTAAGCCACCCCAGAGCTCACCCCGGCTGCGTTCGTCACGCTGATCTCGTAGCGCGTGCTATGGAATCTGAAGCTGATCTCGAAGCCGGGCCAGTGCGCGGGAATGCAAGGCGTAAGCCGCAACTGGCTGCCGTGGAGATGCAAGCCCAGGATCCCCTCGAGCCCGGCCCGGTACAGCCAGCCGGCCGAGCCGGTGTACCAGGTCCAGCCGCCGCGGCCGACGTGTGGCGCTACCGAGTAGACATCCGCCGCCACCACGTAGGGTTCCACCTTGTAGCGATGGACGGCGGCCCGCGTGGTCGTGCGGTTGACCGGATTGAGCAGTGAGAACAGCTCCATGGCCTTGTCTGCCTGCTTAAGCAGGGTGAATGCCAGTACCGACCAGGTTGCGGCGTGGGTGTATTGCCCGCCGTTCTCCCGAATCCCCGGCGGGTAGCCCTTGATGTAGCCCGGATCGAGCGGCGTGCGGTCGAACGGCGGCGCGAACAGCAAGGCCAGACCGCTATCGCGGCGTGTGAGCTGCTCGTCGAGCGCTGCCATCGCCCGGGTCGCCCGTGCCGGCTCTGCTGCCCTGGAAATAACGCTCCACGACTGGGCGATCGAGTCGATCCGGCACTCTTCACTGGTTACCGATCCGAGGGGCGTGCCGTCATCGAAATAGCCGCGCCGATACCAGTTGCCATCCCAGCCCTCCCGCTCGAGGGCGCCCTGGAGCGCCGTCGCGTGGGCGAGCCACCGCGCGGCACGCGCCTCCTCGCCATGGCGCTGCGCCAGCGGCACAAAGGCCTCCAGCGTCGTGTACAGGAACCAGCCCAGCCAGACGCTTTCGCCACGCCCCAGCTCGCCAACGCGGTTCATCCCGTCATTCCAGTCGCCGGTACCGATCAGCGGCAGGCCGTGCTCACCAACCGCGAGACTCTGGTCGAGGGCGCGGGCGCAGTGCTCGAAAAGCGAGGCCTGCTCATCCGAGACGGCTGGATGGAAGAACGCATCATGCTCACCGGGGCGCAACGCCGGGCCCTCGATGAACGGCACTGGCTCCCCAAGGACTGAATAGTCACCGGTAGTCCCGACATAGTGGGCGACGGCGTGGGCCAGCCAGACGCGGTCGTCGGCGATGCGCGTGCGAACGCCCCGGCCCGTCGTCGGCAGCCACCAGTGCTGGACGTCGCCCGCGGTGAACTGCCGCCCGGCGGCCCGCAGCAGGTGCTCGCGCGTCAGTGCGGGTTTCGAAATCGCCAGCGCCATGCCGTCCTGAAGCTGATCGCGAAAACCGTAGGCCCCGCTTGCCTGGTAGAACGCCGACCGGGCCCACAGGCGGCACACGAGGGTCTGATAAAGCATCCAGCGGTTGAGGATGATATCCATGGCCCGGTCTGGCGTCCGCACCTGGACAGCGCCAAGGACCTGGTCCCAGTAATCGACCACGCGGCGATAGACGGCCTCCAGATCCGCTGAACGATAGCGCCCGACCAGAGCCTGGGCCCCCGCCGTATCGGCGGCCTCCCCCAGCAGGAAAACGATCTCCACGGCCTCGCCCACGTTGAGGCTGAAGGTTGTCTGGAGCGCGCCGCACGGATCGAGTCCGGCCCCGACTCGCCGGGAAAGTTGCCCGGATCGAAAGAGCGCCGCGGGTTCTGCCAGAGTGCCGTGGCGTCCGAGAAATTCCCGCCGGTCCCCGGTCCAGTCTGTTTGCCGGCCGGCCAGATCCGCGAAGGCCACACGTGAACCGAAGGTGCTGTTCCAGGAATTGCGTGCGAACATGGCATTGGTGACGGGATCCATGTCCGTGACGATGAACGGGCCGCTGGCAGCCCGCGACGAGCCGAGTACCCACTCGACGTAGGCTGTGACGACGAGTCGACGGGCCCTCCCGGAGGTGTTGCGGATTTTGAGGCGCGAGATCTTGATGGGGTCGTCGGGAGGAACGTACATCAGGAGGTCGAGAGCCACGCCGCGCGACTCGTGCGTGAACCGGCTGTACCCCTGCCCATGGCGAGCGGCGTAAAACGCACCCGGGTCGTGACCGGGCGCCGCTGTGGGGCCCCAGACGTCCCCCGTCTGTTCGTCCCGCAGGTAGATGACCTCTCCCGGTCGATCGGTGACGGGGTCGTTCGACCAGGGGGTCAGCTGATTCTCGCGACTGTTGACAGACCAGGTGAAGCCGCTGCCCTCTGCCGAAACCTGGAAGCCAAATGCCGGATTGGCGACGACGTTGATCCACGGGGCAGGAGTGGACTGCCCCGGCCCCAGCAGGGTGACATAGTCGCGGCCGTCGGCCGCGAACCCGCCGAGCCCGTTGAAGTATTCGAGGGTCTCTGGCGCAGGACCCACCGCGGTACTAGCCGTGAGCGGCGCCCTGCGTAGCGGGGTGCGTGGTGCAGTCACCGGCGCCCGTCGCGAACGATCAAGCTGATCGGCCAGACTGCCGCGCTGGCCCACCAGCACAACCCGGGCGACCGAGGAGATCAGGGCCTGCGTCTCGGCCGGGATGAGGTCGCTCCGGAGAATGTAGACACAGCCGCGCGCCCGATCCGCCGTGGATGGCCCGCAGGCCTGGCTCGTGCGTAGCAGTGTCTCCAGGGCAATCTGCAGATCCTGAATGTACGAGGCACCCCGCTCATTCAGAATCACGAGGTCGACAGCCAGCTGCTTCATCCGCCAGTACTCGTGGGCCTGCAGCAGCTGGTGGGCAATGGCGATGTCATCCACGTCGCCAATGCGCAGCAGGACTATTGGCAGGTCGCCGGATATGCCCTGGCTCCAGAGTGCAGCGGGACCGCCGCTGCCCCGGCGAATGGTGTCGGATGACGAGCGGAGCGCCGCGTCGGCGTACAGCACGTGTCCGGCCAGGCGCTGGAAGAGGCTCGCGTCGGCGGCCGTGATGCCCAGATGGCGCAACTGCACCTGCGCCTGGGTCCAGGCCAGCGTGCCGGCGCGCACGAAGGCGTTGGCGTCGTGGTGCTTGTCGAGGAGACCCAGCACGGCAGCTCGCGACGCGGCGACGACCGTCCAGAAGGCCAGCCTTGCCGTTCCGCCCGCCGCGATCCGGACCCGATAGCGCAAGGCGAAAACCGGATCGAGGACCGTGCCAACGGTATTTGACAGGCGCCGGCCATCCAGCACGGAGAGCGGTGCGCGGACCTCGTGGCCCCGGCCCAGGAACCGCGCCCGATCGGTTTCCACCTCCGGCGTCCCGACCACCTCGCCTTCAACCACGGCATGGAGTGCCGCCCAGACGTCCGGCTCACCCGGCGAGCGCTTGCGGCGCGTCGCCAGGATGGCGCCTTGCCGGGCAACGTACTCCGTCTGCACGAAGAGCTTTGCAAAGACCGGATGTGCCAGGTCCGCTGCTGGCGGCGCCAGCACGAGCTCGGAATAGGAGGTCACCTCGATGTCGTGCGTGCGGCTGCTGTTGTTCGTGATTGAGAGGTGGCGCACCTCGGCGTCGTCCTCGGGCGAGACCACGATCTCAAGGGCCGTCGTCATGTGCGCGTCCGTGCGCACAAACTCGGCACGGTCCTCGGTAAAGCAGACCTCGTATGTGTCCGGTTCCACGCCACAGGGCTGGTAACCGGCCGACCATACCTGACCGCTCTCGACGTCGCGCAGATAGAGGTAGCTGCCCGTGTCGTCGCGCGTCACGTCTTCACGCCAGCGGGTGATGCCCAGATCGTTCCACCGGCTGTAGCCGGATCCGGACCCGGTGACCAGCACCGCATAGCGACCATTCGAGAGCAGGTGTACCTGGGGCGTGGCGTCGTGCGCGGTCCGCAGCCGGCGGACGTCCCCGGGCGGGACGTCATCGATCCGCACTGCGGCGCGGGCCTCCCCGGCCCGGGGGTGAGCGACCGAGACATCCCGCGGGGAGCGCTCCTGCAGCAGGAGTTCCGTGGCCTGGATGCTTGGTTCGGCATGAAATCGTGTGCGCATGATCCCGTGCAGCAGCACGTTGGCGATAGCCACGATGGTCATGCCCTGGTGATGGGCCATGAACGCCCGCACGAGCGCGAAGCGCGTGCCCTCCGGCAAACGACTGCGCGTGTAGTCCAGTGCCTCATAAAAGCCGTAGCGGCCGAGCGCTCCCAGGCCGGCGAGGCGCGCCAGATTGCGTGTTGCTTCCTCCGGGGCGACCATGGCGGCGAGTGCCGTGGCGTACGGCGCCACTACGGCATCTGCGCTCAGGCCGCGTTTGAGTCCCAGCCCCGGTACGCCGAAGTTCGAATACTGATAAGTGAATTCCACGTCGCGCGCGTTATACGCCGACTCGGAAATGCCCCACGGCAAGCCCAGTTCAGCGCCGTAGCTGATCTGGCGCTGCACGATCAGGCGGCTCGTGTGCTCCAGCAGGCTGCCGGCAGGCGCGCGCATCACGAGGGACGGCATCAGGTACTCAAACATTGATCCCGACCAGGAAATCAGCGCGGCGCCGTTGCCGACTGGTGTCACCTGCCTGCCAAGGCGAAACCAGTGCCGGCTGGCTGCGTCACCCTTGGCGATCGCGATGAAGCTCGCCAGGCGCGCTTCGGACGCAAGCAGATCGTAGCAACTTGGGTCGAGTGTGCCGTCGGCGTCACGGAAGCCTATGGACAGCAGTCTGCGCTGGGGATCGATCAGAAACTCGAAGTCCATTGCGAACGCCGTGGATCTTAATACCGACGCCACCGACAGGAGCCGCGTCGTCAGTGCTGCCACCGTCGCCGGCGTCTGCCGGGCGTCGCGTCGCCAGCTTTCGATCGAGCGGTGGGTCGTATCCGACCAGAAGAGCAGATCGGTGTAGGTATCATCACGGGTGTCACTGGCAAGCGTCCTCGCGATGTCCACGAGCGTGGCCGCGTGAGGCGCGATGGCCTGCAGCTGTGCAGCGAGGTTGCCGCTGGGGAGGTGGATGCCGCGCAGGCCGGTGGCGAGCGCATCAAGCAGTGTGTCGAGTTGCTGGCACAGCACGGACTGCGTCCGCAGATGGTCAGGTAGTGCGTCCAACGCCTGCCGCGTGAGGTCCAGAGCGTCCTGCACACCGACCGCAGAGTTGCCGGGCGTCATGATCCTGTCGAGCCATTCGCGAGCGGCATTGGCCACGGCGATGAGATGGGCAGCGAGATTGCCGCTGTCTACGGAGGAGACGTAGCGTGGCTCCAGGGGGCGAAGATCGCGGGTGTCATACCAGTTATAGAAGTGACCGTGACACTGCTGAAGGCGGCCCATGGTTGTGAGTGTGGACTCCAGTCGCTCCAGAGCCTCGACGGTCCCGATCCAGCCAAAATCCCGGGCGCTGACGACGGACAACAGATAGAGACCGATGTTCGTGGGGGAAGTGCGATGGGCCAGTACCGGGTTTGGGTCCTCCTGGAAATTGTCAGGGGGAAGCATGTGATCTTCGGCAGTAACGAAGCTTTCGAAGAAGCGCCACGTGCGGCGCGCAACCAGGCGCAGGTCGCGCGCGTCCGATGCCGTTATCACGAGATGTCTCGGAGCCGGCGGGGACCGGCTGATCAAAACGGCCAGGGCCGGCGCGGCGAGCCAGAGCACGGCGAACGGGGCAGCAAGCCACATTGCGGGGCTGCCGAAGAGGTAGCTGGCTACGAGCGCGATGAGTGTAACGGCGGTACCTCCGCTCATGCGGCGATAGACGGCGGCCACGTTGAGCCTGGCGCGGAGCGACGCCTGTGCCGCGGTGACCCACTCAAGAAGTTTGCGGTGACTCACGCACAGCCGGAACAGGGTCCGGCTGATGGCGTCTACCATCAACCAGGCCTGATGCGGGAGAAACGTGAGCTGGAACAGGAACTGTCCCGCGGCCAGCCGGAGATCCTTGCCGAGGGCGTGCAAGTGGCTGCGCGGTGTGATGCCCGTGCGTCTGGGTAACAGGGCTGCGACGACTGGCATGACTATCGGCAAGGCCACCGCGGCAAGAATGAAGCCCGTCCAGAGGAGTGCCGGCTCTCGCGGCAGCATCCAGCCCACCACCAGCGCAAGGAAGGTGGTGGGTGCGGCGAGACTCCGGCGCAGATTGTCCAGCATCTTCCAGATGCTGATCAGTGGCAGGGCGCTGGCGTGCCGATTGGCCTGGGACGCATGGCGCCGCCCCAGAAGCCACGGAAGCAATTGCCAGTCGCCGCGCACCCAGCGATGCGTTCGGGCGGCGGCCACGTCGTAGCGCGCTGGAAAGTCCTCGACAACCTCGATGTCAGAGACGAGCCCGGCCCGTGCAAATAGTCCCTCGAACAGGTCGTGGCTCAAGAGGGTGCCGTCAGTCGCACGACCCGCCAGCGCTGCTTCGAATGCGTCCACATCGTAGATGCCCTTGCCGGCATAGGAGCCTTCGCCGAAGAGGTCCTGGTACACATCGGATACGGCGGCGGCATAGGGGTCGAGGCCGGGTGCGCTCGAGACGATGCGCTGAAAGAGTGATCCCTCGCGACCCATGGGCAAGGCTGGCGTGACCCGCGGCTGGAGTACGGCATAGCCCTCCACCACACGTCCGACCTCAGCGTCGAAACGGGGTTGATTGAGGGGGTGCGCCAGTTTGCCGATCAGGCGGCGAGCCGTGTCGCGGGGCAACCGTGTATCCGCATCGAGCGTAATCACAAAGCGCACCCCGGTCGGAACGGCAACGGCCTGCCCGCCGACGTCCTGGAAGGTGGTGTCGGTGGCGCCCCGAAGCAGCCGGTTCAACTCGTGGAGCTTGCCGCGCTTACGCTCCCAGCCCATCCATTGCTGCTGGGTCTCGCTCCAGACCCGCCGGCGGTGGAGGAGCAGGAAGCGGGCGGCTGCCGTGGGGGAGCCATACTGGTGATTGAGCCGCGCGATGCCACGGGCCGCGGCTTCTGCCAGTGCGTGATCCCCGTCCGCGTGTTCTGTCGCTGCGTCGACCCAGTCCGAAAGAACAGCGAAATGCAGTTCGCCCTCTGGTGAGGCCAGGTAGTGGATCTCAAGCCGCTCGAGTTGTTCCTCGATGGCCGGAAGGGAGGTCAGCAGTACGGGGACTGCAATCAGCGTCCGCAACTGTGGCGGGACACCCTCCCGCAGCGCCAGACCCGGCAGCACCGTTGCGCTGAATCCGCGAGTCACCGCTCCATTGACGAATGCCACCCCGGCGTCCAGTGCGGGGAACAGGCCCAGGAGCCCGAGCAGGGCCAGCGTCCAGCCGCCGAGTTGCTGCGTGCCGGGGGCCAGCAGCGGCAGGGCAAGCAGGAGCGCCGCGATCAGCAAGATGGCACCGAGATAAGGGCCGGCGCCGTGCATCTTCATCCAGCGGCCTGGCCGAAGGCTCATCGGCGCCCGGTACCCCAGGTTCTTCTCGAGGCTGCGCCGACCCGCAGCAATCAGGTAGTAGCCGGGATCACGCCGGCGGGGGGAGCCATCACGCGCAGCGGCCAGCGCTGCACGCGCGATCTCGAGTTCTGAGAGTTTCGAGCCCCGCGCCAGCTCTTCGATGCCGCTGCGGTAGAGATTGCGCGTCGCGAAGTCCATCCGGGCAAAGTCACTGCCTGCTCGCAGGGCCTCATCAACCAGGCTGACACTCTCAAAAAAGTCTGACCATTCCAGGTCAGCGATCAGGCGCATGCTCGTGATGATGTTGCGCACGGTGACATTCGACGCGCCTTGCCGCTGATGCTCGTCGCGCACGGCCGCGTCCACCGTCGTCCCCTGGGCTGCCAGTTGCTCCTCCAGCCACAACAGTGATGGCGTAACGTCTGGATCCTGGTCGCGCAGCCTCTGCACGAGCTGGACGACGAAGGCCAGGTTCAGAGTGGTGTGCTCGCCGTAGCGATCGAGCAGGGCGCCCGGATCCGCAGTCTCGCCATTGACGCCCAGCAACCGGTCCGCAATATCATCCGCGTCCTGGCGGGCAGCGCGACCGCTCAGGATACGCTGGGCAGCCCGCCGCAGATTCTCCACCAGCACGATGCGCAGCGTGATGGCGACGGCCCACAATTCGCCAATGGTCAGGGGCTGTACCTTCTGGTACGCCCGCACGAAGCGCACCAGCGCGTCTGGTTCGAAGTGGCTGTCGGTGTGGGCAACGAACGCCCAGGCGATACCGAACACGCGCGGGTAGCCGGCAAACGGACCACCTGCGAGCTTCGGCAGCTGGCGATAGTACCCGGGCGGCAAATCCTCCCGGATTTCACGAATCTGGGCTTCCACCAGATGATAGTTATCCAACAGCCACTCGGCTGCCGGAGTAATCAGCCGGTCTTCATAGACGGCGCGAGCGATCGCGCGATAAGCGCTCAGCAGTGCTACTTCGTTGGCACTGAGGCGCACCCTGAGCGGCCGGCGACGTACCGGCTTCAACGTGGTCTGCTGGGCTACCGCCAGGCTGGCCGCATGTTCCTCGAGTCTCTCGATACTAAACAGCTCGTCCCGTACCAGGTTGTCGTCGTCCCACGGCGAAACGCGCGCGAACCGCGTCAGCCGGTGACTACTGAAAAAGCGGGAACGCGATCGACGCAGCCGATTCTGTTTCAAGCGGGAGACCTGGAAGTGGTCGTAAGAAGTTGTGACGTTTGACCTTAGCACGACGCGGATGGTCGCTGAACGCATACGGCGACGACGCTCGCGTGTAAGGATCGTCCTACACACACGTGTCCACAACGTTCATCGTTTCGTGCCGTCGGCTGATCGACGTCCCCAGGCGTAGCCGCGATGCTTGCTGCGCAGGCTGACTCGCAAAAAGTGTGTTCCAAGATCACGACCCGGCGCCGGTCGACGAACCCATTCCGCAGGCGAGTCAGCCTGTAGTCCTGAATTACGAAGGTGACGACGCATGCTGGAACTTTCCCCGACGCCGCAGCACACGACCGGCTCGCCAGACCAGGCAGTAAAGCTTGCATCCCAGTGGCTCGAGGCCTTTACCCACCGGGGTCTCGAGGAACGGCGGGCAAGCGCCAGTACGCGGGAGGCCTACAGTCTCGACGTGACGATGTTGTCCCGTTGGGCCGTGGCCGAGAACAAGCACCTGTTGTCCCTCGATGCCGACGACCTCACCCGCTATCTCAGCGAGCGCTTCCGGCAGGGCACGCATCCTTCGACACTTGCTCGCCACTTGTCCAGTTGCCGGCGCTTCTATGCCTTTCTGGTCAGCCAGGGCGTGGTGACGCACAATCCGGCCGAGATCGTGACAGCCCCGCGTGTGGCCCGGCGCAGGCGTCGGCTCGTCCCCGACGATGTGCTCGGCAGGGTACTGCGCCCACGGCCGCTGCTGGTGGCGTCGGCGGCCTCTGCCTGCCGGGCCCAGCGTGACTACGTCATAGTCCGCATGCTGTACGACACGGCCCTCGGCATTTCGGACATTCGCCTGCTGCGCTGGCCGCAGATTAACGAGCAGTGGAGCGTGGTTGTGGTCCCGGGGCGAAATGGTGTCCCAAAAAGCTTCGTTCTCAACGCCAAATTGCTCGACGCGTTGAAGGAACTGCGCCGGTGCATGGCGGCGTGGGGCTTCGACGCCGGTGACACGCCCTATTGCTTTCCCACGTCGACCGGCCTGCCGATGTCCCGGCAGGCATTGTGCTTCGCCGTGCGCAAGTGGGCCGAGCAGTGCGAGCCACAAGCAGTCATTACACCCTCAACCCTCCGCCAGACCGGGTTGGCGCACCACGCCCGGCGAGGCCGGCCGGTATTGACGCCGACGGTCGGCCCATGAAGTACTCCCTGCCAGCGTTGCCCTACGCCATCGACGCCCTTTTACCGGTGATCAGTCGCGAAGCACTCGAGTTGCATCACGGTGCACACCATAAGGCCTATGTCGACAAGCTGAATGAAGTCCTGGAACGCGCGGAGTGGGACGGTGACGAGACCGTGGAGCAGCTGCTCCGGAACGTCGAGTCTCTGCCTGACTCGATCCGCGAGGATGTGCGGAACTTTGGCGGCGGACACGCCAATCATTCGTTGCTGTGGGAGACCATGACTCCCAATGCGTGCGCACCGCCCGCCCCGTTGCTGGCGCAAATCGAGCGCGACTTCGGCAGCCTGCCTGCACTGCGCACCCGGTTTGTCAACGAGGGCCTGGCGCTATTTGGCTCCGGGTGGATCTTCATGGCGTGGGACGAACTGAATCGCCGGCTCGTAATCCGGGCCCTGCCGAATCAGGACAGTCCATTGAGCCTGATGATGGTGCCATTACTGCCGTGCGATCTGTGGGAGCACGCTCACTACCTTGACTACCGCAATCGGCGCGCAGACTGGCTTCGAGACTGGTGGAGTCTCGTAAACTGGGAGCAGGTCGATCGCCGCCTGAAGGAATTGTAGGAATCGTCCTACGACCGACCACCACCCATGCCAATGGCGCTACACTCGATTGACCGTCGCAGGGATCTCTCCTTCATGGCAGCACTTCGCGTTCTTATTGCTGACGATCACCAGGTCGTACGCTCCGGTCTCAGGCAGATGATTGCCAGCCAGGTCGACATGCAGCTCGTCGGCGAGTGTCGTACGGGCCGGGAAGTGCTGGACCAGATGCGCACGGAGCCGACCGATGTTCTGTTACTGGACCTCTCACTGCCCGACATGTCGGGCCTGGACGTGCTCCGACAGATCAGGGCGCACCATGAAAAGGTCGCGGTCCTGGTGGTTAGCGGTTACCCCGAGTCGCAATTTGGAATGAACGTCCTGCGTGCGGGCGCCAGTGGTTTTGTCAGCAAGGGCGTGGATGAGGCCGAGTTACTGCGGGCCGTCCGCATGGTGGCGCGAGGCCACCGCTACGTTGGCTCGGAACTTGCCGACCAGCTGGTTTCCGGCGCTCAGGGCGACCCCAACGCTCCGCGCCACAGCGTCCTGTCGGAGCGCGAGTTCCAGATCTTCTGCAAGCTCGCTGAGGGCATCAGTGTGTCGGAATGTGCTGCCACCCTGTTCCTGAGCGTCAAGACCGTCAGCACCTACCGTAGCAGGATTCTCGAAAAGATGGCCATGCGCACCAACGCCGATATTACCTACTACGCCATCAAGAATGGCCTGGTTCAGTAACCGGGGTGGTTGGTGAAAAATGTATCAAGATAGTCGTGATACCGGGCAAGCTGTCCCTGCGCTGGCGGACCTGCGCATCCTGCTGGTCGAGGATTCCATGCTGCTCCAGGCCCGGCTCACGGAGTTGCTGGCCGAGCCGGGAGTCATGCGGGTGGTCGGTTCAGCGGCAACTGAGCTGGAAGCAAAGAACCGCATCGATAGGCAGAACTTCGATGTATTGCTGGTCGACGTTGCGCTTCGCGAGGGGAGTGGCATCGGCGTGATTGCCTATGCCCGGGCGAGGTGCACCGGCCACCAGCCACTGATCATCGTACTCACCAATTATCCGCTGCCGGCCGTAAGGCAGCGCTGCCTCGCCGCAGGCGCAGACTTCTTTCTGGACAAGATGCGCGAATTCCAGAAGGTCAAGCCCCTGATCGCCGGCTCGCGGCCAGCCGCTAACTAGCCGGCGCCTTGCTGCGCTGGCGCGGACTCCGGATGCGGATCGATGTGCCGGTCCCGCGACCTCCCCGCAGGTCGAACGTGCCGCCCAGACTTTCAATGCGGTGGCGCATCCCCCGGATGCCGTGGGAGAGTTGCAGCGCATTCGTCTCGAGATTGATCCCGACCCCGTCATCGGCGATGACGAGCGTGAGAAAGTCCCCGTCCACACCAAGTTCCAGGTGAACGTGGCGGGCCCGGGCGTGGCGAACAATGTTGGTCAGGGATTCCTGCCCAACCCGGAACAGGGCGATTGACAGCTCGTCAGAAATTTCAGGTGAATCGTCCGGCAGTGTTGCCGTGAGGATCAAGCCGGCCTTCTGGCACATTTCTTCGAAATAGTTCTGCATGGCCGTCGGCAGGCCAAAATGATCGAGGAGGGCGGGCCGCAAGTTCTCCACGACGCGGCGCTTGACGTCCATGGCTTCGGTAAGCTCGTCAGCCAGCTGTTGCAGTCGTGCCAGCACCGTCGGGTCCTGTCCGGCGGCCGCGCTTTGCAGCCACGAGAGGTCCATGCGCGCCGCGGTCAGGAGTCCGCCCAGTTCGTCGTGCAGATTGCGGGCCAGGTCGGCCTTCTCCCTCTCCGTGTTGTCCTGAAGGTGGGACCACAGTTCAACGAGCTCTGCCGACCGGGATGCAATGGTTTTCTCCATGGTGACCTTGTCTATAGCCAGGCGTGTCAGGAGGACCAGCAGGACGATGGCGAGCAAACTCAAGGCGAGGAGCGAGAGTTCCGCAAGTACAGGGTTTGGAAAGTCCTCATTGCTCACCGCGGATCGTACCGCCAGTTCGCCCAGCGCGAGGGCGCCAAGGCACGCTGCAAGTGCTGCGCACAGCAGCAGGCGGAACGGCCAGGACAGCAGGCGCAGCCTGGCCATTCGACTCTGGGGCAACTCCGCCACGTCTGAAACCAAGTGCGCGTCCCTCGTCTGCTGTTGATCATAGGCGATCGGCCGCCCGGCCGCGGAGTCATCCGAACATGGGGTAGGCGCCGTCCTACCGGGTCGGAGGTGTACCGCCGATTACGGCTGGCCGGGCGTGTTGCGAACATTGGTTCGGCTGCACTACTTGAGGATGATTCCCATGTTGAACGAGAGAAGCGGGCAGTCTGGAAAAATCGGGTGGGTGTTGCTGTGGCTTCTCGGCATCCCGATTCCCGTACTGCTGTTATTGTTCCTGCTCCGCGGTTGCACGTGACCGGGCCGGGGCCCCACGTGCCGACTGACGTCCGCTCGCTCCTGATCGCACCCCTGATTCTGAGCACCATACTCGTAGTTCTCGTGAGCCTTCCCGCGGAGGCTGCGGATGGGTTGGGGGCGACCTTCGACAGCCTTCGACCGAAGCTTGCCAGCAGCCCGTTCGGGCGCCCCCTGATACTCGAATCCACGGAGGAGGGAGGGCGGGTCCGCGTCGACGTGTTTGCACTCGTCGCGCGTCGGTATCAGGAGTTCAGTTCAGGGCTGGATACGCCCGCTGACTGGTGCGAAGTGCTGATCCTGCATCCCAATGTAAAAACGTGTAACCCCAGTGGGATGGGGAGCGATCGATCGCTGCGGCTGACTATGGGTACCAAGCGGGCCCAGACGGACGCGGGCCACCAGCACATTGACTTCCGTTTCAGCGCTTCGGGTGCTGCCGCGGAACGGTTCGAGGTTCTCCTGCAGGCGGCCGAGGGACCCCTGGGAACGCGGGATTACCGGCTCTCACTGGCAGCGATACCAGCAGGCGCGGGTCAGACCTTCCTGCATCTCGGCTATTCCTGTACTTACAGCGTCATGGCCCGCCTTGCCATGAATACCTATCTGAGTACCGCGGGCAGGGAGAAGGTGGGGTTTAGCAGAGCTGAACATGCAGCTGACGGTGATCCGGAGTTGGTCCGTGGTGCTCGCGGGGCGCTCGAAAGAAACACCATGCGCTACTTCCTGGCGATCGAGGCCTACCTCGCGTCCGCCGCGAAGCCAGCCGCCGTGCGCCGCGCCTGGCGTCTGGCATCCTGGTATGACGCGACAGAACAATATGCACGCCAGCTGCATGAACTGACCAAGGCCGAGTACCTGGCCGGCAAGGCGTCCGGACTTCCGGCGATCGTGTCGGACTCCGCTGACACGCTCTAGGGTCATCGGCCGGTGTCGGCGGGCAGCCTCAAGGCCGACACTGTGATGAGCCTGCATTGGGCTACAGAAGGAGTTTGGGCTATGCGATCAATCAAAATGAACCTGGCGACGTTGGGTGCGACCGTGGGTGTGGCGATGCTGCTGGCGGCCGGTGGTGCCTGGGCGACAGACGCTGGCCCGCGATCCGCGGGTACCGTCGCGGATGATGCTGCGATCACCGCGAGTGTAAAGACCAAGCTGACCGTCGAAAAAGACACCAAGGCCCATCAGATCAACGTGGAGACGCAGAAGGGCGTGGTGCAGTTGAATGGCTTCGTCGATTCCACCAAGGCGCGCAGTGAAGCCGAAAAGATCGCCGTCGGCACCGACGGCGTAAAGGAAGTACGCAATAATCTGGAAGTACGGACGGCGGACCGGGCGGCTGGTGTAGTCGCCGACGATGCCATGATCACGGGCAAGGTCGACGCGGCCCTGCTCGCGGACAAGCGCACCAGCGG
Source organism: Gammaproteobacteria bacterium (assembly GCA_031395645.1). Taxonomy (GTDB): domain Bacteria; phylum Pseudomonadota; class Gammaproteobacteria; order Steroidobacterales; genus SHZI01. The sequence continues at coordinate 8,348 of JANNJM010000078.1, read as the reverse complement.
GCTGAGCATTGATGTCGAGACCCATGGGGGCGAAGTGCAGTTGAGCGGTTTCGTGAAATCGCAAGCTGAGAAGAACGCCGCTGTCGAGGTCGCGAACGGCATAAAGGGTGTCCGGATGGTCAAGAACGCCATCGACATCAGCTGATCGAGTCAGGTCGGGCGGAGGCTGTCGTTGCGCCTCCGCCTGATCGGTGCCTGATCTTATGCAAAGTTCCTGAAACGTTTGAGAAGAATCGCCATGGCAAACCACAGCAAGTCAACCAACGTCAAGCGATTACCGGTCCCCCATACCGAACGCATGGCGCTCGACCCGGCAGGCATCGACGCTGCCAGGCGCAGCCTGGACGAGGGTGCGGTGACGCCCCACTACGGGCCGTGGCGCAAGGACATCATCAAGTTGCTGAATGACTCACTGGCCACCGAACTGGTGTGCGTGCTGCGCTACAAGCGGCACCACTTCACGGCGGCTGGACTGGCGTCGCCGAAGATCGCGGAGGAGTTCCTCGTCCATGCCAACGAAGAGGCGGCGCATGCAGACCGGCTGGCCCGGCGCATCGTTCAGCTGGGTGGCGATCCGGACTTTTCCCCGGACTCCCTGACGAAGCGCAGCCACGCGGCCTACGACGAGTCGTCAGACCTGAAAGCAATGATCAAGGCCAATCTCGTGGCCGAGCGAGTGGCAATCGAGAGCTACAGCCAGATGATCGAGCTGATCGGGGACAAGGACTCCACTACGCGGCGCCTGATGGAAGATATTCTCAGTGACGAGCAGGGGCACGCGGAGGAGCTGAAAGACTGGCTGGCCGACTGACGCCCGTCCAATCATTCGCCTCAGCCACGAACGCATAGCCCGTTTGCTCACGCTTGGCCCGGTACATGGCGGTGTCAGCGCTTCTTAGCAGCTGCTCGGCTGTGGTGCCATCAGTCGGGCAGATGGCGATGCCAACACTGGCATGAACCTCCAGCCGCAACGTACGGATCCGCATCGGGGCCGAGACAACCTCGATCAGCTTGGCGGCCAGATGGCTCAACTGCTCCCAGTTGAGATAGGCAGCCGGCAGGCAGGCGAATTCGTCGCCGCCAAGGCGGCTCATCATGTCGTCCGCACTTCCTGTTCCAGCAGGCGGCGTCGCCCGATTTCCATATCGAGCTTCGTATCCAGTTGATCCAGGGCAAACATGCAGTCTTCCGGCGTTGTCGCTACCGGGATGGAAGGCGGTGGTGCGCCCTCGGCCGTGAAGTCCTGCTCCTGCCGGGCGAGGCTGCTTGGTCCTGGGGCCGCTCTCGGCTCGCTTCCGGTCATCGGGATTCCTCACAATTGCCATTGCTCCCAGGATGTTGTAGCGAAGGCGCGCATGGCGGTCTGTTCGCTGGCACACGCTGCTAGGCAGCGGCCGTCGTGTGCGGCAACAGTCTGTCGAATTCCCGCTTAACCACTGCATAGCACTCACAGGAGTGTTTCTCGAGTGCCGGTCGATCCAGTACCGTGATGCGGCCGCGGCTGTAGTTTATCAACCCGAGCGCCTGCAGTTTGCCGGCCGACTCCGTGACCCCCTCGCGCCGCACACCGAGCATGTTCGCAATCAGCTCCTGAGTCATGACGAGCTCGTTGGCGGTCAGACGATCAAGACTCAGCAGTAACCAGCGGCAAAGCTGCTGGTCAATGGAATGATGCCGGTTGCACACGGCCGTCTGGGCCATCTGCGTCAGCAAGGCTTGCGTATAGAGCAGGAACAGGTGTTGCATCGGTCCGGCGTTAAAGAATTCCTCCTTTACGAGCCGTCCTGGCATGCGAGAGGCCTGGCCGGAACTCTGCACGATACCCCGGCTCGGTGTTGTCTCACCGCCCATGAAGAGCGCGATTCCGACCACACCATCGTTGCCGACAATGGCGATCTCCGCCGAATGCCCGTCCTCCATGACATAGAGGAGGGACACGATGCAGTCGGTTGGGAAATACACGTGCTCGAGATGGTTGCCTGACTCGTACAGGACATGCCCAAGGGGCATATCCACTGGCTCCAGGTGCCGCGCAATCCGGGAATAGTCAGCAGGCGGCAGTGCCCTGAGCAGATGATTCTGTCGCGGATCGAAACGTGTTAGCACGCTGACGTTCCAGCTGTTCTCCGGGCTTCCCAAGTCCGTACGGTAACGCACATTGGCCATTTTGTAACGAATGCCGCCGGCCGGTGTTATGTACGCCGACGTACAGACGCTGGCGGTGGCGTAAGGGACAGTAACGGCCGGCAAAGCGACTTTCTGCCGTCACAAGATCGGGAGGACAGTGCCGGTGCATAGCAGTACTAGCGAATTGAACCATCACGACCCCTTCGATGGCGTCGTCGTTGCCTACCGCCCCCGTGCGAAGGGGCGCCTGTCGCTCGACCGGGTCCTGCGCCCAAATGGTCTGGCGACCCGTACTGACGATGGTCGGGTGCGTATCCGGCTGGCCGTCCCGGAGCTGCGTTGCGGAGCCTGGATCAGTACCCGCGAGGGTCAATTCGAGCGCCTGTGGGTTATCGAAGCGATCAGCACGGGAGCCGGCGACGGCTGTGTCGAGTTGACGCTCGTGCCGAAGCTGATCTGAAAATATTGTTGCCAAATACTGAGGAGAACTCTAGTGACCAAAACATCCCAAATGCCCGTTGGCCCGTCGTTTAGCCGGGTGGCCGGCCTGACCTGCGCCGTCATGACCGGCACAGTCCTGCTCGTCGGCGCTTGCACGTCCACACCGCCGGCCCCAACGCAGTCCCTTGATGCCGCCCGGACAGCAATTACCACGGCCGAAAAGGCTGACGCCGGTCGCTACGCGGTCGTGGAACTCGGTGAAGCGCGCCAGAAACTGTCGGCTGCTGAAAAAGCCGTTACTGAGATGAACATGATCGCGGCGGAGCAGTTGGCAGAGCAGGCCCTCGTGGAGGCCGAGCTGGCTTCGGCCAGGACTGAAACTGCCAAGGCCGTCGCAGTGAACAAGGAAATGAACCAGGGTGCCGACGCTCTGGCCGAAGAAATGCAGCGCTCAGGAGACCAGCGATGAACACCTACAATCCTCTCGGCGCGGCAGCCGTGCTGTCGCTTTTTCTCGGCGCCTGCGCCACCGCGCCGCTCCCACCGCAAGGCGCGGCCGAAGTCCGTGCCAAGCTAAGCGGACTGCAGTCTGACGCGAATCTGGGGGATCGTGCCCCAGCGGCGGTCAAGGACGCGGAGGCCGCGGTGCAGGCAGCAGAACAGCCACTGACCAGGAAGGACGTGGAACTGGGCGCCCATCGCGTCTATATCGCTGATCGCCGGGTCGATATCGCGACGGCGCGGGCAACCACGCGTTACGCAGAGGACCAGCGCGCGAAACTCGGTGATGAGCGTGATCGTGCCCGCCTTGAGGCCCGCACCCAGGAAGCCGACAGTGCCCGCGCCGATGCCAATAGCGCGCGCAACGATGCAGACGTGGCACGTAGCGATGCTGATGAAATGCGACGCCAGATCGAGGCGATGCAGGCTGAGGCCACAGATCGTGGCCTGGTTCTGACGCTGGGTGACGTGCTGTTCGCCACCGGGCGCTCCGAAGTGAAGGTCGGCTCTGCCAGCAACCTCAACAAGCTGGTCGCGTTCCTGAACAAGTATCCCGAGCGGAACGTCCAGATCGAAGGTCACACTGACAATGTTGGCAGCGAGGATACCAATCTGGGCCTCTCCCAACGACGTGCCGATTCGGTACGTTCGTACCTGATGCAACAAGGTATCGGGGCCGACCGCCTCGTCGCTGCCGGCAGGGGCGAAGGTCAGCCCATTGCCGACAACGCCTCCGAGAGCGGCAGGCAGCAGAACCGGAGGGTCGTCGCCATCATCGAGAACCCCGCGCCGGCCGCGGTGTCAACCAAATAGCGGCGCCGCTTCAAAGGCCGACCGGGCGACGCAGGACGTCGCCTTAGAGTCCGCCCGGCGGCGACGCCGGGCGGACTCCTTTTTTTGTGGCCGGCGCGCGGTTGGTGACTACCGTGCAATAATTGGCACTCGGTGCGAACGCCACCCGAAAGCCGCTCCATGCCTCGTCCACCGCGCACCGCGCTGGAAATGTTCACGGCCAACTCCCGGCCACAACCGGCCCTGCCGGCGGTGCTCGTCCTCCTGCTCTGCGGTTTGTTCGCGGGCTTCGCCGTGCAGGCCGGGAGCGCGTCGGCGGCCGCCTGGGCGCTGACGGCGGGGCTTTTGGTGTCCTGCGGGCTGGCCATCGCTGCCGGCTTCTGCTCGGTGTTTCCAACCCTGGCGTGGATCGCCCTCGCCGCGTTGCTGTTCAATAAGAGTGTGGCAGTGCTCGCGCCGCACAGCCGCTTCGCCCTGGGTGCCGGCATGCTGGCCGCTGCTGCCATGACCCTCGTGCAGGTCTGGCGGGTCAGGACCGGGCGGTTCGTGCCCACGATTTCCGACCCAACGGATTAGGCCGTAGCCATCAGCATGCTGACTGCTCGAAGGAATCAGGGATGACACGTCCGATGCTGATAATGCTCGCCGCAACGGCGCTGTTCTTTGGCGCACTGTTCGGCTGGAAGGCTTATCAGAGCACGCAGAATCAGGCCGCGATGGCGGCAGCCACATTTCCACCGGTCACCGTCTCGACGATCACCGCGACGACGGCAACGTGGACGCCGTCAATCGCGGCCGTTGGCTCGCTGCGCGCGTCCCGGGGCGTGGATGTCACCGCGCAGGTGGCCGGCCAGATCACCGCCATCAATTTCCAGTCGGGCAGCGCCGTGGCTGCAGGCGATCTGCTGGTCCAGCAGTACGTCGCGGATGAAAAAGCGCAGCTCGAGGGTCTGGCGGCGGACAGAAAGCTGGCAGAGATCAATGTGGCCCGCGCCCGGGGGCTGTTAGCCGAGAAGCTGATCTCTGCGTTTGACAACGACGTTCGCGAAACCGACCTGCAGCGCGCCCGGGCCGCGGAGGATGCTCTGCGGCTGAAGGTCGCGCAGAAATCCATCCGCGCCCCGTTTGCCGGCGCGCTCGGTATTCGCCAGGTCGATATCGGTCAATACGTCGAGCCTGGCGATCCCATCGTCAGGCTGGAGGGCCGCGAGAAGATGGTGGTCGACTTTCCGGTGCCCCAGCAGCAGCTTGGCAATCTGCGCGTCCAGCAGCCGGTGTCCGTGCAGGTGGATGCGTGGCCCGGGCAGGTCTTTCGTGGGGCCATCGAGGCGATCGAGCCGCAGGTCGAGCGGGACACGCGCAACATCCGGGTGCGCGCCGTGGTCGACAATCCCGAAGGCAGGCTGTTGCCGGGTATGTTTGCCCGCATCGATATCGAGTTGCCGGCCCGGGACAAGGTCGTCACGATTCCCCATGCGGCAGTGACCCACAGCCCCTATGGCGATGCGGTCTTCGTCGTCGACAAGAAGCTTCGCGTCACGAATACACTCGTCGTCACGGGCGCCACGCGGGGCGACCAGATCGAGATCGTTTCGGGATTGCCGGCCGGCGCGACGATCGTCACCGCTGGTCAGCAGAAGCTGCGTAACGGTTCGGTGGTGGTGGTGGACAACACGGTGCCGGTAAGTAACAGCGCCAGTCCTCAGCCAGCTAACAACTGACGGCTGCAGTCGTGCTGGCCTTCACCGACATTTTCATCAAGCGCCCGGTGCTGGCGACAGTCGTCAGCCTGCTGATACTCATCGCCGGCCTGCGTTCAGTCCAGCTCCTCCAGGTCAGGCAGTATCCCCAGAGCGAATCGGCTGTGATTCGTGTCATCACGAGTTACACCGGCGCGGAGGCGGAGCTCGTCAAGGGCTTCGTCACGACTCCGCTGGAGCGCGAGATCGCCAGTGCAGACGGCATCGACTATCTGGAGTCGAGCAGCCTGCAGGGCGCGAGCGCCATCACGGCGCACCTCGAGCTTAACTACCCTCCGTATGACGCGTTGACGCAGGTAACGGCCAAGGTCAACAAGGTGCGTGCCGATCTGCCCGACGGCAGCGAGGATCCGGTGATCGAGGTGGCCATCGGCGAAACAACCTCGGCGATGTACCTGAGCTTCAACAGCACTACCCGGCCCCAGAACCAGATCACGGATTACCTGATTCGCAAGGTCCAGCCGCAGATCGAGGCCGTCGCCGGCGTTCAACAGGCGGCGATCCTGGGCGGCCGGAATTTTGCGATGCGGGTCTGGCTGGATCCCGGGCGGATGTACGCACTGAGCGTCACGCCGGGGGACGTCAATCAGGCGCTGCGGGCCAACAACTACCAGGCGGCGATCGGCAAGACCAAGGGGGATGCTATTTCGGTCACCCTGACGGCAGCCACAGACCTGCACACCGCCCGGGAGTTTCAGGAACTGATCGTGGCGGAGCGTGACGATGCGGTGATCCGGCTCAGGGATATCGCGACGGTGGTGCTTGGAGCCGAGAACTACGACTCGTCGGTCGCATTCAACGGTGAATTTGCCACGTTCATCGCCGTCGATGTGCTGCCCACGGCGAATCCGCTGGCGGTGATCGGTGAGATTCGCAGGATCTTCCCCGGAATTCAGGCGGAGTTGCCGGGGGACATGACGGGCTCCATCTCTTACGACACGACACGCTACATCGACGACTCCATCCGGGAAGTAGTGCTGACGCTCGTCGAGGCCACTGTGATCGTCATGGCGGTGATTTTCCTGTTCCTGGGCACGCTACGCTCGGTGATTATTCCGGTCGTGGCGATACCGTTGTCAATGATTGGTGCGGCGGCGATCATGCTGGCCCTCGGCTACTCGATCAATCTCCTCACGTTGCTCGCGATGGTGCTGGCGATCGGGCTGGTGGTCGATGACGCCATCATCGTCGTCGAGAACATCCAGCGGCACATTGAGGAAGGGATGTCGCGGTATGACGCCGCCATGGTGGGCGCCCGGGAGCTGGCTTTGCCGGTCATTGCCATGACGGTCACACTGTTTGCGGTGTACGCCCCGATCGGTCTGGCTGGCGGCCTCACGGGCAGCCTGTTTCGCGAGTTCGCGTTCACCCTGGCCGGTGCCGTCCTGGTGTCTGGCATCGTGGCGCTGACGCTGTCGCCGATGATGTGCTCGAGGATGCTCCCGCGCCGCGCAGAGGGCGGACGCCTGGCACGGTTTCTCGACCGGCAGTTCGAGGCACTGCGCGAGCGCTACACGCGGCTGCTCCATCGCTGCCTGGATATCGTGCCGGTCATGCTGATGTTCAGTGGCCTGGTGCTTGTCAGTATCTATTTCATGTTTGTCGCGACGCCGGCAGAGCTGGCGCCGACAGAGGACCAGGGAATCGTGCTGGTGTATTCCACCGCGGCCGCGAACACGTCGCCGGAGCAGCTTCCGCGCTACACGGGCGCACTGGTGCAGGGGTACAAGACCATCCCGGAAACCGAAGAAAGTTTCCTCTTCAACGGCAGTATCGGCAGCGGCCCGGCGTCCACCAGCAACACGGCGCTTTCCGGGATCGTACTGAAGCCCTGGAGTGAGCGTACCCGTACCCAGATGGAGGTGACCCAGTCTGTGCAGAGCGTGGCCGACGGAGTCGCCGGGCTGCAATCGGCAGCCTTCAATCTGCCGCCGATGCCCGGCGCGGGGGAGGGCTTGCCCGTGCAGTTTGTGCTCGGGTCCACGCGCGAGCCGCTCGAAATCTACGCCAAGGGCCAGGAGTTGCTCGGTGCGGCGTATGCCAGCGGACTGTTCGTGTTTGCCGACCTGGACGTGAAGTTCGACAGGCCGCAGTCGACGGTCAATATCGACCGCGAGAAAGCGGCGAGCCTCGGCATCGACATGGAACAGCTGGGCGGGGAGCTCGGCGTCATGCTCGGCGGCAACTACACCAACCGGTTCAGCATCCAGGGCCGCAGCTACAAGGTTATTCCGCAGGTCGACCGCCGGTACCGGCTGAACCCCGAACAGCTCGGCGCTTTTCCCGTGCGCACCGCCAGCGACAAACTGGTGCCGTTATCCGCGCTCGTCACGCTGGAACAATCCGTACAGCCGCAGGAACTAAAGCGCTTCCAGCAGCAGAACTCCATCACGCTGTCGGCGGTGCCGGCGCCGGGCGTCACGCTGGGCACGGCGCTGAATTACCTCCGGGATACCGCGCAAACGCTGGCGCCGGAGGGGTATCAGTTCGACTATGCGGGGCCCGCCCGGCAGTACATCCAGGAGGGCAGCGGCCTGATCGTCGCCTTCTTCTTTGCGATCGTCGTGATCTATCTGGTGCTTGCCGCCCAGTTCGAATCATTCCGGGATCCGCTGATCATGCTGGTGAGTGTGCCGATGTCCATCGCCGGCGCACTGGTGTTCCTGACGCTCGGGGCGGCAACAGTCAATATCTATACGCAGGTGGGTTTGATCACGCTGATCGGGC
>JANNJM010000054.1:0-121529 GCA_031395645.1 Gammaproteobacteria bacterium | reverse complement strand
TCCGGGTCCACGCGGGACTCACCACAACTCGCCGAATTCTTTCATGCGCGCCCCCGGCAGTCGGTTCGTTATCGAACGCAGATCCCACTCCGGTGCGTTGGCGAACAGACGCAGCTGTAAGCGGCAATTCCTGTTCGCCGATTCAGAAGGCGGTAGAGTAGCCCGTAGACGCCGTTGAATCATTCCAAGAGGCTCGACTGATGCACCGGAGATGGCTTGCGGCTTGTGTTGCGATCGTCGTTCTCGCGGGCTGCCAACCGGGCGAGGATGACAAGGCGCAGCTGCCAGCCGCCAACGGCCCGGAAGCCACGGAGAAGAAGGCGGAGACACTCGAGCAGAACGCTGCGGCCGGCGGAGACAACACGGTCCCGTCTCGAGCCGAGATCATCGGGAAGTCCGAAGTGCAGGCGGTCGATCCGGATGGCAAAGAGCGGATGGACGACGCGATCACCTGCCTGGCACGGACCATCTACTGGGAGGCCCGGGGTGAGAACGCTGCCAGCATGGATGCAGTCGCCAGTGTCGTCATGAACCGGCTGGGTCACGAGGGCTTTCCAAACACCGTTTGCGCAGTTGTCAGGCAAGGTAATGAGCAGGGCGCGTGCCAGTTTTCGTGGTGGTGCGATGGCCGATCGGATCAGGCGAAGGAGGATGAGTCCTACGCAACCGCCAAAGAGATCGCGCGAAGGGCGCTCAATCTTCAGCTGAGGGATCGAACCGGGGGCGCACTGTACTTCCATCACCGGAACGTGACGCCCAACTGGTCGACGGAGTACCGGAAGACTGCCGAGATTGGCGAGTTCGTCTTCTACAAGCCACGCGGTGGTGATGCGAGGTAGGTCGCGTCACGGGGCTCGTAGCAGCGCGCCGCCCGGGGTGACTCTGTTCCGGCGGCGCGCCGTGGCGGGTGATCTGGATTAGGTTGAGCTTCTCCGCCGCAGGCCGAGCAGTCCGAGTGCGGAACCAAACAGCCAGGCGGTCGCTGGCACAGGCACGACTGTCGATGTGAACGAGCTGATCTGCCCGCCGCACTGGTCGAATGTCAGCGCGCCAAGTGTCGTGGTCAACGTGGCCGCGCTTTGCCCGCACAGTGGAAACAGCGGATTCGCGGCCGTGAACTCGTCCCGGACGGTATGACCGGTGAGATCGTAGGAATAGAGGAGCGCGGCGAGCGGCTCCACACCGGCTGTCGTGTCAGAAAACCAGAGTACGGAAGGTGTCCCCGGGGAACGCGCGCTCAGGAAGATCTCCGTGTTTTCCGTGAACAGGGCGGTGCCAATGCCGTCGAGCGTGATGGTCGTGTAGCTGACCGGACTGCCGAAAAACGTGATCGCATAGCTGCTCGGCCCGCCCGACCACAGCGCAGTGAACGGTGTCTCCATGTCGATGACGAAGGGCCTCGAGAACAACGGCGTGGATTCAAGACTGCCGGTAATCGTCCCGGTCAGCGTGTAGCGCATCGTGGCCGCGGATGCTGGCGCTGCCAGTAGCAGGAGGCCGGATGTCAGGAGCAGCGAGCGACAGAAATTTGCGAATGGTGATTGCATGTTATTCCCCCGAATACGTCGCCTGGTTTGACCCGCCGCGGGATCAGTGGTGATTCCGCCTGCTCTTCGCTACGGAAGATAGCAGGTCGCCAATCGAAAAAGCCAAACACAGCGGGGCCTGTCCGGGATTACGTCAAGCGCTGTGGGATGACTGATCCAGGCCACCCGCGCGCCGATGCTGAACAGTAGTTTCACGAATTCTCCAGCCACTTCAACATCCCCGCCATCCGCTTGACGAAGCCGACGGGGTCCGTGTCCTTGATCCGCAGGGCCTGCAGCGCGGTCTCGATGCCAATCACCAGCTCGTAGTCCCGCCGCACGAGGCCGTCGACGACCTGCTCGGCGCACTTCTCGGCGCTCATGCCGCTCGAAGCTCCTCCACGGCTCGGCCCGTACTCGGAACCGTCGGCCGTGAGCGCGTGCTCGTAGACGTTGCTCTCGATGCCGGCGATGACCAGCAGCGTCACGTCGATGTTGTCGGCCAGGTGCTCCACCCGCAGCGTGTCGAAGTAGCCGTGCAGGGCGTGCTTCGCCGCGCAGTAGGCGCTGTGGTGGGGCACCGCGTGCTTGCCCGCGACCGATGACGTGACAACGAGATGACCGCTCTTCTGTTCGATCATTCGTGCCAGCACCAGTTTAGTCAGCGCCACCGGCGCGAAGAAGTCGACTTCCATGATGCGGCGTTCAACGTCGGACAGGGTGTCCTTCGCTGCCGAGCGCTGGCCGATGCCGGCGTTATTCACCAGCACATCCAGCCGCTCGAAGCGGGCGAGCACACCGCGGGCTGCGGCCTCCCGCTGGCCGGCGTCGGTGATGTCGAAGGGGACGACGTGCACGCTGCCCGGGCCGCCGGTACAGGCGGCCTTCACCCGCTCGAGTTCGGCCGCCCGGCGCGCCGAGAGGATCAGGTCAGCCCCCTCGCGGTGGAACACGGTCGCCATGCCCTCGCCGACGCCGGACGAGGCGCCCGTGATCCAGATGGTCTTGTCCGTAAGCTTCATGGCCTTCAATTCCGGTAGGGCTGCGGGGGAGGCCAGTCTGGCGCGATCAGCCACCAGATAGAATCCCCCCGTGTCCAACCCCACCTATCTCATCACCGGCGCCACCGATGGCATCGGCAAGTCCACGGCCCTGGCGCTGGCGGAGCGGGGTGCGCAGGTCATCCTCCATGGCCGCAATCCGGCCAAGCTTGAGGCGACCCTCGGGCAGCTCCGCACCGTGACCGGCAATCAGTCGCTGCATGGCGTGCTGGCGGATTTCACCTCCCTCGAGCAGGTGGCGGCGCTCGGCCAGCGAGTGCGCACGGATTTTCCCGCACTCAATGTGCTGATCAATAATGCCGGGCTCCTCACCGATCACTGGCAGCCAAGCGCGGACGGCTTCGAGATGACCTTCGCGGTGAACTACCTGGCGCCATTCCTGCTGACACAGAGCCTGCTGGATACCTTGAGGGCCAACGCGCCGGGACGCATCGTGAATGTCGCCTCGATGGCGCTCGGTAGCGGCAGGATCGATTTTGGCAATCTGCAGCCGGAGCGCCATTTCGATGGCTGGCAGACCTATGCCAACAGCAAGCTGATGAACGTTCTCTTTAGTCATCACCTGGCGGGTCGGCTGGCAGGCAGCGGCGTAGTGAGCAACGCCCTCTGTCCCGGGCTGATTGACACGAATTTTTTCCACACCAACACGCTGTTTGCCGACGGTGACTATGCGCGCCTGAAGCCCCGTATGCGGTCGCCGGCGGAAGGCGCGCTGGTGCCCCTGTATCTGGCAACCGACCCGGCGGCGGGGGAGAGCAGCGGTGCGTTCTATGTCCGGCAGGGACGTGACGGCCGGCGCACGGTGCCAATGGAGTGGGATCGGGCCGCAGCGGCAGAATTGTGGGCGCAGAGCCTCGCGGCCGTCGGGCGGTGGTTGCCGCCGACCATGCCGGCTGCCGGGGGATCGATCAGGTCGGAACCGCGTACCGACTGACGGAGTGAAGCGCAGCGTCCTTCACCGCGGGCGGTGCTGCCAGCTGCAGGGCTGACGAGCTCGCCGGCGCAGCCGCAGTCCCTTCCGGTGCGCACAACAGCTTGCCATCCACGGTTGCGCCGCACTCCAGTTGCAGTTGCCGGTAGGTGATGTTGCCGGTCACGCGGGCATTGGCCTGCAGCTCCAGGAAGTGCTCCACCACGAGGTCGCCGGCGATAGTGCCGTTGATGACGGCATCATAGGTCCGGACGGAACCGTTGATAGTGCCCTTGTCGCTCAACACCAATAATCCGTTGGTGTTGTTCTCGCTCACCACGTTGCCATCGATGCGGCCGTCGACCCGCAGGCCGCCGGAGAACAGCACGTCACCTTTGATAGCCATGTTGTCTGCAACGAGGCTGGAGAGCTTGGTGATCTCGATGGACTTGTTGTGCTTCCTGCGGAACATGCTGGGTCTTCCTGATGGTGGCGGGGCGAGTGGTCAGCGGGTCTGGTTGGCGCGGGTGTCGCGCGCGGCAAGGAATTCGAGGCGGTTGGTGAGGTCATTGATCTGCGCGTGCAGTTTGCCGGCCTGGCGGTCGAGCTCGGCGCGGGTCGCCTTCTCCATCTCGAACTCGATGTGCAGCCGCTCGAGTTGTGTGCGGAGTCCGGCGTTCTCGGTCCTGAGAGCCACCGTGGTGGTCGTCGTCGCGAACAGGGAGGTGCCGGATTCGTGCAGGTAGTAGGCGCCACCCCCAGCCAGCAGGAGCATCACGAGTATCGTCACCCCCATGGCGGTCCGGCGTTTTCGGGCATCACTGGAACTGAGCTCCAGGCTGGCGCGAGTCAGGCGATGCGTGTCGGAGTGCATCACCGGCCCGGACGCTCCAGGTACCGAAGTGGCTGCACGAGCTTGCCATCCTGGATCACCTCGAAGTGCAGGTGGGGGCCTGTCGAGCGGCCGGTGGAGCCGACCCTCGCGATGCGTTGCTCGGGCAACACCACCTGACCCTTGCGCACCAGCACCTTGCTGGCGTGCGCGTAGCGCGTGACGAGTCCGCCGCCATGATCGATTTCGACGGTATTGCCGAAAGCGCGCCGGAAGCCGGCGAATCGCACCCTGCCGCCTGCGCTCGCGAGGATCGACGTACCCACAGGCGCGGGCATATCCACGCCTGTGTGCCGCGCGAGCCGATTCGTGAACGGGTCGCGGCGATTGCCGAAGCCCGAGCTGATGCGGGCGCCTGGAATGGGAAAGCGGCTGGGGTAGGCCATGCCGGCCAGGTCGCTTTCGGTGGTAGCTCCAGTCACGAGGGCCAGGGAGGCGTCGATGTCGTCCAGGCCGCGGTCGATACGGGCCAGCGCAGCAGGAATATCCGTTTGCACGAGGACAGCCGGGTCATCCTCGGGCTCCAGCAGCGGACCACCGCTCGGCTCAGTCCCGCCGCCGGCTGCGGCTGCGGCTGCGGCTGCCGCGGACGGCGCCCGTCGCTTCGTGGTGTCCAGCACACCGACCCGACCCGCCAGCGACAGTGCGTCGCTTTCGAGGCGGAGCAGCCGGACAGTGAGCGAACCGATACGGTCAACCAGTGCCTGGTTTTCGGGACGGGTGGGATCGAGCGCCGGAGTCAGTGCGGCGGCATCGGCGGTCCGGGGCCCGTTTTCACCCAGCCGATACCCCAGAGCGACCCCGCCGGCCAGCGTGATAACCAGGAGCGCGGCGACGGCCACGAGCGTACCGCGTACCGTCACGGTTCGGATCGGCGACGCAGCCAGATTTCCCGCCGAGAGAATGACAAACGGCATCCACGATCCCCAAACACTTCCGCCAGTGCCCGCTGGCTGCGGCATCGTCGCAGTCCGTGGGCGCATGAACCGTGATCGGGGCCTCAGTGGGGGGACTGGCGTGGAATAGGTTAAATCGCGCAGCGCGCCAGCGGTTAACCCCATTGGCGACCAGCGAGCGTTTATAGCTACCGGAACCACTGACAAACGGAGCTTCAGATGCACGCTTACCTCGCCCGGGCCGCCGCTCTGGCCGTCCTGCTGGCCTTCCTCCTGCCCTGGGCTGCGCTGGCCGGCCCACCTATGGATGTTGAGATCTACGACCGCACGTCCGGGGAGGAACTGCCGGTCTATTCGCACGGCGGCGAACGCTATGTGTCTGGCGAACCGGGCCACGAGTACGAGGTGCGCATCAAAAATCGCGGTGCGGGGCGGGTGCTGGCCGTGACCTCGGTGGACGGGGTCAATGTCATTACCGGCGGTACCGCTGCACCCAGCCAGAGCGGCTATGTGCTCGACCCGTATGGGGAGGTCCGGATCGACGGCTGGCGCAAGAGCATGGACGAGGTCGCAGCCTTCTATTTTACGTCGCTACCGGACTCCTATGCCGCCCGCACCGGGCGGCCTGACAACGTCGGCGTGATCGGTGTCGCCGTGTTTGCAGAGCGCACGGTCCACCCCGAGCCGCTGCGGGGACAGGACAACGAGGCAGCCGCAGACGCCGCGGCACCCTCAGCCTCGGCCTCGCGCGAGAGCAAGGCCGGCCGGCTCGGTACTGGTCATGGGCAGCGCCACGACTCCGGCGCAACCTATACAAGCTTCGAACGCGCGAGCGACGAGCCGGAGGCGATTATTCGGGTCTTTTACGACTCACGGCGCAACCTGATTGCGCAGGGCGTGATCCCGCGCGGGGGCCATGTTCGCAACGTCCCCGACCCGTTCCCGGGCAGGTTCGTGCCCGATCCGTGAGCGTGGCGCGAACCAGACCCGGAACACGAACCAGCTGAGCAGCAGCGCGCCGATCGAGAACAGGGTGTCGCCGGGGACCCGCATCCAGACGAGGAGCGCAACCAGCGGCTGGGACATGAACTCGGCCGAGCGCGCGTACCAGTAGCCATGGGTCAGGGCTGCGTTGAGCTGCAGGAGACCCAATGGCAACAGGGTCAGCACCGCCATCAATGCGAGCCCGATATTCAGGGACCAGAAACTGTTACGCAGCAGTTTCTCATTCCAGATGGCGTCGGGCTTCAGGCCGCGCACGCAGAACAGCAGCAGGCCGATGCCGAGCATTCCGTAGACCCCGAACAGGGCGGTGTGGCCGTGCAGGGGGGTGAGGTTCAGGCCCTGCATGTAGTAGAGGGCCAGCGGCGTGTTGATCAGGAAGCCAAACAGGCCCGCACCCACCAGGTTCCAGAACGACACGGCGAGAAAGAACATGATCGGCCAGCGGTAGCGGGACATCCACGGCGTCGCCTTGCCCAGTTGGTAGGTGTTGTAGGCTTCCATGCCGATGAGTGCGAGCGGTACGACCTCAAGTGCCGAGAATGACGCGCCGAGCGCGACGATGGCGGTGGTGGTCCCTGCGAAGTACAGGTGGTGAAACGTGCCCAGCACACCACCGGACAGGAACACGACCGTGGCAAACAGCACCGCGGCGGTGGCAGTCTTGCCGCGCACCAGTCCCAGCTTCACGAACAGGAAGGACATGACCGCCACCGCGAAGACTTCGAAGAAGCCCTCGACCCAGAGGTGCACGACCCACCAGCGCCAGTATTCCACGATCGACAAATGGGTCTTCTCACCCCACATCAGCCCGGCGCCATAGAACAGGCCAATCGCAATCGTCGACAGGAACAGCAGCCCGACGATCGATGACATTTCATCGCGTCGCCGGAGTGCCGGCCACAGGGCGCGGCCGACCAGCAGCAGCCAGAGCATCAGGCCGATGAACAGGAAGATCTGCCAGAAGCGCCCGAGGTCCACGTACTCCCAGCCCTGATGGCCAAACCAGAAATTCAGGCTGAGGCCCATCTTCTGCATCACTGCGAACCACTGGCCCGCGAATGCCCCGATCACGATGACCAGCAGACAAATGAACAGGAAGTTCACCCCCACGCGTTGCAGCTTCGGTTCATGGCCCGAGATCGCTGGAGCGATGTACAGGCCGGTGGCCAGCCACGCGGTGGCAATCCAGAGCACGGCCAGTTGCGTGTGCCACGTGCGAGTCAGGGAATAGGGCAGTACATCGGCAAGGGCAAAGCCGTAGAGCTCCTGGCCTTCGACCTGGTAGTGCGCTGTCGTGGCACCGAGGAGAATCTGCACGAGAAAGAGCGCCAGCACCAGCCAGAAATACTTCGCGGTAGCGCGCATCGACGGCGTTAGGACGATGGAGCGCAGCGGGTCGCTGGCAGGCGGTACCGCTACCGGATCCTTGCCGTGGTAGGCCGCGTAGTGCCAGCCCAGGAGTGCGATGCCGGCAAGCATGAAGAGCACGCTGAAGACCGTCCAGAGGAACGCACTCGACGTTGGTGCATTGCCCACCAGCGGCTCGGAGGGCCAGTTGTTGGTGTATGAGGCCGCACTGCCAGGACGTTCCGTGACACTGGCCCAGGCCGTCCAGAAGAAGAAGGCCGACATCTGCCGGCGGTGCTCCGCCGTGTCGACCGTGCCGTTCTTCATCGCGTAGTTTTCGCGTAGTTCCGCGGTGGCGGGATCGTCGCTGAACAGGCTTTCATAGTGCGCGATGACGGTCGAAATCGCCCGTGCACGCTCGTCGCTGACAGTTAACGTTCCCGTTTCGGGGTCGAAGGAATTGGCACGGATCAGCGGACGAAGATCGGCAACCAGTTTGGCCCGCTCGCCGTCGCTGAGATCGGCATAGGAGCGGCCGTAGTCCCGCTGCGCCCGTATTTCGAGCGTGGCCTCGGCTTCGCGATGTAACCAGTCGGCGCTCCAGTCCGGCGCGACGAGGGCGCCGTGGCCCCAGATGGACCCCAGCTGCTGACCGCCGATGCTTTGCCAGACGACCCGCCCGGTTTCCATGTCGGCGCGCGTGAATTGCACCTGGCCGCTCTGGGACTGCACGAGTTCCGGCATGGGGGGTGCGTGCCGGTAGATGTCCCCGCCCATCCACAACAGCACACTGAATGACACTACCAGCAGTGCCCCGAGGCCAAGCCAGAGCTTGCGGGTTTGATCCATGGCACGTCTCCGTTAGGGGCCTGCTGGCGTTGACGTGCAGGTTGGACGAGGCTCCGGACTTAGCGAATAGGTACTTTCCGCTAGTCGACCTGCCCGGTATGGGTCAGATCAGGGGATACTGCACAGTCAATCCCCTTGCGGGTCGCGGGTCCAGGCAGCGCCGCTTAAGCTGATCTGGTCAATGCATGGTCATCAGGAGTGCGGACGCTGTGTCGCCAGACGAAAAAGACGCCCGACTGAAGCAGGAAATACAGCTGCTGGGTCGCCTGCTCGGTGATGTCATACGCGCCACCAACGGCGACGTAATCTACGAGCGTATCGAGCAGATCCGGAAACTGGCGGTTGCGCTGCGGCGAAAAACTGGCGACGAGGACCTCGCCAGCCTCAAGTCACAGCGTGATCACGAACTGGACGGGCTCAGCATCGAGCAGACACTGAATGTCGTCCGGGCGTTCAGCTATTTCTCGCTGTTGGCGAACATTGCCGAGGACCTCCATCAGAATCGCCGTCGCCGCGCGTATCGCATGGCGGGATCGCCGCCGCAAACCGGCAGTCTGCGGCATGCGCTCGATACGCTGGCGGCGCAGAGTGTTTCCGTTGGCGAGATTCGTACCTGGCTCGACGGCGCCGTAGTCAGTCCGGTCCTCACCGCGCATCCAACGGAAGTGAAGCGCAAGACCGTACTCGATTGCGAGCGCGACATTGCGCACGTGATGACGCAGCTCGAGCGCACCGACCTGGTTCCCGAGGAGCGTCTCGAATCGGAACAGGCCTTGAAACGCCTGGTGCTGCAGCTCTGGCAAACCGCCATGCTGCGCTTGTCGCGCCTGCGGGTGGTCGACGAAATCGAAAATGGCCTGACCTTCTACCAGTACACCTTCCTGTCGGAACTGCCAAAGATCTATTGCGAAATTGAGCGCGAGTTTGGCGGGCATGAGCGCCTGCCGCCGTTCTTTCGCATGGGTTCGTGGATCGGGAGCGACCGGGATGGCAATCCCTTCGTCACCGCCGCGTCGCTGCAGGGCGCCATGCGACGCCAGGCCACGGTTGCCTTCGAGCACTATCTCGGCGAGGTTCATCTCCTGGGCGCTGAGTTGTCGATGTCGAATCGCCTGGTGGTGCCGACAGCCGAACTGCTGGCCCTGGCCGAGGGGTCGACGGACGATTCAGCGCATCGGCAGGATGAGCCGTACCGCCGGGCGCTGACCGGCATCTATGCCCGGCTTGCGGCCACGCTGCGCCTGTTGACGGGTGTCGAGCCGGCGCGCCGGCCGGAGGCGGCGCTTCCGCCCTACGGCAGTCCCCGGGAGTTCCGGCACGACCTCGACGTCGTGGCCACGTCCCTGGCAACTCACGCCAGCGTCGCATTGGCGGCCGGCCGTCTGGCGCAGTTGCGGTACGCCGTCGACATCTTTGGTTTTCACCTGGGCTCCCTTGACCTGCGCCAGAACTCGGATGTGCATGAGGTTGTGGTGGCGGAATTGCTGGCCAAAGCTGCCGTTTGCCCTGACTACTCGTCGCTGGACGAGGAGGGTCGCGTGCAGGTACTTCTTCGGGAACTTGCCAATCCACGGCCCCTGCGGATTATTGGCCGGGAGTACAGCCAGGTCTCAGCCGATGAACTCGAAGTATTCGAGGCGGCGGCGGGCATCAATGCCCGATTCGGCCCCGAGGCCGTCCCCACTGCGATCATTTCCAAGGCGCAGTCGGTGAGTGACCTGCTGGAAGTCGGCCTGCTGCTGAAAGAAACGGGTTCCCTGCCACTGCGTGACGGGCACCCGCAGCTGCTGATGGCGATCGTGCCGCTGTTTGAGACCATCACCGACCTGCAGGCGGCTGCCGCCATCATGCGCGCGGCACTTGCGCTGCCCACTTATCGGGCCTGGCTGGACAGCCGGAGCGGACTGCAGGAAGTGATGCTCGGCTATTCCGACAGCAACAAGGACGGCGGCTATGTCACGGCCAACTGGGAGCTTTACCGCGCCCAGAAGGGGCTGGTTGATCTGGCGGCCGAGGCCAACGTCCGCCTGCGACTGTTTCACGGACGGGGCGGCACCGTCGGTCGTGGAGGCGGGCCCACATTCGAGGCCATCCTGGCGCAGCCTGATGAATGTGGAGCAGCTGGCCTGCGCATCACCGAACAGGGCGAGGTCATCGCCGCGAAATACTCCGGCCCTGAACTTGGTCGTCGCAATCTCGAGACGCTGATCTCCGCAGCGATGCTCGCGAATTTCCCGGCCACCCGACGAGCCGACTCGCCGCACTGGTGGAGGGTGATGAATCAGCTGTCCGCAGACGCCTGTGCTGTATACCGTGAGCTGGTGTACGACACGCCCGGATTTTTGGAGTTCTTCCGGAGCGCGACGCCAGTCGGCGAAATTGCCGGACTCAACATTGGTAGCAGGCCGGCCTCGCGCAAGTCATCGCAGTCGATCGCCGACCTGCGGGCAATTCCCTGGGTGTTCAGCTGGAGCCAGTGCCGCCTGTCCATTCCCGGCTGGTACGGCTTCGGCAGCGCCGTCCAGCGCTGGCTGGACACAGCGCCGGAGGGTCGCGAGTCGGCACTCGCGGGCTTGCGGGAAATGTACCGTGACTGGCCATTCTTCAGGACGGTCCTCGGCAACATGGATATGGTGCTCGCCAAGACTGACCTTGAAATTGCCGCGCGCTACACCGAGCTGGTTCCGCAACGAGAACTTGCCGCGCAGATCTTCGCAACCATCCGGCTGGAATGGCAACGGACGGTCGACATGCTGCGTGCGATCACCGGTGCTACCGCCTTCCTGGAAGACAACCCGGCCCTGGCCCGTAGTATTCGCAACCGGTTTCCCTATCTCGATCCGCTGAATCATCTGCAGATCGATCTGTTGCGCCGCTATCGGGCCGGACAAACTGACGAACGGACCAGCCGCGCGATCCATCTCACCATCAATGGCCTGGCGGCGGGCCTCCGGAACAGCGGCTGACGCGCGTCGGCCCCGGCGCAGGCTATTCGTGCCAGGAATGCCCGTTGCGCTCGGTCAGGGCGATGGCGGCACTCGGCCCCCAGCTGCCAGCGCTGTAGGGCTTGACCTTCTGGCCGGTGGCTCGCCAGCCCTCCAGAATGCCGTCGATCCACTGCCACGCCGCTTCCACCTCGTCGCGACGCACGAACAGTGCCGAGTTGTTCCTGAGCACGTCGAGCAGCATGCGGACATAGGCGGTGCGGCTGCGCCCCTGGCCAAACGCGCTGCCTGCCGAGAGATTCAGTGGCACCTGCGTCAGGGTCACATCATTCATCCCCGGTTCCTTGTGCATGAGCGTCAGCGTGATCATCTCCTCAGGCTGCAGCTTGATGAGCAGTGTGTTGGGCGCGAGCGTCGCGCCAATGCCGGCGAAAATGTTGTACGGGGCAGGTTTGAACTGGATCACTATTTCACTGGAGCGCTTCAGCAGGCGTTTCCCGGTGCGGAGGTAGAACGGCACGCCCGCCCATCTCCAGTTGTCCACTTCCACGCGCAGCGCGACGAAGGACTCGGTATCACTGCCCGGCCTGGCGCCAGCTTCCTGGAGATAGCCCACCGCAGGCTCACCGCCACTAAAGCCCGCGGTGTACTGGCCACGCACAGTGTGCGTGGCTACCTCGTCCCCGGTGATGGGTCGAAGCGACCACAGCACCTTGACCTTTTCATTGCGCACCGCCGATGGGGTGAAGCTGGCCGGTGGTTCCATGGCAACCAGGCAGAGCAGTTGCAGAAGGTGGCTCTGGATCATGTCCCGCAGCGCGCCGGTGCTGTCGTAGAACGGCCAGCGACCGTCGACGCCAACCGTTTCCGCCACGGTAATCTGTACCTGCTCGATGGCGTTGGCGTTCCACAACGGCTCGAAAATTGCGTTTGCGAAGCGCAGCGCGAGCAGGTTCTGGACGGCCTCCTTGCCGAGGTAGTGATCAATCCGGAAGACCTGGCTTTCATCGAAGGCAGCGCCGATGGCTTCGTTAACCGTGCGGGCTGTCTCGGTGTCCGTACCAATAGGCTTCTCGATGGTGATGCGGCTCAGTTTGTCGACCATGCCGCCGTCGCGCAGGGCGAGGCATATCGGGCTGATCAGTTCGGGGCCGGTTGACAGGTAATAGATGATTCCGCCCTGACCCTGCCGAAGTGCAGACTTTACGGGTTCCAGTCCGCCGGCTGCACGCACGTCCACCGTGACGTAGCTGATTCTGTTTGCGAAGGCCGCAAAGCTGGTCTCCTCGACTGGCGAGGAGTTGCCTGAGGTCTCTATCGCCTTCCTGACCCTGGCGATGAACTCTGCATCCGACAGCTTCGAGGTGGCCGCACCCACCAGCTGAAAGTGTGGCGGCAGCAGGCCGTCCCTATCCAGCGTGTACAGCGCGGGCCAGAGCATGCGGCGTGCCAGGTCGCCGGTTGCGCCGAAGAGCACCAACGCGCGGCAATCGGCGTCAGGAATTATCGATGGCATGGCCGGTGCGCGTCCCATCAGCGGGGCGTACCTGGGTTTCTCGGGAGCTGCGCGGCCGCCCGGGCTCTGCGGCGAATTTCTGCCCAGTCTTTGCTGGCGACCAGCGCCGGGGGTGAAAGCCACGAGCCGCCGACGCATGCGACGTTGGGCAGGGCGAGGTAGCTCGCAGCGGAATCGGCATCAATACCACCGGTCGGACAAAATGTGACGTGCGGAAAAGGTCCGTTGAGTGCCTTGAGCATCTCGACGCCGCCTGCCTGGCGGGCCGGAAACAGTTTCATTGCCGCGAATCCGGCTCCGAATGCGCGCATCACGTCTGATGGCGTCATGGTTCCTGGCAGAAAGGGGAAGTGCCATCCTGCGGCGTGTGCGAGCAGATCCGGGGTCGTGCCGGGACTTACGCCAAACTGGGCGCCAGCCGCTCGTGCCGCCTCCAGATCGGCGACATTCGTAATCGTCCCGACACCCACCAGGGCCTCCGGAAGTGCCTGCCGGATGGCACGCACGCCGTCGAGAGCGGCAGGCGTGCGCAGCGTGATTTCGAGGACACGAATACCCCCGCTGATCAGTGCCTCGGCCAGTGGCACCGCGTCCTCAACCCGGTCGAGGACGATCACCGGCATGACGGGGCTTGCTGCGAGAATCTCTACGATGGTTGTCACGAAAGCGTTCCTGTCAATGTGAGCTCGGGTCTGGTTGCGGTGGGTTGCCCGGCAGGCGCTCCAAACGTGCTGCCGCCGGCTTCAGCCGTGAGCGCCACGTCGCGAGCCGACTGAAAGAGCTCACGTCCAGTGCCGTACTGATTCAGCGTCAGGTCGGCGATAGCCTGCGGACGTCGTGCCCACTCATCCGGGGCGACCCTGGCCTCGAGGCTGCCTGAGTTCCCATCGACCCGAATGATATCGCCGTCCCGAACCTTGCCCAGCGGCCCACCGACGAGGCATTCCGGGGACACATGAATGGCCGCCGGGATCTTGCCAGACGCGCCCGACATCCTGCCGTCCGTGACCAGCGCAACGTGATAGCCGGCTGCCTGCAACGAAGCCAGCGCCGGCGTCAGCTTGTGCAGTTCCGGCATGCCGTTGGCGCGTGGCCCCTGAAAGCGGATCACGGCCACGAAATCGCGGTGCAGATCCCCGCGCTTGAAGCTGGCCAGCAACTCGTTCTGGTCGTCGAAAACAACCGCCGGTGCCTCGACCACGCGATGCTCAGGGCTGACCGCCGAGACTTTCATGATCGAGCGGCCCAGATTGCCGCGCAGGACGCGCAGGCCGCCGTCAGTGCTGAACGGCGCTGCCGCGGTTCGCAGGACGCCTTCATCCCCGCTCGATGCGGGCGCCGGCCGCCAGACAACCTGGTCGTTCTCGAGGAGAGGCTCCTTCGTGTAGCGGGCAAGAGACGGTCCGGCCACCGTCAGGACATCCTCATGGAGCAGCCCCGCAGAAAGCAATTCCCGAATCACGAAGCCAGCGCCCCCGGCGGCGTGAAAGTGATTAACGTCTGCACTGCCGTTCGGATAGATGCGCGCCAGCAGTGGCACGACGCCTGAGAGTGCATCGAAATCGTCCCAGTTGATGATAATGCCGGCCGCCCGTGCGATCGCAACGAGGTGAATGGTGTGGTTGGTCGAGCCGCCCGTCGCCAGCAAGCCGACGATCGCATTGACGATGGCGCGCTCATCAACCACCTGTGAAATCGGGGTGTACTCATTGCCGAGTGCAGTGATCGCAGCCACGCGCTGGGTAGCCGCCACGGTAAGGGCGTCGCGGAGTGGCGTATTGGGGGTGATAAAGGCGGCGCCGGGCAAGTGCAGGCCCATCACCTCCATGAGCAGCTGGTTGCTGTTGGCGGTGCCGTAGAACGTGCAGGTGCCGGGGCCGTGATAGGCGCGGCTCTCTGACTCGAGCAAAGCCGCCCGATCCAGCTTCCCCTCTGCGAACAGCTGGCGAGTCTTCGCCTTTTCATCGTTGGAGAGACCGCTGGTCATGGGGCCGGCTGGCACGAAGATGGCGGGAAGATGGCCGAAGTGGAGGGCGCCGATCAGCAGCCCGGGCACGATCTTGTCGCAGACGCCAAGGCACAGGACGGCGTCAAACACCGAGTGAGAAAGCGCAATGGCGGTCGACTGGGCAATGACGTCGCGGGAGAAAAGCGAAAGCTCCATGCCAGCCTGGCCCTGGGTGACGCCATCGCACATGGCCGGGACACCGCCGGCGAACTGCGCCGTTGCACGGGCTTCCCGGGCCGCGCTCTTGATCAATTCGGGAAACCGGGCAAGCGGCTGGTGCGCTGACAGCATGTCGTTGTAGGCGGAGACGATGCCGATGTTGGGTCCGCGGCTTTCACGCAAAGCCAGCTTGTCTGCGACTGACTCTGCCGCGAATGCATGGGCGAGGTTGGTGCAGGAGATGCGAGACCGAGAGGTGCCGGCCGCGCGCGCCTGCTCCACCCGCCCCAGATAATCGGAGCGGGTAAGTTTGCTGCGCGTTCTGACGCTGTCGGTTATTGCCAAAACAGTTCGGTGGAGAGCCATAACAACTCCTGCGGCACGTGAATCCTTAAGGGTCTGATTGTAGAGAATCTACAAGATGTGGTCAATGCCGCTATTGAGACCTGAGCTGAAGAAACGTCCATAAAAACAATGTACTTGCGAATAGTGGTTGGCCTGGAAGGCGCTGGAAACGTCGACTATGTTGACAAACTACACAATCCGGCGGGACTATGCGGGATGCCGTCGGGAGTGAAGATCATTCAATGGGGTCACGTCCATGGCGAATAAGGATCGTCCCGCCATGTTGCTGGACCGCATCGAAGGTCTGATGGATGACTTCCGCCCTTCCGAGCAGCTGGTCGGGCGCTTCGTTTTGCGCCACCCGAATCTGGTTATCAGCCTGCCCTTTCCCGAGATCGCAGCGCGCGCGGGCGTCAGCCAGCCAACCGTTGCGCGCTTCTGTGTTGCCGCAGGCTTCAAGGGCTATCGTGATTTCAAGCTGCGGCTGGCGCAAAGCCTGGCGAACGGCGTGCCGTTTATCCACCAGGATGTCAGTGCGCACGATTCGATGGCCGATGTGGGCGCAAAAGTATTCGACCGCAGCATCGCCGCCCTGCTGACGGTCCGCAACCACCTGGATCCGGGCGCGCTGGAGCGCGCCGCGCAGCTGCTGGCGTCCGCGGAGCGCATCGAGATCTATGGCCAGGGTAACTCCGGCATTGTGGCGACCGATGCCCAGCACAAGTTCTTTCGTCTGGGTGTTCCGGTCGTGGCGTACTCTGACCCGCACGTGCACGCCATGTCGGCATCGTTGCTCAGCAAGCATGACGTCGTCCTGGCGATTTCCGGAACGGGCCAGACACGCGAGCTGATTCGCAGCGTGGAAATTGCGCGCGATGCTGGCGCCGGCGTCATTGCAATCACGGCAGGCGGCTCGCCGCTGGCACAACTGGCCAGTGTCGTCCTGTCCGCCGACGTGCCCGAGGACCTGGACGTGTATGCGCCGATGACGACCCGCATGGTCCATCTGGTGATGATCGATGTACTTTCCGTCGGCATGGCGATGAAAAAGGGTCCGGAGCTCACCGAACGACTGAAGCGTGCGAAGGCGGTGATCTCCGACCGGAGAGTCGGGGAGGGCTGACGGGGCCAACTGACGGGGCTAGCGGCTGTGTGGGCCGGGCCCGGTGGACTCCCGGAGCTGGATCACCGATTCGAGCAGAATGAGTTTGCTGGTGTGGATCACACCCCGTAACTGACCCAGCAGCAGGTCAGTCGCCGTCATCGCCATCGCTTCAACGGGCTGCCGGATGGTCGTCAAGGCGGGGAACATCTGCTGACCGATCGGAATGTCGTCGAACCCGACTACCGACAGGTCCTCGGGAATGCGTAATGCGGCTTGATGGGCGACGCGCATGACGCCGATAGCCATCTCGTCGTTACTGGCAAAAACTGCCGTTGGCCTGAGCGGCTGCCGCAACATTGCATGGGCGCACTCGACGCCGGACCCGAACGTATTGAAGCCCTGCTTTACCAGGCGTTGATCAACTGGCAAGCCGGCAGCCTTCAGGCCGTCTTTGTAACCACGATACCGCTCCGCCATGGCCTTATGGGCGGGATCACCAACGATAAAGCCGATCGCCTCGTGTCCAAGTGACACCAGGTAGCGCGTCATCTCCGCGCAGGACTCACGATCGTTCGTGAAC
Organism: Gammaproteobacteria bacterium; assembly: GCA_031395645.1. Lineage (GTDB taxonomy): Bacteria > Pseudomonadota > Gammaproteobacteria > Steroidobacterales > SHZI01. The sequence goes on along the minus strand of JANNJM010000054.1, from coordinate 104,385 downwards.
ACGGACCGGTCGATCTCTGCGTGATCGCCGGGCGCAACCCGGACAAAATGGGCATTGGCATCCCTTAGCGCTGTTAGCAGGGACTCGTGGTCTGAAAGTGGTGGCGTCAACAGGAAGCCATCAACCTTGGAATTCCTGAGCAAGTGACCAACTTCAGCCGGCAACTCGCTGCTCTGGAAGTCACAGGGGTGGATCAGCAGATCGTAGTGCTCGCGCCGGCAGACATTGAGTGCTCCCCGCTGAATATCAATCACGTAGCTGGAGCTGGGATTGTCGTAGAGCAGTCCGACAACAAAGGCGCGGTTGCCGGCGAGACTCCGGGCAAACGGGTTTGGTGTGTACTTGAGGGTGGCGATCGCGCTTTCCACCCGGTCGCGTGTGGCACCACGGACATTCGGCTCCCGATTGAGAACGCGCGAAACAGTTTTTATGGAAACCCCAGCACGCTCAGCGACGTCAGTGATACTGACTTTGCTCATGGCTGAATGGCGCGCTCAGCGTACGAAGCGAATACTGTCGAGGTAAACAGTAACCGGTTTGCTTCGCCCGGTTAGCGTTACGACGAATCCGGTCTTGATGCTCGACAGATCGATGCCTTTCAGTGAAACCCGGTAGCGCTGCCACTCCTGCTTCAGGACGATGCCCGGAACGCTGGTCTTGCCTGAATCAGGGTGGGCCGTATCCTTGCCCAGAAGTCCGACCCCGAAGCTGACCTGCTCGCCGCCGTATTCGCCCCGGGCCCACAACTCGAGGTGCAAAGCCCCCCGGAGGTCAAAGCCGCCGTCCTGCTTGCCCCAGTTGTTGGCGGGGTGCTGCCAGGCGACGCCGACCCAGTTGAACTCACCGACATAGCGCAGCTTGATGCAGGCCTTGCCCGCCTGCGGGTTCTCGGCGTGGGCCCCGTCCAGCGTCAGGGACTCAATGGACCCCATCCAGCCGGATGGCGCCCAGGGCATGCCCTCGAAACCGTCGTCGTAGACAGAAACGGGAAGCCGCGTACGCACTTCACCTTTGACCAGCAGCGGTACGTTGGCCGTCGCTGCATTGCCAAGGTCATCGTAGGCATACAGGAAGAGCCGGTAGGCACCTGGCTCCCTCGGCATGCGAACCTGGGCGCCGTCGACGCCGCCCTTCCGGATGGCGCCCTCAATGTCGGGGAGCATTGGGCGAAAATCACCGCCGGTTGCATACTCGCTGGATTCCGAACGCAGTGCCCAGCGCACGCGAACCGGACGGCCCTCGGGATCGGCAATGGCTGCAGCCACTCGCAGCTCTGCACCCGGGGGCACTGCCGCGACGCCGTCAACTACCAGTGGCTTTACGGTGGGTGCGAGATTGTTTGGTGGGGTGCCGGACCAGAGCTCAGTCATGGTATCGACCGTCCCGAGCCGCGAGCCGTCATCCAGGAACATGCCAAACCAGGTCGCCGTGGCCTCCATCTTGAAGCCCCAGTTGAAGACGTAGGAGCCCAGCGAGACCCCCGGTACGCCAGTAACGGCGAGATCGTAAACGCGCCTGAGATAATCTGACTTCTGGGTGCTGGTCAGCTCCACTGGCGCACCCCAGGCGGTTTTCCCGGTTTCCCAGGCTCCTGGCTGCCCGAATTCGGTAAGGATGTAGGGCTTGGTTGCTCCGGCTTTGCGGTAGCGCTCGGCCAGAGACAGCGCGCCACCGTAGGAGTTGATGCCGTGGATATCAATAGCGGGACAGCGCTCATGCACGCCTGCAACACGCCCGCCGCCGATTTCGGCCGTCACTGTCATGGTCGGGTGCGCCGGGTCCAGCTGCTTGACCATCGCGGCAATGGCATTGACCGCCGACCAGATTGCAGGATCGTCACCGGCCTCGAAGCCCTCCATCTCGTTGCCGATGCCCCAGAGGAGCACCGCCGGATGATCCTTGTAGCGAAGCACGGTCTGGCGCGCGCGCTCGAGCTGCTCGCTAACCTGACTCTTGTCGCTGTAGTCGAAGCCATGGCGTTCGTGGCCGAGCCAGATGCCCACTGTCACGCTCAGGCCGAGCGCGTGCGCCTCGTCGAGCATTTTCCCAATGTCGTCCGCTCCCCAGGTGCGAACGGAATTCGCTCCGGCGGCTGCCAGCTGTTTCAGGGAGGCTGTGCCGCCGGCACCACGAATGAAATACGGCTGACCACCGCGGAACAGCTGCCAGCCCTGCTCGGAATTTCGCAGTTCGACGGGGATGGCTTCAGCGGAAGCGGCGCGGGGCGGCAGCGCCAGGCCCGCGCATAGCAGCCAGACCGCCATCGCAGTCCTGGTCATCGTGCTATTCGCAGGTCGTCTCTTATTGGTTCAGAAAGACCAGACCGTCGGTGAAATCCGGTGGCGTCGCCGGCCGGTAGGTATAACCCCAGTCCCCAAAGACCGAGAGCACGTCAAGGGGAACCCCGGGGATCAGCGGCTCAAACCCGGTGGAAGCAGGCCGGTACAGGTTATCGGCAACCAGTTCGTTGAGGGGGGCAGGAAACGCCACGCCCCCGCAGCATTCGAAAAAAGTCACCGACCCGAAGAAATTATCCAGCACGGACCGGTAGGCCCTCAGGGCCTGTGCCTGCACGAGCGCATCGCCGGCCGCATCGAACAACTCATGCAGAGACTTCGCGGTGTAATACTGGTTTTCCCCGGTTGGCCGTCGCGCCAGCGCCGTGGCCCACAGATAGAAACGCGCCTTCGCACCGGTGGGCCCTGGCGGGATGGCATTGTTCAGCACAAACTTGTTTTCCGCATCAGGATTGTTGACATCGAACTCCGTGATGGCGACGGACAAGAACGGATTGTCCGGGTCGTCCAATACACACGTTTCGCCGGCGATGCCCACATCCGCACAAGCGAAATTGAGCAGCGTGTCGGTGGGCAGGACGATGTTGTTGATCGCGATTCCGTCGGTACTGCTGGGTGCCCCGCCACAGCCGGCCACGACGGCCGTGATCAGACCAAGCAGGCAGATTCGCAAAGCCCTGCGGGTTGCCGCACAAGCACCTTCTCGATATGGATTTCTCATTGACTTACTTCCTGGGCGATGCACAAGCGATCGCTAAAACGAGAACTGGAAATAGAAAACAGTCTGGAATATGTAGTCGTTCTGACCGTCCTGGTATTCGTCGTCTGGCGAATTCTCATCATTCGTACGGTACAACGCCTTGATACCAATCTTGGTGGAAAGGAGTTCGTCGAGACGATTATCAAGAAGTATCGAATAATCCAGTTTGTACTGCTCGGGGAAGGTGATATTGAACTGCCGATAGAAGTCGTAAGGCCCCCACGCATCCTTCTTGAAAAAGCCGGAAATGATGTGCCGGCTATTCAGGACGACTTTGGCCTGCGCCTCGTAGAATTTGCGCGTGCCGCCTGCTGGGTCGCCGGTCGACTGATCGAACCCGGTAGCCAGGTTCACTATGTATCTGGCATTGACACTGGGATTAAATACCATCCTGCTTGAGACTCTCCACACATCCTCCTCGGGCAGCCCCACACCGAACGCGGCGTTGGCTCCCGTTACATCAAAGAAGAACAGGTCTGAATCGGTAGCAGTCGAGTACTGCGTGTAATTGGCGCCGATGTTAAAAGCAAAGCGGGCGTCCTCGCGCGTGTCGTTATCCCATTGATAGAAGGGCGTGGCACCCGTCGGATCCCAGGTCATAAAGAGCTCTGCAGCTTTGGCTTTCCTGTTGCCCAATACGGCAAACGGGTCATCGTCCCGGTTTCGCGGGGTCACGCCTGGAGACAATATGGCTCCACCAGGATCGATTTCCGCTGGAATGAACGGATTGGCATCAACAAGGTTGTCGCGAATGAGGAAGCGCGGAAAAATCATCAGATTGCCGAAATTCATCATGACGCCGGCTTCGTACTCCCTCTTGTTACCCAGAGCTGAATAGGGCAGGCGAGTGCCAAATTCCGTGAGTGTCGCGCCACCATCGGCCACCAGACCCGCAAGACTGGTCGCCAGGTAGGGCCGGGTACCAAGCAGGTCGAAGGTGAGCCTTGCCTTCAGGCCCAGCGTGTCCTTGAAATCGATCGTGTCCTGGATAATCTGGTCGCCCGACACACGCTGATACGTTTCATCCACCTTTTCAGTCGCCGCCATGATCCCGCCGAGCTCGAGGATGGTCGTGTCGGTAAGATTCATCTTTCCGTAGAGCGTCGTCTGGCGCGTCTGTCGCTCGGTCGCCGAGGTGGCGCCCGTTGCTTCGCCTTTCCTGGCGATGTCCTCGGCGTGCATGAAGGTGTAGTCGATCGGTCCCAGGATCGGCACAGATACTGTAGAGCGGTACTTGATTATCGCCTTCGGGTTTGCGCCCCAATAGACTTCCTCACCAGCGACAACTTTCAGCCCTTCAAGCGCTCCCTTGCCCGCGAATTCAACGCCGCTGGGCGCTTTCGCATTCCAGATATCCTGGCCGGTATACTCGCTGGTGAGATCCGTCGTTTCTAGCAGGAGGCCGAAGAAATCACCTTCATACTTCCAGTGGTAACGAGGCACATGGTAGAAGGCGGTAAAGTCGAAGGCTTCTCCCCTGTACGTCGCGTCGAAGTCGTAGATCTCGACTCTCTCACGATCCTCGAAAGTGGTATCTGTAATTACGTTAACGCCGTCATTACCGGGCGTATCGGGGATGACAACCGTTACCGGTGCTCCCCTCCGGCCGTACTGGAATTGCAGGGGCTCCGTGTCGGCCACGTTCGCCAGGACGTTCACCGTGAACTGTCCATCTATCCGGTCAGTAGGCTGGAATCCGAAATCCAGGAACACCATCTCGCCGTTCGAAAACTCAGTGCCGTTTTCACCCTGTTCAGTGATGTCCTGTTCCTGTCCCTTCCAGACCAGTTCACCCTTTAGCTGGCCGCCCGTGAAGCTCAGTGTCTTGCGTTTTTCCGCAGCTTCGCTCTTCAGCTCGCGAACCTCGCTCTTCAAGGCGAAGTAGTCCATGTTGAGAGTGCTGAATGACTGGTTTACGGCCTCCTTCTTGAGTTGGTAAGGGTCCATGTGCCAGATTGCTGACAAGACGTCGTAGGCCATCCGTGTCCGGGCCGTGTAGACGCCCTCGGCGTTGGGCGTCCCGAGAGCGGTGATTCCCCACCACTCCTCATTCATGTTGTTCTTGCCTTCGACAAAGTCGTGCGGATAGCCGCCGTTGGCCCATGACGCGTTGTTGTCATGGATGTCGAGGTTTTCTTCCTGCAGGTACTTCCACCACTCGTCCCGCCACTCGAAGACAAACCCGCCGACTGAGTTGCCTTCCTCGCCATTGCCGTAGCTCTTGTTGTACATCTCCTGCCACTGGTCTTTCAGCATGGTGGCCTGGTGGAACTGGTCCTCTTCAAAGGTCTTCGCATTGAAAGCATCGCTGCCGAACTCAAAGAACAGAATCGGAAGATCGAGCTTCTTTTGCACATCGGCCCACATCCCGGTAAAGCTCTTCCCCCGGTAGGCGTTCACGCCCAGCAGGTCCAGGTCCTTGCAATACTCGGCGATCAGGTCGATGTACTGGATGTCCCCGTTGACAATGGTAAAGGGATGGTTCGAATCGATGGTCTTGCCGGCCCGAACCACTTCATTGAACAGGCTGTACAGGTACCTGGCTTTTTCCGTATTGCGTTCGCCCTCGGGCAGGTTCTCGATTTCGAAGCTCTTCCAGGACAGGCCGTAGTTGCTCTCGTTACCAAAGGCGAACATCAGGACGCCTGGTACATTCTTGTACTGCTCGACCAGTTCCAGCATGTCCTTCTTCAGGGTCGCACGAGTCAGTTCGTCGGAATAATCGGTAAACGGGATCCACTTGCCGCCGACGCTGTAGCCATAGCGCCCCATCAGTGGGTTGACCACCGTCATGATCCCGTGCTCCTTGTACACGTAGGTCACCCACTTGGGCGGCATGAAGCCGAAGGACCGGACGGTGTTAACGCCAGCTGCCTTCATCAGCCCAAAGTCATAGTCGAGAACCTTCCGGATGAAATCATCGGACTTGCCGAAGAGGTTGTAGTTGTAGTTCTCGCCCCGTGGCGTGTAGCCCCACACCATGCCCTTTACGTAGTAGTCGCTGCCGTTGACCTGCAGCTTCCATCCCCGTTCGTCCTTGTACGTCGTCACCTTGTCCGCCGCATGCGCGGGGGCCATGAGCGAGGCAGAAAGAAGCAGAATGACCGCCAGTCTGCGGCGGACGTTATTCATGCCCCGGAAGAAAATCTGAACCGACATAGCGGCCATCCTCTGTTTGCGAAAGCCTAGTTATTAAGACGTGCCTGCGGGCCACTGGATTGAAAGACCCTGACGTAATCGACCAGCATCGTCTGCTGATAGGTTCTGCCGGGGTCGGGTGGCTGCTCGCCGCTGCCAAGCGTGCCACCCATCGCCACATTGAAAATCAGAAAGAACTCCTTGAGGAATTCTTCCATCGTCGCGGGATCGATGGCTCGCGTGAAATACGTTTCGCCATCAATTGTTCCAGTGACCCCGGCCTCGTTCCAGTCCACTTCCCAGATGTGGAAATCGTTGCCGAGCGAACCGGCAAAGGTCTTGTGCTGGGTGTCCAGGACCCAGCCTGCTGGCCATGAGCAGGCTTCTGGCGCCTGTTTTGTCTGGTCGCACCAATGCATGGTGGTGTGGGTGGTGTTCTTGTCGGAATGGAAAGTATGCATCTCCATGAAGTCCAGCTCACCGCTCAGGGGCCAGGCAGTGTCGGGATAGTTCGCGCCCAGAGCCCAGAATGCCGGCCATGAGGCATCTCCAACAGGAGGCTTGATTCGCGCGGTGACTTTGCCGAACTTGAAAGCGAACTTCCCGCGTGAATTGATCTTGCCGGAAGTGACGGTTCCGTCGCGCACCCCACAGGGCGCTACGGGACACAATGCTGCAAGCACCAGGCTGCCATTCTCTACGCGTACGTTGGCAGGGGAGTCTGTGTACAGCTGCCATTCGTTATTGCCCCAGCCGTTATTGTTGGGACCGTAGCCGGTTTCTATCGTCCAGTTGGCGGATGAAGGCGCCGTTCCGTCGTTAAATTCGTCAGCAAATACCAGCACGAAATCGCCTTCACTCGCTGCCGTCTGAGCCGTTCTGGCAGCCGCGTCGTTGCCACGGACGGCAGCGCAGGCTGCCAGGGCAGCCGCGGGCGGCAGGAGAGCGAGGGCGCGGATCAGGCGCATGGGTCTGTCAAATGCATGACGCGAGTACCGGGCTACTGGTAGACCCGGACCCAGTCCACCAGCATCGTCCGCGGCCATCCCGTTGCATCAGGGTTGGGTACGGGGTTGCCGCCAATGGCGACATTCAGAATGACAAAGAACTTCGCCAGGAATTCTTCCATGGTGGCTGGCTGGATCGCCGTGGAGCGGTAGGTGACGCCGTCTACTCTCCAGGTGATGCCATTGGCATCCCACTCGGCTTCGTAGGTACGAAAGGAATCACCGAGCGCTGCGCCCAGGTCGGTCTTGCCGGTAGTAAATCTGTAGCCAGTGGGGAACGGTGAGCACAGACCCGCTTCCAGGGATTCATCGCACCAATGGATGGTAAAGAGCGGCTCCCGGATACTCGCGCCACCGCGGTCAAACATCTCCACGATGTCTATTTCACCTGTCTTTGGCCAACCGACAGTGGGGAAATTCTCACCCAGCATCCAGAACGCCGGCCACGAGCCTCTGCCCTGGGCAAGCTTGATGGACGCCTGAATTCGTCCGTACCTGAAGGTGTAGCCCTGCCCGGGCTGACGGGGGAGGGTCACCATCCTGGCCGACGTGATTGAGCCGTCGCGTTTGCCGCAGACCGATACTCCGGGTTCCGGGCAAAGCGCGGTATTCAGCCGCGCAGCGATACTGAGATAGCCGTTAGCAGGAGTCTGAGAATCCGGATAGACGATGCTGATATTGGCCGGGTCGTTGGTATACAACTGCCACTCGTCATTGCCCCAGCCGTTGGAGCCATAACCTGTTTCCATCGTCCACCTGCCGGGATCGGGCGTCGTGCCAGTGTTGAATTCGTCCTGCCATACCAGACTCAGGTTTGCCGGCGGTGGCGGTGGCGCGTCCGATGACGGTCCAATCAGCATTGCATCGTCCCAGCGCACCGTGCCCCCGCCACCGTTGGGGTTGGGAATGACAATATGCAGGAGCAATAGCTGGGCCGACACAGTGCCCGGTGGCGATTTTGCCGAGATACTAACTTTGGTCCAGTCGGAGATTGCGGAGCCGTCTTTGACCGGCAGGAAGATCCTTTCGCCGTCATCGTTGCTGTCAACAAATTTCTCGAAGGCGGGACCAATCTGATTCCCACCGCCGGGTTGGCCACCGGGTGCATCCCAGAATGTCAGTTGCACGAGACCGAGGTTATTGAGTGGATCGCCCGCCCAGTTCATGGCCCACACAGAGGCAACATAGTCTGCCCCGGGTGCAGCCGGAACGGCTTGTTGGGCGCCAGCGTCAGGATTGAATTGCTTAAGGGATTGGGAGCCCGGCTCGTGTGAAACGGGCCCAGAGCCGCTGCCACCCGTGTTGTTTGTGAAGCTGGCATTGAAGCAATTCCAGCCGGTGGGGCAGCCCGCATCATTAGGCAGCGCAATGGGCGCCTCGAAACCGCCGTTGGTCAAGAGGTCTTCGACAACCCCCGGAAAAGCCGGATAGCCGGGGAAGGGCCAGGGAAAGGTGAGTGACCCTCCCAATGCCTTGTAGTTCTCGTAGAAAGCGTCCAGGGCGGCGTCGGAAACGACCGCTGGATTGTCCGTCACCATGCCAATGACCGCGTCAACTTCCGCATCACTGGCAGTGTCGAAGTCGAGCGTAAGGCCCGCCGCTGCATTCCGTGTGGCGTCGCTGATAGTGATGCCGTTTAGCGGGTTCTGGTCGGCGTCAACACTCTGCAAAAACCGCAGCACTCTGGTTGCAGCGTTTGGCACGGCAGCCGTGCCCGGATCAGCGCTGCCCGTCAGTTCGACGGGCGTGATAAACGCGGCGCCCGGAACGCTGCCCAATTCGACCCCACCGACGGAGAACGTGACGATTTCACCCGGGAAGTACCGAAACCCGCCGTTGGCCGGGGTGAGTCCCGACTGGGTCGCCGTTGAATATTCAGCGCCGCTTACCGGTGCGTCCGTCAGCACACCAAGTGCTGTTCCAGGAATCGGTGTCTTGCCATCGCCGGTACCGCAGGCCGTCAGGACGGCTGCTGCCAGCACGACGGCCAGCGCGCGTGTCAGGCGGACGGAATCTATGAATTGCATGATCTTTGAGTCTCTGGCCAGGCGTGTTGTTGGGGGGCGTTCTTGAAGTTGCGGAGACCTGTGTCGCTCAAGCAGTGCAGCGTTAACCCGGCTGTCTGGTTTTATTGTTTTGCATAATTATCAACATGTGACAGCGTTGTCAATTTGGCCAGTTCTTGAACGCGACGCAAGAAAGAAGCTCGCGAATTTTTTTCTCGGCCCGACGACGCTTTACGGCGAAAGCAGCTGACGGCTGGTCAACACCAGTTCTATCTTGCGGATCCGCCCGCTGCGTTGAAAAACCTCCTGAGCCAGTTCGCGAGGCAGCGCCAGCGCCGGCAGTGCCTGCCGTTCGCCATCGTCGCGGGTGACTGTCACGGTGGGCCGGGCGGACTCATCCAGGCGGTAGACCAGGGGCACCTGACACCAGGTGAAGGCCAAGCCGCCAGCCGGCACCATCAGTTCCTGCCACTGCCCGTCTACATCGAGGAAGCGGAACGGTTCAGGCTCAGCAATAAACTCACGCGCACGCAGCAGTCCCGGTTCAAACCGCACCGATCCGGCATGCACACGCACACCAAGCTCGGCCAGGCGGGTCAGGATCTCTTCCTTGACTACACCGGTCATGCCCGGCTGCTGGGCGCCCGAGTGCTTGGGCGTGTGGGAATACGGATCGACTGGAAAGGCGCCAAATTCTGCCGGCGTCTTGTTGAAGCCCATGCCCTCGCGCGCCCGGTAGTACAAATTGCCGAGTCGCCTGCAGATCGCCTCGTCCGCCCTCTGTTCCCGGGCGGCGAAGAAATTCTCCTGAATTGCCAGCAGCAGCTTGGCGACCATGTGCCAGTAGACGCAGCCCAGCCCCTCGAAGCCAAACATGCCGCCGGAACGGCCAGTGAAAGCCCTGTGGTTGAACACCTCTTCGTAGAGTGCCCGCAGTGGCTCCCGGGCTGGCTCGAGTAGCTCGCCGTAGGCCAGTACCAGGCTATTCAGCCGTGAGTTCAGATCGCCAGCATTGGTCAGGTCCGCATTGAAGCGATAGGTCCCTGCGGCGTCGCATTCGATGATGCGAGTGTCACCCTCGTCCAGCATCGTTTTGAGCAGCGGTATGGCCGCAACGCGCGCAGCGGGTACCCGGTTCTTCTCCAGAAAACGCGGCAGCTTGCGATCGGGATAAAGCAAGAACGATTTCTGATCCGGACGGAACACTTCGCTATCGAACAGGGCTTCCAGCAGTTCGACTGACTGTCCCGGCGGGATGGCACCCGAGCTGAGCGCCGCTACCTGGCCTTCGAGCATCGGATAGAGCGTATGGATTTCTGCAGCGTCCGGTTTCAGTTCGAGCAGGTTGTAGGCATGGAACAGGCCGTCCTTGCGCCGGTTGTTGTGAATGCTGTGGTCGATCACTGCCAGCGCATCGTCGAGCATGCCGGCAATCAGCTCCAGGCCCAGCGATCCCATGCCTGTGAAGGATTCCTGGGCGTAGACGGTCTGGCGGTAACGACTGGCCGCCTGACCAAGTTCCAGCAGCACGCGATGGCGCTGCCGCGCGTCCAGCGGACCGTCCGCGAGGTATTCACGTGCCATGTGCAGTGGCACCACAGTCTCAGTCAGCCACTGAGCAACTTCCTTCGACAGGCTCACCGGGCCATGTTGAGTCGCCAGCAGTGTCTGCAGGAAGCGGATGTAGCGGCGCAGGTAGTAAAGCGTCACCATCGACAGGCCCTGGCCGACGAGGGCGTTGTTGGCATCGTTCCACTCGGGACGTTGAGTGTTAAGCCAGATGCCACCGTCAACCACCAGGTTGGCGAGCTTGCCGAGCAGTGCCACGAGCAGCTTCTCGAGCAGAGTGACCTGGTACACCTGGCCACCGGCGTCCAGCAGCAACTTGCCGTCGGCACCGAGCTCGCCGACCCGCTGCGCAATCCGCAGCGCCAGGTCATCGTCGTAGTCGACGGTACTCTTGGCGTTATCGAGCACGGCTGCAAACGCCTTGATCCTGTAGGGCACGTTGGCATAACTGAAGAGTGGTTGTCGCAGGAGCTGGCCGAGCTGGCCCGGGTGGAACTGCTGCGATAGTTCCAGTAACTTCTGCAGATAGATGATCTGGTGGTCACCCCAATAGCCGACATAGCTCCACGGGTCGTCCGGGTCTTCCACTTCCCAGTCGATGCCCTCATCGCTGATTCGGTAGGGGTTGTAGCCTTCCACCGTTGACGCGTTGACGAACTTGGCTATGACGTCCTCGATCAACTCCGGGTAGCTGAGCAGTAACGCTTCCCAGTTCTGGAAAATGTCGCGCCAGTTGCCCTGGTAAGTCAGTGGACGATGGCCCTGATCGTCTATCAGTTTGATGGAAAAGTGATTCCAGGGGCGACTCGGATCGCCGTGGCGACGGCCAAAGGTGATCGGCAGGAACTCCCGGGCAAGGCGCAGTAACTGCACATCGCCTGTCTGCTCGATGGTCGTGCGCAACTCGCGGTAGCCAATTTTTTCCGGCAGTGACTCGAGAAGGACCCGATGCCGCTGATGGATTCCGCGGTTGAAAAACGCTATGTGGCGGCGGAAATTACCCGATGGAATCAGATACTGGTCGTTCACGATCCCACCGCGCAGGATGTTGAACATTACGTTGGCATAGTGGTGTGCCGAAACGTTCTCCTCGGCAGTTTTCTGCAGCCCGTCGCCGGTGGCCACGATGCGAGCCAGTGTGTCGGAACCCTTCGCAACGGACCGGGCGATCGAGTCATTGACGACCTCCGGGGAGCTCAACTGCCGAATGAGGGCGACCGTGTCGCTCTGGCTCTGTTCGAGATTTGCCACGAGTTGCCAGCGGCGGGATGCATTCGCAGTCAGGCCAAGCGAGGCGCTAACCAGATACGCGCCGCGTACCCCGCGCTTGAGCGTCTCCTGTACAACGGGTTCGCCACGACCGAAACCATCGACTTGTTCATTCGAGAGCAGCACCTGGCGCCCTTCGAGGCCGAGGCAGAATACCGTCGTGGCTCTGAGCGACTCGCGGGGTTCGGCGCGATCAGAGATCCCCGAGAACAACGTGAAGTGTGCCAGTCCGGTCGGTTCGTCCAGCTCACTCCATTTGTAGGCGTCCACCAGATAGCTTGAGCTGGTCTGGACAGACCGGGGGGTACCGGCCGGCAGGAGATTCTGCAGGCCGTCGATGAGCTCGATCCGGCAGTCTGTCGTGCCGTGATTCGCCAGTTCGACTTGCCTGACGAAGCCATAGGCGTCACTGGAAACCCAGCGATAACGGAACGTCAGGTGAAGATCGTGGTTGATCTCCTCGAACAGCAGCTTGTTGCCGATGACGCTCTTGTAGAGATTTCGCGTGGTTGCATAGCGCCCGTCATGCTCCTTGTTGAACGGTTCCCAGTGGTGGCTTTTACCCTGCAGTTCGGCTCGCAGCAGTGTTTTGCAGCCGGTATGCGGCGTGCTGTCGTAGATCTTGTCCACGGTTACATACGGGAACAGCGCCGTGTCCGGCGACACGCGGCCGGCGGTCAGGCCGCCGTTCGATGCCACGAAGATCCAGTGGTCGTTGTCAGACACCAGACTCATGAAGAAGGGTGGAATCTTGTCGACATTACCAATGGAGTAATACCGCTCGCCCTCCAGTGTGACGAACGCACCACTTGCTTCACTGTTGTTGGGCACAGATATGGGCATGCCTGCTCGATCCTGAAATACGTTGTCAGGCCACGCCGCGCCTGTTTTACCGGAAACTGCCACTACTCCGAATCTCGATCAGGTTCATCCGCGCTGGCGGATAAGCACCAATGTTTTACAACCTAGTTCGACACCAGATAGGAGTAGACCTCTTGCAATGCCAGCTTTGGCATGCGATCCACGGTAAAAAGCCCCCAGTGCTTCTCCGGCTCCAGCGGATCCGCAGAGCCTTTCCAGGGTTCATCGAAGGCCTCGAATACGAACGTGAGAATCCCGGCTTCGCGGGTCCAGTCGACCAGGCTCTTATAGTAGATAGCCTGCAATTCCTGCGAGGCGTTCGAGGGCTCGATGCCTCGCCCATTGGAAGAGGTCGTCCAGCCAGCTTCTGTGATCACAACGGGCTTGCCCGGATAGTGGTCGGCAACGCGATAGTAATTCGCCTTGGTGTAGTCAAGTGCGGCCTCAACGGTTTGATATTCCCAGACGGGATAGGTGTGCAGGGAAATGAAGTCAAGTTCGGCCGCGAGCGGTTCGAGCTTGCCGGTCCAGGGCACATAGTTTTCGCAAAACGTCACCGGCTGCTCGATGGCGCACTTGATTCGGCGTACATACTCGATCAGCTTGTCTACGGGCACCATGTGGTCCGTCCACTCGACTGTAGCCTCATTGCCAACAGAGACGGAAAATACGTCTGCCGGATAGCGATTCGCCAGCCGGATCAGCCGGTCGATCTCCTCGCTGTTTTCCCGCTGATTGGCGTGCAGGGTTTCGTCACTGAATTGAGCACCCCAGGGACAGTTCCCATTGCTCACTTCGGCGCGCATGTTCGCACCCAGCATGATCTTAAAATCCATGCCCTCATTCCTGACCACGTCCAGCACCGTTTCCGCATGCAGGCTGCAATCATACAAACGGAGGTAGGTCCAGTGTTGCCTCAGGATGCGAAGGTCTTCGCGGACCTGGACGTAGCTGGGGAACGTGCTGTCCTGTGGCGACTGCCCGTCCCGATAGCCGGAATAGCAAATCGCGTTGCCGAACTGAAAATGCATTGATGCCTGATCCGCTGATCCGTCAAGGTTAGACGTACTTGAGGTGACCATCCTTGTCCCAAAGACCCCAGAATGCGCCAACATCCCCCTCATCGCGGATTTTCCAGGTCTCGTCAAAAGATGAGAAGTAGAAGATCTCTACGCCGTCTTCTTCGGCCCATTTGCACATGTTCAGGAAGTACCGGATCGCATTGGTTTCGGATGGAACCGCACCGCCGACAGGTGAACCAATGTTTGGCCACCCTGTTTCGCTGATGATGACCTTCTTGCCATTGGCAGCCTGGGTGGCGCGACGATACATATCCTTTACGTAGAGCGTGGAGTACTCGGCCGCGCAGCCTTCCCAGAAAGGATAGCAATTGGCGAGTATGACGTCACAGGCCTCGGTCACGCGCGGGTGATCCACGAACTGGAAGTAGGCGTCGGCGTAACCGATCTGGACACCCGGAACAGCCTGTTTGACGCGCTGGATATAGCCAATCAGCTCGTCCTCGGACAGATCACCGCGCAACAGCACTTCGTTGCCGACCGCGACCACGTCGGCCAGTCCCGCTCTGGCGACGTTGATGCCATTCTGGATTTCCTTCTCGTTCTTCTCGTGATCGCGCTCCAGCCAGATGCCGACCATGGTCTTCAGGCCACTCTCCCGGGCAATGCGGGGCGTTGCGTCATTGCCGTCGGTGCATGAGAAGGAGCGTACCCAGCCCACGTGTGGCTGAATGATGCTCATTCGATTGCGGATCTGTGCTTCGTCGATCCTCGTGCCGGGCCCCTGGCCTTCCAGGTAGGGGCTGAATGAAATCCCGTGAATCCCATCGTCGATTACCCGCCGAAATTGCGCACGTAAATCCTCATCGGAGACATCGGCAGAAGAGAAGTATCCCTGCAGCGACTCACGTCCGCGGTACATGGCTATCGTCTCTTCTCGCGACATGGCTTTGCGCTGTCCGTAGAGTTCTCTGGTGGGCTTGGATGACTGTCGGGGCACCGGACGAATGTCCTCCTGTCTGGCTGTGCGTGATGGGATTTCCTGCGCGCCGGATTGCGCGACTTCAGCTACGGCGGCGGCCGGGCTGCCTCGGCGCTGCTCAAGCTCCAGCCTTATCTCGCGTGCACGTTCCTCGGTAATTGAGAAAGTCGATATCGCCCACAGGGCCACGCCTGAGGTGACGAAAGGGAGAAAAGCATCGAATAGCCGCATGAGGGTTATCGTGCTCTCCGTCTGGCTGCCCTCAAGAGCAACGTCGAAGCCGGTCGCATTCAGCAGGAAACCACCGGCTGCGAGCGCTGCCGCCATCCCCAGCTTTACCACCCACCAGAAGACGGCACCGTACATGCCTTCACGCCGCTGGTACGTCTTGAGCTCGTCCATGTCGACAACGTCGCAAATCATCGACGGCATCAGCGTGAACAAGGCGCCGAGGCCAAACGCCAGGAACGGCGCCGGCAGCAGCATCAGCCAGGGCATATCCGGGTCGTAACAGACCCATTTCAGCGCGTAGCCGACCATCGAGAGGCCGATAGACACGAATAGCGCCTGACGCTTGCCGATCTTGGTTCCCAGCCAGGTGACGATGAAGATGACTACGAATGTAGAGATCGCACCCAGTGTGCCGGCATAACCGGCGTACTCTGCGCCGAGGACTTTATTGCCCCCGAAGATATAGTAGATGATGACGTAAAACTGGAACGACGAAACCAGCATGAAACCGTTGAAGATCAGGAAGGTCGCCACGCACAGCCTGAAAAATGGCCCGGATTTCAGCGTTGTCGCAAAACCGTTAAAGAAATCGGGAACAGCGCGAGTCAGCATGGACATCGCGCTCTCAGCTGGCCTGTCCTGCACCGGCACATCGGCAGGCATGGCCTGGAATCGTTCGCGAAGGAATATCGCGGGCATGATGCCGACGATTGCGGTAACAATGCCGATCAGGATGGCAAGGCCCGCCGCGCCGTCCACCATGTCGTCGAAATAAGTCCTGCTCTGCATGATGAGCAGGAACCAGGGGGCGACCACGTAGGCGAGTTGGCCCACAAAGTTCTGCACGCCCATCAGGCGCGTGCGCTCGTGGTAGTCGGGTGTCAGCTCGTAACCCAGCGCCACCCACGGTGCTGCGAAAATCGTATAGCCGACGTAGAAGATCAACGACCCGCCAAGAAAGTACCAGAAGTAGAAGGACTCGCTCTGGTCGCGGGGCAACTGCCACAACAGTGCGAGCGCAAGGCCTGCCACTATTGCGCCGACGAATATGTACGGCCGGCGCCGGCCCCATCGCGACCGGGTGTTGTCTGAGATGTAGCCCATCACGGGATCGATGAAGGCATCGAACAGGCGGGGTAGCGCGCTGAGCAGTCCGACGAGCGCCGGATTCATGCCAAGGCCGAGATTAAGCACGATCATCATGCCGCCGATGGCGGCGGCGAGCAGGTTATTGATGAATGCCCCGAGGCCGTAGATCAGTTTGAGATGAAACGGGACGCGATCTTCGGGCGCCGTTTCGTAGCGCGTAGCCTGGTTCATGCCATTGGCCCTACGCCCTGTTTTGGGGCGCTGTTATTATTTTCGACATACTACCAAGTTTGACAGCGCTTTCAATCGTTGCTAAGAAGCCGTTCAGCCGGAACCAACCATGACCCCTCCAAAAGCCAGTCCAGTGGTTGATCCAGGCCTGATCGAGCAGCGCGTCAGCGTACTCCTCGAGCGCATGACTCTGGCCGAGAAAGTTGGCCAGATGTGCCAGCGCAATGCCAGCGATAGTTCTGCCCTGCACTACCTTGCAGAGGGACTGCGAGCCGGTCAGATCGGGTCGATCCTCAACCAGGTCGATGTGGCCACGGTCAACGAATTCCAGCGCATCGCCGTCGAAGAAAGCCGCCTCGGGATTCCACTCCTGGTTGGTCGCGACGTTATTCACGGCTTCAAGACCGTCATGCCTATCCCGCTGGGGCAGGCAGCGACATGGAACCCGGAGTTGGTCAGGGAGGCCGCGCAGGTCGCTGCGTGGGAAGCCGCCTCCGCAGGCGTCAACTGGACGTTTGCGCCCATGATGGATATAGCGCGCGACGCGCGGTGGGGCCGTATCGCCGAGAGTTTTGGCGAGGACGCCTTCCTCTCCAGCAAACTTGCTGTCGCGATGGTTGAGGGCTTTCAGGGTAACGACCTGTCAGCGAGTGGTGCAATTGCTGCCTGTGCCAAACACTTCGCAGGCTATGGCGCCGTCGAAAGCGGCCGCGACTATGCCACGACGAATATTCCGGAGCATGAGCTGCGCAACGTCTACCTGAAACCGTTCAGGGCGGCAGTCGACGCCGGTGTGATGTCGCTGATGACCTCGTTCAGTGACCTGAACGGTGTGCCGGCGACCGCCAATGAATTCCTTCTCCGCCGGATACTCCGGGGTGAATGGCAGTTTGACGGACTGGTGGTCAGCGACTGGGATTCGGTGCGCCAGCTTGCGGTGCATGGGCTCACGGCCAGCGACAGGGAGTCAGCTCTGGAGGCGGTGAGAGCCGGCGTCGACGTGGAGATGGAAGGTGACGCTTACATCCGCCATCTTGCCGGGCTGATCGAGCAAGGCCTCGTCAGCGTCGCGATGCTGGATGCTGCCGTCGCCAATATTCTGCGCGTGAAGTTCCGCCTTGGGTTGTTCGAAAATCCGTATACGGTCCCATCGCACCTGCCGCCAGTTGGCAATGAGCACGCACTGCGAGTAGCGAAAATGGCGGCTCTGCAAAGCATTGTCATGCTCAAGCGGGAGCACGGTGTTCTGCCGTTATCTGTCAGTAAGCTCGGCTCCATTGCCGTCATCGGACCACTGGCCGACGCGCCATACGAACAACTGGGTACCTGGATCTTTGATGGTGACGCTGGACTCAGCGTTACACCTTTGACGGCGATCCGTGATTTCCTGGGTCCGGAGGTCGAGGTTCGCTACGTGCGCGCGATGGAAACTTCACGGAGTCGGGCTTGCGACTCATTTGATGAGGCCGCCAGAATCGCGCGCGATTCCGACGTGGCGGTCCTGTTTCTTGGCGAGGAATCGATCCTGTCTGGCGAGGCGCATTCCCGCGCCGACATCAGTCTGCCGGGTGATCAGGCAGAACTGGTGCGGCGCGTTCGTGCAGCCGGCAAACCAGTGATTGCGGTAATACTGGCCGGCAGGCCATTGACACTGACGAACATCATTGATCAGGTCGACGCCATTCTGTTCGCGTGGCATCCGGGGGCGATGGCGGGGCCCGCGATTACCGACCTGTTGTTTGGTGTCGAGTCGCCGTCCGGCAAGCTGCCCGCAACATTCCCGCGGATGGTGGGCCAGATCCCGATCTACTACAACCAGAAGAACACCGGCAAGCCGCCCTCGCCGGGCCATATCGTCCACATCGATGACATCGATGCACAGGCGCCACAAACCTCAGTCGGGATGACCTCGTTTCACCTGGACGCTGGTTACACGCCGTTGTTCGCCTTTGGCTATGGCCTTTCTTACGCCCGGTTTGACTACCAGAACATCTGCACGAGCGCGGATGAAGTCCTGCTCGGCGATACCGTGACCATCAGCGCTGAGCTGACGAATACGGGCGATACGACCGCCGATGAAGTCGTGCAGCTCTATGTTCGTGACCTCGTGGGCAGCGTCACCAGGCCGGTGAGGGAACTCAAGGGCTTCCGCCGCCTGCGCCTCCAGCCGGGCCAGACGGTGGTGGTTGAGTTCAAACTGGATGCCAGCGATCTGGCGTTCTACGGGCGTGACATGCAGCTGATTACCGAGCCGGGGGAATTTCATGCCTGGATCGGGGGCAGCTCGGAAACCCAGCTGAGAGCGGCATTTCGCATCATCAGGAGCGATTGAGTGTGGTGAGCAATTGAACAGTCAAAGCACCCGATTCACGCTGACCATTTCCCTCATCGTCGCCATGGGCGGATTCCTGATGGGGTTCGACGCCTCTGTCATATCGGGCGTTGTTGGTTTCATAGAGCGTGAATTCAGCCTGACGAAGCTGCAGCTGGGCTGGGCGGTGGCGTCACTGACGCTGGCCGCCACGCCTGCCATGATGCTCGCCGGGCCGTTGAGCAACCGCCTGGGCCGCAAACCGGTGCTCAAGATCGCCGCGGTGCTATTTGCCGTTTCAGCAATAGCGTCGGCTGTCGCGCCAGATTTTCTGTCACTCGTCATCGCACGCATGATCGGTGGACTTGGGGTTGGCGCGGCTCTCATTGTCGCGCCGATGTACATTGCCGAGATCGCGCCGGCCGACATGCGGGGTCGCCTGGTGTCCCTGAACCAGCTGAATATCGTCATCGGCATCTCTGTCGCGTTTTTCAGCAACTACCTGATATTGATTCTCGGGCAGGCAGATAGCGGCGTCGCGGAGGTGCTGCGACTAGGTGACTGGGGCTGGCGCTGGATGCTGGGTATCGAGGCGCTGCCAGCAGTACTCTATTTCTTTGCCCTGATGCTGGTCCCGGAAAGCCCACGCTGGCTGGCAATGCACGCCAGGGATGAGGAGGCACTGCAAGTCTTCGCAAGAGTCAGCGGCGGCGAGCAGGCCGGAGTCGATCTGGCCGCGGTGCGTACCAGCCTCCGGGCGGAGCTTGCGGAACCTCGCGCGTCGATCCGTCAGCTGTTCCGACCGGCGATGAAGCTGGTACTGACGATCGGCATTTCTGTCGCGATTCTGCAGCAGATAACGGGCATCAATTCCGTGTTTTTTTATGCACCCATGATCTTTGAGCAATCTGGTATTGGCACCGACGCGTCGTTCATGCAGGCGATTCTGGTCGGGATCGTGAACCTCGTATTTACGATTGTTGCAATCCTGCTGATCGACAAACTCGGTCGCCGCCCGTTGCTCGGCTTCGGGCTGGCGGGCATTGCCGTGTGCATGCTGACCCTGGCCTACGGATTCGGGGCCGCAACCTACACGGTGACCCGCGATGCCATTGAAGCACTGCCGGCGCAGGTTGATCGTGAACGTATCGCGCCCTTAACGGACGTCAGGTACGACAGCGATGTGGCTTTCAGGGAAGCCCTATCGGCGCAAATCGGTGCAGATTCGTTCAGGCAGAACGAGTCGGCACTGGTAAGTGCAGCGATCACCATTAATCCGACGCTGATCCTGTTCGGCATTCTCGGTTTCGTGGCCAGTTTCGCGGTATCGCTGGGACCAGTGATGTGGGTGTTGTTCTCCGAGTTGTTTCCCAACCAGCTGCGCGGTCTGGCCATATCGTTCGCCGGCCTGATCAATTCGGCAGTGAGCTTTGGTGTGCAGCTCGTGTTCCCCTGGGAGCTGGAGAACCTCGGCAGTTCGGCGACCTTCCTCGTTTATGGTCTGTTCGCGATTCTGGGCCTGGGCTTCGTCATGCGCATCCTTCCCGAGACCAAGGGCCGTTCACTCGAAGAACTGGAAAAAGAGCTGGTGAAAAGCTGATCGAAGCGCCGACGACGATCAGTCGCTCCACGGGCGGGTGGACTCGCGTATGGCCAGTGTTGCCGCGGCCAGAATCGGGTCAGGAGTCCGTCCCTCGATCAGGTCGAGCATGGCGTCCGCGGCGCTTGCGCCAATTGCACTGGTCGACCGGTGCACTGTAGTCAGTGGCGGGATGGTGAAGCTGGAGGAGGGGATGTCGTCGAAGCCGATGACCGATACGTCCTGAGGGACCCGAATTCCCCGGCGGTGCAAGGCCAGCAGAGCGCCACAGGCAGTCTGGTCGTTTGCAGCGAAAACCCCGGTAAACTTCGCGCCCGCGTCGAGCAACTGGTTGATTGCCGCGTAGCCGCCCGCGTCTGTGTAGTTTCCCGCTGCCACCAGCCGGGCAGTGAACGGGATCTTGTGGGCGGCGAGCCCTGCCTTGTAGCCGCCGAACCGCTGGACCGCATCGGGGTGATCCGACGGACCGGTGATGAACGCAATCCGCTGGTGCCCCTGCCCGATCAGGTACTCGGTCGCGAGTCTGGCGCCCGGCGTGCTGTCCACATCCAGCGAGCAGGCGCGGGCGTTGGCGACCTTGCGCCCTGTCAGGACCAGCGGCGTGCTGCGCGATAGCTGCACCAGCTCCTGGTCCGGAAGGCAGCTGGTCATCAGGATGATGCCGTCGACGCGTCGGCTCAGCAGGTGGTTGATGCACCGCCGCTCGTCGTCCGGACGCCAGTGACCGCTGACGAAAACCGCCGAGTAGTTCGCGCGGAAGAGGCTCTTCTCCATCGCGGCCAGCGCCTCGACGTAGAAGGGGCTGTCGATGGACTGGATGACGACGCCGACGCTCATCGACTTGCCGCCGGCGAGCGAACGCGCCACCGGGTTCGGTATGAACTGCAGCTTGGAGATGGCGGCCTGGACCGCCTGTACTTTGGACTCCCGGACCTGGGCCGTGCCGTTGAGAATGCGGGAGACAGTGCTGGGCGAGACGCCGGCTTCCCTCGCCACCATATCGAGCGTCACCTCCGGCCGGATCGAGGTGTCATGCAGGCGGCGCTTTGGCTCTGGTCGACGCGGCTTTGGAGTCACGTTCGGGTTCCCTGGCAGTGCAGCGAAACTGCAGTGCAGAAGGATCTTAGCCTCTGGCCGTGCCAAACGCGATTGACACGGGTGGCGGCAGTTGGCTACGGTTTGAACGCGGTTTCAAAAATAATCATAAACATAACCATAAAGCGACGACCATTGAGCATGAACCGGTCTGCGATGCTGACGCTGTGTGCCTGTCTGGCCCTCGCCGCCTGCGACGGCAGCAACGAAGCACCGAGGCGCGCGCCGTTCGTCACGGTGGGCGGAACGGTCTCGGGCCTCGCGGGTACCGTGATCCTGCAGAACAACGGTGGCAACAATCTTGCCATCGCCGCCGACGGCCCATTCACGTTCACAACGCTGTTCGCGCCCGGGGCAGCGTATGCGGTTTCGGTCCAGACGCAGCCCGCGGGACAGCGGTGCAGCATCAGGAACGGTTCGGGCAGGGCAAGTGCCAGCGTGACCAGCGTCACCGTTGAGTGCGTGTCAAACCCGACGATCGGCGGCACGATCTCGGGCCTCACGGGCCTGGTCATCCTGCAGAACAACGGCGGCAACAGTCTCAGCACAGCCGCAAACGGGCCCTTTACGTTCACCGCCTCGCTCGTCCCCGGCGCGGCGTATTCGGTTTCGGTCCAGACGCAGCCCGCAGGACAGACGTGCATTGTCACGAACGGTTCAGGCACGGTGAGTGGCAATGTCACCAACGTCGCCGTGCTGTGTGAGACCCCGGCCCCTTTCACGATTCGTCCTCTGCCGGATCTCTACACCACGGGCAAGGCCGTCAACTACAGTGCCTATCGGGCCGGCGGTCCCGGCGTCGGAGAAATACCCAGTGACGCGAACGTGCTGCAGGATCTCGGGCTGCTCAGCGTCGCGGGCTACAACCTGCTGCGGATTTTCGGCTCCGATGCGGTGGGAGAGAAGGTGCTCAGGCTGGCAGCCGCGAACTACCCGGATCTGAAGTTCCAGCTCGGGATATTCCTTAACGGGCTGCCCCCGGGTGCAGCGTGCGACAGCAGTCCCATTACTACCAGCCAGATCACCACGGCCATTCGCCTGGCCGGGCAGTACCCGAACGTCGCGACGGTCAGCGTCGGCAACGAGACCTCGTTCTACCGCGGCTTCCTGCCGATCACCTGCCTCGAGGGCTACATCCAGACCGTGCGGAGCCAGGTCACGCAGCCCGTGACGGCGGACGACGACTACACCTTCTACACACGCGCCGAGTCCGACCCGATCCTCCGGCTGATCGATTTCGTCTCCATCCACACCTACCCGTTCAGCTACACGACCCAATGGGACTGGCGGCAGACGGGCACCGTCGCCGGTCCGGGGCGGGCGGCGGCGATGATGAACGCCGCCTTCAGCAATGCAAGGAGCACCTTCGACCAGGTTGCGGGACACCAGTACCGGAGCGCGGCCGGTGTCACCGGGAGGGTCGATGTGTCGCTGCCCATCGTCGTCGGCGAGACCGGCTGGAAAGCCCGGCAGACCAATCCAGGCGCGGAAATCGAAACCTACGCGGCCAACCCCGTGAACGAGAAGTGGTACTACGACCTGGTGTATGCCTGGGAGCGAACGGCGGGCGGCCCCAGGACGGTCTTCTTCTTTCAGCCGTTCGACGAAACCTGGAAGGGGATCGATGACGGCTGGGGCCTGTGGGACAAGGACCGGGCCCCGCGCTACGTGCTCTGCGGCACGCCGGCGGGCGCCGCCTGCAACGTCGATATCTATCAGGGTGCTGGCTTTTATCCGTTGTGAATGACTTTTCCCGCAACGCACAACGGGTCTGGTCATCACATAATCACGGCGACTGTGGTCGCGCCGGCAAAATCACCCCCGAAGTTCTTGACGGCGCTTTCAGCGCCGCGTAAACGTTTATCCTGTTCAACTCGCGAATCCTGGTTTCACCGGAGTCCCCCATGCCCCGTCGCATCCACCACCTCCCGTTACTGCTGGCCCTCATCGCACTGGCCAACACGACTGTTGTCAGCGCTGAGGGCGCAGACTCCGATGGCGACGGGATTCCCGACAGCCTGGATAATTGCACCAGCGTCTACAATCTGGACCAGCTGGACGCCGATGGCGACGGCTACGGCAACCGCTGTGACGGGGATCTGAACAACAGCGGGACCGTGACCGCGGCGGACCTGGGGCTCCTGCGCTCCGTGCTCGGCGAGCCGGCCACCTTAAGCCCGCTAACGGCGGCTGCCGACCTCAACGGCAGTGGGTCGGTGTCGACGGCCGACTTCGGCATGCTGCGTGCCATGCTGGGCACGGCCCCCGGGCCCTCGGCCGCGGATACGGCCGTCGTGCCGCTCTACGACGCCAGCACGCCACTCGAGCCGGAAACCACGATCGACACGCCCACCGCGCTCATCACCCGCGTTGCCGACCGGCCGCGTGACCGGCACGCGCGGGAAAGCCAGTTCAGGGCTTACGACCACTACCTGGAGGCGTACTGGGTACAGCGCATGACCACCATCGAGATCGTGGACAGCGTGGCCAAGGGCGGCACCACCGTCAGGTTCAACTTCACCACGCTGGCGCCGCTTAACCCGACCGATTTTCGCGTCTTCTTCATGGGCCTCACTACGCCGGCGCAATACTTCACCAACCTCGGTGTCACCAGTCTCGGGGGGAACAATTACACCGTCAACATCACCCGCAACGACCTGGCGAACCGGGCGCTGCAGATCGGCGATCGCCTGGAGTTCGAGTTCAGTCCGTTCCTGCAGGTGGCCGGACGCACCAACTACTATGGCACCGCGATCCTCTACATCGTGGGGCAGGGCATCGTGCCGTGGCAGGGCGTAGGTCCCCTGCTGGACTCCTTTCCGTTGCCACAAACGGCCTGGCTTGGCGGCCAGACCACCTTGCCGTACCAGTACTCCAACGAGCCCGCCAACCGCTTCAAGCAGCTGGCATCGAACGCGGCACCCGTGAGCGGGCAGGCGTTCATGCTCGGGCGGCGCCTGCACCACACGGATTTTGGTAACGGCGCGCACACCGAACAGCCCAACCCGGTCTATACCCAGCAGATCGGCAAGCTCGGGCCGAAATACATCAGTCGCAACTGCGTGGCCTGCCACGTCAACAATGGCCGGGCACTCGCGCCTGCCGTCGGTGCGCCGATGCTTCAGTCGGTCGTGAAGGTGGGTGTCGACGCCGCTGGCGCCCCGCATCCGACCTTGGGATCCGTGCTGCAGCCGCTGGCTACCAGCGGGCCAACCGAGGGCAGCGCAACCATTGCGAGCTACACGGCCTTAAGCGGTCAGTACGGTGACGGCACGCCGTATTCATTGCGCGCGCCGAACTACAGCTTCACAGGGACCACACCCGGGTATTTCTCGGTCCGCATCGCACCCCAGCTCGTCGGCCTTGGGCTGCTCGAAGCCGTCAGCGAGGCCGCCATCTCGGCCCTGGCCGATCCCGGTGACGCCGATCTGGATGGCATTTCGGGTCGCGTGCAGACGACCATCGATCCCGTGACCGGCCAGCGGCGCGTCGGACGCTTCACCCACAAAGGCGGGCGAGCCACGGTCAGCCATCAGGTTGCTGCGGCCCTCAACACCGACCTGGGCGTGACGACCTCGGTGTTTCCGATTCTCGATGGCGAGACCAGCAGCACGACACCGGAACTAGCCGACGCCGACCTGGCGACGATGACCCGCTACATCGCTGTACTCGGCGTCAGCGCCCGTCGCGACCTGAGCGGCGCACAGGCCCTGCTGGGCGAGCAGAAGTTCGCGAGCGCCGGTTGCACGGGCTGCCACGCCCCGACGCTGAATACCGGCCCGTACCATCCGATGACTGAACTGCGCAACCAGACGATTCGCCCCTACACCGACCTGCTCCTGCACGACATGGGCCCCGGGCTGGCCGACAACATGGGAGAGGGCGCAGCCTCCGGCGCCGAATGGCGGACCGCGCCGCTCTGGAGCATTGGCCTCACGGCCGGTGTGAGTGGCGGCGAGTCCTACCTGCACGACGGCCGGGCACGGACCCTGGAAGAGGCCATTCTCTGGCACGACGGGGAGGCGGGACCCGCTAAGGAATCCTTCCGGACGATGTCGGCAGCGGACCGGGCCGCACTGATCGTGTTTCTTAAATCGTTGTAGAGCCCCAGCCGACTCCTACAAAAAGTTCTCGCGCGCCGCGACTGTGATAATCTCGCGGCAAGTCCGTCTGCGCCCGAAAATCGAGGATCCAGAATGAAGAAGTCAGTTGCAACCTTGTGTGCCGGTCTGCTCGCCCTGCTGGGCTCTTCCGTGGTGCTCGCAGCGACGGTGACCGTCACCCCCAGTACCGCCAGCCCCACTATCGGTACTCAATTTACCCTCACCGTGAGTGGTGCCGGTTTTCCCGATACCGTTGGAGCCACGCTCCAGTTGACCTTTGATCCGACCAAGGTCGCGGTCGTTTCCCCGGCTCTCGGCAGTGGCATCGTGCTGGCGCCGGGATCCCCGTTCACGGGCGGCATCGCGATGCCGGGGACGTGCACGCCGACCTACACATCAGGAAGTGCGTGCAACTTCAGTGTTCTGGCCCCAACCGTCGGGACGCTGCCCACCGGAAACTTCGACGCGTTCCAGATCATCTTTACGGCACTTGCGGCCGGCAGCGCCAACATTGTCCTCGTCGACGACCAGGCCGATTTCTCCTGGACCGAGGATCTTACCTTTGCGGCGGTCCCGGTCACCTATACCCAGGCCAATGTGACGGTTGCCGCGGCCCCGCCTGAGCCGAACATCTCCGTCACCGATTCGGTTGTTCCTACCAACGACTCTGCAGTCGCGTTCGGCAATGTCACGGTGGCCACGACGAATACCCAGACGGTGACGGTCACCAATGCCGGTGGCGCTGATCTGACGATTGGTCTGGTTGCGTCAGTTAATCCGCTGGCGGCCCCGTTCAGCATCACCAACGACCTTTGCTCCAGCCAGACTCTCACACCGACCAGTAGTTGCACTGTCACTGTCAGTTTTAGTCCTGCCGTTCTTGGCGCCGCAGCTGACGCCTTCAATATCCCGTCCGACGATCCGGATTCCCCGGCGGTCACCGTCACGGTGGATGGCACCGGAACGCCGGCTGTACCGAACATCTCCGTCACGGATTCGATACCTGACGTGAACGACCGCGCGCTCGCGTTCGGCGACCTCACGATCAACACCACGATCTCAGGGACCGTGACCGTCACTAACAGTGGCGAAGCGGATCTGACGATTGGTGCCATTACTCCGCCCGCGGCGCCGTTCAGCATCACGGACAACACCTGCACTGCTCCGGTGGCTCCACTCAGCAGTTGCACAATTACGGTGCAGTTCGCCCCTGTTGCCGTTCAGGCCTTCACCGGCAGCTTTGCCGTTCCGTCCGACGATCCGGACGAGCCGTCAGTCACTATTAACCTCTCTGGCGCTGGCCTGCCGGTTCCGGCACCCGTCATCGCGGTGACCGACTCCGTCGCGCCAACGAACGACCTGGCCGTTCCCTTCGGCAACATTACGCAGGGCGGGGTGAGCACGCAGACCGTGACTGTCACCAATTCCGGCAACGCGAACCTGGCAGTTGGACAGGTAGCATCGGCCAATCCGCTGGTGGCGCCGTTCACCGTCGGCACCGACACTTGCTCGAACCAGGCCGTCGCGCCTGCGGCCAGCTGCAGCTTCCAGGTCGTGTTCACGCCAACCGCACTCGGTGTGTTCAATGACGCGCTGGATATTCCGTCCAACCTGGCGAGCGTCACCGTCAGCGTCAGCGGCACCGGTATCGCTGTGACGATCCCGGATATTTCGGTGACCGATGCCGTGGCACCGGCGAATGACCTGCAGATTCCCTTCGGGACTGTGGACGTGGCGGCGGCTGCGGTCGACCAGACCGTTACCGTTACTAACGACGGCTCCGGAGATCTCGTGATCGGCGTTCTTGGCACGGGCAACGCGCTCGCCGCGCCGTTCAGCATCGCCGCTGGAAGCACCTGCTCGGGGGCAACCCTGGCGCCGACTGCGACCTGCACCATCGCCGTGCGATTCGACCCAACGGCTGAGGGTGACTTCACGGACAGCTTCAGCATCCCCTCCAACGACCCCGACGAGGCCAGCATCACGATGGCTGTCAGCGGCAGTGGCAGTCAGAGCGGCAGCATCGTTATCGACGGCGGCAGCAGTGCGGTGGATCCGTGGAGCCTGGCCTTCCTGGGTGGCCTGCCCTTGCTGCGCCGCCGGCGCAGGGCTGCGGCGATGAAGCTCGCCATGGCCGCCGCTGCCGGTGTCCTGGCGGCGCCGGCCGTGATGGCCGCCGATGATCGCTGGGACTGGGATTACGACGGTGTTTATCTCGGTGCCGGCGCCATCGGCACGTCGCTCAAGACCAGCAGCGAGTTCAATACCGCGTTTCAGACCGAGTTGGGACTGCTGGGCATTCCGGCCAGCGGCGGTTTCGAGGACTTTCCGGTGGGCGGGCAGCTCTACGCCGGCTGGATGTTCACCAACATGTGGGGCATGGAGCTCCGGTGGAGTGATTCCGGCAACGGGGATTCCGACATTTTTTTCGTGGACAGTGGCGGTGCGCGAACGCGCATTGGAGACATCGGAGCCAGCATTGACGGCTTCACCCTCTACGGCGTAGCCAATGCGCCTATCGGTGACCGCTGGGATCTGTTCACCAAGCTGGGTTATACCCGTCAGGACGCTGCATTCGATGGGTCTGTGGACGACGGCGGTGAGGGTGGCGCTGCTGCCTTTTCGGCATCCGACGACGACGTGGGTCCCGCGGCGGCCGTCGGCGCACGGTGGCGGTTCGCGCGCCACTGGGCCTCGACGATCGAGGCGGAGTACCTCGGCGTTGACTTCGACAATGCGATCGACAAGCCGTGGCGCGTGGGCCTGAATATTGAGTACTGGTTCGGTGGCCATGAGCTGGTGGCCGCAGTGCCGGCTGTTGCTGCTGCGGTCGTAGCCGCACCGCCACCGCCACCGCCACCGCCTCCCGCGGCTCCCCGGGATAGCGATGGAGATGGCGTGGTCGACGACTCCGATCAGTGTGCCGACACGCCGTCGGGCGATCGGGTCGGCGCCGCGGGCTGCTCCTGCGACGTGACCCGCCAGCTCACGTTCAAGACCAACTCGGTAGAGCTTAGCGATGCCGACAAGCTGGTCCTCGACGAGATGGCCGAGAACCTGACGCGCCTCAAGTTCATTTCAGGCGTGATCGAGGGCCATACCGACAGCGCCGGTGCCGAAGCCTACAACCAGGACCTCTCCGAGCGTCGTGCCCAGGTCGCTGCCGACTACCTGGCGTCCAAGGGCATCTCCAGCGACCGTATGCAGATCGTCGGTCGCGGTGAAACCGATCCGGTTGGGGACAACCAGACCGCCGAAGGGCGGGCCCAGAACCGGCGCGTGGTAGCCAAGCGGACGGACTGCGACCAGTAGTCCGTCCCCCGCGGGGACGCCTTGTTTGCTGATCGCTATCGCTATACGCGATGGTCTTCGCTTCCCAGGCGTTCCTCGCGTTTCTTGCGGTCGTACTCGGCGTCTACTGGGCGCTCAGCAAGCGTTATCAGCAGGCCGGCAAGGCCTGGATTATCGCCGCTTCGCTGTTTTTCTACGGCTACTGGGCCCCGGTCTACGTGCTGTTGCTCGCCATGTCGATGGTGGTCAATTTCGCACTGGTCCGGGCGATCCTGGCGACCACGGATGACGGCCGACGTTCGCTGCTCCTGACGACCGGCGTCGTCCTCAACATCGGGCTGATCGCCTATTTCAAGTATTTTGCCTTCCTGGTCGAGTCACTGAACCTGGTGGCCGCGCTGGATGTGCGCGTTCCAGAGATCATTCTGCCCATCGGCATATCGTTCCTGACGTTCCAGCAGATCGGGTTGCTCGTGGACGCCAGGCAGGGCCGTGTTCCCGGCTTGCGATTCTGGGACCACCTGTTTCTGATCTCCTTCTTTCCACACCTGATCGCCGGTCCGATCCTGTCGCAGCACGAGCTGCTGCCGCAGCTGGCAGCGATCCGGCGCTGGATCCTGGAGCCTGGCAAGCTCGCGGTCGGTGCGGCCCTGTTCGCTGTCGGGCTGTTCAAGAAGACGGTGCTGATCGATCCGTTTGCGCGGCACGTTGACGCCATCTACAACGTTGCGGCGCGGGGCGATCCGCTGGGCTTTCTGGACGGGTGGGCAGCCGGGGTTGGCTACGGGTTCCAGATCTACTTCGATTTCTCGGGCTACTCTGACATGGCGATTGGCCTCGCCTTCATGTTCGGTATTACCCTGCCGCTGAACTTCTTTTCGCCCTACAAAGCGGCCAGCATCCGCGTGTTCTGGCGCCGCTGGCACGTGACGCTGTCGCGCTTTCTCCAGAAGCTGCTGTACATACCGATGGGCGGCAATCGTCACGGCATGGCGCGCACCATCGCGGCGCTGATCGGCACGATGGCGATCGGCGGCCTGTGGCATGGCGCGGGCTGGAACTTCGTGATCTGGGGGCTCCTGCACGGCGCCTTCCTGTCGGTCAACCACGTGTGGATACACCTTGTCCTGCGCCGCGCCGCCTGGTTCGTGGACCGGGTGCGTGCATCACCCGCAATGAGTCTCCTCGCGCACGCGGCCGGCGTCCTGTTGACGTTTGCCGCCGTGTCGTTCGCCTGGGTGTATTTCCGCGCACCGGACGTCCACACGGCGTCGCGGCTTGCCCTGGCGATGCTGGGATTGTCCGGAGAATCCGGAGTCCACTGGGTCACGGCCAGCATGGGGCCGAAACTCCTGCCGTATTTCCTGATTGTCTGGTTACTGCCGAACTCCATGCAGCTCTTCCGGCGGACCGGCGCCATCCTGCATGTCGAGGACTACGTCGTAGCCGGGGACGAGTCGCCCCTGGAACGCCGGTTTTCCTTCCGGCTGTCGCGTGCCTGGGCGGTAGGGTCCGCGCTCATTTTCCTGTCCGGCTGGTTCATGATGTCGAACCTGAGCCCGTTCATTTACTTCCAGTTCTGATGGATACGATCGACCTGTCGGACGCTCCGGGCCGACGCTTTTTGCAGGCCTTCGCGCTGGTCGTCATGCTGGTCACGGGCGTGGTCGTCACCTTCAATCGAGTCGCCTATCAGCAGCTGCTGCTCCCGGAGAACCAGAGCATCGTGCAGCTGATCGGTGGCTGGTCCCGTGTGTACAAGCCGATCCTGTTCGACCATTTCAAGCCGCAGGTTGCCGTGTACGGCGCGTCCTGGGCGCGGGATGCCTTCGATCCGGTGACGGTCAGCGAGCTGACCGGTCTGAACTGGTTCAATCATGCTGTGTCGGCGTCCACTCCCTACGAGTCGCGGCGCTTCATCGAGTCGTCCCTGGACGATCCCGGGCTTGAGGCTGTAGTGCTGAATCTGGACACCTTCCTGGTGCCGGACGTCGCGGTGCGGGCGAAGAGCGGCTTCGACGAGACCCTGCTGGACACCGATCCAGCCGGCCGGCCCACGCGCTGGCTGGCGGCCCGACGCTTCATGGCAACGACACTGTCGGGCGCGGCGATCGGCAACAACTTCGAAGTGCTGAACGCCATTCGGGCGCGCGATGCCGGCACTGATCCGGCGGATTACCTGGAATCCTATGAACGGCTCGACTTCGATGGGCACGTGGTCGCGCTAGGCAGGCTCCGGGACCTGCTCCCGGGCCTTTCCCCGGTCGTGTCCACAGACGGGTCGCCAGCGCTTGCCGAGCTGCCCGTACCGCCGGGTCAACCGGAGCTCGAGCGGGCGCTCGACAGCCTGTGCCGCCTGGACATCGATATCTACGGCTACTACACGCCAACCATCGTCGCCATCGGCGAGCCTGGCCGCGGCCTTTCGACCACGCTGCACGGACTCGAGGCGTTGCGCCGCTATCAACCGCGCTGCCGGGCGCGTCTGCACCTGTTCAACTTCAACTACCCGAACGGCGTAACGCTCGACGGCCTCAGGCGGACTGGGCGCTATAGTGAATACTTCCGTCCCGACGGGCACCCGCGGCCGACGATCGGTTTGCTGATGGCGGCACGCATGTTCGGGCGGCCATACCCTAAGGGCACGCCCGCGGCGATCAGTGCTGATTTCGGTGTGGATCTGCTGACGGTTCCGGATGCGGAACAGCGTCTGCGGGAGCACGCGCGTAGCCTGCAGCAGTTGTTTGCCGGCCTCGCTGCAACTAATCAGGCTGCTGGACGCCAAAATGATGAGCCCGCTTCTGACCCTGAAAGTCCACGAAACCCTGCTCGCGGCAGCCCGGGCGGGCGCAACGACGACTGAGTGTTCGCTGGATCTCGATCGCTCCACGACGATGGTCACGGTGGATGCCGCAGGCTGGACGACAGCCGGCCAGCGTTTTCCCTACCTGGATGCCTGCAGGGATCGAACCGTTTACCACTGGCTCGATGACGGGTTTCAGCCAGTCGCGCGTTTCACGACGTCCCTCATCAAGCTGGTGCCGACGGAGTGGGGGCCGCCCACCTTCGAAATCGACGGCATCAAGATGTTGCCCACGGCCAAGGTCTCGCCCTGGGCGGATGCCGGGCGCAAGGTCGGCTTGATCCAGCCGCGCGGCAAGATTGTTCTCGATACCTGCGGCGGCCTGGGTTATTTCGCCGCGTGGTGCCTGCAGGGTGGCGCCACCCAGGTGCTGTCCTGCGAGAAGAATCCCGACGTGCTCTGGCTGCGCAGCCTCAATCCGTGGTCGCCCCAGGGCAGCGATCAGCTGACCCTGACCCAGGGTGATATCAGCGAGCAGATTGCCGTGCTGCCGGGCGCCTCGGTCGATGCGATCCTGCACGACCCGCCACGCTTCGGTATCGCCGGCGAACTCTATTCGCAGGTTTTCTACGACCAGCTGGCCCGGGTGATCCGGCGCAAGGGCAGGCTGTTCCATTACACGGGTACGCCGAATCAGCTCACCAGCGGGCGCGACGTCCCCAACGAAGTTGCCAGGCGGTTGCGGCGCGCCGGGTTCGCGGTGGAGATGCACGGTGATGGGTGCCTCGCCGTGAAGAGTTGACGGGGGCCGAAGCGCCGTTGTCGCGCCACTGCGACAGATGTCAGCCCGCATTCAGATGGATGGCGCGAGGCGAGGGTTTTAGGTTATAAAACCGCTGGTGCGGGGATTCGCGCCGGGGTCAGTGCCACTTTCGAGGGGGTTGCCATGCGTTTTCTGGATTCCAGTGTTGCGCGCAGGATGCGTGCGGTTTCGTTCGGCCTGGCCGCCTTCGCCGGCTGGGCGTCGGGCATTGCTCTCGCGCAGGACGCGCGGGGAATTCCGGAAGTCATCGTCACGGCCGAGCGGCGGGAAGCCAGCCTGCAGACGGTGCCGGTGGCGGTCAGTGCGCTCAGCGGGGAGATGCTCAAGGACCGGCAGATCACCGAGTACCAGGACCTGCAGTCCTTCGTGCCCAGCCTCAAGATGACCAACAACATCACTTCGCCAACCAACCTCTCGCCGTCGCTGCGCGGATCCCTGCAACAGGATGCGTCGCTGATCGTGGCCGAGTCGCCTTTTGGCATCTACGTGGATGACGTGTATGTCGCCCGGCTCAATGGCAATAACATCACGCTGAACGATATCGAGCGGGTCGAGGTCCTGCGCGGGCCCCAGGGCACGCTCTACGGCCGCAACACACTGCAGGGTGCGATCAAGTTCGTGTCGCGCACCCCGGGCGAGGATTCCTGGCTGAACGCGTCGGCGGGCATCGGCAATTACGACCAGTACCTGATCAACGCTTCGGGTGGCGGCCCCTTAGGCGGCGGCTTCGCCGGTTCGCTTGCCGGCCAGTACAACAACAAGGACGGGCAGTTCAGCAACGTTGCCACGGGCGAGGAGACCGATCACCAGCGCAACGCGGCCTTCCGCGGCAAGTTGCGCTACATGGGCATCGAGAACGCCGACATCGTCTTCTCGCTGGCCTATTCCGACAGCCAGAACGATTCACTGCAGCTGGTGCCGGCGACGACGCCCGGTGTGCCCGGCAATGCCCAGTTCACGTCGGACGACCTGGTCCCGACCTTCGGCAACTACATCGTCGGCACGCCAACCCTGGCCAGTCCGGCGCCGCCGCCGATCACTGCCAATCCGGAAAGTGATACCCAGCAGACCATCGCCTCGCTGAACATGTCCTACGATTTCGGGGCATTCACCGTGCGCTCCATCACGGCGTACGTCGACACTCAGGACTTTTTCAGCACGGACTTCAGCGGCGTTGGCGGAATCATTGGCGCCTCCGATATCGACAACCAGCAGTTCAGCGAGGAACTGCAGATCCAGGGTGCGGCTTTTGGCGACCGGCTAAACTACGTGGCTGGTCTTTACTATTTCAACGAGAAGGGTGACCAGGACTTCGGCTGGAATTTCTTCGGGCCGGTCTCGACCAGCCAGATTGCCGCAGATACTGACTCCTACGCCGTATTCGGCCAGGCGGGTTTCAAGATCACCGACGCGCTGAAGGCAACCCTGGGCGTACGCTGGGTGCGGGACGAGAAGAGCTTCTCTATCGACCAGCAGCTCACGGCCGAGGCGCTGGACCCGGACTACCCACTGGCGTTCCTCCTGATCCCTTCCCTGACGAATGTAACGCTCGAAAACGACTACACGGAGACCACGCCCAAGTTTGGTCTGGACTACACCTTTGAGCCCGTCGGCGTCCTCGACAGCGCGCTGGGGTATGTGTCCGCTGCCCGCGGCTTCAAGTCGGGCGGGTACAACGGCATCGCCATCTTCAACCTGGCGGATGCCCAGACGGCCTACGGACCGGAGTCGAACTGGACCTACGAGGTGGGCATGAAGCTCGATGCCTACGACCGGCGCGTCCGCCTCAACGCGGCTTACTTCTGGGCCGACATCAGCGACCTGACGTCCAATGCCACCGTGGGCTTCAGCTTCCCCGTCACCAACGTTGGCGATGCGGCCGTGCACGGCCTCGAGCTCGAGCTGACGACGGTGCCCACGGAGAATCTCCAGATTTTCTGGAACGCGGTCTTCCAGCACGGCTCCTACGGCACGCTCGACCCCACCAGTGCTCCTGCGCAGGCGTTTGCCAAGTGGGGTGTCGGTCCGCGAGTTCCGCAGCTGCCGAGCTACGCCTTCACGCTGGGCTTTGATTATGGCGTGGACATGCCCCTCGGCGATGTCGGCGGCAGGTTTCACATCGGCATGGACTGGTTCAAGACCAATGACTACGTCACGAGTGCAACCAACGACTTTGTCGCCAGCCCCTACGATCGCCTCAACGGCTTCATCGGCCTGGATATCGGCGACAACTGGGATGTGCGCTTTGCCGTGAAGAACATCTCCGACGCCTACGACCTCACCTCGGGCAGCCGTGCCACGCCCGGTGCCGGGCTCGGCGGCTTTATCGCGCTGCCGCCCCGGGAAATGATGTTCACGGTCAACTACCGGAAGTAACTCACTCGCGGCGCCTGGCCTGGCAGCAGCCAGGTCAGGCGCCGGCTGGATTGCAAGCATGCCGGACGTAGTCCTGCGACGGCACTTTCCGATGTGGCTCGCGGTTGCAGTGACCGTCCTCGCGTCGGGCGTCGTGTTCTCCCTTGCCCCGATTCCCCAGGACCCGGCCTATCACGCGTTTGCCGATCGCACGACGCTCTTTGCCATTCCCAATTTCTGGAACGTGGCATCGAATCTGCCGTTCCTCGTAGTCGGGGCGTTCGGCGTCTACGCATTGCCGAGGCTGCAGCCGCAGCTCGCAGCGTCGTCCTACCTGGTGTTCTGTCTGGGCGTGATGCTGGTTGGGGTCGGTTCTGCCTGGTACCACTACGCACCCGGCAACGACGCGCTGACGTGGGACCGCCTGCCCCTGACCATTGCCTTCATGGGGCTGTTCTCGCTCGTGATTGAAGACCGGGTATCTACAATCGTTGGTCGGCGGCTCTTGTGGCCGCTCGTGTTTACGGGAGTCGTTTCTGTCCTTTACTGGGACTGGACGGAACTACAGGGCCGGGGAGATTTGCGGGCCTACGCGCTGGTGCAATTCCTGCCGATGCTGCTCATTCCGCTGTTGCTGATGACCGGCAAGGGCGGCGGGCTGCGCGCACCCTGGCTGTGGGCCACACTGGCCACCTATGCCCTTGCCAAGCTGGCAGAGCAGTTCGATGGGGCTATTTATGCCGCGGGGCTGGTCAGCGGCCACAGTCTCAAGCACGTGCTGGGCGCGCTGGCGGTGTTCTGGGCGATCAGGGCGACGCACCGGCCCGAGTGACGTGGGCCAAACTGTCGACCGCTTCGTGCACCGCAAGACGGCCCGACCTGTCACGCGGCAGGTGCAAGGAAAGTTGGCGGGGGGTATAACGATGAGAACGCCCCAAGAAGGCGGTACGCGCGATAACCTCAGGAGTCGATCATGCAAGCCCTGCGTAGCTTCCCGATCCTGTTTCTGTTGTTCGCCGCAGCGGCACACGCCGATGGCGGTGCTTCCCGGGACATCATCCCGGTCACCGGTCTGCACGCACCGGCCCAGGTGGTGCGCGATGTCGACGGCATCCCGCACGTGTACGCGTGGGATGAACACGACGCGTTGTTCGTCCAGGGCTGGCTGCAGGCGCAGGACCGCCTGTTTCAGCTGGATGTTCTTCGGCGCACGGCGAGTGGCACGCTGGCCGAGTTGCTGGGGCCGGCGGCGTTGCCGAGTGACATCGAATTGCAGGTGATTGGCCTGCGCCGGGCGGCGGTCAGGTCGTTGGCGGCTTATTCTCAGGCCACGCGCGCCGGCCTCGAGGCCTATGCCGCTGGCGTGAATGCCTGGGTCGCTGCCAACCCGCTGCCGGCCGAGTACGCCGCACTGGAATTGACGGGCTTCCAGCCCTGGACGGCCCTCGATTGCGCGGTGATCGGCAAGGCGCTGGCCTTCCAGCTGTCCTTCGACCTCGACATCGATGCCACGCTCAACTACCTCGAGTACCAGGCGAAACTGGGACCCATTAACCCGCAACTCCCGGACGGCCTGTTCTTCCTGGACGTGTTCCGCTCTGCGCCCTTCGACCCGGCGGCAAGCGTGCCGGATGCCATGGGATCGCCACCGCGGCGTGAGGCCGCGGGCTCAGCCGCCGGCACCGCCGCGCGCGCCATGCGTGCTGATGGCGACCCTGAACTGCGCCGCATGCTCGCGTCCTACCGGGCGCGCGTGGCGAAAGTTCCTTTTCTCCGCCGCACCCTGGAGCGCTCGGAGCGCCAGATCGGCAGCAATGAGTGGGCCATAGCCGGCCGTTTCACGCGGAATGGTCGCCCGCTGGTCGCCAACGACCCGCACCTCTCCCTCGACCTGCCGCCGAATTTCTATGACCTGCAGCTGAAGACTCTCCGTGACGGGCTTGATGTCATTGGCAGCTCCGTGGCCGGTACGCCCTGGATCGTCCTTGGCCAGAACCGCTGGGTGACGTGGGGCGAGACGACCACCGGCTTCGACGTGACCGACACCTATCAGGAGCAGGTGGTGCCGGATCCGTCCTCACCGAGCGGCCTGTCCACACTCTACCGCGGTGCGCTCGAACCGGTCATTCCGGTGCCCCTGAGTTTCCGCGTGAACGTGATTGGCGACGCGGTCAATGACAACCTCGCCCCGGTGCCGCCGGGCGGGCCTGTCCCGCCGGTCGCGCTCATCGTGCCGCGCCGGAACAACGGCCCCATCGTCGACCTGGACCAGGCCACCGGCCGTGCGATTTCCGTGCAGTACACGGGCTTCGGTGGTACGCGCGAACTCGAGACTTTCCGCCTCCTGAATCGCGCCCGCAATATCACCGAGTTCGAGGCGGCCCTGCAGTACTTCGACGTCGGGTCACAGAATTTCATCTACGGGGATATACGCGGCAACATTGGTTACTTCACCACGGGCGAAGTCCCGCTGCGGGAAGACCTGCAGGCCAACACAGTGACGGGCGCGCCGCCCTGGTTCATTCGCAACGGGCAGGGCGGCAATGAGTGGCTGGTGAACACGGCGCCCGGTCCCGCGGACGGTTCCGGTTATCTGTCAATTCCCGCCGCCGAGCTGCCGAAGGTGGTTAACCCGCCGGCAGGCTTCGTCGTCAACGCCAACAACGACCCCGCGGGGCTGACGCTCGATAACAATCCGGTCAACCAGCTCCGGCCGGGGAACAACGGCATCTACTACCTGGGTTACTCGTTCGACTTCGGTACGCGAGCCGGGCGCATTACGCAGGCGCTGCGCGCGAAGCTGGCACGCGGCCGGGTGGATCAGGGCGACATGCGGGCTTTGCAGTCCGACGTGGTGCTGTTCGACGCGAGCGTGCTGGCGCCGTACATTGTCGCGGCCTTCGATAACGCGCGAGCGGGTGGCGCGCCGGCGGCCCTCGCGGCGATTGCCGCCGACCCGCGCATTGCCGAGGCCGTGGCACGCCTGCGCGTCTGGGACTACAGCGCGCCGACGGGCGTGGACGGAGGCTACGATGCCAGCGACCAGGACGGTTACCGGCTGCCGCCGACCGCGGGGGAGACCAGAGCCAGCGTTGCGGCGACGATCTACTCCGTGTGGCGCGGGCAGGTGATCGGTAACGGCCTGGATCTCACGCTGAACGGTCTGGGTGTGCCCACCCCGGGATCGGGCGAGGCGATCAAGGCCATCCGCCACCTGCTGGAGCGCGACGGCATCGGGGAATCGACGATCGATTTCTTTGCCTGGACCGGCCTGCCCGATCCCGGCCAGCGGCGGGATTTCGTCGTGCTGCGGAGCCTGTCGGACGCGCTGGATCTGCTCGCCGGTCCGGCCTTTGCACCGGCCTTCCACGCGTCGACGAACCAGGCGGACTACCGCTGGGGACGCCTGCACCGCATCGTCTTTGACGCGCCGCTGGGCCAGCCGTTCAGCATCCCGGGCGCTACCCCTGAGTTCCCGCCGTCCTTTGCGGACCTCGACGGGTTGTCTGTCGATGGCGGATTCGGCGTGGTCGA
The DNA here is from genome assembly GCA_031395645.1 of Gammaproteobacteria bacterium. Taxonomy (GTDB): domain Bacteria; phylum Pseudomonadota; class Gammaproteobacteria; order Steroidobacterales; genus SHZI01. Next base: position 66,011 of record JANNJM010000054.1, on the reverse strand, counting down.
CGCGTCGTCGCACAGCGCCCGCGCCGCGAGCGCCGAGGAGTTTCGCTTTGGCTCCGGCCCGAACCGCCGCTACGTGGGCTCACCGGGCACGGTGCCCGGCGCGATCGAGGCCGATTCGATCCTGCCTGGCGGCGACAGCGGCGTGCTGGGCAACAAGTTCTACGCCAACCTGCTCGGGCGTTACCTGACCAACGACACCTACCCGTTCCGGCAGGGGACGCTGGACGTGCTGCGCAATGTGGACAGCGTGGTGTGGTTGCGGCCGGCGCGGTGAGGCGTACCGGAGTGCCGTAGCTCAGTGATAGTCATCCTCACGCTGATGCCGGGCAGCCAGAATCGTCACCGTTCCGGGCGGTTCGATCTCGATCAGGACGACGTAGCCGGCACTGCCGAATGGAACCAGCAATTCCCGGTGACGAGGCAGTTCCGACGTGATCTTTCGACATGAATAGGGGGAAAACCGCAATAAGCCTATGCCGCGACGGATCGCCATCAGCGCGCGTCGGGCGGCTGCCGGGTCCTTCGTCAACAGGAACGCGTATAGGCGCTCCAGATCAGCCTGCGCTTCCGCTGTGAAGCGCACATTCCAGCGGCTCACTGCGGGTTCAGCGACGTGATCTGGCGGTGGCCTTTTTCAGGCGGACCGAGAGTCTATCCAGGACGTCGTCGGCGCTTGTGTAACGGCCGGTTCGTCGCGCGTTTGCGGCGCTCTTGAGTCCGCGTTGCAGGAAGGCCTGCTGATCCCGCCGGCGTGCAATATTTCCCTGGAGGGATTCAAGCATGAAGCCCGACAAGGTCTCGCCGTCGTGGAGGACCGCTTCCGCCTCTCGCCGAAGTTCGGCCGAGACCCGCACCGGTGGGATCGTAGTGGTTTTCATGCAGGGTTCTCCGTGTATTGCAAGTGCGATGCACAGTCTATGTCCCGGAACAGCCCTTCGTCCAGTCGCAAAACTGCGGATTGTGAAGGGTATCGGACTGGTTGCCGGTTCCGATGTTATGTACGCCGTCGCACAGAAGACTGGCGACACGGTGGGCACGCTGTAGTCGCGGCGACAATGCGCCCCGCATGTCCCGCGCACTGATCAGGGATTACAGCAAAGACGTGCACCCCCCGAGAACGACATGACGAACGGGAAGCTCGCGGCCAGGCGGGTCGCCATCGGGCTCGCTGTCGCTGGCGGCGTGGTCGTGGCGTTGCTCGGGGCCGCGTTCGCCTTCCGGGATCCGCTGGCGTCCTTCTTTGCGGCGCGTGCCCTGCTGAAGGCGGGTCTGGATTGCGATACCGTGGCCGTGCAGATACCGGCGTCGTGGTCACCAGAGACGGTGCAACTTGCGCCGATGCGTTGTACGTCTTCGACTGGCCCACTCGCGTCGATCCGCTTCGCAGCGCCGCTTGAGGTGGAGATTGACGGCAGAGAGGCGCGCGCAGTCTCGTGCGCGGAGATCGACATCAATCTGCGCGCGCAACATCGCCGGGTGACGATGAACACACTCGGCGACCTGAGTCGCGTGGTGGGCATGGACCAGCCGGCCGTCGATCTGCTGCTGGACTGGGCCGCGGTTGCGCCGCGGGAGCTGCCGCCGTTGTCAGTAGCGCACGCCTTGATTCGGCGTGCCGGGGAACGCGTGGTAGAGATGCGCAACATGCGTGTATGGCCGGAACACGGCGGTCAGTCGATGTCCGCCGTGAAAGTCCACGTCGACAAGGTGGCGGCCCTTGGCGATGCGACGCTGAGCGGTCACTCGAACCCGGACAAGACTGTGATGACACTGGTGTTTGGGAAGCATCTCGGCGTGCAGGTCACGGGTACGCGGCTCGGTACCCCGCGAGCAAACGTTGACTTCAAGGTCGACTTCAGTCTTGAGGGTGGCTAGGGGATTAGGTTGGCGGGGAGCGACGGAGGCGAGTCTATATATAGAGGCGGAATCCCAGTCCAACTCATCGAGCACCGGACTGCAGGCCGCCGCTCGCAGTCATGCGCCGGAGGAGTTCCCACGGCTGAGGACCCCTTGGGAGAATTCAGCGCCGTTCTATGTAAACGTCGCCGACAATTCCTGTCGAGCACCTCGGTGGGGTTGCGAGTTATTCACGCCTGATGGTTGCCTGCAGCATTTGTTGTGTTACTGTCGGTCGCGAGACGGATCGAGCTGTGGGGGCAAGATCCGACCCAAGAATGAAGAATGAAGGGTCGGTCTGGGCTTGGCGACACGGGATTACATAACGCGTAACGATGCTCGCGGCTTGAGCTGGCTCAACGTTTTCACGGGCCAGTGGGCATCGGCGAGATCGTTTGCTCTCGGCCTCGCACTGCTGAATCTCCTCGCCCTGACCAGCGCCCACGCGCAAGCCGTGCTTTCCCTGCAGGCCGCCACCGGTCTGAAGGGCGCACCGACCAGCCTCACCCTGAACATTGCCAATGCCCCGGTCTCCGGCGGCTTCAACGCGCACATCGTGCTGCCGGCGGGCATCTCGGTGCTGGGGGTCAACCCGGGCACGTTGCTGACCACGGCCGGTGGTTTCACTGTGTCGTACGACGTAAATGGCCAGAACCTGAAGGTCCTGGCCTATTCCGGTACGACCACCTTCAGCGCGTCCGGCCAGTTGGTCGTCCTGAATCTGCAGGTGGCGGGCAACGCCAGCACCGGCTACTTCCCGGTGGACTTTGCCCTGACCAATGCCAACTTGCTGGTCAACTCGCGCCACGCGCTGTCGAACAACGACGGCAGCGTCTCCTTGCCGCACACAACGACGGGGCAGAACTTCCTGGTCTACTCGAGTACCTCGGATTTTGATGCGGACACGCTGCCGGACCGCTGGGAACTCGCCAACAATCTGGACCCCCTGGGCTCGATCGGCGTCAATGGCGGCAGCGGCGACCCGGACGGTGACGGCGTCGCCAACCGGGACGAGTACAAGACGGGCACCAAGCCGAAAGACAACCTGAGCCGCCCGGAGGGCGCCGGCGGCATCAGCTACGTGCTGTTCCGCGACCGCTTCGATGATGCGCAGTACGAGGACCGCTGGTATTTGGGAGCGACCAGCCCCGGGGCGCTCTACACCTTCTTCGAAAGCGGCACGCTGCTCGACGCCAGCGTGCAACAGCCGGTGAGCGCTTGCCACGGCGTCTTCCTGCAGAGCATCGCCACGGTGGACACGGCCGACACGGTGGTCCGCACCCTGATCAAGCCGGAGGGCCTGGGCAAGACCTCGGTGGGACTCATGCAGAACACCGACCTGAACAACCGGCTGGAACTGCAGTTCAACAACAGCGGCACGCCGACGCTGCGGCTGCGCTCCTGGGCCGCCGGTGTCGAGACGGTCACGCCGGCAGCCATTGCCAAGACCTACGCCAACACGGACGTGGAGATCCGCCTGGTGAAGAAGGCCGGCAACTACTGGGTCTTCGTCAACAAGATCCTGCAGTTCCAGGTGATCAACGCGGCCGTAGGCGCGGTGGGGCTACGGCCGTTCCTGGCTGCCGAGAGCTGCAACACTGATGGCGGTTACGTGTTCAGCCACTTCGACCTGATTGAGCTGCTGAAGGACCGGGATGCGGACGGGCTGGCGGACCTCTACGAGGACGTGAACCTGGACGGTCTGGTGAGTGCCCGGGAGAGTAACCCCCTGGTTGCCGACACCGACGCTGACACCCAGCTGGATGGCTTTGACAACTGCACACTGGTGGCCAACACCAACCAGCGGGACAGCAACGGCGACTACTACGGCAACGTCTGCGATGCGGATCTGAACAACAGCGGCACGGTGACGACGGCGGACTTCGGGTTGTTGCGCTCCATGCTCAATCAGAGTGCGGGGTCAAGCGCCCTGGCGGCCGATGCCGACCTGAATGGTAGTGGGACGGTGACCACGGCGGACTTCGGCCTCTTGCGCAATGCGCTGAATACCGCGCCTGGTCCGAGCGGGCTGAAGTAGTAATTCCACCGAGTCGAACCAAGAAGAAACAGATTTGATGAGTCTGGACCGTAGATGAAAACAATCGTGAAAGTCGTGGTCGTTCTGGCAGCCATTAGCCTTGCGATCGTCGCTCGTGTGCAGGCCGCACCCAATCTAATCAACTACCAGGGCCGCCTGACCGATGCGGTTGGCCAGCCGCAGACTGGCACCAAGAATCTGACGTTCAATATTTTCGACGCGCAGAGCCTGGGCAATCTGGTCTGGGGCCCACAGACCTTCAACGGTACACCGCTGGTCAGCGGCTACTTCAACGTGATCCTGGGCAACGATACGACCAGCCGCAGCGTCGCGACTGCGTTCGCCCAGCCGAGCAATGCGTGGCTGGAAATCGTCGTCAATGGCACGGCGTTGACCCCGCGCCAGCAGGTCCTTAGCGCGCCTTACGCAGTGACAGCACAGAACGCGGACAAAACTGCGTTTACGATGATTACCAAGACCTCTGGCTACACGATGACCGGCAATGAGGACGTGGTTTTCGTGAACGGCAGTTCGGGCGCTTTCACGCTGACGCTGCCGTCAGCGACGATCACGGCAGGGGCGCCGTTTTACGGCGAGAAGTCGATCATCATCAAGCGCACCGACAACACGCTGGCCAATGTGATCGCGATCGCCGGCACAATTGATGGTGCTTTGGACTGGAAGCTGCACACGAAGGGCGAAACGTACCGGATTGTTCGGGACGGTGCGGAGTGGAAACTGCTGGAACACAATACGCGCACGCCGTTTGCCCTTGATGGCCCGATGACGATCACCGCTACGTCAATAAGCCCCACCAAAGGGTTTACGACTGCGGACTCCATCACGTGGAAGCGGGAGGGGTCACTCGCGCTATTGAGTTTTCGCTACGTGCAGGTTGCTGCTGGCACAGGCGGAAACGGCTCGTACGCTGTCTCGCTTCCGGCGGGGCTCAGTATTGATACCGCCAGAGCCCCCATTTACGCCGGCACTGACCCTACCATCGCAAATGCCTACACGCTGGATTCTACTGTAGGCATCACCGCAAATTCTGGAGGCGGCTTCATAGCCCGCGCGTATCCGTATAGCGCGACTTCGTTTGCTGTGACGGGTATCTATGGTGGTACGTTCTATTACACGTGGGGCATTGGATCGACGTCAGCGAACCACCTTGGAAATGGACAGGTCAACGCAATTGGCTGGGTGAGAGTTCCAATCATAGGTTGGAAAGATTGAGTAGCAGCACTGGGGCAGCCGACAGTGGATCTTTCATGATCGCACTGCCCGTCGGTCTTAATGTTGGCGCAAACAGGGTTTTGTATACATGAAGCGAGTCACTAGAGGCCTTCTCATTCTCGCCGTCGTTGGTCTATCGGCTGTCAGTCGCGTGCAGGCAGTACCGAACTTGATCAACTACCAGGGCCGCCTCACCGATGCCGTGGGACAGCCGCAGACCGGCACCCCGACTCTGACTTTCAACATTTACACGGGGCAAAGTGGCGGCAGTCCCGTGTGGGGGCCGCAGACTTTCCCCGGCACGCCGCTGGTAAACGGCTACTTCAACGTAATTCTCGGTAACGATGCCACGAGCAGAAGCGTCGCAACGGCATTCGGACAAACAGGCACCGCTTGGCTCGAAATCGTCGTCAATGGCACAGCTCTGACGCCACGCCAGCAGATCCTGAGTGCGCCTTACGCGGTGACGGCGCAGAACGCGGAGTTCGCGGATAAGGCCTCATTCACGACCGTCACGAAGACGGCGAGCTACACGTTACTTGGCACTGAGGATGTGGTCTTCGTCGATGGCAGCTCCGGGGCTTTCACAATCACGTTGCCATCCCCGGTCATCCCGTCGTCTCCGCGTTACGGCGAGAAGGCCATAACGATCAAGCGGACGGACAGCAACATGGCCACCGCGCTGGCCAACCCGATCACAATCCTCGGCACAATCGACGGGGCATCGGACTGGAAGCTGCACACGCCAAACGAGACCTACCGGATCGTCCGCAACGGCGCCGAATGGAAGTTGCTGGATCACTACGCAAGAACCCCCGTTTGCTGTTCCCCGGATCAGCCGCTCACGATCACCGCTACCACTACGGCCCCTACAAAGGGAGCAATTGTTGTCGACTTTATCCGCTGGAGCCGGGACGGCTCATACGCGCTCACGCAGATCCGGTACACGCAGAATGGCACCGGTACACCAGGCAGTGGGGAGTACATGATTGCGTTGCCTCAGGGTCTTAGCATCGACACAACGAGGATTCCGTTCCTGCCAGCTTTGCCCGTGACTCCGAACAACGCCGATTGGTTGGGCGCGGGCACGGTAGGGAACAACTTAGTGCCATCAGTGTGCAACGGTATCGTCCGAGGGGGTTTTTATGCCGTAGACGCGACGCATTTGTCTTTTAGCGGGTTCCTCAACACTTCGAACGGCTGCACCTGGGGTTCGGGCAGCAACAGCTTGGCATACGCGCGTATCGATATGGGTGGCTGGGTCAGGATCCCAATCGCAGGTTGGAAAGACTGAGTTCAACGTGGTGATCGATATCATGCCCGGTTTCACAGCTGAAGAGGTTGGCAGCAAGCAATCGCGTAGCGTGACCGCCCGGTCGGGTCGCTGGGCGTCGCAGCGCCTGAGGAGCGGGGCGAGGTTCGCGCTCATCACCTCGGCGATTCTTGGGTTTGCTACGGCCTTGGCCACGACCTTCCCGGCTGTCGTCACGGAACAGAACCTGCGTGCAGTAATCATGGGAGTGGGCAGCGGCTTGTCAAGCAGCGACCTCTCATCGATGGACCTCAACAACGACAACGTCGTGGACGTCGCCGATCTCGTCATCTACGTTCGTGCGCAGGGCGCGCGACCAAACGGAGTCAATTTCACCCAGTCGCAAACCACGGTGACGGAAGGTGACACCGCGCGCCTGCTGATCACCATTGCGCCGGGCTATACCGGCAACGTGTCCTACCTGCTGCAGGGAACGGCAGTGTGCGGCACCGACTACGACCCGCCCAGTGGAAGCTGTGGAAGCGCGCCGCAGCCGCTGGCCGTCAGCGGCGTCAGCGCGGAGCTCGCCATTCATGCGCTGGACGACCTGCTGGCTGCCAACACCCGGACCGTGCAGGTTACCCTGCTCACTGACGCAGGGTATTCCCTCGGCTACGCCCAGCAGCACGCGGTCTACATCAACGACAACGATGCCGTGTGGCAGGCGAGCATCTCCGTGGACGGCCTCATCTTCGGCTTTCCTCTGGAAATCGGCCAGAACGGAACCCAGAGCCGAGTCGTCATCAAGAGCGACGGCAGCATGGGGTTGCCGCCCGGCGACATTGCGATGGCCAGTTCGGTGGTGACCCCGAGCAGCTTCTCCGCCACCACGACACTGATTCCAGTGGCCAGTACTGCCACCCTGCTCAAGGTGCCGCTCTATCGGCGCATCACCCTGGCGGCCACGTCTGTGGACCTGGCTAGCAAAATTTCCGGGAACATGTCAGAGAGCATCTTCGGTACCGGCGAGGCCGTGCAGTTTACGCAGACCGGCAGCGCGAATGTCACCGGCACCTTCGTGCTAGTGAAACCGCCGGCCTCCATTCCTTTCAACAACACGACCTTGGCGCCATGCACCGCACCCGGCTGTTAGTTCGCGAGCGAATCGTGTCGGGCACCGGAGGGAGACTGGCCGGGGCCTTCGCGCTGCTGACGCTGGTCGGCCAGCAGGCTCAGGCAGCGCAGCCCGTCGTGACGGTGGACATCGTCAGCACCTATAGCTCGAAACCACGCCTTACAGGTGCCGTGAGCGACCCGACGGCGACCATCCAGGTGACGGTGCAGGGTAACAACTATGCCGGCGTCAACAATGCGGACGGCACGTGGACACTCGCCGGCAATCTCATCAGCCCGGCGCTGCCGCCCGGCACCTACAACGTGGGCGTCCTGGCCAGCACGGTCTCCAACGGCTCCGGCACCGACGGCACGACGAACGAGCTCACGATCATCGCCGGCAAGGGCGCCGTGCAGGCCGCCTTCGACAACCCACTGACCGGGCCAGCGGCTAACCCGCCCCAGAACGGTTCGTCGGCCACCTTCTTCGGTGGCTGCGGCAATCAGGCCTGGCCTGCACCGGCATCGGTCTGCGATAACGGTAGCAGCGGCACGGTCCGCCTGCAGAGCGCCGCCTTCGGCCAGGCCTTCGGTTCCCAGCTGCCCTCCGAGAATTTCGTCGTGGCGACGGTCAATAACGACCGGTGTCGCCTGTATCCGTCGCGGGATCCGGCAGTCGTTGCAGCATGTGCCGCGGTAGTGCCGGGCTGGACAGTGGACTCGGCCGCGTTCCGCTACCGCTACTACATGTACTCGGCCAACGCGGCGAGCGAGATCATCCGCAGCGCCTCCGGCATCAACCAGTACTGGACGGCTGGAGACCAGGGTGGGGCCGCCGCGGTGGCTCAGGACATTAAGGATGCGGTGCGCCTGGCCCCCACAGCGCAGAACCTGCGCTGGGTGCTCCTCGACGTGCTCTACGACACGGCGTCGGCGAATCTGGCGGTGGCCCGGGAGAAGGCCCAGCAGGTCGCCAAGATCCGGCTGGGGCTGCTCGTGCCGCCCGGCGCCGGACCGTTCGTGGTGGACTCGGAAATTACCTACCTGAAGGATTCGCTGCCGCTGTATGACGCGGCCCTCCAGGGCTACATGGATCTCCTGAAAGACCCGCTGGGCATCGACCCGGCGGACGTGGCGGACCCGCTGGACCCGAGCCTCAGCACTTCCACCCAGGCCACCTATCCCGCCGGCTACCTGCTCTTCCGACAGGAGGTGCCGCAGCGCTCGCCGACTTCCGAGTTCTACGGCACTTCGGGCAGCTTCACGCTGACCCCGACGACCCCGGGTCAGGAGGCTTACACGCCCTTCGCGGGCTACAAGGACTTAGTGCTGATTCTCGACGCGATGCGCGACCAGGTGCGCACCATGCAGGACCTGGCCTGGCTGTACATCATCCGGGGCAATCCGGCCACCCAGACGGAGCTCTCGGACGCGACCAAGGCGGCCGACCTGATCAAGACCGGCCTGGCCTCGCGCTACCTCGAAATCAACGCGGTGCTGAATGTGTTTCGCGGCAAGCCGGGGTTCAGCACGACCGGCGCGAACGGCAGCTTCGGCACAGCGGCCTCGGGTGCTCAGGAATCCCTTGCCAGCGTGCGGAGCGCCCTCACGGGCTTGCAGGGACTGGGGACTTTCCTCGCTGGCACCACGAACCCGCTAGGCTTCGCGGACGACTTCCTGTTGCTCAGCCAGCCGAATACGTCGGGTTGCACGGGCAACCAGCCCTGCGACACGGCCAACTCCTATAACTACTGGGCGAACTTCGTGAGTACGGGCCCGCTGGCCGACGCCGTCACCAAGTACGACATCGCCCACACGGCCTATCCCAACTACCAGGACCGGCTCGACAACCTCGCTACACAGTTCCAGGCGAAGCAGCAGGATTTCAACGCGCGCTTGCTGCAGGTCGAAGGCTCGAATCCCGCCACGCCCTTCGACAACGTGGGCAGCGAGCTCTGGCAGGCGAAGCAGGACGAGCAGCTGGCGGCACTGCACATCCAGCAGAACGGTGTCGAGATCGAGAACCTGGAAAAGGAGATCCAGATCGAGGCCGACCGCGCTGCCAGTGAGGGAGGACACTACGGTCAGATGCAGCAGATCGTCATCAAATACGGGAACAAGCAGGCGGAACTGACGCAGCAGATTTCCTACATTAAGGCCGCACAGGCAGCTGCAAATAGCATTGGTAACAGTAAGAACATCTACTTTGGGGTCGTCAACGCTGTGTTGCAGGCGGCCAGCGAGAGCGCAATAGGCACCCTACAGGCCCACAAGGAGCAATTAGCGGCCGAGGAGCAAGCCACGCTTCTGGACCAGCAAGGCCAGATCCTTCAGGATAACTCCAAGGCCCGCATTGCAACCCTGATGCTGCGGATGAGAACGCTGGCGATCGATTCCCTCGAGAACGCGATCTTGGCCCAAAAGGCCTTTGGACGAACCACGGCTCTGGTCATCGAACGGGACGACCTGTACCGGCGCCGCGACGAGAACAACACCACCCTGGCCACCCGCTATTTTGCCGACCCGTCGCACCGCCTGCTGGCAGACAACTCCATCATCCAGGCGGACCAGGCCTTCCGCGAGGCGCAGAAGTGGGTGTTCATCACGCTGCGGGCGCTGGAGTACAAGCGCAATAGCCCATTCCAGTACACGACCGCCGGCCTCGTGACTTACACGCCGCAGACTGTGTTCAAGGTGCGCAACGCGCCCGAGTTGCAGAACCTGATGGGGGCTATGAGTTCCTTCAATACCCTGTCATCGAGCGGCACGCTCCTCGAGGACTTCGACTATCCCTTCTCCATCAAGAAGACCTTCCTCGGCTACGTACCCGTGGGTGTGGATCAGACACGGCCAATTTCCGGAACAAATCCGGAGGCAGCGGCCTACGTGGATCCCGTCAGCGGGGCGCTGGTGAAGGCCGACCAGGCCTGGAAGAGCTATCTCCTGAAGCACCTGAAGCCCTGGGACCCCAGCGACTCTCCGACCGGAGCCTGCCAGTACCCGGGTGCCCAGGTGTTGCGGCTGGACTTCGACACGGCCTTCAACCCCAAGTTGAGCGGATTCTTCGATCCCAACCGGTACCTTGAGAAGATCGACCTGATCCGGATTTCTGTGGACGTGCCGACGCCAATCGCGCCAGTCAACAAGCCGGCGTGCCTTACCTACGGCGGCACGGCGCGCATTCGCAATCAGTCACGCGGCGTGGTCTCGGATCCCGCCCACCCCGACAGGCTGACCGGAGAGACACGGGACTACGTGAGCCGCCACTACCTCTATAGCACGCGGAATGCCCGCATCGAGTCGGTAGACTCGCTGGATGCGTCCATCTCCATCCTCACGGACAACATCCCGCCCAACAGCCCGGCGCCGCCTTCGAGCTATAACGTCGATGTTCTGCGGGAGCGGAGCATCGCCACCACCCACTGGTCGCTCATCATTCCCTACCTCGCGAGCGGCACGCGGACCATCAACATCGAAGATGCCCGGGACGTGACCCTTTGGTTCTACTGGCATTACTACGCCCCGCGACTCTAGGCAGCGCGCTAGCGCGCCTTCTGCTCCTGGCGTGTCTGATTGCGCTTGCCGCCGGCCCGGCGTGGTCTGCTGATAACAAGTCCGGCGTCGCGCCCACCGTCCTCTCGCTACCGTCGGGTCCGGGCTCCATCGAGGGGCTCGGCGAGTCGTTCCAGCCGCAGCTCAATACCGGCACCGCGAACTATCGCGTCCCGCTCCGCCTTCCCCCGGGCCGGGCGGGCTTCGCACCCCAGCTCGCACTTTCCTACAACAGTGGCGATGGCCAGAGCCCCTTCGGCCTCGGCTGGAAGCTCGACCTGCCGTTCATCCAGCGGCAGACCGACAAGGGCCTGCCGCTGTACACGCTGTGGCCGGACAGCAATGGTGTCGACCACGTCCTCTACGCGGGTGGCGAGGAACTGGTCCCCATCGCCCAGAACGTCTGGCGGCTCGAGAACGACACGGAGTTCGTCAAGGCCGAACGTATCGGCGCCGGCTGGGTCGTGCACCGCCGCGACGGCGTCACGCTGACCTTCGGCTCGACCACCGCCGAACAGGTGCAGAACACCGGCCGCGTGTTTCGCTGGGATCTCAGCCAGATGACGGACCTGAACGGCAACGTCATCACCTTCCAGTACGAGAAACTCGGTGGCGGCGCCCAGAACTACATGACACGCATTCTCTACAACGGCACCGATCCGACCGCGGCGATGGTCGTGGACTTCGCCTACGCCGTCCGTCCGGACATCATCACGGATTACCGCCCCGGTTTCGAGCTGAAGACCACCTACCGTTGCTCGTCCATGACGGTTCGCGTGGCCAACGTGCCGGCCCGGAGCTACCAGCTGGCCTACGCGGCGGTGTCCGACGACCAGCCGATGTCGTTGCTGGCCTCCGTCACGCAGGTCGGCCGGGACGGCACTTCAACGTTGCCGCCTGCCACCTTTACGTACAGCTCCTTCGATCGCAACGCCGGTGCCGCCCGTTACGTCAGTACGCCGGCGAGCTTCGATTTCGCGGATCCCTACACCGATCTCTTCGACGTCAACGGTGACGGCCTGCCGGATGCTCTCGATACCCACACAGACCCAAATACCTATTACCTGAACCGCGGCCCCGACACCAACGGCGATCCGCTCTGGGCCGGTGCCGCGAGCATGGGCAACAGCGTCACCTACGCCCTCAACGTGCCCTCCACGCGGCTCGCCGACATGAATGCCGATGGCCGTTCGGACCTGCTGCACGTCACCCCGGGAGACATTACGTTTTTCACGGTGGATGCCGCCTTCGACTGGCAGCCGGCGCCCTCCATGGGAGCCTCCTCGGGATTCACCTTCGACAACCCCGCCGTGCAGCTGGTAGATGCCAACAACGACAAGTACATCGACGTGGTACGCCTCAACGGCGGTGGCTACATCGATGTCTTTATCAACCTTAAGGGAACCGGCTGGAGCAGCCCCTACAGCGCCCCGTCGCCGGGCCCAAGCCTGAGCTTCATGTCCACTGCCACCAAGCAGGCCGACATGAACGGCGACCGGCTACAGGACCTCGTCTTCGTCCAGTCGGGCAACGTGCACTACTACCCGAGCATGGGCTATGGGCTGTATGGCGACCGGGTGGACTTTCTCGCCGCGCCCGATCCGCTGCCGGATCCGGCCCGCGTGCTCCTGGTGGACGTGAACGGGGACGGCCGCAGCGACCTCGTCTACATGGGTAGCTCCGTCACCGTGTGGCTCAACAAGGGCCTGAACGCAGCCGATCACTCGAAGGCAGAGTTTGCCGCGCCTTTCGCGCTATCGTCGAACCTGGTGAGCGGCTCAGCCGCATTTCGCCAGGCGGACGTCAACGGCAACGGCTCGGCAGACGTGCTGTGGAATACCTCGTACTTCGGTGCGGCCGGGCTGGCGTACATTGATTTCGCCCCGGCAGACCAGCCCTACCAGCTCAAGACGATCACCAACGGTATCGGGCAGATAACAACACTCGCCTACCGATCCAGCGTCGCGGACCTGGTGCGCGACCGCGATACGCCCTTGGCCTGGAGTACGAAGCCGCCCTTCCCGGTCCCGGTGATCGCCAGTATCACCGTGAGCGACGGCCTGCAGCAGTACGTCAGCAACTTTACGTATCGCAACGGCTACTACGACGGTGCGGAGAAGCAGTTCCGGGGTTTCGCCTCGGCTACGCGGCGGGACGTGGGTGACGCGAGCATCCCGGATCTCGTCACGGCGTTCGATTTCGACACCGGTTTCGATCTTGCCACCGGCGTTACGAACGAGGCGCGCAAGGGGAAGCTTCTGGCGCAGGAGACGCGCACCCCCACGGGTGCGCTCTTTTTCCGGGAGGAGCACACCTGGGACACGAAGATTCTGGCCAACGGTGTCGTCGGCGACCCACGCAAGATTACGTTTGCCCGCGAGCGCGCGAAATCCCGAAGCGTGACCGAGTTAGGGCAGGGCACACTGGTGGTGCTCTCCTGGGCCTATGACTACGACGACTTCGGCAATCGCACGTCCATGCTGGAGCAGGGTCGGCTTGATGGCAGCTGGGACGACGAGCGCCTGACGGTCTCCAGCTTCTCAGCGGGCTACCCCTCCGGCCAGGGAGCCTGGATCCTCGACCGCCTGGTCGAGCAGACCGTCAGCGATGAGAACGGCAATCAGGCCGCCGCGACCCGCAACTTCTACGACCAGAGCACCACGCCCGGCCAGGTCAGCAACGGCAACCTGACCCGGGTGGAGAACTGGGTGAGCGGCGGCCAGTGGCAGGTCTCCACTCGCAACGATTTCGATGCCTACGGCAACATCGTGGCGACCTACGACGGCATGTTCGGCAGCGCCGCGGGGCATTCCCGACAGTTCACCTACGACCCGGTGTTCCACACCTTCCCGGTCCAGGAAGTGATCCAGACCGGGAGCACAGCGTTGTCCATGAGCGCCACCTACGACCCCGGCTTCGGCGTGATGACCTGCTCTACCGACTTCAACGGCTATTCCACCTGCTACGGCTATGACACCTTCGCTCGCCTGACTTCGGTGGTTCGTCCCGGCGACAGCACCGGCAGCCCCACCACCGCCTACGACTACGTGCTGAACGCCAGCATCGGCGGCGGCCGGACCATCAACTGGGTCGAGACCCGCCAGCGCGAATCCGCCGGTGGCGGCACGGTGGACTCCCGCAGCTTCTTCGACGGGCTGAGCCGCAAGGTGATGACGCGGGCGGAGGGCGAGACTGCCGGCCAGACAGTGGTCAGCGACACCGTGCAGTTCAACGGCAAGGGCATGGCGCGGCGGAAGTACCTGCCGTACTTCGAGGGGGGTGGCCTCAACTACGTCGCGCCGTCCTTCAGCGGAAGCTTCACCGAGCATCTGTACGACGCCATGGGCCGCGAGATCCGCATGACCCAGCCCGACGGCAGCTTTGCGACGACGGAGTACCAGCCGTTGAAACGCATCGTCCGCGACGAGGAGCAGACCAACCCCGCGTCGATCCATGCCGGCGGTTCCATGCAGTACGTGACGGACGGGCTGCTGGACAAGGACGGGGCGGGACGGCTCCGGGAGGTCCGCGAACCCGCCGGCTGGACCACGCGCTACACCTACGACGTGCTGGACAACCTCAAGGGTTACACGGACGCCCAGAGCAACCAGAAGTTCATTAGCTTCGACGGCCTGAGCCGCAAGACTTTCATGAACGACCCGGACCGGGGCCAGTGGAGCTACGCCTACGACAACGCCGACAACCTGATCCAGACGACCGACGCCAAGGGCCAGGTGATCCGCTATCAGTACGACGGAGCGAACCGCATCCTCAATGAGTTTTATGGCCCCGTCGGTTCACCCGCCGACGTGCAGTACCACTACGACGCCCCAGCCGGGCCGGTGAGCCGGGGAGACTACTGGCTGGCGGACGGCCCCCAGGCGATCGCCCAGGCGGTGCTGACAGGGCAGAACGCAGATGTGGCGTTCGACCGGAACGGGGATGGTGTGATTGATGCGGCGGACGTGGTGAAGGCGGCAAGGACCACGACCAGTCCGACGGTCCAGGCGGGCAATACGCTAGGCAAGCTGGCCTGGGTGAAGGACCAGTCTGGTGAGGAGCACACCTCCTACGACGCCCGTGGACGGGTGGTGTGGACGGTCAAGCGCATCAAAGATGATGCCGGAATCCTGAAGAACTTCTTCACCGGCATGGACTACGACTCCATGGACCGGGTCACGCAGCTGACGTACCCGGATCAGACCACGCTTGCTCACCAGTACAACGGTCGCGGGCTGCCCGAGGCGATGACCGGGGTGGTAACTCAGCTCGATTACAACCCGGCCGGGGAGCGACTGACGCTGGCGCTGGCGAACGGCGTTACAACCTCGTATCAGTATGACCTGCGACTGCGGCTACAAAACCTACGAAGCGTCCGGGCGAGTGACAGCGTGGCGCTGCAGGATTTTGCCTATGGCTACGACGGCGTGTCCAACATCACCCGCATCACCGACCAGCGCAGCAACCAGGTGCTGGACACCATTGGCACGGAGCTCGGCATTGCTTCTGCGGACGCGCGCAAGTTCAATGGCACCCAGGACTTTGCGTACGACTCGGTGTATCGCCTGACCCAGGCGAAGAACGATGCTGTTTGGGGTAGGCTCGACTGGCAGTACGACGCGATTGGCAACATGACGCGGCAGGATGCGGCGCTACTGGCGCCGGATCCGTTGATGCAGTTGGGTGCCATTGCCCACGGTGGGAGCGCGGGATCAGCAGGACGAATTGGCCGTAGCCCTGGGGCGCCGGCGGGACCGCACGCAATCACTGGTACCGGAAATCCGTCGCTAACCAGCATTGCCTACGATCCCAATGGCAACGCAATTACGGAAAATGGAGCAACGCTGTCATGGGATCCGAAAGATCGTCTCACGGGCTATCAGAAAGAGTCTATTGATGCTCGCTACGCCTATGACTTCCGCAATGTCCGGGTTCTGAAGCACGGGCCGGGGCTGGGAGCGGTTTTCTACGTCGACAAGTATTCTGAGCAGCGCGATGGAACACTCTCGAAATACGCCTACGCAGGTTCGGGTCGAGTAGGCCGCAGCAATCAACGGAATACCAATTTCCAGCCAGCGACGTACTATGTTCACAATCATCTCGGCTCGACCCAGGTTTCGACTTCCG
The DNA here is from genome assembly GCA_031395645.1 of Gammaproteobacteria bacterium. Taxonomy (GTDB): domain Bacteria; phylum Pseudomonadota; class Gammaproteobacteria; order Steroidobacterales; genus SHZI01. The sequence continues at coordinate 49,800 of JANNJM010000054.1, read as the reverse complement.
AAGCGGGCGCTGTGGTGGAAGGTGCCAGCTACTACCCGTTCGGATCGACTCGCCATTCGAGTACCTCGATCGTAGAAATTTATCGAAATGCTTACGGATTCGTTGGAAAGGAGCGGGACTCAGAGAGCCAATTGGAGTACTTCGGTGCAAGGTACCTGCATCCCGGGGTAGCCGCCTTCATCTCGGCCGATCTAGCTAGCACAAGTATCGACGAGAACGTTAGAGAGGCAGTCGACCCGCAGATTCTTGGTCCCTACGCCTATGGGCGGAATAATCCAATTGCCTATGTTGATCCGGATGGTAACTGGGCTCTGCCTATAGCTCTGGCTGTGGTCGGCTACGTTCTAACTTCAAGCCACCTGGGTTGTTCCGGTGGTCCATGCGATGCGGACAATGCAACGTCCGGACAGAAAGCGGATAACGTAGCGGAGGGCGCCAGCATAGTGTTGGAGGGTGTTTCGGAGCTTGTGAAGGCTTCACCGCAAGGCAAGGTTGCGATCGCCGTTGTAAAGTCGCTCATCAAGCACGCGGCGAAGCCAGCTGAAAAAGCCGTAATAAGAACTGCAGTGGCTACTACCAAGACGGTACTTCAATCGACTCGACCAATGCAAGTAATAGACCGTGCGCTTGTCAAGGCGGTCGATAAAGATGTAACAAAGTCTGTCCAGAAGGGTGTGTCTAAGGGCTTTGATAAGGGGGCCAATAGTGCGGCTGAGTCCCTGTTTACAAACTCATTTACACAGCTTGCTCCTGACGCTAAGGACCTCGCTCCTAAGGAGCCGACTGATAGTTCACCTGAGCTGAAATCGCTACCTTAGGCTGGAATTAGAGTGGACTTTCCCCAGTAATTTGGACACCCCTGAGCCTCTATGTGAGGGTCGGGTAGAACCGCGGCATTTTGTCCTGCCCCACCGGCACGCGCCGTTCAAAGCAACGGCCTGATGAGGATGCCGATTTCCGCTGCAACTTGCCGGCGGACTTACTTGGCAGTCACGCGCACATCGATCCCGCCGTGGTCCTTGTATTGAAAGGCGCTCATGGCCTTGGGTGATTGATCCCTGTCACTCTCCGCTCTAACCCGCTCCGCCGCGACCCCGCGACCAACGACCTCATTCATAACCCGCGTCGCCCGTTGACCCGCCAGTTCCAGATCGGCCGCGCCGCTGCCCGGCTCATCCCCATGGCCGACGAACTGAAGCTTCAGAAACGGCCACGCCTTCATCATGGCGACAAGGTTGTCGATCTGCGCCGCCGAGCCAGGACTGAGATCGGCAGAACCCCGCTCGAACCCAACCCGGTCCAGAGTAAACCGAAGCGCGTCATCCACGGGCCGGCCCACGTCTGCGATGTATGCGATCAGCTCGCTTTCCACCCCGGGAAGCGCCACCCGTATCACGGTGCCGTCGGGCAGTTCCCGTTCCACCAGCTCGACCGGTCGGGGGGCAATGGGGGCTGGCAGGCTTGGGTCGGTGGGCACTGGGACGGGCGGGGGCGGTTCAGTAACCTGTTCCTGCGGGACGGGTGGTTCCCGCGGGCCACTGCGCCAGAGCAGAACGGCGCCGCCCAGCACCAGCAGGCCCAGCAGCCAATAGATACGCCGGCCAGACTGAGGCGGACGGCTAGGCGTCTGTGTAGTCGAAGAAGTGGAATCTGAGGCCATCGCTTACTCCGCTTTACCATTCTGCTTCAACTCCAACCGCGCCTGATGCAACAACGGCTCCGTATACCCATTCGGCTGCCGGAGCCCCTCGAACACCAGACTGCAAGCCGCCTTAAAAGCGACGCTCTTCTCAAACGCCCCCGCCATCGGCCGATACAGCGGATCGCCCACATTCTGCCCATCCACCACCGCCGCCATCCGCCTCATCACCTCGCGCACCTGCGCCTCCGTGACCACGCCATGCCGCAGCCAGTTGGCGATGTGCTGGCTGGAAATGCGCAGCGTGGCGCGGTCTTCCATCAGGCCCACGTTGTGGATGTCGGGCACCTTGGAGCAGCCGACGCCCTGGTCGACCCAGCGCACGACGTAGCCCAGGATGCCCTGGCAGTTGTTCTCGAGCTCCGCGCGAATCTCGTCTGCGCTCCAGTTGGTGTTCGGTGCGAGGGGGATCGTGAGGATGTCGTCGAGCGACGCGCGGGGGCGGGAGCGTAACGCCTGCTGGCGCTCGGTCACATCGACCTGGTGGTAGTGAATGGCGTGCAGCACGGCGCCGGTGGGTGAGGGCACCCAGGCGCAGCTTGCGCCCGCCTGCGGGTGGCCAATCTTTACGCGGAGCATCTCCGCCATCAGGTCGGGCTTGGCCCACATGCCCTTGCCGATCTGGGCGTGGCCGGGCAGGCCGCACAGCAGGCCCACGTCCACGTTGTTGTTCTCGTAGGCGCTGATCCAGGCGCTGGACTTCATGTCTTCCTTGCGCACCATGGCGCCGGCCTCCATGGAGGTGTGCATCTCGTCGCCGGTGCGGTCCAGGAAACCCGTGTTGATGAAGATCACGCGCTCCTGCGACGCGCGGATGCATTCCAGCAGGTTGACGGAGGTGCGGCGTTCCTCGTCCATGATGCCGATCTTCAGGGTGTTCCGTGGCAGGCCAACGGCGTCTTCCACGCGGGCGAACAGCTCCACGGCGAAGGTGACCTCGTCGGGGCCGTGCATCTTTGGCTTGACGATGTACATCGAGCCGGTCCGGGAATTGCGCAGGGCGCCACGACCCAGGATGTCGTGTTTGGCGATCAGCGCGGTGATCGCCGCATCCATGATCCCTTCGAAGACGTCCTCGCCCTTGTACCGGATGGCCGGGTTGGTCATCAGGTGGCCCACGTTCCGGATCAGCAGCAACGCGCGGCCGTGCAGGCGCAGTTCGCCGCCCTGGGGGCGCGTGTAGACCCGGTCGGGGTCGAGCCGGCGCGTAATGGTCTTGCCGCCCTTGGGGAGCTCGCACTGCAGGGTGCCCTGCATCAGCCCGAGCCAGTTGCGGTAGATCTCGACCTTGTCGGGGCCGTCGACGGCGGCGACGGAGTCCTCGCAGTCCTGGATGGTGGTCAGCGCTGCTTCAAGGCACAGGTCCTTCACGTTGGCCGGATCGTCGCGGCCGATTGGGTGCTGCGCGTCGATCTGGATCTCGACGTGCAGCCCGTGGTGGCGGAGGAGCACGATCTCTGGATGGTCCGGGCTGCCGCTGTAGCCGACGAACAGCGCGGGGTCTTTCAGTGCGGTGCTCTTGCCGCCGGCGAGCGCCACGGCCAGGGCGCCGTTGCTGACGCTGTAGCGGGTAGCGTCGTGGTGCGAGCCCATCGTGAGCGGAAACGTCGCGTCGAGAAAGTCCCGCGCGTACGCGATGACCTTGGCGCCGCGCACGGGGTTGTAGCCGCCCTGCCGGCCGGCGCCGCCGTCCTCGGCAATCGCGTCGGTGCCGTAGAGCGCGTCGTAGAGCGAGCCCCAGCGGGCGTTGGCGGCATTGAGGGCGTAGCGGGCGTTCTTTACGGGGACCACGAGCTGCGGACCGGCGAGTGTGGCGATTTCGTTGTCCACGTTGGCGGTGGTCACATTGAAGGGCTGTCCTTCGGGGAGCAGGTAACCGATGTCCTGCAGAAACTCCTTGTAAGCTGCCGCATCCGGCCTGGAATTCACGTGGTGCCAGTTGTCGATCATCGCCTGCAGCTCGTCCCGGCGGGTGAGCAGGGCGCGGTTGCGGGGCGTCAGGTCCGCCACGATGCGTTCGAAGGCCGACCAGAAGGCGTCTGCCGTAACCTGGGTGCCGGGGATGACCTCAGTGCCAATCAGGTCGTACAACTCGCGCGCGATCGCGAGGCCGCCGTGCGCAATCCGCTCGCTCACTGGTGAATCCTTGTAAAATTTCTTTGACTGTCCACGATCCGCGCTTCCAGACTGCCCACGTCGTCTATCCGGGCGTGGAGGGTATCCCCCGGCCGAACCGGCCCGACGCCGGCCGGTGTACCCGTGAATATAAGGTCGCCGGCCTTGAGTTCGACGAGCCGAGACAACTCCGCGATGACCTCGGGAACCGACCAGAGCATATCGCCGACATGTCCCGACTGGCGCATGTCTCCGTTGACAGCCAGCGAAATAGCCTGGTTGCGGATCGCTCCCATCTGGTTTGCAGGCATGATGGCCGAAATCGGGGCCGAGGCATCGAAGCCCTTGGCCATGTCCCAGGGGCGGCCGGCTTTCTTGGCCGCGGCCTGCAGGTCCCTCCGGGTCAGGTCGATACCCACCGCGTAGCCGAAGACCAGTGCCGGTGCCTGCCCCACGTCGATGTCGGTGCCACCTCCGCGCAGGGCGATCACCAGCTCCACTTCATGCTGAAGATCACGGGTCTGGGACGGGTAGGGGATGTCCGCGGGCGACACGCGCACCGCGTCAGCAGGTTTCGAGAAGAAAAACGGGAGTTCACGGCTGGAGTCGCCACCCATCTCCCGCGCGTGCTCGGCGTAGTTGCGCCCGACGCAGTAAATCCGGCGTACCGGAAACAGCGCTGCGTGCCCCTTGACCGGAATGGTGATGCAGGCGGGCGCGCTGACTGCAAAACTGGAGGTTACGGGGGCCATGAGTGCTACTTGAGGCTACCTTGACGAAGCTGGCATTGAACCAGGATCTTCCGCTTCTCGGTGTCGCTGGCCGTGCCCCAGGCCGAGAGCTCCGCGCGGTTGCGATAGCAGCCAAAGCACAGGCCATCAGCGCCGATGCAGCAGATACCGACGCAGGGGCTGGCTATCAGAGCGGTGGGTTTGGCCTCATAAGCGGCGAATGCGTCGAGAGCCGCCGGCGTCAGCTCCGTGCCGTACATGCGCAGCGCGTAGGCGCGACGCCGTTCCCGTCCGGTCAGCTGAGCCGGCAGGGATGACTCAACAATGGCCCGGGCCCCGTCATACATGGCAGAGGCGATCTGGCACCGCTCGGCCGGGGTCATGGCGCGGTGGCGGGCGGTGACCAGGGCTGCAGATTTTGCCGACGTGTCGCTCAAGACGATAGCTTTTCCAGCATTTCAGCAACGCCCAGTTTAGCGGCCCAGTCCCGCAAATACGCGGCGTCAGCCGTGCCCTCGATCAGCGCGCGGACGTCCCGCAGTTGCAGTTCCGAGCCGGAATCACGGGCCCAGACCAGCTTGGACAGGATCAGGTCTTCGCGGCTGACGATCCAGGTCTGGATGCCGGCCAGGTCAACGGCCAGGCGGCGGGAAAACTCCAGCCGGCGGTAGGGGGCGGTCTTGCGGACAATCAGGTCGACCTTGATGCCACTCGCGAGGTGCATGAGGTTGAATAGGCTCTCGGCGCGAATCGCAGTCCGCGCCGCGTCTGCATCGATGTAGAAGTCCGTTTCGAAGGCGGCCGTGAGGCCCTCGACATCGGGCTCCTTAAGGGCGACGACGAAATCGAGGTCGCGGGTCATGCGCGGCGTCGCATAAAACGCGAGCGCGAACGACCCCGTCAGCATGAAGTCCAGGTTCTGGGCGGCCAGCCGATCGCTGACCACCCGCAGAATTTCCAGCTCGGTCGCCATTGAAGTAGTCTACCCACCGGACCGGACCGATGGTGAACTCATGGCCACGTGGCTGATCTATGGCGCGAACGGCTATACCGGCAAGCTGATGGCCGCCGAGGCGGTGCGCCGGGGACTGCAACCGGTGCTGGCCGGACGCAACGCGGCGGCGCTGAACGCACTCGGTACCGAGCTCGGCCTGCCCGTCCGTGTCTTCGACCTTAAGGACCCGCAGGCCGTGTCTGTCGGGCTCAAGGGCGTGTCCCTGGTCCTCCATTGCGCCGGACCCTTCTCTGCCACCTGTGCTCCGATGCTCGAAGGCTGCCTTGCGGCCGGCGCGCACTATCTCGATATTACGGGCGAGATCAGCGTCTTCGCCCACTGCCACGCGCAGCACGCGCGTGCCCAGAATTGTAATCAGGCGCGCGGCATCGTGGTGCTGCCGGGTGCGGGCTTCGACGTGGTGCCGACGGATTGCGTGGCTGCGTTGCTGAAGCGCGAACTGCCGGATGCGGTCGCGCTGACGCTTGGCTTCGAGGCCGGTGGCGGTGCCAGCCCGGGGACGACCAAGACGGGCGTCGAGGGGCTGGCGAAAGGCGGGCAGGTCCGGCGCAACGGACAGCTGGTGGCCGTGCCGCTGGCGTACAAGACCCGCACCTTCAGTCTCGACGGCAGGCCCCGGACGGCCATGACGATTCCGTGGGGCGATCTGTACACCGCCTTCGTTTCCACCGGTATCCCCGACATCGAGACCTACCTCGTGGCGCCGCCGCGCGCCATCGCCAGTGCCCGTCGCGCCAACTGGATCAGGCCGTTGCTCGGCCTGACGCCGGTCGTGCGCTTCCTGCAACGGCGCATCGAGTCCAGCGTGCAGGGGCCCTCGGCGGAGAAGCGGGCCGCCACGCGCTCGCGCATCTGGGGCGAGGTGCGCAATGGCAAGGGCGAACAGCGGACAGTCGAGATCGACACGCCGAACGGCTACGACCTTACCGTCACCGGCGCGCTCGGCATCGTCCAGCACCTGCTGGAGCACCCGGCAACAGGTGGCTACTACACGCCGTCGATGCTGATGGGTGCGGAATATGTGTTGTCGTTACCGGGGGTGCGGCGCGTTAGCCACGGCTAGGGCGGGGTCGAAAGGCCCGAGTCGTTCGGCAGCGAGCGCGCGCACGCGCTGTCCCACGACCGTTGGCGAGAGGCGATCCCAGCCGGCGGCGGCATCGTTGACTGCACGCATAAATGCCAGAACCTCCGGCTGGAACTTCAAGCCGCCCAGCGAGGAGAAGCGCAGGATATTGCCCAGCTTCTGGTCCGGTGTGAACCGCCGGTGCAGTTCGGACTTGACGTCGAAGTAGGCTGCGATCTGCGCCGGAGTGTGCTGGCGGCTGAAAAGTGCCACGCGGGTGGCGTCCGCAATGATGGCGCCGGCCGGGATGATGTCCGGGGTCGTAATCTCGAGCCAGTCCAGGATGATGCCGACGGATGCATTGGCATTGACCGGTGACGGTTTGCGCGCACTGACGCCGCCGGCCGCCAGGGCGAGGGCCGTGAATTCCGAGCAATAGACCTTCGACGGGTCCTCCCGGTTGAAGTAGGAGTCGAAGGGCAGGCCGGCCGCCAGGCTTTCCTGGGCAAACTGGCCGATCCGCTGCCGATCTGCGCCCGCCGGCGGGTCATAGATGGCGATGAAGCGCTGCTTGGCCAGGAAGCTCTCCAGCGTCACGCGCCGCAGGCCGCCGCCGATATGGCGCGTGGGCGGGCCACCGCCGAACGACGGCTGGATCTGGCCATTCGCCTCGTAGAGCATCGGTACGCCGTCCTCGATGGCGAGAATGCCCGTGTGGACGAAGGGGTAGTTGTCGGCAACCAGCAACGACAGAAAGATGCTCTGTGGCGAGCCCTGTTCGCTCGCCACAATCTGGCCGGTGCGGACGGGAATGCCCTGGAAGAGCACCGTGGATGCGTCTGGCTGGCCGTCGATTTGCCAGGTCGTGAACGTGGTCGGACCGAGGGCGGAGGCGCACCCGTTCAGCAGGGCAGAGATCGCCAGCAGGACGAGCGCCGGCAGGCGCTGCACATGCAATCTACGGTGCGGCGGTCTGGTCATTGGCTGCACCTGGTTCCGGCGCAGAACGCTTGCTGAAGTGATTCGAACCGGCCGGGTCGGATTGCTTCACGACCGCCGCCACCTCAGCGGGCAGGTGGATGCAGCCAGCCAGTATGGCGAAGACGAGCACGGTGAGGGCGAGCGCATGCACGGAGCAGATCCTAGCTTGATCAGGGGGCGAAAAAAAAGGCGCCCCGCACGAGGCGGGGCGCCTTCAGTCACGTCCTGCAGCTGACTTTAGTAGGAGTCGGACACTGCGCCGAGGAACGACCAGCGCACGTCGAAGCGGGCTGAATCACTGGACGATGAGCTTGAAGACGTTGCCGCCCCAGCACCGCCGTCGAGATTGACGGTCAGACCCGTCGACAGGTTTGGCGTCCAGTTATACCGCGCGCCAAACTCGATCGTGGTGTTGTTGTAGTCGGTGTCAGCGAAAAAGGGCGAGTCATTGTCGAACGAGCCCTCGGTGTACCAGACTTCGGCCATCAGTTCGGCCTTGTCGCCGAGGCTGTGGCGGAGGCCGAGACCCACGCCGTAGCCGTCGCTGCCTTCACCACCGTCGAGGTCATAGTCGAAGTAATTGAGGTCAGCAATGAGCTGCGTGTTCGGCGTGAGCTGGGGGTGGGCACCGACGACGAGGCTATAGCCGTCGAAGTCGTTGTCCGGGCCAGTGCCGTTCTCGCTCGTGCCATCCAGGTAGTCCAGTGAAGCGTGCCACTTGCCGGCAAAGCCGATGCTTCCCTTGAGGTCATAAGCGTCGGTCTGGAAGTCTTCGACGCCATCGGCCCGGCTGTAGCCGAACTCGGCGTAAGTCCAGGACAGTTCAGCCTGTGCCGCGGTGCCACCCAACAGGGCGGCGGCGGACAGCAATGCAATCCCCATACTCTTGGTGTTCATTCGTTAGTCTCCTTTACTAAGTCGCGACAACATCAGAAAACGCGTTGGCCGGTTGCGCACGGGCCGACGCGGGGCAGTAGTGTACTAGCAACGGCGGGGAGGTTTCCTTACAAAATCTGGATGAAACCCGAGGAAATTGAAGGCTGTTGATTCAGACTGACCGTCGCTTAGACGCAACAGATGGAGCCGAAAGCGTCCGCGCAGCTCATGTGGGTTAACTTTGCCCACATGCAGCATACGCCTCGGCGATCAGTCGCTCACAACCCCGCCCAGCATCTCCCGGTGCCACCGGCGGAAGGCGACCGCCGGTGCGTCGGTGCCGACGGAGATCTCGCCCGTATCGTCCACCGGTCCCTGCTGCGATTCCACGACCAGCCTGTCCTCGTCGAGGATGGTGTTGTCCACCGTCGCGGCCTGCGCGCTCCAGGCCGCCGCGTCGGCGCCGGGTGGCAGGCGCCGCACCGTCATCACCCGGGTGTGGGTGGCAGTTACCGGAATCGAGAACACGTGCAGCTTGGCCTCGGCGCTGTTGCCGAAGTGGATCACCGACAGGTTCGGCCGGTACCAGTCCACGCGGAATCCCTGTCGGCGGCTCGTGAAGTAATTCAGCGTGGTGAAGCCCCAGTCTTCCAGCTGGACTTCCACCGTGGCGACGGCGCCGCTCTCGGCGTAGTCGTGCGTCCAGGCGCCAATCGTGTCCCGGTGCAGGTAGGAGGGATGCGCGAAGTCGATGAAATTTTCCACGGCCCGGGTCCAGTGCGCCGTCCAGTGCTGGCAGTACGTGCCGAACTGGCGGGGCGGGCCCTGCAACGACGCTGGCAAGTCCGGCGGCGGCGGTGGCGGACTCTCCTGTAACGAGCCTGTGTATACCCACAGTGCGCCGGCGAGTTCCTGTGCGGGAAACGCCGTGGCCGAGATGCTGCCGATGGCCTTGGGTGTCAGTTCATTGAGTGGGACGCGGGCGCAAACGCCGTCGCCGCGAAAACGCCAGCCGTGATAGCGGCACTGCAGGCTACCGTCGTCGGTGACCGTGCCGAGCGACAGCGCTGCACGCCGGTGCGGACACTGGTCGAGCAGGGCATGCCACCGGCCATCGGTGCCGTGGAAGACCACGAGCTTTGCCCCGGCAACCTCGACGGCCTGCGGATTCTGGGTGAGCTCGGCAAGCGGCAGGACCGGCGTCCAGTGCCGGCGGAGCAGGGGAAACAGGTTTGCCGTGCTCAGCCTGTCGCCTGCACGGCGCGTAGTGGTGTACTACCCGTCTCCACCGGGGACGCCGGCACGAGTGGCACCGCTTCCAGGACCCAGCCCCGGGTCTCGCGCCTGGCGGGCGAGGGCAGTGCATACATCGTGTCGCCCCGGGCGGCGGCCTGGCGCAGGGCCTCGGTGTCGATACGCCAGCCGCGGCGGGTCCATTCGTCCAGGCTGTCGCGGTAGAGGTAAATGACCTTGTCGGCCGGCATCAGCAGCTCCCGCGCGCGGGAGTTCGGCGTCTTCTTAGGGTTAAGTCGCTCGATGACCGCGCGATCCTGCTCCGCGATCGCGAAGTTGCGCTTGTTCACGATCCTGTCCACCCACTTCGGCAGCAACACGTTGCGCATGCAGATCAGAAAGATCTTCGTGTGGTACTCGTCGATCGGCGTCTCGAAGATGTACTGGTGGATCCAGCGGGTGGGCGTCAGGTGGATCTTGGTCCACATGTTGCTCGGTCCGACGTGGCCCGAGCCGGCTTCCAGGTCACCGTCGTAGTTGCGTGCCAGGCGCATGATCGGGTTCTTGATCGGCGGCGCCTGGAAATTGAGCATGAAGCCGAAGCCCCAGGGCGTGGTTTCGATGGTCGGTTCGCCGACCTTGTAGTCGTCCTTCTCGCCCGAGTAGCCGTGGGTCGGGTGCACGAATTCGTTGTGGGCCGGATCCAGGCCGTTCTCGATATTGCGCTCGTAGTTGGACTCCCAGCCGTAGTCGACGATCGTGTGCCGCCAGCCCTTCTGGCCGTACTCGGGCACCTCGAGGATCGGCGGGCGCTCGGCCGCCGGCAGGTCACCCAGAAAGACGTGGATCAGGCCGTAACGCTCCTCGACCGGATAGGCATCGATACGGCCCCGCTGGGGCACCTGTTTCTCGCTGCCGGGACCCAGCGACGGAATTTTGCGCACGTGGCCATCACCGTTGTACTGCCAGCCGTGGTAGGGGCAGGCGACGCAGTCGCCCTTCACTTTGCCGGCGGAGAGTGAAGCACCGCGGTGAATACAGGTGTCGCTCAGGGCATGTGCCTGGCCGTTGGAGTCGCGGAACAGGACGATGTCATGACCGAGCATGCGCACCTTGCGGGGCGTGGCGGTCAGGTTGTGGCTCCAGTCGGCGGCGTACCAGAAGTTGATGTACATAGTCGTTTCCTCAGCGGACGATCGGTGGTTCGTGCGACAGGACCTGGCAGATTCATCGCTCGGGGAAATGGGGACATGCCTCATTTCAAGGTGAAATGAGGCATGTCCCCATTTCCTACGCCCGGTCCTTCAGTTCCTCGAGTTCCAGCCAGCGGGCCGTGACCTGCTCGTGTTCGGCCTGCTTCGCGCGCAGGGCGTCGAGCACCGGGACGGTGTCGTGCCAGGCCTTGTCGTAGAAGCCTTTTGCCGAGGTCTGGCGCTCCAGGGCTTTGATCTCGGCCTCCAGCGCTTCGATGCTCGCGGACAGGGATTCCAGTTCGCGCTGGTCCTTGTAGCTCAGCTTGCGGCCGGCCCGTGCGGCCTGCTTGCGCTTCTCTGCGGCTGACGGTGGTGGCGCCCCGCCCTGCCCACCACCCTGGGCCACGTGCGGATTATCGGTTTCCGCGAGCTGGCGACCCTGGCGCAGCCAGTCGTTGTAACCGCCCACGTAACGCTCGATGTGACCGCGGGGCTCGAACGCAAACACGCTCGTGACGACCGAGTCGAGGAACATCCGGTCGTGGCTCACCACGATCAGCGTGCCTTTGTACTCGTCGAGCCGGTCCTCGAGCACTTCGAGGGTTTCCACGTCGAGATCATTGGTGGGCTCGTCGAGGATCAGGAAGTTGGTTGGTTTGGTGAAGAGCCGCGCCAGGATTACCCGGTTGCGTTCACCACCGGACAGGGACTTGACCGGCGTCATGGCCCGCTTGGCGCTGAAGAGGAACCCCCGGAGATAGCCGATCACGTGCCGTTCGTGGCCGTTGATCTTCACGTAATCGCTGCCATTGCCGACGATGTAGGCCACGCTTTTTTCGGGATCCAGAGTTTCCCGCAGCTGTCCGAAGTAGCCGATCTCCAGCGCCGTGCCGGTCTTGATCGTGCCGTGCTGGGGAATGATCTCTCCCAGCAGGATCCGGAGCAGCGTACTTTTGCCGACGCCGTTGTTGCCGAGCAGTCCGATGCGGTCCCCGCGCATGATCTTGCAGGAGAAGTCCCTGATGAGTTCCTCGCCGCGGAAGCCGTGCGTGACGTTTTTTGCCTCAATCACCTTGCGGCCAGACTGGTCCGCGGCCTCGATGGAGATGCGCGCCCGATTCAGTGGCGAGAGGCGGTCGGCATGTTCCTGGCGCAGCCCTTCGAGCCGCCGCACCCGGTTCTGATTGCGGTGCCGCCGGGCCTTGACGCCCTGACGGATCCAGATTTCCTCGTCGTCCAGCTTCTTGTCGAAGAGTTTGTTGGCGGAGGCCTCGTCCTCGAGCAACTTCTCCTTGCGTTCCAGGTACTCGTCGTAGCTGCCGGGAAAGCTGAGCAGCCGCCCGCGGTCGAGTTCGCAGATGCGGGTGGCGAGCTTGTCCAGGAAGGCCCGGTCGTGGGTGATGAACAGCACGGCCCCCGGCCAGGAGCGGATCCGGTTCTCGAGCCACTGGATCGTGACGATATCGAGGTGGTTGGTCGGCTCGTCGAGGAGCAACAGATCCGGCTTGCTGATCAGCGCCTTGGCGAGGCCGACCCGCCGGCGCCAGCCGCCGGAGAGCTCGCCGATCGGCTGGTCGGGCGGGAGGGCCATTTCGTTCATCATGAGCTCGACGCGCTGGTCGATGCTCCAGCCATCCAGCTCGTCGATGCGATGCTGGAGTTCGTCAAGGCGCTTCATGCCGGCCTTGTCGAGGTTCTGATGCGCGAGGCGCTCGTATTCGTCCACGAGGATCTTGAGGTCCGCGAGTCCCTCGGCGACTACCTCGCGCACCGTGGCCTCCACGTTCTCCGGCAGCGCCTGGTCGAGCGTGCTCATGACCAGGCCGTTCCGGTACTGGATCAGGCCGCTGTCCGGCTGCACGATGCCGGTGATCAGCCGGAACAGGGAAGTCTTGCCTGTGCCGTTGCGGCCGATCAGACACACGCGTTCGCCGGCCTCGATTTCGAAGCCGACGTGGACCAGCAGCTTCTGCTCGCCGTAGGCGAGCGAAACGTCATCGAGGCGGACGAGGGACATGTGGCGCGGGAGCAGCTTCCAAAAACGTGGCGCGCATTATACTGACTTGACCCCCTGGTACCGGGAAGCCGGCTCCCGCAAATCATGACCAGTTTTGACAAAAGCACGACGGCCGAGCAGGTCACCGAAGGCCTGGACCTGACCGGGCAGATGGCGCTGGTGACTGGCGCCACGTCCGGTATCGGCCTGGAAACGGCCCGGGTGCTGGCCCGGCGCGGGGCGCATGTGCTTGTCACGGGACGCACGCTGGACAAGGCCCGGGCGGCCTGTGCGGGCATTCGGGGCCGGGCCACGCCGCTGGCCTGCGAGCTCGAGGACTTCGACGCGGTGGCTGAGTGTGCCGCCCGCGTTGCCCAGCTGGGCGTGCCCCTCGACATGCTGATCTGCAACGCCGGGATCATGGCGCCGCCCACGCTCGAGCTCGTGCGGGGGCTGGAGAAACAGTTCGTGGTGAACCACCTCAGCCATTTTCTCCTCGTACAGCGCCTGCTCGATGCGGTGCGGGCGGCACCCGCCGGGCGGGTGGTGATGGTCAGCAGCAGTGCCCACAAGTGGGCGCCGCCGGGCGGCATCGCCTTTAACAACCTGACCGGTGAGAAGGGCTACGACCCCAGGGTGTTCTACGGGCAGTCGAAGCTGGCCAACGCGCTGGTGGCACTGGAACTGGCGAAGCGACTCGCAGGAAGTGCAACGACGGCGAATGCCGTGCATCCGGGCCTGATCATTACCAACATCATCCGCTACATCCCCATTTGGCAGCAGCTGCTGGCACCTCTCGTCGGGCCACTGCTCCGCTCCCGGATCAAGACCGTGGCGCAGGGCGCGGCGACCACCTGTTTTGTGGCCACGCACCCGGACGTTGCCCGGATCAGCGGCCGGTACTTCGCGGACTGCGCGGTGGCAACGCCTGAGAAAGTCATGGAAGACGACGCACTCGCCGCCCGCCTCTGGATGGAGTCCGAGAAGCTGGTGAGGTCATGGCTTTGATCCGGCGAGTGGCCTGCGGCGCACTGCTGGTGCTGTGCACGGGGATCGTGACGGCCACCCGTAGGAGCGGCTTCAGCCGCGACCCCGCATGAATCCCAGCGACCAACTGTTAATCGACACCCTCCGACGCGTGAAGACCATCGCGGTGGTCGGCGCGTCAAACAAACCCCACCGTGCGTCCTACGGAGTCATGCGCTTCCTGCAGGAGCACGGCTATCGTTGCATTCCCGTGAATCCGAAGCTGGCGGGTCAGACGCTGCTCGGCGAAATCGTCCATGCGGACCTGAAGTCGATCGGTCAACCCGTAGACATGGTGGACGTGTTTCGCAACCCGGTGGACGCCGGGCCGGTCGTTGATGAGGCGATCGCCACCGGCGCGAAAGTGGTGTGGATGCAGCTGGGAGTGATCAATCCGGAAGCCGCGGAGCGGGGCTGTGCGGCGGGGCTCACGGTGATCATGGACCGGTGCCCGGCCATTGAGATTCCACGGCTGGGGATAGGCTAGCGGTAGATGTCCTTCCGGTGGCCGAGTTTCACCACGAGAACCAGCAATCGCGCATCCTCAATGGCGTACACGACCCGGTAGTAACCGACGCGAATCCGGTAGGTATCAAGGGAGCCCTGCAACTTCCGGCACCCCCGCGGCCGCGGGTCGTCGACGAGGCGGAGCACACTGCGCAGCAGGCGCGACTGGTCATGGCGCGGGATTGCCCGCAGCTGCTTCTCGGCGAGCGCTGAAATCCTGAGGCTATATCTCGCCATCAAGGCCCAGTTCTTTGATGACTTCCTCCAGCGAACGCGTCGGTTCCGCGCGGATCTTCTCAAGATCCTCGAGATCGGCCAGCTCTTCCAGCTTGTCGATCAACGCGTCCTCAACAAAGCGACCCATCTTCAGTCCGCGCTCCGCGCAGACTTCCTCAACGGCTCTCTTGACGCGTTCATCGATGCGGGTAGCCATCTGTACCTGTGCCATCGCCCATTCCTCGTTTGCTAGCAAAAGGTAGCTAATGCTAGCAGAAGCGGGTGGGCGATTAGGGATGAGGACTTCCAGTTTCGGAAGCATTTGGACAGTAAGGCGCCAGGCCAGAGTTATCACCTCGGGAAATCAGCGATTTCGTCAGGAAATTGCGGGTCGCGGCTGAAGCCGCTCCTACGCGTCAGTAGCCGCGCGCGGTATCGACGACCGACAGCAGGCGTTCCCCCGCCACGTACCGCCGCGTGTTCTCCTGGGCCAGCAGGAACACGCGGGCAAAGACCCGGTCCGAGGTGGCTGCGACGTGGGGTGTGATGATCACGTTCGGCAGTTGCCAGAGCGGGTGGTCGGCGGGCAGCGGTTCCGGGTCGGTCACGTCGAGGCCGGCGCCGGCGAGCTGGCCGGATTTCAGCGCCGCGACGAGGTCGTCCTGCTTAACGCTCTTGCCCCGGCCCACGTTGATGAAGTAGCCGCCCGGTTTCATGCTGGCGAAGAACTTTCCGTTGAACAGGTTCAGTGTGGCGGGCAGCAGCGGCGTGCAGTTGACGACCACGTCCGCACGGGCGGCCAGCGTCAGTAGTTCCCCGGGCTTACCCACGTAGTCGACGAAGGCCGGTTTGTCGGCCGCCGAGGCGCGGGTCGCAATCACCCGCATGCCAAGACCGTGGGCGCGCTCGGCGAGTTGCGTGCCGATGCCGCCCAGGCCGACCACGAGCAGCGTGCGACCTTTAAGCTCCCACATCTTCTGCATCGGGAACGCCTGCTCATTCCACTCCGCCTTGCTTTGTATCGGTAGCCAGGTGTTCAGGCCGCGGGTGAACGCCAGCAGCATGGCCAGCGCGTGCTCGGCGATCTCGGGGCCAGAGATGCGCTGCATGTTGGTGACAAGGATGCCGCGCTTGCGGACTTCCGGGATTGCCGAGCAGGGTCCGGCGCCGGCCGTGAAGAGCTGGATCCAGCGCAGGCGCTTGCCGGCCGCAACGATGTCGGGCTCGCAGAAGCCGATCAGCGCGTCGGCGTTGGCAATCAGCGCCAGGGCTGCTGCCTCGTCCTTCGCGGCGAGGAACTCCACGTCGGGAGCGATCTCCTGGAAGGCGGCGAGACGGGCCGGCGACTCGGCGCGGACCACGATGCGCCTGGGTTGCCGCCAGCCTTTGGTGTCCCGCACGGGGTTGGGGGCTTCTTTTAGTTCCAGTTCGGTGATTAATGCGGTTATTGCCGGATTGATTTTGTTCGACTGATCAGCGGCGATGGGTGCAACAGGAACCGCCAGCAGCAGTGCGGCCCAGGCAAGGAGATGGCTTGGCGTCATGGGTAATTTCCTTCGATCAGTTCCAGCCATTCGCCCGCGTTGCCCTCGATCACGCCGACCCTGCGCCCACCGTAGGGAGCTCCATTGATGGCGCGCGGCGGCGCCCGCATTGGTACGGGTGTATCGTCGAGGCGGTTCACGCGGAAACTCACCATCGACATGCCGGGTGGGAGGTGACCCTCACGTCGCACACGGGGTTGCACCCCTTGCGGATATTCATCCATTTCCACGAGGAAGCTCCGTCCTGGAATTCTGGCGATCGAGGTCGGGAACACGGTGGTGTCCGGCGCGCCGCACCCGTCGGCCAGGATGGGATTGATGAAGGGCATGCGATCCATGACGCGGTGCCCGAGCGTGCCGCCATAGAAAGCCTCCATCTGCTCCGACGAGGGGCCGCCGACGGTGACGATGAACACCCGATCAACCTCGGATCGGGCGCCATGCAGGCCATAGCGGCTGCCGCCCGGGAGGATGCGGGTGAAGTAGATCAGCTCGCCCGAAGGGCCCACCACCTGCATCGCGCGCGGTGCACGTGGCCGCGGATACAGGTCGCCAGGTCCGCCAAGCACCGTAAAGGGCGAGCCGCGCAGGCGCGCCGCCAGACCGTCGACATCCCGGACCAGCAGCTCGGTGGCGTTCCAGCCGAAGGTCATCGGCGGCCCGTAACCACCCCGGTCTGCGGTCTCGATGAAGCGTATATAAGAGTCCTGGCCGCTCTCGGGGCGGAGGATGCAGTAGCGCTGACCGGCGGCGGCTGGCGTGTTCCAGATGGCACACAGTCCGGCTTCGAGAGTTCCCTGTTCCGCGATCTGGTATCCAAGGTGCTTCGTCCACGCGGCGACGACCGTCTGCAGATCCGGTACGCAGTGCGTGACGATCGCCAAGTGGCGAAGCAGTTTCACGCGGGCTCCCAGCGCAGTGGTTCCTCGTCCATGAGGGCGATCTGCTCGCGAAGTGCCAGCACGTGCTCGTCCCAGTAGCGCTGGCCGCCGAACCAGGGGAACGCGATCTTGAACGCGGGGTCGTCCCAGCGCTTCGCCAGCCAGGCGGCGTAATGCATGATGCGTAACGTGCGCAGTGCCTCGATCAGGTTGAGTTCGGCGGCGTCGAACTCGCGAAACTCGGTGTAGCCGGCCAGCAGTTCGGCCAGTTGCGGCGTCTGCTCGAAGCGGTCTCCCGAGAGAAACATCCACAGGTCCTGCACGGACGGTCCGGTACAGGCGTCATCGAAGTCCACGATATGCAGCACCTGGTTGAGTACCAGGACATTGCCGGGGTGAAAGTCGCCGTGCAGCCGGAACTCGCGCGGCTCGCCGGCCCGTTCGTAACAGAACTCCACGCGTTCCAGCGCCGCCTCGCAGACGCTTTCGTAGGCGGGACGGATGTCTTCCGGGATCAGTCCCGCGTCGAGCAGGTACTGGCGGGACAATTCCCCGTAGGAGTGCGCGGAGAGGTGTGGCCGGTGTGTAAAGGTTGCGCGTTGTCCGCACAGGTGTATGCGCGCCACGAAGCGCCCCAGTTGCCGCAGTAACTGCAGGTCGTCCAGTTCCGGTGCCCGTCCGCCAAAGCAGGGGTAGACCGCGAAACGGAAGGCACCCCTGTGCTGGAGCGTCTGCCCGTCACGGTCGAAGGGCGCCGCCACCGGAATGTCCGCGTCGGCCAGCTCCAGCGTGAAGTCGTGTTCTTCCTGGATGGCCGCATCGGTCCAGCGCCCCGGCCGGTAGAACTTGGGGACCACCGGCGCTCCGTCCTCAATACCCACCCGGTAGACCCGGTTCTCATAGCTGTTCAGTGTCAGCAGCCGGCCATCGCACTGGAATCCTAGGCTTTCCACCGACGACAGGATGTCGTCCGGCGACAGGTCCTGGTAGGCAAGGCTGCCGCTGCTGTCGGGGTTTTTCCCATCTGCCGTCATGCCAAACATCCTAGCAATATCAGCCCGGCAAGTACGGCCGGGGCGGCCTGGTCTGGTATTCTCTCCGCCCGATTTCTGCGGACACTGGCCAATGGCTGAGCAACCTCTCGATCTCGAACTCAAGATGGAGGAGAACGACCTCTATCAGGAGGAAATTTTCACCGACCGCCGGGTGGGCACCATCCAGCGGCTCACGCCGATCGACAGGACGGGCAAGCCGGATCCTGCGCGACCGGTGATCTATGTCGGCCAGACCCAGCTCATGTCACGCATGGGCGCGCTGCCCCTAAGTTTTGAGATTCCAGGCGACTCCCTGGAGCAGGCCGTGCAGAATTTTGCCGTGGCTGCCAACGGCTCGCTCGTGGAGACGATGCAGAAGCTCGAGGAGATGCGCCGTGAGCAGGCGTCGTCGCTGATCGTGCCGGACGCCGGTGGCGGCTTCGGTGGCGGCGGCATGCCGGCCGGCGGTGGCCGAATGCGGCGGTAGAGAAATGGGGACATGCCTAATTTCCTCCTTCGGAAATTAGGCATGTCCCCATTTCGCGCCTGAAGGCGCTCCTACGGGTCGGGACCTTTTTCGGCACGGCGGCCGAGTTCGCGGGCGGCCCGGCGCAGGGTCCGCACCTGGCGGGCGAAGCGGCGGCAGGCCGTGCAGATGGCGAGGTGCAATCGCACCCGGATGCGCTCGCTGAGCGGCAGCCCGGAATCCATGGCCCGGGAAATGAGTGCGGAGATGTCACGGCAGGTGTCCAGGGCGTCAGCTCCTCTCGGCCATCCAGCCGCGCTCCACGCACTGGCGGAGACGCAACCGGGCTCTGTGCATGAGAACCCAGTAGTTGGACTGGGACAGCCCCAGATCCTTACAGATGTCCTCGGCGTCCAGTTCCATGATCTCGCGCAGGGCAAAGACCCGGCCCGACTGGCCCGCCAAACCCTTCAGGCAGGCTTCGAGTACGGCCAGGAAGGCCTCCTGCTGCAGACTCTCTTCCGGATCTGACCAGACGGAGGGCGTCGTCACCCAGTGACCATTGCTGGCGAACAGCCGGTCGAGCAGGTCCGCATCGCCATCGGCATCGTCACCACCGACCGGCAGCGGCGCCTCCCGAGTCACGCGGCGGTAGTGGTCGATGATCTGGCGCTTGAGAATGCCGATCAGCCAGGTCTGGGGCGCGGCGTCACCCCGAAAGCTGGCCAGGGACCTGAGCGCCGCCACCAGTGTGTTCTGCACCAGATCTTCCGCCACCGCTGCGTCACGCACCTGCAGGCTGGCGTAGCGGAGCAGCGCCGGGCGAAAGGCGGGCAGGTCTTCGGCGGCCAGGATTACAGCCATGCAAGCCTCGCACGGCGGGAACCGCAGCCGTGATGATGCAGTATAGCCGGCTGTCGAGTTAAGCCGGGGGCCCCGTGCCATGGCACACAGCATTCACCATCTCAATTTCATCGTCCGCGATCTGGACGCTGCGGTTCCCGCCTGGGAACGCCTGTTGGGTCGCCCGGTGGCGCGGCGCGACGAGCTGAAGGAACGGGGCGTGATCGCTGCCCGCTTCCAGCTGGGGAGTACCTGGCTCGTGCTCGTCCAGCCCACCCGCGACGATTCGGTACCGGGCCGCTACCTCGCTGCCCACGGCGAGGGCTTCTTCCTCCTGTCACTGGGCGTCGAGTCACTTGCCGGGGAAGCAGCGCGCCTCGGCGACGCCGCCTTCGCGGGACCGGTGCGCTCAGGAGCAGACGGCTGGCAGGTGCGGGATCTGGATCCGGCTCTGGTCAGCGGCATCCAGCTGCAATTGACGGAGGACTAGCCGCCGTTAACCGGGGTCAGGTCGTGACCTCGTAGAAGATCCGCCGGGCCGTCTCCTTGCCGATCATTTTCGCCATCATGCCCTGGGCCTTGTCCTGCGTGCGGATGTCGCTGACAAACTGCGCCTGGAACGCGCTGATCCGGGCGAGTTTGCCGGGATCCGAGACCGGCTGCGCGTCGCGCGCGAGGGCGAGGTAGATGTCCAGGTACTCGAGCCCGCAGCCCATGAAGGCATCGAAGCGCTCCTTCGGGAACATGCCGTAGATGCCCGCGGGCGTGCGCCACTTCTGCATCCATTCGGGATACCGGTCGGCGCACTCGAAGGAACCGTACTTCGCCTGGGCGGCCAGCAGTGGCGCCACCCACTTCGCGTGGTAGTCCGGGGCATCCGAGGCACAGTTCACGTTCACATGGCAGATGGCCTTGCGGCCCGTGAGCAGGCAGAAGAACAGGAAGATGGGCGTGTCGTAACCCGCCTCCGGATACATGATGAAGTTCATCTGGTCGAGCGGTGGCAGCTGCATGTCGAAGCGCATGCCGAAAACCTTGCGGAAGCCTTTAGCCCGCCAGTTCAGGTGCCGGGCCTTCAGGATCTTGAGGAAGGATTTCGGCTCGGCCAGTTCCGGCGGCACACTCATCGTCGTGAGCGGCAGGGTGTGGTTCACCCGGGCGATCAGGCTCTGGAAGCTGGCTTCCAGATCGTACGGCGAAGATGTGTCGGGGGTCTTCTGGCCAAACATAGTGGGGGTCCGATCGATTGGGGGCCAAATATACCCCGTTGCCCCGTAAGGACTCGCCCGGACGGGCGACTAACCACAAACAGGAGGTGCCCCGTGTTGCGAATAATCGTGCTGTTACTCGCTGGCTTCGCCATTTCCGCAGACGCTGCCGACTTCCCCGTGGCGCCGCCCGTGCAGGGCGGGGCCTGGATCAACTCCGCCCCGCTGGGCGCCGCGCAGCTGCGGGGCAAGGTCGTGCTGGTGGAGTTCTGGACCTTCGGGTGCTGGAATTGCAGGAACGTGGAGCCCCACGTCAAGCAGTGGCACGCCGACTACGCTGGCAAGGGCCTGCTCATCCTGGCGGTGCATTCCCCGGAATTTCCGCGTGAAGCGAACATCGACAATGTGCGGAAGTATGTCCGGGACAACGACATCCGCTACGCCGTGCCGGTGGACAACGACTTCGTAACCTGGAAGCGCTACGGCAACCGGGCCTGGCCGGCCCTGTACCTGGTGGACAAGGCCGGGCGCATTCGCTACACGCACGTCGGGGAGGGCGCCTACGCCGAAACCGAGCGGGCGATCCGGCGGCTGCTTGCCGAGCCGTCACCGTCGTAGCCGGCTGGCCGCGCCTGCTAGCGCCGAATACCTGATTAACGCTACTGTGTGGCAGACACCATGCGACGATTTTCCTTCCCGGCGCTGACCGTATGCCTGCTTCTACCGGGTGCTGGCGGCGCGACCGAGCCTGACACGGCACCGGACTTCCAGCGGGACATCCAGCCCATACTTGACCACCGCTGCGTGGCCTGTCACGCCTGCTACGACGCGCCCTGCCAGCTGAACCTGGGCTCCGATGAGGGCCTCCGCCGGGGCGCGATCAACAAGAAGGTTTACGACTCGACCCGGGTCCGGCCCGCGAAGCCAACCCGCCTGTTCGTCGATGCCAACACCGAGGACGAGTGGCGCGACCGTGGTTTTCACAGCGTATTGCAGCCGGCCGCCGGCGCTGGCGCGAACGACGCCGGACTGCTGGTCCGGCTGCTCGCCCTGAAGCGTCAGCATCCCCAGCCCGGCCTGTCGCCACTGCCTGCGTCGCTCGATCTGTCCCTCAATCGCGCCTGGCAGTGTCCGCGGCCAGACCAGTTCGACCGTTACGCCAGGAAGTATCCCCTCGCCGGCATGCCGTACGCGTTACCCGCCATACCGGCTGATGAGGAACGTCTTCTGCTTCAGTGGGTCAATGCCGGCGCGCCGGCCAGCGAGCCTCCGGCGCTGGCCTCGCCATATGCCCAGCGGGTCGTCGAGTGGGAGGCCTTTCTGAACGGGGAATCACTGCAGGAGCAACTCATGAGTCGCTACCTGTACGAGCACCTGTTTCACGCCAGCCTCTATTTTGACGACGTGGTCCGCAAAGATCCGCCTTCCCGCCAGTTCTTTCGCCTGGTGCGCTCGCGAACCCCGCCCGGCCAGCCCCTGAACATTATTGCAACCGCCCGGCCCTACGAGGCTCCCGGCGCGCAGAAGTTCTGGTACCGGGTTGATGCCGTGCGCGGCACCGTGGTGGCCAAGTCGCATCTCCCGTACGCCTGGAGTGCGGCGCGCCTGCAGCGCTATCGCCAGTTGTTCCTCGCGCCCGGCATGCGGGTAACCCGACTGCCGTCCTACACGGCGGCCGTGGCCAGTAATCCCTTTGTGTCATTCATGGACTTGCCGGTCCAGGGCCGCTACCGCTTTCTGCTGGATGATGCCGAATTCTTCATCGGCGGTTTCATGAAGGGGCCCGTGTGCCGGGGGCAGGTGGCAGTCGACGTCATCGACGACCGCTTCTGGGTGGCGTTTGTGAATCCCGACCACGCTCTGGTGGAGCGTACGGCGGAATTGCTGGCCATGGTGAGCGGCGAACTGCGGTTGCCGTCCAGTGCAGTTACCACACCCTTTGGCCTGCTGACCTGGAAAAAATACGCGGCCATGCAGGACAGATACCTGAAGGCGAAGCGCGGCTTTCTGATGGATACGGCCGCCGATAACGTCCGGCCGACGCTTGACCTGATCTGGGATGGCGATCAGACGAACAGCAATGCAGCGCTGACGATTTTCCGGCACTTCGACAGCGCCACCGTGGTTCGCGGCTTCGTCGGTGAGCCACCGAAGACTGCCTGGGTCATCAGCTATTCCCTGTTCGAGCGTATTCACTACCTGCTCGTCGCGGGCTTCGATGTGTTCGGCAATCTGGGTCACCAGCTGGATACCCGTCTCTACATGGATTTCCTGCGGATGGAGGGGGAGTTCAACTTCCTGGCTTTCCTGCCGGTCGCAGAGCGCACGAAAGTACGCGACTACTGGTACCGGGACGTGCCGACCTCCGTCCGGGAGCACGTCTACGGGATGAGCGTCTACTCACCCGCCGAGACGGGCCTTGCATTTCGTACTGGTGACCCACGCACGGAATTCATGGGGCTGCTGGCCGGGCGGATTGGCAAGGCGCTCGATCACAACAGGGATCTCGCGGCGGGTGCCGACACCACGTCGCTCGCAACGCTCCAGACGCTGCGGGGGACTGCTGCCTCGCTGATGCCCGAAACGGCCGTCGTGATCCTTCGCGACCAGGACGCGCAAGGGCATGAGCAAAACAGCCTCTACACGTTGACGCGCGATACCGGACACAAGAATGTGACGTCCCTCTTTGGAGAGAAAAAGCGCCTGCTGCCAGCGGAGGATGCCCTGACCGTGGTTCCCGGGATCATCGGCGCCTACCCGAACGCCTTCTTCCGGGTGGAGCGCAGCCGGCTTCCGGCCTTTGTCGCGCAGATTCAGGCTCTCGCAGCTGAAAGTGACTACCACGAGCTGGTGGAACGCTACGGCGTGAGCAGAAGTAATGCGGATTTCTGGCCGCAGACCGACAGCGTGCTCGCGCTCTATGCCGAGCGCGAGCCGTTGACCTGGGGCGTGCTCGATTTCAGCCGTCTGGAGAGCCGGTGAGATGCTGAACCGATTTAAGGGGGTGCTTTTCTGCACGACCCTGGCTCTCTCCGGCTGCGCCAGCGGTATCTACTCCCTGCCACTGATGCGCCCCCCGGGCGTGTTTGTGGACCGGGTGATCGATCCACTCATGGCCCTCGAGAGCGTATCGGTGCCTGCCGATCCGCTGGTGCTCTATGCCACCTTGCGCACGCCGGCGCGTGCCAGTACGAAGGACCGCTTTTATTCCAGCGACAGGGCCGCCGCCGTGCATCTGGGCGTGGGGCGCATCCAGCTCGGCCGCAGTGACATCACCTGGGCGGAGGCGCGCCGGATCTCCATTCTCAAGAATGGTACCGACAAGTACCCGATTCAGGTGGCGGAGGTTCGCGAGTTCGGTGTGCTCGAGCAGGCACGGCACCCACTCCTCGAGATGGGGCCGATGGAGCGGGCCGTCCCGGACGGGTCGGCTGAGTTCGCGGCGGAGGTTAACCAGCGTCTCGCCTTGACCACCCATAAGGACATCTTCATCTACGTGCCGGGTTATCGGGTCAACTTCGAAAATCCGGTACTGGTCGCCGCGGAGCTGTGGCACTTCCTGGGCTACCAGGGGGTGTTCATCCCCTTTGCGTGGCCGGCCCGTGTGGGGCGGTTTGCGTACTTCGGCGACACCGAATCGGCCAAATACTCTTCGATATTCTTCCGCCAGTTCCTGGAGTACCTCTCGGGACAGACCAACGCAGAGCGCATCCATATCGTCGGTTACAGCGCCGGCACCCGCCTGGTCGCGTCGACGCTCCACGAACTGGCCCTGCTCAACAAGGGCATGTCCATGGCTAACCTGCGGGCCCGGTACCGAATCGGTAACGTGATACTCGCGGGGAGCGACATCGACCGAGGCGTGTTCGGCACCTACCTGCTCGATGGTGTACTCGAGGTCGTGGACCGTCTGACGTTTTATGAATCACCGCGGGACAAGGCGCTGGGTATTGCGGACTTTGTCTTTGGTCAGGAGAGGGTGGGCGAGATGATGACGGCTGACTACACGCCGGCAGCGCGGGACTTTCTGCTGGGCGCCGACAATCTGGCTGTGATCAGCGTGGCCGGGGCCCGAGGCTTCGACACTGGCAATGGCCACAGCTACTTTCGGGACAGCCCGTGGGTCAGCAGCGACGTGCTGTCGACCCTGCTCTACGATCTGGCACCGGCGCAGCGCGGACTCGAGCGCGCCGCTGATTCGCCGGTCTGGCATTTTCGCGAAGACTATGTGGAGCGGCTGCACGGTGCCATCCTGGGCAAGTATCCGGGCATGATGCGGGCGGCCATCGACGCCGGCATGCTTCCACCGCCTGAGGTGCAGCCATGAGCGCTCCGACAGTGCCTGAGAGCATCACCTGCCCGGTGTGCCGGCTCGAGAATCCCGCGGATGCGGTGTTCTGCGGGAACACGTCCTGCCACAAGGCGCTCGGCGAGTTTGCCTACGTGGCCGAGCAGATCAACTCGTCCGCTACGCGACTGGAGAAGACCGCCGACCAGGTCGCGCGCTTTACGGCCCACCCGCACTTTGTGACCCTGCACGTTGCGTGGTTCGTGGCCTGGATTGCCCTCAACTCGGGGGCGGTCGGCCTCGTGATGGCATTCGATACCTATCCGTACAGCCTGCTCGGTATCCTGCTGGCCGTGGAGGCGATCCTGATCACGGGCTTCCTGCTGATCAGCCAGGCCAGGCAAAGCCGGCATGCGGAACTGCGCGCCGAGCTGGATTACGAGGTCAACGTCCGGTCTTATCGCAAGCTGCAGCAGCTCGAAGCCACGCTTGCCACACTCGCTAACCGGTTGGACTCGCTCGAGTCCGGGCCTAAGATAGGCGGACGGTAGCTACCGCAAGAGTACGCCCGTATGTCCAAAGCGCCCGATCCACCCGTTGCCACAACCGATTTCGACACGCTGCACGCGATTGTCGAAGGCACGGCCGGGTCGACGGGCAACGATTTTTTCCGCACGCTGGTCCAGCATCTTGCCTCCGCCATGGGCACGCCCCATGCGTTCGTCTCCGAGTTCATCCCGCCGCAGAAGATCAGGACCCTGGCCTTCTGGTCCGATGGGAAAATCGTCGACAACATCGAGTACGAGCTGCCAGGAACGCCCTGCGAGGAAGTCATTGGCGGCAGTGTGTGTTACCTGCCCTCGGGGGTCCAGGCGAAATACCCGGTCGAGGCAGGCATTGAAAGCTACCTGGGTGTTCCGCTGGTCGGCCAGGACGGCACGGTGTTCGGCCACCTGTGCGTGCTCGATGCCGCGCCAATGCCAGCCCAGCCGACCAAGCTCGGTATCTTCCGGATCTTCGCGGCGCGAGTCACCGCCGAACTGGCTCGGCTGCGTGCCGAGGCGCGCCAACGGGAGAGCGAAGAGCGCTTTCGCGACCTGTTCGACGAGGCACCCATCGCCTACGTACATGAGGGTCTCGACTCCCGCTTTATGCGTGCGAACAAGGCCGCCTTGCGGATCCTGGGAATCACGGCCGAAGAAGCCCGGGACATGGTGGGCAGGTCGCTCGTTCCGGAGACCCCGGATGCCCAGCGGCGCTTCAAGGAGGCCTTCGAGTCTATTGGGCGCGGCACTGATACCAGCGGCGTCGTTCTCGAACTGCGCCGCAAGGACGATGGCAAGCCCGTGTGGGTCCAGTGGTGGTCGCGGCCCGAACCCGGCGGAACCTTTACGCGGACAATGTTGGTGGATATCACCGAGCGGGTCCTGATGGAGCAGGAGCAGGCCCGGCTCAAAGCCCAGAACATCTACCTGCAGGAGGAGATTAAGTCGGTCCATAATTTCGACGAAATCGTCGGGGCCAGTCGCGGACTGCTGAAGGTCCTCGAGAATGTGCAGCGAGTGGCTGCGACGGATGCCAACGTGCTGATCCTTGGCGAATCGGGCACCGGCAAGGAGTTGATTGCACGGGCGGTGCACTCTGCGAGCAAACGGGCCGATAAGCCCTTCATCAAGATCAACTGCGCGGCGCTTCCCGCGGGCCTCGTTGAGAGTGAACTGTTCGGGCACGAACGCGGTGCCTTCAGCGGCGCGCTGCAGCGACGGCTAGGGCGCTTTGAACTGGCCCACGGCGGCACGATCTTCCTGGACGAGATCGGCGAGGTGCCGCTCGACGTGCAGGTCAAGCTGCTGCGGGTTCTGCAGGAGCGGGAATTCGAGCGGGTCGGCGGCAGCCAGACCATCGCCACCGATGTCCGCGTCATTGCGGCCACCAACCGGGACCTGCAGAAGGCGCTGGCTGATGGCAGCTTCCGGACGGACCTCTACTACCGCCTGAATGTATTTCCGGTGCAGATGCCCGCGCTGCGGGAACGACTGGAAGACATCCCGCTACTGGTGCAGTTTTTTGTCCAGAAGTATGCGTCCCGGGTCGGGCGGCGTATCGACTCTGTCGATCCGGACTCAATGCTGCGGCTGGCCCGCTACCACTGGCCCGGCAATATCCGCGAGCTGGAAAACCTTGTGGAGCGCGCCCTGATCCTGGCGTCCTCCCCGGTGTTGTCGATTGAGCCCGAGAGGTTACCCGTCCGGCAAGAGGCAACAGTGTCGGAAGTCATGGCACCGGATGCCCTGCCGACCGACAGCCTCAATGCCGTGCAGCGGGAGCACATCCTCGAGATGTTGCATAAGACCCGTTGGGTGCTCGAGGGTGAGCGCGGTGCGGCCAGCCTGCTGGGCATGAAGCCCGCCACGCTACGCCACCGGATGAAGAAACTCGGGATTGCGCGTCCCGCTGATTTTCGCGGGTAGCCACCGCCGCTGGTGGGCCGCTGCCGGTAGGCACGAGCCCCCGCTTCTGCAATCCACTGTCCTGGCCCCGGTCGCGCCACGCCGCGCGGCTGGCACGGCCTTTGCTTTGCTTGAGAGTGCAGTGCTGTCAGTCACTGCGCTTCACGCGGGGCAGGGGAATGCTAAGGATCAGCCGGACGGAACGGGACGGGGTGGTCACTCTGCAGCTTGAGGGCAAATTGCGGGTGCCCTGGGTGGACGAACTGGACGCGATGGTGGTGGTGGGCGGCAACCGGCTGCGGCTGGATCTCGCCCAGGTGACCTACGTGGATCGGGCGGGCGCGGAGTTGCTGCGCGCTCTGCAGTGCCGTGGCGTCGAAGTGGCGGACTGTTCACAGTACGTCCTCGAGGTGCTCCGTGTGGCCGGTGATGGCCGTCAGTAACTGACAATTTTTGGCTCCCGGGCTTCACATAAGTGCGCTGTTGCGGGCCTCAAGTGTGATCGGGTAGGCCTGGCACGGGCCTTGCTACTGCTACTTCAGCCGCCACCGTGGTGTGGTGGTTTGCTGATGTGGTGAGGAGCGAGCGATGACAGTCCAGGTGATACGGGATCAGGACGGGACCTGCGCCGGCGGGGACTTTTTGCGCGTCTACTGCCAGCGGCGCGCGGGCTCACCGGCCACCTTTGCGACGATTGAGCGGGTGTTCGGCGGCGAGATCCGCACGCGGACCTGGACTTTCAGGACCCTGGTCAGCGCCGAACCCATGGACGAGAAAATCGCCACACAGTTCGCCGAAGCCTACGCCGAGCGGAAGAACATCCCGGTGGTCTACGTCGAGGTGGTGTAGCGAAAATGGGGACATGCCTAATTTCCGCAGCGGAAATTAGGCATGTCCCCATTTTCAGGGCTTCCGGAACACCATGAAGTGCTGCTGAGGCAGCACGTCCTTCGTCTCCACCCACGCAAGTCCCACCGCGGTCATTTCCTTGCGGGCCTGAGCCTGGGTCATCTTGTGCAGAGTGAGGATCGGCACCGACGGGTCCTCACCCCGGTACTCGATCAGCACCAGCCGGCCACCCGACCTGAGTCCCTTGACGATGCCCGTCATCACTTCCCGGGGGTGCGAGAACTCGTGATAGGCATCCACAAGCAACACCAGGTCGACGCCCCCCGGTGGTAGCCGCGGGTCCGTTTCAGTCGCGAGCAGTGGCTCGACGTTGCGGATGCCCGCCGACTTTGTGCGATTCGCGATCATGTCCAGCATCTCCTGCTGGATGTCCACGGCGAGCACCCGACCCTTCGGCACGCGGGCCGCGATCGGCAGGCTGAAGTAGCCCGTGCCAGCGCCGATGTCGGCCACCACGTCATCGTCAGCCAGCGGCAGGTTGTCCAGCAGCAGATCGGTGCGTTCCTCGGCTTCCCGGGTGGGCCGCTCCAGCCAGCCGGCACCGAGATGCCCCATCACGAACGAAATCTCGCGACCCTCGTAGACTTTGCCGATACCGTCGGGGCTCGCCTCGGTCTGGGTGTAGACCTGGCCCGGCGCGGCAGCAGGCGGGGAATGGTCCCGGGCGCAGGCCGGCAGTGTCAGGCTCAGGGCCAGCAGCGCGCTGACCAGGAGCGGGGGGCAATGAGAGTGCTGAGGCATGGCTGGAGTTCGTCGCAGCAGGCACGTGTAGATGCAGCAGCCAGCGCCAGTCTTGACGGGCGTGCTAGTCTGATCGTGATGGAACGCTCGCCCTCAAGAAGCCCCGCGTTCTGGTCGCCACCGGCAGTGCTGGTTCTTTGGCTGGCCCTGCTGCTGGCCCAGGTCGCTGTACTGACCCACGATACGGCGGCGACGCACGCCGACGATACCCTTTGCCAGCTCTGTCTCGCGGGCCACTCGGTCGGTTCGGCAGTCGTCGCGCAGGCCTCGAGTCTGCCACCCCTGCTGGCATCAATTCCCGTGCTGATCGCCGCGGTTGTCGACGCCGTTCGCCGTCCTGCTGCTTCCTGGCAGGCCCGCGCCCCACCTGCCTTCCTCTGAACCAACGCCAGTCTGATTTTCACGGGACCCGTTGCGGGACCCGTCGTTGGCCTTATTCCGAGGAGCATGTCCATGCGTATTCTTGCCACCGCCATTGTGCTGTCAATCGCTGCGGGTTCCGCAGCCGCGACGTTAGCCGCCGAGACCTCCCCACGGTTGCGCGACGAGATCGTCGTGACCGTGACCCCCCTGGACGATGTCGTGCAGCCCGCCATGGTCCTGGACGGCGCCAACCTGTTGTTGCGCGTGGCACCGACGCTCGGGGAAACCCTGGATCGGGAGCTCGGCGTCAGCAGTTCCTACTTTGGCCCTGCGTCCAGTCGCCCGGTCATCCGTGGTCTCAGCGGATCGCGCGTCACGGTGTTGACGGACGCGGTGGCAACGCTCGACGTGTCGGACATCAGTCCGGATCACGCCGTTACTGTGGAGCCGCTGCTCGCTGACGGCATCGAGATTATCCGTGGTCCAGCAACACTGCAGTTCGGGAGTGCGGCGGCAGGAGGCGTTGTCAATGTGCTGGACAGTCGTGTGCCCTCCGTTCTGCCGGAAGGGCCGGTGGTTGGCCGCCTCGAAGTCCGGGGAAACACTGCCGCTGACCTGGGTGCGGTCGTCGGTCGCCTCGATGGCGCGCTGGGCTCCTTCGCCTGGCACCTCGACGGCTTTGACCGGGAAACCGACGATCTGGACATCCCCGAATTCGCCACGGCGGATGCCGCCGAACGGTCGCCTGACGAGGAGCGCGGCACCCTCCGTAACAGCTACAGCAACAGTAGCGGTACAGCGGCCGGGCTGTCCTGGATTGCGGAGCGCGGCTATCTCGGCATCGGGGTCTCGACCCTCGACAATACCTACGGACTGCCGGGATCCGAGGAGGAAGCGGGTGTGCCCGGCGAAGCACTGCCCTTTCCCGGCCCGTTCCTCGACATGGAACAGACCCGCATCGACGTGCGCGCCGAGTACCGGCCTGGCGGCTTTTTTGAATCCCTGAAGCTGGCCTTCGGCACCAACGACTACACGCACACCGAGATTGAACCGACGGGCGAACCGGCCACGGAATTCAACAATGATGCTAATCAGTGGCGTGCCGAGGCCGTGCACGCCTCCGTCGCCGGCTGGCGCGGTGTGCTCGGCTTGCAGATCGACGACCGGGACTTCTCGGCCCTGGGCGCCGAGGCGTTCATTCCCGAGACCAGCACCCGGTCCCAGGGCCTGTTCCTCACCGAGCAGAGAGACACGCGCTGGGGCTATTTGCAGGCAGGTGCGCGGGTAGAACCCCTGAAACACGACGTCAGTGGCGCATTGCCCGACTACGACAAGACGGCCGTGTCGGCAGCGGTCGGCATCGCCTGGAATCTGGCCACCGACTATCGCGTTACCAGCAATCTCTCCCGTACAGAGCGCCATCCCGCCGCCGAAGAGCTCTACGCCAACGGCGCACACCTCGCCACGCGGCAGTTTGAAATCGGCCTGCTTGCTGAGCCTTTTGGTGTTGCAACCGACGAGGTCTCGATGAATCTCGACGTGGGGCTGGCCCGACGGCTGGGTGCCGTACAGTGGTCGATTGCCGTTTTCTATAACGACATTGCTGACTACATCTACCAGCAGGTCACTGCTGACCTTGAAGACGGCCTGCCCGTCGCGTCCTACGCGCAGGACGACGCCAACTTCTGGGGAGCCGAAGCCGAGGTGAAGTTTCCTGTATTCGAGAATCATGCCTGGCGTAGCACGGGCCGGCTGTTCGCCGACTACGTGGCAGCCGAACTCGACAATGGCGATGACCTGCCGCGGATTCCACCGTTGCGGGCTGGCCTGGAACTCGCGACCAGCCGCGGGCCCTGGAGCCTCGGTTTCGACGCCACTTACCATGCCGCGCAGGATCGCGTGAGCTCCTTCCGCACGGATGCCTTCACGCTTCTGAACGCCAACGTGACCTGGCAGGCCCCCAGCGGCCCGCTGAACTGGCAACTGTTTTTGCGTGGCACCAATCTGGCCGACGAGGATGCTCGTCGCAGCGCGTCGGTCCTTGCCGCCTTTGTGCCATTGCCCGCGCGGTCCGCCGAGGCGGGCCTCAGGGTGCGTTTCTGAGGGCAGCCACCACATCCGGTGGCCGCTCGCGGCAGGGGTGAGCCGAGGCCCTTGATTCGCGCGCCCCGCTGACCTGGCATGTTCGTTGCACTAGCATCCAGGAGCATCGTTGCGCCAATATTCAGGGCGGAACGTGTAAGGTTCCGAAGGCAACCGCGCTCCAACGAGCGAATTGCCGTTACCACAATCAATCCACCACCCAAGGAGACCACGACCCATGAAGACCACGTCAATGCTGTTGTCCACTGCCGTTGGCACGCTGCTGGCTTTCGGCGCCATTACTGCCCAGGGCGGTGCCCACGAGGGTGAGGCGGCCAAGGAAAAGTGCTTCGGTATCGCCGCCGCCGGTGAGAACAGCTGCGCTGCCAATGGCCATTCCTGCCAGGGCCAGTCCAAGACCGACAAGGACCCGACCGAGTGGAAGTACGTCGCCAAGGGCGAGTGCGCCAAGATGGGCGGTTCCATGTCCGGCGAGAAAAAGGCGTCCTGAGTGAGCCAGGCATCGGCAACGGTGCCTGTTACGGCCTCCCGGCCGGTTCCGGCGCAAGCCGGAATCGGCCTCCGGAGTCCCCATCACGATGAATTCCTGACCCGTCGGCCCGCGGTTTCGTGGGTCGAGGTCCACAGCGAAAACTTCTTTGCCGACGGCGGCCGTCAGTTGCAGGTGCTGGATGCCGTGCGCCGCGACTACGGCGTCAGCCTGCACGGCGTGGGCCTCTCGCTCGGCGGTACCGACCCACTGGATCCTGAGCATTTGCGGCGCCTGCGCCGGCTCGTCCAGCGGGTTGACCCGGCGCTGGTGTCTGAACACGTCTGCTGGAGCTCGGCGGACGGTATCTTCTTAAACGATTTGCTGCCGCTGCCCTATACCGAGGCGGCGCTGCGCCATGTCGCCGCGCGGGTCGGAGCGGTTCAGGAGTACCTGGGCCGGCCCATTCTCGTCGAGAACGTCTCCAGTTACCTGGAGTTCGAGGGTGCGGAGATGACCGAGTGGGATTTTGTCGGCCAGCTCGCCCGGCGGGCAGGCTGCGGCATCCTGCTCGACGTGAACAACATTTACGTCAGTGCCGAGAATCACGCTTTCCCCGCGCAGAACTACCTCCGTGGCATACCCGCGGAGCTGGTGGGTGAGGTGCATCTCGCGGGCCATACGGCCGTCGACGGCATCCTGATCGACACGCACAGCGCGCCCGTGACGGACGCCGTGTGGGCGCTCTATCGCGAAGCGCTGCGGCTGCTGGGCCCGAAGCCGACACTGATTGAATGGGATGCGGACCTGCCGAGCCTGGAGCGCCTCGTGGCCGAGGCCGCTACAGCAGACCTGCAGGCGCGCAGCGCCTGGCGCGACGCCGAAGGTGGCGTGCATGCCCGCGTCGCCTGAAGCCGTTCGTGATTCGTCCCTGAAGGAACTGCAGCGGCAGTTCGTGCGCGAAGTGCTCTACCGGGATTCCCCGGAGGTCGCAGCGCAGATCGTCGCGAACGGCCTCGGCGCCGAACGGCGCCTCGCGATCTATCGCACTAACGCCCAAGAGACTTTTGCTCTGGCACTGGAGGCCGCGTTTCCGTTGCTCCTGGCCTGCGTCGGGCCTAAGGAATTCCGCAGTCTGGCCTGGGCGTACCAGCGGGCGTGCCCGTCGCCTGCCGGTAACCTGTTTCACACAGGCAGACGATTACCTGGTTTTCTCGCCGACCACGTGCGTGGCACCCCTGATGACGACCTGATCGATGTGGCGCGGCTGGAGTGGGCCGTGCAGGAGTCGCTGTGGGCGGCGGACAGCGACAGCGCGCTGGATCTCGCCGCACTGGCGGCGGTGCCTGCCGAACACCAGGCCGAACTCCGTTTTCTCCTGCACCCGTCCGTGCGCCTGATGCGGTTCGAATACGGCGTGTTTGGCCCGTGGGAAGCCCGGCAAGCCGGCAAGCCGGTGCCGCGGGCCGTGGCGTCTCCGGAAAATCTGCTGGTCCGGCGGCTGGCCGCCGGTATCCAGCTGCAGAAACTCGGCCAGCTCGACCTGCTCTGGCTCGAGGCCGTGCAGGGTGGTGCCAGCCTGGTAGATTCCGCCGCGGCATTACCGGAGACGGCGCAGGATGAACTCGGTGCTCTTCTGGTGCGCTGGGTCACGGCCGGCGTGGTTACAGGTTTCACAACGAAGGGCCAATCGGCCGGGAAAGTACTCGAATGAAAATTTCTGTCGTTTTAGGGCAGCTCCTTGGACTCCTCGACAGGATCCTCGAGGCACTCCAGCCGCTGGTCGCCCTCGGCACGCGCTGGTGGGTGAGCTGGCAGTTCCTGAAGTCCGGCGCCCTCAAGCTCAGTGACTGGGACATGACGCTCGCCCTGTTCCGCGACGAGTACCACACGCCCTTGTTGTCGCCGGGACTGGCGGCCGTCGTGGGAACGTTCGGCGAGTTGTTGTTCCCCGTGCTGCTGATTCTCGGCCTGTTTGGGCGAGCAGCCGCCATTGGCCTGTTTGCCGTTAACGCCATGGCCGTTATCTCCTATGCCCATGTTTTGCTCCAGCCGGGCTTCGAAGCGGCTCTCGGGCAGCACTACCTCTGGGGCTTCATGCTCCTCGTGCTGGCGGTTTACGGTCCGGGGCGGCTGTCGCTGGACCACTGGTTCGGCGCCCGCTGGTTCCCGCGGCAGAATTAGAGATTCGACTTGCCGCTATTCTGGTGTACGCCGGAGTACGCAGGAATGCTCTCCAGCCCGTTTCATCAATGCGTTAGCAAATCTATTCAGCCGGTGCCCTCGCAAAGTGCCGAACCGTCTACCAAAGTGCGGCAGGACCAGTGCTAAGATTTTTCGCCGCCGACGAACTGTAGCTGCGTGCCAGCCAGCGCCCAGGAGCCGCCCATGAACGCCCAGGCCGAACAACTGCTGCTTGAGAAGCTGAAGGCACTGCCCCCCGAGCGGCGTGCCGAGGTCGAGGCTTTCGTGGACTTCCTGGCCACGAAAGCCCGTAAGCAGGTGGCGTTCGACCGGCTGCTCGCCATCGCACCGGCGCTCGCAGCGGCCGGTGTCGCCCCGCTGGACGCCGCGGCCCGGGTCGGGTTCACGACGCCGGGGGTTGCCGGCTGTGCGGGTGGCGGTCCGCGCTGCACAAATCCGGCGGCAGCGGGGAGATTTGCCGGCTCGTGAGCCGGCGCGGCGGGCAACCGGCCAGCACCGGCCAGCCTGGCGGCCGTGGCGGCCGGTATCCTGGGCTGGCAGACTTAAGCTTAGGGGGTGTTTGAAATGCCTATTCCCTGTTCATCGCTGGGGCGGTGATGCTGCTTGGGCCGGGGCGGTATCCGGATTTTCGGGCGGGGCGACTGGCGGCCTGATTCCGCTCCGTCATGCGATGTAAACTCAAACGTTGTTTCATTGCGGAGTCTGAAGATGGGCACACGGGAGATCGTGGCATTGGCCTTGAAACTTGACCCTACGGAACGTTTCAAGCTGGTGGACGAGGTGCTGCACAGCCTTGACCACCCGGACCCGGAAATTGACCGGGTCTGGCTGGAAGAGGCGGAGCGGCGTCTCGCCGCTTATCGTGCCGGCAGAGTAAAAGGTATTCCTGCGGAAGATATTCTTGGGCCGCTTTGATGCGGGTGATCTTTTCGCCCGAGGCGCGACAGGAATTTGAGGAAGCTGAACGGTATTACCGCCAGCAGTTTCCGGCACTGGGCCCCCAGTTCCGGGAAGAAGTGAAATCCGCCTTGCGCCGCATACGATCCTGGCCACTATCCTGTCCCATTGAGCGCGGCGAAATTCGGCGGCTTACAACGAGCCGTTTTCCCTACAAGTTGCTCTATTCGGTTGAGAGCGACCACGTTTACGTCATTGCGGTCGCACACCAGCACCGTGAACCGGATTACTGGGTCGCAAGAATTGAAAACCCTTGATACTCAACCAGACCAGTCAATAGAAGACCTGTACTCAGATCGATGTGAACTGGATCATGTGTTCCATGCGTCGCCTGGATGTACTCGTTAGTTGGTGCCGGTGGTCAGACTCGAACTGACACGACCTCGCGGCCGCGGGATTTTGAGTCCCGTGCGTCTACCAGTTTCGCCACACCGGCGTGTTGCAGTTCCTGATGGCTCCTATGTGGCTCCTGGCCACCGGAAGCCAGTTGCCAGGCGTTTCCTGCGCACGTCGCGCACACCGTGCCGGGCAAATGCCCGGCACGCGTGTCTCTGCATTCCCGATTTCCGGTACCGGGTGACGTCGCCGCTGGAGGTGGGCTGCCCACCGGCGGTTGCGGCAGGCACTTGAAACCGGGGGGTCCTGGCCAACCGGTGGTTTCGCGCATCGAAAACAAAATATCAATAAAAGCATGACTTTAGCTTCGTAGACCTGGTCGCGTCGGGTGGCTGGCACGGCGGTTGCAAAGAGTCTCCTGCGGGACATCAACGAAAGTCCGCACCACCACAACCACTGACGATCAGGAGACATCGCACCATGAAGCTCAGCAACCACACACTCATTGCCACTGCCGTCGCGACCCTGCTGTCCGCGGCCGCGGTCACCGCGCAGGCTGCCGATGCGAATGCCGGCAAGGA
This sequence comes from Gammaproteobacteria bacterium, assembly GCA_031395645.1. Classification (GTDB taxonomy): domain Bacteria; phylum Pseudomonadota; class Gammaproteobacteria; order Steroidobacterales; genus SHZI01. The sequence goes on along the minus strand of JANNJM010000054.1, from coordinate 13,771 downwards.
GCAGTGCGCCGGCGTCATCCGGGCAGGCCAGAACGATTGCGCCACATCGACCAACGCGTGCCACAGCCACGTCACCGTCGACAACCATCCCGAAGCCTGGATCTACCTGCCCAAGGGCACCTGCCAGAAGATCAGTGGCGCCCGCGTGGTCAAGGTGGTTGACCCAACCCCGGCGAAAAAGAAGGGCTGAGGAAATCCGGCACCGCGGCCCGATCCGCGGTGCCGCAACCTCAGCAGCGTCGTGTGACGACCACAGGGGGAATACCAATGAACAGGACAGGAGCAGACTGGGTGATCGTGCTGGCGGGAGGGGACGGCCGCCGCCTGCAGTCACTAACTACCGATGCGCGCGGCATCCCGGTTCCCAAACAGTTTTGTTCGCTGAGCGGCGGCCAGACGCTCCTCGGGGAAACGCTCGACCGGGCCCTCGCCATCACGGATGAGGAGCACATCGTCTGCATCGTCGCCGAGAGCCACCGTCAGTGGTGGCATTCGTTCCAGGGCCTGCTGCCGGAACGCAATCTCGTCGTGCAACCGCGCAATCGCGGTACGGCGAACGGCATCTTGTTGCCGGCGCTGCGTGTCCTCGACCAGGATCCTGCGGCGCGCATCCTCATCATGCCTTCGGATCACTTCGTGCGCGACGAGCGGGCGCTGATCGGAGGGATGCGGCAGGCGATGCGCGCCGTCGCCACCCATCCCGACCACTTGCTTCTGCTGGGCATCACCCCGGACGAGGCGGATCCCGAGCTCGGCTACATCCAGCCCGGGGCCGCCGTTGGTTCTGACTTGTTCCAGGTGGCTAATTTCGTCGAAAAGCCGCCGGCAGCCGTTGCAGAAAAACTGCTCCGCGCGGGCGGCGTGTGGAACAGTTTCATCATGGCGGCGGGTGGCCAGACGCTGCTGGATCTCTACGCCAACGACTATCCCGAGGTGGTGCTGGCGATGATCGACGCCATCCGCGAGGACCACGCCCGTGGTGGGCGGGAATTGCACCGGCTCTACGACCGCCTTCCCGACCTCGACTTCTCCCGGCACGTGATCTCAGGCTCGGAGGATCGTCTCCGGCTGCTGCCCGTCGAAGCCTGTGGCTGGAGTGACCTGGGCACACCCGCGCGCGTGGCCCGCACACTGCAGCGTCTGCCCAGCCGGCGTCGCCAGTCACCCGGACCCACCCTGCCGTTCGTGAACCTTGCTTCCGCACAGATGCGGTTGCAGGCGACGGCCTGAAACACCACCCTGAAGGAGAGCAGTATGCAGACGACCTGCCGATCCCACTGGCGCCCCGGCCTGCAGGCCGGATTTCTGGCCGGCGCATTGATCAGTGCGCTGACCGTCAGCACGGTCTGGGCGGCAGACCGGCCGCTGCCGAGGGCCCCCCTGGCTGCGCCGCTGTCCCTCGCGGATGCCAAGGCGGTCGCTTCGGCGGCACTTGAGTATGCCCATGCCCACGCCGCGCCGGGCGGCGCGATCGCCGTCGTCGACGCGGGTGGCCTGCTGATCTACCTCGAGCGCCTGGACGGGACCTTTCCGGCCGCGGCCGCGGTCTCGACCGGCAAAGCGCGAACGGCTGCGCTGTTCCAGAAACCCACGAGCGCGTTTGAGAAAACGGTGAATGAGGGGCGGGTAACCATGGTGGCTCTGCCTGACGTCACGCCCTTCACGCCACTCCAGGGTGGGTTGCCCCTCAGGCGCAACGGCGTGGTAATCGGTGCCATTGGCGTGAGCGGTGCCTCGAGCGCTCAGCAGGATGAAGAGGTCGCGACCGCTGGCGCAGCCGCTCTGCCCGCCGTGCCGGAGCCGGCCCGATGAGCGCGGACAGGACACCCGGCCATGTGGTTGCTGCCGTTCTCGGGGTGCTGCTGCTGGCAAGTTCTGCCTATGCCGCCGACCCGCTGGCTGTGATCGAGCTCAATACGGCCGGCGGCGCGAAACTGGTCAACGCAGAGTGGCGCTACGCGGACGCGGAGCTCAAGCCGATCACATTTCCCCAGCCGGACGCCGCCGGTCAGCCCACCGGCCCGGCCACCGCGAGCTGGGACCTGAGCCCGCGTGCCGGGGCCCGCGACTACGACGATTCTGCCTGGCAGCGGCTGGGCCCTGACACCCTGGCGGAACGTCGGGGCAAAGGCCGCGTGTCCTTCAACTGGTACCGGGTCCGGATCACGATCCCGGAGCAGGTGCCAACCACCACCGCGTCGACGCGTGGCTTGACCGTCGTGCTCGAGACCTCGCTTGATGACTACGCGGAAGTCTGGGTCGACGGTGAACTGCCCCGCGCAGCCGGACAAACCGGCGGCTCGGTCGTTGCCGGCTGGAACGCCGCTAACCGTCTCGTGATTGGCCGTGACGTGCAGCCCGGGCAGCAGATCCAGCTTGCCATCTTTGGCATCAACGGCCCCATTTCGGACGCGCCGCCCAACTACATCTGGATACGAACGGCGCGTCTGCTGTTCATGGCTTCTGCAGGAGAGGCCGGACCCGTTGCGGTGCCGCCCCAGGAAGTGAACGTTACGGTCGAACGTCTCGATCCGGCGCTGGATGCCATTGTTCCCCCCAACACCAAGCTCTTCAAGCTGGCGGAAGGTTTCAGCTTTATCGAGGGCCCGGTGTGGGTCGCGGACCGGAGCGCCGAGGGCGGTCACCTGCTGTTCAGCGATCCGAACCGGAACCGCATTTACGCCTGGAGCGAGCAAGACGGCCTCTCGGTGTTCCGGGACCGCAGCGGCTACGCAGGATCCGACATTGCCGAGTACAGTCAGCCCGGGTCCAATGGCCTGACGCTGGACCCCCAGGGGCGCCTGACCATCGACGAGCACGGCAATCGCCGCGTGACGCGCCTTGAAGCTGACGGACGCCTGACGGTGCTTGCCGACGGGTTCGAGGGCCGGCGCCTCAACAGCCCCAACGATCTCGTCTACCGCTCCGACGGCATTCTCTATTTCACGGATCCGCCCTTCGGGCTGCCGAAATTCGACGCGGACCCGCGTAAGGAACTGGCCTGGAACGGCGTCTATCGGGTTGTCAACGGCCGTACCGAACTGCTGGCCCGTGAACTGAAGGGTCCGAACGGCATCGCCTTCTCGCCGGATGAGCGCTATCTGTACGTAACCAACTGGGATCCGGCGCTTAAGGTCGTGACGCGCTATCCCGTCAAACGCAACGGGACGCTGGGCAGCGGTACGGTCTTCTTCGACATGGGCGGAGCGCGGGGCGAGGAAGCCCTGGATGGCCTGAAGGTGGACGTCCTCGGTAATCTGTATGTTTCCGGCCCTGGCGGCCTCTGGATACTGTCCCCGGAGGGCAAGCACCTCGGTACGCTGAAGGCCCCGCGGCTCGCCGCCAATTTTGCCTGGGGTGGTGCCGACGGACGTACCCTCTACCTGACCGCCCGGAGTACGCTCTACCGCCTGCCACTGCTCGTCGCGGGTATCCGGCCGCCGTCGAAACTGATTCGTGCCGCCAACTGAGGAATGAGCATGGCCGTAAGTACCAGAACGAATCGCGCAGTACCGAAACGCACAGCGCCACCAGCGCCCGACCGCAACGCCGCTCTCCGCCCAGCCGATGGGGTTCCCCGGATGGACCTTGACCGGGCCACCTGCGGTCACTTCGGTGCGGCGGTTGAACGAGAATGGCTTCAGACCAACGGCCAGGGGGGCTACGCGTCCGGGACTGTCGCCGGCGCGGCCACCCGCCGCTACCACGGGTTGCTGGTGGCGGCCCTGGAGCCGCCGCTCGGCCGTACCGTTCTCGTGGCCTCCCTCGATGTCCACGCCGACTATCAGGGCCGGACCCACGGTCTCAGTACGCAGGAGTATGCCGGCGGCACCGTGCATCCGGACGGTTGCCGCTACCACGAGTCGTTTCTCCTCAACGCCGGCATCCCGACGTGGACCTTCGCCATCGGCGATGCGCGGCTCACCCAGACGATCTGGATGGGGCAGGCCGCCAACACGACTTACGTGCAATTCCACCTGGAGAGTGCGAGTGGGCCACTGCGGCTGCGGCTCTCGCCGCTGTGCACGTACCGTGATTATCACGCGCACTCCCGGGGCGGCTGGCAGCTGGGAACTACGCTGGTGCCTGACGGTATCCGCGTCGATGCCTTCCCGGGGGCCCGTCCGTACCGGCTGCTGTGTGCCGAGGCGACTTGTGAGCTCCGCGGTGACTGGTTCTGGAATTTCCACCACAGGCTCGAAGCCGAACGGGGCCTGGACAGCACCGAAGATCTCTTCAGACCCGGCGAGTTCCTCATCGATCTGGAGGTGGGCGGCACGGCCACGTTCGTCTGCACGGCCGAACCCGGGGCAGTCGACGCGCCGTCTGCCGCTCTCCGTGCCGATCAGCGACGGCGTGCCACGCTCCTGCTGCCTGCGGTCCGCGAGCCGGGCTGGGTGCGCCAGCTAACGCTCGCTGCCGACCAGTTCATCGTGGCGCGCGGTAGTGGCAGCGGCCAGGGCGCCACCGTTATCGCGGGTTACCCGTGGTTTGGCGACTGGGGACGCGACACGATGATCGCGTTGCCGGGGCTGACGCTGCCCACCGGTCGGCCTGAAATCGCCGCACGAATCCTGCGGACCTTCGCTGAGCACCTCAGCGAGGGCATGCTGCCCAACCGCTTTCCCGATGGCGGGGCTGCACCGGAATACAACACCGTCGACGCCACCCTCTGGTACTTCCATGCCGTGGAGGCCTACCTGCAGGCGACGGGAGACTTGGACCTCGTGCGTGAGCTGTGGCCCCGGCTGATCGAGATCATCGACTGGCATTTCCGCGGCACGCGGCACGGCATTGGCGTCGATCCCGCAGACGGCCTGCTGCGTGCGGGAGAGCCGGGTGTGCAGCTCACCTGGATGGACGCCAAGGTTGGCGACTGGGTGGTTACCCCACGCATCGGCAAGCCTGTTGAAATCAACGCCCTGTGGCATCACGCCCTGACCGTCATGACGAAGCTCGGCGAACTCCTGGGAGATTTGGCACTCGCGCCGCGGTATGCGGGTCACGCCGCCCGTGTCCGGGATTCCTTCCGCCAGCGCTTCTGGTATGCCGATGGCGGCTATCTCTACGACGTCGTGGACGGACCGAACGGCAATGACGCGTCGTTGCGGCCCAACCAGATCTTTGCCGTGTCGCTGCCCTCCGACCTGCTCGAACCCGACCAGGCCGCGGCGGTCGTTGCGACCTGTCAGCGGGAACTCCTGACGCCCATGGGCCTGCGCAGTCTGGCGGTGGGGCAGCCCGGCTACCTGGGCACCTATGCCGGCGGCCCGGTCGAGCGCGATGGCGCCTACCACCAGGGAACGGTGTGGTCCTGGCTGCTGGGACCTTTTGCGCTGGCCCACTTCCGCGTGCACGGCAGGCGCGAGGAGGCGCAGTCGGTGCTCGCCGGTATCGGCAGCCACCTGGCCGAAGCCTGCGTCGGCAGTATCAGCGAGATTTTTGACGGCGACGCTCCGCACCGGCCGCGAGGCTGCTGCGCGCAGGCGTGGAGCGTGGCGGAAGTGCTGCGCGCGTGGTTTGCACTCAAGGAACGGACATGAAGGTCGCAGGATTGCACGGTGAACCGATGAAGGGGAAAGCCGCTGACACGGAGACGGCCGAAGACCGGCGACTACAGCAGGAATTCCCCGCCGGCGAGGGCTGGAAGAAGTGGGGTCCCTACCTTTCCGAGCGCCAGTGGGGCACGGTCCGCGAGGACTACAGCCCGCACGGTAATGCCTGGGAGTACTTCCCCCACGACCACGCGCGCAGTCGCGTCTACCGCTGGGGAGAGGACGGCATTGCGGGGTTCTCGGACCGTGCACAAAACCTGTGCCTGTCACTGGCGCTCTGGAACGGCCGCGTTCCGATCCTCAAGGAACGGCTCTACGGCCTGACCAACAGCGAGGGCAATCACGGCGAGGACGTGAAGGAACTCTACTACTACCTCGACGGCACACCGACGCACTCCTACCTGAAGATGCTCTACAAGTACCCGCAGGGCGAGTTCCCCTATGCCCGACTGGTGCGTGAAAACCGCGAGCGGGGCATCGGCCAGCCCGAGCTGGAGCTGATCGATACTGGCGCCTTCGACGACGACCGTTACTTCGACGTCGTCATCGAGTACGCGCAGAACGCGCCCGAAGACATTCTGATGCGCGTCACCGCCGTCAACCGCGGCCCCGAGCCCGCCACACTGCACCTGCTACCCCAGCTCTGGTTCCGCAACACCTGGAGTTTCAAGCCGGGTGGGGCGAAGCCAAAGCTGCTCGGTGTCGACGAGATGGAGGTGCTGGTGGAGCACGAAGCGCTCGGCACCTACCGCTTTTACGTCGACGGCGCACCGGAGCTGCTGTTCACGGAAAACGAAACCAATGTTCGCCGGCTCTACGGCCTGGACGGACCGGGACACTACAAGGACGCCTTCCACGAACGCGTCGTCAATGGCGACACGGGAGCTGTGAATCCGGCCAACACGGGCACCAAGGCCGCGGCCTGGTACCGTCTCGAGCTGCCTGCGGGCGGCAGCGCCGAAATCCACCTGCGTCTGCGTCGCGAGCCGGCGGCCATGCCCTTCGCGGATTTCGACCGGGTGTTCGCCGCGCGCAAGGCTGAGGCGGACGAGTTCTATGACCGTGTCCAGCACGGCCTTGCCAGCGCCGATGCCCGCCTCGTGCAGCGTCAGGCCTTCGGAGGGCTGATCTGGTCCAAGCAATTCTTCTACTACGACGTACCCGAGTGGCTGAACGGTGACCCCGGCCAGCCCGCGCCGCCGGCCGGCCGCAAACACGCCCGGAACTCGGAGTGGCAGCACCTGAACAATGCCGACGTCATTTCCATGCCGGACAAGTGGGAGTACCCCTGGTACGCCGCCTGGGATCTTGCCTTTCACATGATTCCGTTTGCGCTGATCGATCCGGGCTTTGCCAAGCGCCAGCTTATCCTGCTCACGCGCGAGTGGTACATGCACCCGAACGGCCAGATGCCGGCCTATGAGTGGGCTTTCGGCGATGTGAATCCGCCGGTGCACGCCTGGGCAGCCTGGCGCGTCTTCCAGATCGACCGGGCCCAGAATCCTGAGCAGCATGGCGGCAAGGGCGATCTTGCCTTCCTCGAGCGGGTTTTCCACAAGCTCATGCTGAACTTCACCTGGTGGGTGAACCGCAAGGACGCGGAGGGTCGCAACGTGTTCCAGGGCGGGTTCCTCGGACTCGATAACATTGGCGTTTTCGATCGCAGCTCCGAGCTACCTACGGGCGGCCACATCGACCAGTCGGATGGCACGAGCTGGATGGCCATGTACTCGCTGAATCTGATGCGCATTGCACTGGAACTGGCTCAGCACAACAACGTGTACGAGGACATCGCGACGAAGTTCTTCGAGCACTTCCTGCACATCGCTGAGGCGATGACCAAGGTGGGCGACAGTGACATGGGCCTGTGGGATGACAGCGACAAGTTCTACTACGACGTCCTGCACCTGCCGAACGGACAGATGGAGCGGCTGAAAGTGCGCTCCATGGTCGGGCTTATCCCGCTCTTCGCCGTCGAGACGCTGGACCCGGAGCTGCTCGACAAGCTGCCCGCCTTCAAGAAGCGCATGGAATGGTTCCTGAACTACCGGCCCGACCTGGCTTCGCTGGTGTCCCACTGGGAGGTGGGTGGCAAGGGCCGCCGGCGGCTGCTGTCGCTGCTGCGGGGTCATCGCATGAAGTGCCTGCTGAAGCGCATGCTGGACGAGACAGAGTTTCTTTCGGACTACGGCATCCGCGCGCTATCCCGCTATCACGCGGAGCACCCGTACGTGTTTCGCGTCAACGGCAGCGATCTCTCGGTGGGGTACCGCCCGGCAGAATCCGATACGGGACTCTTCGGGGGCAATTCAAACTGGCGCGGACCCATCTGGTTTCCGGTGAACTACCTGATCATCGAGTCCCTGCAGAAGTTCCACCACTACTACGGTGATGACTTCCAGGTGGAATGTCCGACGGGTTCCGGGCAGTTCATGACCATCCAGCAGGTCGCTGAGGAGTTGTCGAACCGGCTGGCCCGGATCTTCCTGGCGGGACCCGACGGCAAACGGCCCGTTTTCGGTCAGCACCCGCGCCTGCAGACCGACCCGAATTTCCGGGATCACGTGCTCTTCTACGAGTATTTCCATGGCGACACGGGCCGCGGCGTTGGTGCTTCCCATCAGACCGGCTGGACCGCACTTGTTGCCAAGCTGCTGCAACCCCGCCGCCACGAGAGCTAAAGGACAATCATGGAGAAGAATGCCGAATACGAGAAGATGCGTACCGAGCACGTGCGGGCAGCCCACCTGCCCGACGTGGTCATGCCGAAGGTCTCCATGCCACAGATCCTGCGCGGTCAACGGGCGCTCGTGACGGGCGCAAGTTCCGGCATTGGGCGGGCCGTCGCCCTGGCGCTGGGCGAGGCGGGCGCCGACGTGGTCGTGAACTACGTCGGTGGGCACGACGGCGCCGTGCTGGCGGCCGAGGAGATCCGCAGCAACGGCACGCGTGCGTACGCTCACCAGGCGGATGTCTCGGATGAGGCCCAGGTGATCGAAATGTTCGCAAAAATGATCCGTGAGTTCGGCACCATCGATATCCTGGTCAACAACGCCGGACTGCAGAAGGACGCACCGCTCGAGGACATGACACTCGCTATGTGGAACAAGGTCATCAGTGTGAACCTCACCGGCCAGTTCCTCTGCGCACGGGAAGCTGTGCGTGAATTCAAGCGTCGCGGCGTTCGTTCCGAGGTGTCCTGCGCCGCCGGCAAGATCATCTGCATGAGTTCGGTGCACGAGGTGATTCCCTGGGCCGGTCACGTCAACTACGCAGCCTCGAAGGGCGGGGTAATGCTGATGATGAAGAGCATCGCGCAGGAGGTGGCGCCCCACCGGATCCGGGTCAACAGCATCTCGCCCGGTGCCATTCGCACGCCGATCAACATGGAGGCCTGGGGCACCGAGGAACACTACCAGGCCCTCATGAAGCTGATTCCCTACAAGCGCATTGGCGAGCCGGTGGAAATCGGCCGCGCCGCCGCCTGGCTCGCGTCCGACTACGCCGACTACATCAACGGCATCAGCCTCTTTGTGGACGGTGGCATGACCCTTTACCCGGGCTTCGAGACCGGGGGCTGAGGCATGCTCGCGCAGAAATCAGCCGGCGCCTCGCTGGCGCTGCACTGGCGCGAGTACCTGATCGAGGGCTGGGCGCTCGGGACCTTCATGGTCTCTGCTGGCGTGGCGACGACGCTGTTCGAATTCCCGGGCTTCTGGCTGCACCAGGCGATTGCCGACCCGGATCTGCGCCGTGCCCTGATTGGCGTTGCTATGGGACTGACAGCCATTGCACTGATTTATTCGCCCTGGGGCCAGCGCTCGGGCGCGCACATGAACCCGGCCGTGACGCTGACGTTTTTGCGCCTCGGGAAGATTGCCCGGTGGGATGCCCTGTTCTTTATCGTCGCCCAGTTCCTCGGGGGCATTCTTGGCGTGCTTTTGGTGCAGGCGGTATTCGCCGATGCCTTTGCGCAGGCACCGGTGCGTTACATCGTGACGATTCCAGGACCCATGGGGGTCGAGGTGGCCTTCGTGGCCGAGTTGGTGCTCTCAGCACTCTTGATGAGTGCGGTGCTGTGGGTCTCCGGCAGCCCACGCTTCGAGCGGGCTACGGGCCTGTGCGCCGGCATCCTCGTGGCGCTCTTCATCACCTTCGAGGCGCCGCTGTCGGGGATGAGCATCAATCCGGCACGTACGCTGGCATCCGCAGTTCCCGCAGGGTTTTTCGACCACCTGTGGATCTATTTCATCGCGCCACCGCTCGGCATGCTGGCGGCGGGCGAGATCTATAGCCGCACGCGTCACCGGCACGAGCCCTGCGCCAAGTTGCATCACAGCCTTGACCGGTCCTGCATCCACTGCGGCTATGAACCCACGGTGGTTCGCCGCGCGTTGACTAACCCCACCTGAGGCGGCTCGCATGAACCCTGCGCATTTCGATGCCATCATCATAGGTTCCGGCGCGGGCGGCTCAGCTGCCGCCTGGCAACTCGCCCGTGCCGGCCGCTCAGTGCTCCTGCTGGAGCGGGGCGGCGTACTAGCGCAGGACGGCAGCACACAGGACGTTGAAAAGGTCGTGCGCGAGGGCGCGTTCAAGAGCCGTGAGGTCTGGCGAGACGGGCGCGGTGGCACGCTGGTACCGGAGGAATATTTCAATCTCGGCGGCAAGACCAAATGGTATGGCGCGGCGTTGTTGCGCTTCGGTGCCGGGGAATTTTCTGCAGAGCCTGCCAGCGCATTGACAGGCTGGCCGATTGCGCCAGCTGATCTGGCTCCGTACTACGCGGAGGCGGAGCAGTTGCTCGGCGTGCGGGAATTTCCGTGCGAGCCCGACCTGCAGAGAATATCGGCGGGCCTTGGCCGCAGGGGCTGGACGCTCGAACCACTGCCGATGGGCCTGGCGGCGGGAATTCTCGACGACCCGGACGAGGCCCGCCACTTCGACGGTTTCGCCTCGGTCCGCGGCCTGAAGGCCGATGCGCAGACGGCACTGCTCGATCGCGTCCGTGACCTGCCGAACCTCAAGGTGCTGACGGACCGGTGCGTGGCAGGACTGATCGGGGCGCCGGGAGCCCCGCGCCGCATCATCGGCGTCCGGCTCACGACCGGCGAGGCCTGGCACGGCACCGCCGTGCTGCTGGCGGCCGGTGCGTTGCACTCGCCGCGACTCCTGCAGCGCTACCTGCGTGACTCGGACCTCGCCAGCCGCCTGCCCTGTGCGCCGGCGGTGGGCGCGAACCTGAAGCTCCATCTGCTGACCGCGGTGATCGCCGTGTCGCCGTCCCGCAAGACCGACCTGCTGCGCAAGACGCGTATTCTTCTCAATGACCGTTTTCCCCACAGCAGCGTGCAGCCCCTCGGGTTTGACGGCGAGCTGATCGCGACGCTGGTCCCGCGACTGGTCCCGCGCTGGATCGCCAGCCTGGTCGGGCAGCGGGCCTACGGCTTCTTCCTGCAGACCGAGGACGCTTCAGATCCGCGCAACCGCGTGGCCGAGGGCGATCCCGGCGAGCAGCCGATTCTCGACTACGAAGCCGCACGGAGCGGCCTCGCGCTCGCGGAGCATCGGGCGCTGATCGGCACGCTGCGCGGCGACCTGGCACGGAGCGGCCACGTGAGCTTTGCCGAGCGCATTCCGCCGAGTGGCACCGCACACGCGTGTGGCACGCTGGCAGCGGGCACAGATCCGGTGACTTCAGTGGTCGATGCCACGGGCCGGGTCCACGGGCTGGAGGGGTTGTACGTCGTAGACGGTAGCGTCCTGTCGCGCTCGAGCCGGGTCAATCCCTCGCTGACGATCTACGCGTGGAGCCTGCGAGTAGCTGAGCAGATTGCGATCCAGCAGAGGGCAGCGGCATGACGCGTCCTGCACGACTGAGACGTTTCCTGCCGGTCCTGGCCGCCGGATGGCTCGCGCTGCTGTGGCTCTCGACGCCCGTGCTCTCGCAGGCGGCGGTCGACGGCGCACCGCTCGTCTCGGCCGTGCGCTCGGTGGGTGTCACCGTCTCCGACCTCGATCGCTCGGTCGCGTTCTACCGGGACGTGCTGGAGTTTCAGCCAGTGAGCGAGTTCGAGGTGGCCGGCGACGAGTACGAGCAGCTCTACGGGGTCTTCGGGCTGCGTGTGCGCGTCGCACGTCTATCGCTCGGGACCGAGACCCTGGAGCTGATACAGTTCCTGGCCCCGGCGGGCCGGCCGATTCCCGTCGACTCCCGGGGCAACGATCGCTGGTTCCAGCACGTCGCGGTGATCGTCAGCGACATGGACCGTGCCTATGCCCGCCTGCGCGAACACAAGGTTGCGCACGGGTCGCCGGGGCCGCAGCGGCTGCCGGACTCGAATCCGAACGCGGGCGGGATCAAGGCATTCTATTTCCGCGATCCGGATGGGCACTATCTGGAAATTCTCCAGTTCCCGGTCGGCAAGGGTGCGGCCAAGTGGCAACCCAGGTCCGGACAGCCGCTCTTTCTTGGCATTGATCACACGGCCATCGTTGTCGCTGACACGGATGCCAGTCTGCGGTACTACCGGGACAAGCTTGGGTTGCGGGTGGCTGGTGCGAGCGACAACTATGGACCGGAGCAGGAACGGCTCAACAACGTGTTTGGAGCGCACCTGCGGATCACGGCACTCCGTGCAGGGACCGGTCCCGGCATCGAGCTCCTGGAGTATCTGTCGCCCGCGGGCGGACGGCCTCTGCCCCCCGATACCCGGGCGAATGACCTGTGGCACTGGCAGGTTAACGTGCAGGCGGCGGATCTCGCGGCTGGTCTCGAGCGGTTGCGGGCCGACCAGCGGGTCGTTGTCTCGTCCGGAGTCGTGGCCATGCCCGGCGCAGAGCTTGGATTCGCCAGTGGCCTGCTGGTTCGCGATCCGGATGGCCACGCTCTGCTGCTGGAGCAAGCGCAATGAGCACGACGAAGAACCTGGTCATCATTGGCGGGGGCTTCGCGGGCACCACGCTCGCGAAGTGCCTCGATCGCTCGCTGCCGCCGGACTGGATGGTCACCCTGATCAGCCGGGAGAACTTCATCACCTACAATCCATTGCTACCCGAGGTCGTTGGTGCTTCGTTGCTGCCCGGGCATGTGGTGGCGCCACATCGGCTGATCGTGCGGCGGGGCCGCGTGTGCATGGCGACGGTGTCTGAAATCGATATTGCTGCCCGGGAGGTGCGCTACCTGGGGGAGGGCTCAGGGGTAATACCGTTCGACCAGCTGGTGATTGCCTGCGGTGTGGATGCCAATCTCGCGCTGGTGCCGGGCATGGCGGACTACGCGCTGCCGCTCAAGACGCTCGGGGACGCCCTGTTTCTGCGCAACCGGGTGATATCGCGGCTCGAGCAGGCGTCGATGCAGCCGGATCCGGAGGCGCGGCGCTGGCTCACCACGTTCTTGATTGTCGGCGGTGGCTTCAGCGGCGTGGAGGTGGCGGGCGAGATCCGGGACTTCCTGCACGGGAGCATGCGCTACTACCCGATGATCAAGCCCGACGACTGCCGGGTGATCCTTCTGCACAGCGGTGAGCGGCTGCTGCCCGAAATTTCCAATCAGCTCGGCGGCTTTGCCGGCGACCGGATGATGCGCGATGGTATTGAAATCCGCTTGAACACGAGGGCGGCCCGCGTGGACGACCGGTGCGTCACGCTGGCCTCCGGCGAGACCATCCTGGCCGGCACCGTGATTTGCACGATCGGTACCGCACCCAACCAGCTGCTGAAGGATCTGACGTGCGCGATGGAGCGGGGCCGGATCAGCACGGACCCTGATATGTCGGTGCCCGGCTATCCCGGGGTCTGGTCGATTGGTGACTGTGCTGCGGTAACAAATGCCGCGGACGGGCGGACGTGTCCCCCAACGGCCCAATTCGCCGACCGGCAGGCCCGCCAGCTGGCGCAGAACGTCCTGATGAGCCTTGCGGGCCGTCCCACCCGGCCATTCCGGTATCGGCCCGTCGGTCAGTTGTGCTCCGTCGGGCACAACAAGGCTGTCGTCGAGCTGTTCGGGCTGAAGATCTCGGGATTCGTGGCCTGGTTGCTCTGGCGGGGCGTGTACCTGCTCAAGATTCCCACGCTGGCCCGCAAAGCGCGCCTCTTTCTCGAGTGGAACTGGGCGATGTTCTTTCCTCCGGACATCGTGCACTTCAACTACCGCCGCTCGATGCGCCGCGGTGCAGAAGGTACCGGACCTTAGTTGTTGTAGTTGTTTAGTTGTT
>JANNJM010000015.1:0-2961 GCA_031395645.1 Gammaproteobacteria bacterium | reverse complement strand
GGGGGGTCGCGGCTGAAGCCGCTCCTACGGGCGCTCCTACGACGCGCACGATCCGGATCCCCCGGCCGATCCCGCTGTATGTGGTGTACCTGACCAGCTGGGTGACGACCGAGGGCGTGGTGCATTTCCGGCCGGACGTTTACGGGCGGGACGCGGGGCTGCGATAATGCGCGGCTTCAACAGGCAGAGCCGCAGGACCACCTCATGGCAGAACCGAAACTCACGCCGCCAGCCGGCGGCGCCAAAATCACCATCAGCCACGGCAAGCTGACGGTCCCGAACAACCCGATCATTCCGTTCATCGAGGGCGACGGCACCGGCCCCGACATCTGGCGCGCGTCGGTGCGCGTGCTCGACGCTGCCGTGAAGAAGGCCTACGGCGGCAAGAAGCAGATCCACTGGCTAGAGGTCTACGCCGGCCAGAAAGCCTACGACAAGTACAACACCTGGCTGCCCGACGCCACCGTCGACGCCTGCCGCGACTACCTCGTTTCCATCAAGGGCCCGCTCACCACGCCGATCGGCGGCGGCATCCGCTCACTCAACGTCGCACTGCGCCAGCTGCTCGACCTGTACGTGTGCCTGCGCCCCGTGCGCTGGTTCAAGGGCGTCCCCTCCCCGGTCAAGCGGCCGGAAGACGTCGACATGGTGATCTTCCGGGAGAACACCGAAGACATCTACGCCGGCATCGAGTTCGAGGCGGGCACCGAGGGCAACCGGAAATTCCTGGAACTCTTCAAGGCCAACTTCCCGAAGGAGTACAGCAAGATCCGCTTCCCGGGCACGTCCGGCATCGGCATCAAAGCCATTTCCCAGGAAGGCACCGAGCGCCTGTTCCGCTCCGCCATCGAATACGCCGTTACGAACAAGCGCAAGAGCGTGACGATTGTCCACAAGGGCAACATCATGAAATACACCGAAGGCGCGTTCCGCAACTGGTGCTACGCCGTCGCCGAGCGGGAGTTTCCCGGCAAGGTCTACACCTGGGACCAGTGGGAGCGCAGCAAGGCCGAGAAGGGTGAGAAGGCGGCCAACGACGAGCAGAAGGCCGCGCTCGCCAGGGGCGCCGTGCTCATCAAGGACGCCATCGCCGACATCACGCTGCAGCAGGTGCTCACCCGCCCGGTTGAGTTCGACGTGATTGCTACGATGAACCTGAATGGCGACTACCTCTCCGACGCCCTCGCCGCCCAGATCGGCGGTATCGGCATCGCCCCCGGCGGCAACGTGAACTACATGACCGGCCACGCCGTGTTCGAAGCAACGCACGGCACCGCGCCGAAGTACGCCAACCAGGACAAGGTGAACCCCGGCTCCGTGATCCTCTCCGGCGAGATGATGCTGCGCTACCTGGGCTGGACCGAAGCGGCGGATCTCGTGATCAGCGCGATGGACAAGACCATCGGCGACAAGACCGTGACTTACGACTTCGCGCGCCTGATGGACGGCGCGACCGAAGTGAAGTGCTCCGAGTTCGGCGACAAGCTCATAGCCAACCTGTAGGAGCGGCTTCAGCCGCGACCGGCGAATTACCGCCACACCGCTACGTCGCGACAATCCGGGCAAATCAGCCAGATTCGCTGATTGCGGGAATTGCTGGCTGGCGTAGCCTGAGGCCATGCCCAAGCGCCCGGAGATTCCGTCCGCAACGATTGCCCAGCACATCATTTGGCCTGAGCGGGTCCCGGACCTGATCAAGATGCTCCGCGAGGACGGCTGGCGCCTTTGCAGATGGCACGGCGGCCATCGTCAGTACCAGCATCCGGTAAAACGGGGTACAGTCACCGTGTCTCGATCAGCCGAAACGAGCCTGACGCGCGGCGCCTTGAAAAGCGTCCTGAAACAGGCCGGCGTGGTGAGCGACGCCAGCGCATGAAGTACCTCGTGGTTATTGAGCGGGGCCCCGATGGCTTCGGCGCGTACCTGCCGGACATTCCCGGCTGCGTGGCGGTCGGCGCCTCGACGGCAGAAGTCATGGTGCTCATTGAACAGGCCATCGACTGGCACTTACAGAGCATGCTCAACGACGGCGAGTCGCTACCGCCGCCCTCCGCGCGGGCAGCGCTACTTGAAGTTGCCGGTTGAAGTTACAGGCGACTAAACGCGATCCAGCGGACTCTTCACGTCGCTGTGGCCAAGCAGCTCCTGCACCGTGCGGATGTCGTAGCCATCTTCGAGCAGGTGCGTGGCGAAGCAGTGGCGGAAGGTGTGGCAGGTGGCGGGTTTCAGGGCCTGGTTCCGGGTGGACGCGCTGGCCTTGCGGTCCACGGCCAGATGAGTCGAGAATTGCTCCACGCCGGCCGGCCCGAGGTCCCGAGGTCCCGAGGTCCCGAGGATGTCGCCGATGATGAAACGCCACGCTCCCCATCCTTCCAGCGCCCCAGCCCACCGAATTCGGGCCCGCCATGAATGGAAACAGGAACCTGCGTGCGCGTCGATCTACATATCCAGACAAAGTGACGGGATTTGTCCCATCACTTTGTACCCCTATGTTTAGTTAGGCCGCTCATTCAATGAAATGGGGTGCATCATGAAGACTCTTGTTTTGCTGCTAGCGGTTCCGCTTGCCTCATGCGCGTCCATCACTCCCCAAGAGTTGCGCGGCCCAAACGGCAAGCCTGCCTACGCAATGAAATGTAGCGGGTTGGGGCGCACGCTCGAGGATTGCTATAAGAAGGCCGGAGAGATTTGCCCCAACGGGTACACCATCGTTGATCGTGCCTCATCGGTGATAGGCGTGCCTTCGAACGGAGGCACAATCATGGCTCCTCAGAACTCGTTGGTAATCGAGTGCAAGTAAATCAACCGCTCCTCGCTCGTGTGACCGGTCAGGGAGATAGGTGACAGAAAAGTCCAAGGACATGGGTAACAGTCACCGGTGTCTCGAAAGCCTACCGTAAGCATCTTCGATGCGCATCTGCCGCTCGTGAAGCCGCCCCAGTCGCAGGGCGCCGAAGTAAA
>JANNJM010000014.1:0-72867 GCA_031395645.1 Gammaproteobacteria bacterium | reverse complement strand
CCTTCAGGCGCGAGCAATTCTGATCGCGCCTGAAGGCGCTCCTACGGGTCTGACGTAAGCTGCCGCGCGAGAGCCAGCGCGGCACTGAAATCCTCCGCAAATGAGATCCGCCCCGGCACGGGACGGAACTTCATCCCGTCGAGGACTGCCCGCGGCTGCGCCTGCAGCCCGGACAGGATCAGGTGAATCGCCCGCCGCTCGCAGCGCTCCGCCAGGCCCTGGAGAGCATGGACGCCACTCGCGTCGATCATCGGTACGAGGCGCGTGCGCAGTATGAAGACGCGCGGGGCTTTCGTGAGCTGATCGAGCACATCATCGAGCCGGCTCGCGACGCCGAAGAACAACGGGCCGTTGATCTGGTACGCCTCCACGCCGGGCGGCAGACGCAAGCGCTGATCCCGGTCAGGGTCTGGAGCCAGGTCGTCGGCCGCCTCGTCCGTCAGCCGGGTGCCGCTTCCGATTTCGACGACGCGGGCCATCCGGTCCATAAATACCAGAGCGGCGAGCACGACACCCACTTCAATGGCCAGCGTCAGGTTGGTAAAGACCGTTAACCCGAAGGTCACGAGCAATACCAGCCAGTCGCCCCGCGGCGCCGACAGCAGGTGCCGGAAGCGCTCGTGCTCGCTCATGTTGTAGGCCACCACGGTGAGCAGGGCCGCCAGAGACGCGAGCGGAACTTCGCTCACAAGTGGCGCTGCGACGAGCAGAAAGACGAGGAGCAGAACTGCGTGGAGCATACCGGCCACTGGAGAAACTGCGCCGGCACGCACGTTGGTCGCCGTCCGGGCGATGGCGCCCGTGGCCGGCAAACCGCCAAACAGCCCCGAGACAGTATTGGCGATACCCTGCCCAACCAGTTCCATGTTCGAGCGGTGGCGGCGCCCCGTCATGCCGTCGGCCACGACCGCGGACAACAGCGACTCGACGCCGGCCAGGAAGGCAATGGTGAAGGCGTCGGGCAGAAGTTCCTGGAGGCGCGCGAGGGATACTGTCGGCAGGCTGGGCATCGGAATCAAATGCGGCAACTCGCCGAAACGCGAACCGATCGTCTCGACGGGCAGTCCGAGCAGCCGGGCCGCCACCGCACCGGCGATGACGACAATCAGGAAGCCCGGCGCTTTTGGTAGCAGCTTCCTCAACGTGGCAATCGCGGCGATGGAAAGCACCGCAAGGCCAACCGCCCAGAGGTTGATCTGCGACAACCCGGCACCGATGGCGGCGAGCTTGGGTACGATCTCGGCTGGGACGTCCCGCAAACCGAGACCGAGCAGGTCGGGAAGCTGGCTGAAAAATATGATCACGGCAATGCCCGCCGTGAAGCCGGTAATTAGTGGCTGGGGCATGTACTTCATCAAGGTGCCGAAGCGCAACAGGCCGGCAATAACGAGAATGATGCCAGCCATGCAGGTGGCCAGCACGAGACCGTCGTAGCCGTGACGTAGAATCACGGCGTAGACGACCGGGATGAAGGCCCCGGTGGGACCGCCGACCTGCACGCGGGAACCGCCCAGCGCCGAGATCAGGAAACCGGCGATGATCGCCGTCAGCAGGCCCTTTTCAGGCGTCGTACCGCTCGCAATGGCGATGGCGATGGCAAGCGGCAGCGCCACGATCGCGACCGTGAGCCCGGCGACGGCGTCACGGTTGAAAGCGTCGAGGGTGTAGCCCTCACGCAGGACGGTAACGAGCTTGGGCTCAAAGATTGGAACGGCCGCTACTCCACCAGGTCAACGCGCCCAGTTCTCGACGCGCAGTCCGGAAACACGCCGAAAATGCCGTTCATTGTTCGTGACCAGCGTCGCGCCCAGGCTGCGGCCGTTCATGCAGAGTTTGGCGGTTTCCGGCTTGTCCATGGAATGCCTCGTGAGCAACCAGTTTGCGACTACCGCTGGTATACATCAAAGGTCTATACCTCATCAGTATGACGGGATTTGGCGGGCGGTCGCGCCTGAAGGCGCTCCTACGGGAGGGCTTATCTGCTCATCCGCCTCGGCAACTGCGTCTCGCCAACACCCTGGCTGCGCAGGTAGTCGTCGTATCCCCCATGGAAGTCCACGATCCCGTCGGCCTTCATCTCTATAACCCGCGTGGCCAGGGAACCCACGAACTCCCGGTCGTGGCTCACGAAGATCAGCGTGCCGGGATAGTTCTCCAGCGCCAGGTTAAGGGACTCGATGGACTCCATGTCCAGGTGATTGGTGGGCTCGTCCATGAGCAGCACGTTTGGCTTGAGGAGCATCATCTTGCCAAACAGGAGGCGACCCTCCTCACCGCCGGAGATGACCTTGACCGATTTCCGGCTCTCGTCCTTGGAAAAGAGCATGCGGCCCAGGGTCGCCCGCAGCGCCTGCTCGTCGTCGGTCTTCTGCTGCCACTGGCGGATCCAGTCGAATAACGTAAGGTCGCTGGAAAAGTCGTCACCGCGATCCTGGGGGACGTAACCCAGGCTGACGTTCTCGGACCACTTGATCGTGCCTTTTTCCGGAGGCACTTCCTGCATCAGGCACTTCAACAACGTGGTCTTGCCGACGCCGTTGGCGCCAATGATTGCTATACGTTCTCCCACTTCGATCTTCAGGTTGAGGCCCTTGAACAGCGGCGTTGCGTCGTAGCCTTTCGTCAGCCCCTCGACCTCCAGCGCCTGGCGGTAGAGCTTGCGGGCCTGGTCGAAACGGATGAACGGGCTGACACGACTCGAGGGCTTCACCTCAACCACTTCGATCTTCTCGATCTGGCGTGCTCGCGAGGTTGCCTGCCGCGCCTTTGAGGCATTGGCTGAAAAGCGGCTGACGAACGTCTGCAGCTCGGCGATCTGGGCCTTCTTCTTGGCGTTGTCGGCCAGCAGGCGTTCGCGCGCCACCGTGGACGCGGTCATGTACTGGTCGTAGTTGCCGGGATAGATGCGCAATTCCCCGTAGTCGAGGTCTGCCATGTGGGTGCAGACGCTGTTCAGGAAGTGCCGGTCGTGCGAGATGATCACCATCGTGCAGTCGCGGGAGTTCAGCAACTCCTCGACCCAGCGAATCGAATTGATGTCGAGATTGTTGGTGGGCTCGTCGAGCAGCAGGACGTCGGGATTGCCGAACAGGGCCTGGGCGAGCAGCACGCGCAGTTTCCAGCCGGGCGCCACCTCGCTCATCAGCCCGGCATCCAGTTCCGCCGGAATACCCACACCACGCAGCAGTTCGCTCGCGCGGGACTCGGCCGTGTAGCCGTCCATTTCGGCGAACTGCGTTTCCAGGTCGGCAACGCGCATGCCGTCCTCCTCGCTCATCTCCGGCAGGGCGTAGATGCGGTCACGCTCCTGCCTGACCGGCCAGAGTTCGGCGTGGCCCATGATCACGGTGTCGATCACCGCGTACTGCTCGAAGGCAAACTGGTCCTGGCGCAACTTGCCCAGGCGGACCCCTGAATCAAGCGCCACGTTGCCCGACGTGGCCACGAGGTCGCCCCCGAGGATCTTCATGAACGTGGACTTGCCACAGCCGTTGGCGCCAATCAGGCCATAGCGATTGCCATCGCCGAACTTGGCCGAGACGTTCTCAAACAACGGCTTGGCGCCAAACTGCATGGTGATGTTGGCGGTCGTAATCAAGGCGGCATCCTGGGAGGCGTGAACGCGGGGTGCAGATGCTACACGGCGCAACCGCGGATTTCTGCCCGACTTTTGGTGATCCCCCCCGCTAGTCGGCCCGATCGAGCAGTTTCGTTTCGAGCGGCGGCAGCGAAGCCAGGAAGTCCCAGATCGCGCCGAGATCCTCGTCGGACATCCCCGAAAACGCCACCCAGTCCATCTCGGAATTCTCTTCCTCGGTCACGGGGAACGGCTCGGTGTGCGCCCGGAAGCGGGCGATGAAGATGTCCTTCGTCCACCCGCCCACGCCAGTCGGGTGCATGGTGAGGTTCCTGGAGTACTGGGTGCGGGTGCCCATCACGAAGGGCACGCCGCCCGAGAACAGCCGGTCGGGCAACGGGTCCACCTGGCCGCGGATGCGCGCCGTGTGGCAGAACTCGCAGCGGGCAATCCTGGAGAGGTACCGGCCGTAGGCGACCGTGTCACTGCGCGGGATGGACGCCACGGGGCCGGCGAGTGGCTTCGGGTAGAAACGGAAGATGATGTTGAGCGGGAAGTCGAGCTGCCGGTCGGGGCGGAACGACTTTACCGGCGGCTGGGAACGCAGGTACGCGATCACGGCCCCGACGTCCTCGTCCGACATGCCCGTGTACATGAACCAGGGCATGATCGGGAACAGCGCTTCGCCGTCGCGGCTCACGCCCTCGCGGATCGCCCGTGCGATCTCGCCATCGGTCCACCCGCCGATGCCGCTCTCCACGTCGGGGGTGATGTTGCGGATGCAAAGCCGGCCCGGGAACCCGCCCATGCCGAAGTTGATCCCGACCGCCTTGGTGTTCTTGTCCATGCAGGGCCGCCCGGCACCCAATGGCGGCTTGGCGGGGCCGCTGTAGAGCGTCCAGTCGCGCTCGGAGTGGCAGTCGTTGCAGAGGAGCACGTGCTTGACGAGGTATTCGCCGCGTTCGAGGACTGCAGGGGCAGTGTCGACACGGAATTCCGGAGCCGGGCGCTGGCGCGGAAGGACGCCATACACATAAATGAGCGCCGCCGCGCTGGCAGTCAGCAGCGCGGCAGCGGCGAACTTAAGCAATTTTCCCAAGACGCCGGGAAGCCCCTGCTCAGAAGGATCCTACCGTAGCTTCAGAAGGATCCTACCGTAGCTATCACGCCTTCCGGCGCATGACACCAAACAGGCCGAGGGCTGAACCCAACAACCAGGCGGCCGCGGGCACGGGAATCGGCTGCACTACGAAGTTGCCAGTGAACGTGGCGGTATCGCCAGGCGTCAGCAGAAAGTCGACGCGGATGCCGATGGTGCTGAGGGCGGCGGGCCCGGCCTGACTCGGAATCGGCGTGCCGAACGCGAGGTTTGGGACGTTGAGGCTTAAGAAGTTTCCGGCGGAGAAGGATTGCGGTGCTACGTATAAGGACTGCACGGCGACGGCATCGATCAGTGCGGTGTAAAAGGACGAACCCGTCGGCGCCGAGAGGGTGACGCCGTTGCCATTGGTGTCCGTAGCGCCACCCTGAAATGAGCCGCCGACGACAGTGCTGCCCGGGATCGACAGGATGGGCAGCGTGAACAGCAGAGTGAACTGCTGTGTGGTCAGGGCGAGGTTGGTGACGGCGACCGTGGCGGTGACAACGGGATCCTCGTCCAGGAACAGGTTCCAGGAATCCAGTCTCAGGCCTTCGCTGCCACCGACCTCGACTGGGCCGGTGCTGGCGCAATTGGCAGTCGGTGTCCCGGTGACATCCTTGCAACCCAGGTTCCCGGCGTTGTAGACGCCGGCTTGCACACCGTTCTGCGACACCTGAAGTTCGACCGACACGGCGTTCGCCGTGAGCGAGGTCAGCAATAAGGCGGCGAAGGCCGCGATCGAAAGCGCAGTCCGATGGATCACTGGTAACACTGAAATTTCCCCCGCAAAGCAATTATGGTTTTCGTTAGCGGCGGAGCCTACGCCCCTGATAGCGAAATGCCAACCGATTTAACAATATACGGGGGCGCTTGCCCTCCCCGGTTTCAGCTCCCGGAGATCGACGGGAGCACGTCAAAAGCCACGCTGATCCGCTCCCCCGCCTGGTCAAAGGGCAGGGTGCGGTGCCAGAACCAGGACGGGAACAGCACCAGCCGCCCGGGCACAGCGCTGATGCGGCGCCGCTCCGGTGGGATTCGCGGCGTGACCCGGGGCGGTGGTTCCCCAAACTCCAGCGCACCGTCGTCGCCGAGCCCCGGCGGCACTGCCACATAATAGACGCCACTCAG
Source organism: Gammaproteobacteria bacterium (assembly GCA_031395645.1). GTDB lineage: Bacteria > Pseudomonadota > Gammaproteobacteria > Steroidobacterales > SHZI01. The sequence continues at coordinate 67,021 of JANNJM010000014.1, read as the reverse complement.
CCAGGCCAGCGGGTGCAGGTGTGGCAGCTGGTGACCGCCGGGACTGAGCACGGTACCCCAGATGCGCAAGCTCCAGCGGTCTGCGGCCCAGGCCATGACCGGATGCTCCGTGTATCCGTCCCGGTGCAACTCCGTGATGAGGTGGCGCAGTTCCGCATTCAGCGTGTCCCGGAAGGCACTGAGCACCGGTGATGAGTCCGGGTCGAGTTCACCCGTCTGCGCGCCACCCCGGGTGGCTTTGCTCAGGGGACTCGGCAGCAGCGAGGGATCGCTGCGCAACAGGCTGGCGAGCTGTGCATTGAAGTCCTCGCCAGCGTCAAAGCCCCGCGGAATCGGGAATTCCCGGATCTTCACCAGTCGTTCCAGGTCGATGAGCTCGCGGGCAGCGTCGGCCTGGCCATCGTCCCGAAGCGCCACCGCCCGGGAGGCAAGCACGAGTCGCTCGCCCGGATGACGCTGCAGAAAGTCGTCACTCAGGCGAAGCGCTGCCGAGCTGCGCCCGGCAGCAGAGCACAGTGCGATGAGATCGGCGGTGGCCCGCGCGTTGTCCGGATTGACGCGCACCGCAGCGTCCAGTGCTGCCATCGCCTCGCCCGCCTGGCCAAGCTGCTGGTGGGCCAGACCCAGATTGATCAGCGCCATGTCGTCGGGTCCCGCCTCGAGTGCGGCCTCGAGCAGTGGCACGGCGGCAGCATATTGCCCGAGGCCAACGAGCACCGCGCCCTTCGTGCCCAGCAATTCGGGTCGGGCCGGTGCGTCGGCCAGCGCGACATCGCACTCAGCCAGCGCCTCGTCGCCCCGCCCCGCTTCGACGAGCGTCGTCGCGAGATTGCAGCGGACCTCCAGGTCGCCGGGGTCGAGTGCAAGCACTCGCCGGTGACACTCGATGGCTTCCTGCACGTGCCCCCGGTGCTGCAGCAGCGCACCCAGATTTGCCAGCGCCTTGCTGGATTGGGGATCCCGTCTGAGGGCCTGACGAAACGCGGCCTCGGCCAGGTGCAGATAGCCGGCAGCGAGGTAGCTCAGGCCGAGTTCGGCCGCGGGTTCCGGATCAAGTGGTGCGGCCAGGGAAGCCTTCCGGAGCAGCTTCAGTGAACGGTCGAGATCACCCAGGTCCCGCGCCAGAATTCCCTGCAGACGCAGCGCGTGGGGTTGCGCCGGCTCGATTTGCAGGACGGCGGAGTACTGCAGATCGGCCTCCGCGGCCCGACCTGCGCGGTGCAAGGCCATGGCCTGGCGCAAACCATCAAGTCCGGAACTGTTCGGGAAGGAGGTCATCGACGGCGAGAAGTACTGGTTAGAAGAAACGCACGACGCCGAAACCAGCTGCCTTCCCCGCCACAGCCATGGTCTTGTCTGCGGTGGCCAGGCGTCGGGAATGAATGCCCTGGGCCACGGCCAGATGCAAGGCATCCAGGGTTCGCAATGGATACCGGCCTAGTCGTGTGATCAGACCCAGTGCCGCGATCAGATGCTCGTCCGCGACCGGGTATACCTGCAGGAATCCTGCACCGACATCCTTTTCGAATGCCGAGTAGACCCGCGATTCGATGCTTTTCGTGATCTCGCCCGCCCGCCGGCGCCGGGCGAGGAGACAGCGGAACTCAACGACAGTCAGGCGGCTGATAGCCGCCGTCGGCTGCTCCTGAATGAATGCCTCGAATTGGGCTGAGAAAGGCTCGTTGAGATACCACTTCGCAAGTGCGCTGGTGTCGAGGTATGGCCCCATCACCGCTCGTCACGCTCGGCACGGATCTGCCTTTCGCTGCCAGCCTTCAGGCGCGACATGCTCGCACGAAGGTCGGCGTGCGACGGCATCCGCCGCTCGCTGCGCATTGGGAGCAGGCGCGCAATCGGCTTGCCGCGGCGCGTGACCACCACCTCACCCTCGCGCGACACCAGATCATCAAGCTGGGCCAGTTCTTTGCGGACTTCCCGGATACTGAGACTCTTCACCACCACCCCTCCATGTGTCACAGAATTCCTGATTGTGGCACATCGAACTGTTCGCCGCACGCTTAGTCGACGGTGAGTTCGCGCACCAGCTCGCGGGCCTCATACACGTCGCTGAGCGCCACCAGCAGCGCAGCCGGGTGTACCGCCACGGTGCGATTCAGTGCCGGGTCGAACCAGTAATTGCCACCGATCGAATGTCGGTTGCCGTCGAATACCAGCCCGACCAGCCGGCCACGCGCATCGAGCAGTGGGCTGCCGGAGTTGCCGCCAACGATGTCGTTCGTGGTCACCAGATTGAAGCGTGTGTCCGGACTGACAAGACGCTCGGCATCGATCCAGCGCTGCGGCAGTGCAAAAGGTTGCTGCCCGGTGGTGCGGGCGAACAGCCCTGCGGTTGTTGTGTAAGGCGCGACGTCCCGGTCGCCCTCCCGCCACCCCTGCACGGCGCCGTAACTCAGCCGCAGCGTAAAGGTCGCGTCCGGATAGGTGCCCTTGCCCAGCACCGCGAATCGGGCCAAGGCCAGTCGTTCCTGGGCTGCCAGCACCACGGCCTCGACCTCGTCCTCATACTGCTTGCGCAGGAGTTGTGCCTCCGGCTCGACGCGCAGGGCCAGCGCGATCAGCGGATCCGCAGACTGCTCGAGGGCAATGCGGCCACCATCCCACAAACGCTGCCGCACCTCGGGGTCACCAATCTGCGTGTCACGGATCACGCGCGCTGCGACCACCGCCGCGGACTCGCGGCCCAGGACGAGACGCACGGCGGGGTCGTCGATGCCGAGAAATTCCACGAACTTCTCGAGCGACGCGGTCAGACGCAGCGTCTCCAGATCGCGATAAACCGGAAATGGTGCCAGCAGCTGCTGGCGCAGCTTTGGCAATGCCGCGTTGCTGTACTCGCGCTGCCGCTGCTCGTTGGGCTTCTCCCGCTCCATCGCAGCCCGCACCAGCGCCCGAGCTGCGCCGGCGAGGTCACCGCGAAGGGCCGCGCCGTCCTCGAGATAGTTATGCCGGTCGTAGAATCCCCGATAGCGCGCCAGCGCGCTTTCAATTTCCGGCCAGGCCTGCGCATAGGGTTTCAGTTTGGGATCGGCGGCCACCGCGGCCCGCAACTGCTCCTCCTGCTGCCTGCGGGTCGCCATGAAATCCTCGTTGAGGAGTACCTCGTTCTGGTTGCGGAACACCTTGAAACTGTTCTCCAGTCCGAACAGGGACTCCCGCGCGATGCGGGCTTGCTCCCCGCCGCTCGCGGAAAACTGCAACATCCGCCCGCGCAGCTCCGACGCGCGCAGCAGCCAGTGGCTCAGCACCGGATCACGCTGGAAGCGCAGTTGCGCCACGGTGCTCAGCCGCTCCGTGCTACCAGGATGTCCGGCGACGAATACCGCCTCGCCGGGCTCCGGGCCGGCGCGCCGCCAGTGCAGGAAGTTCGGCGTCCTGGCGGGCTTGCCATTGTCGTAAGCCCGCAGCACCGAGAAGTCGAGGTTCCAGCGCGGGAACTCGAAGTTATCGATATCGCCGCCGAAGAAGGCCACGTCGGCTTCCGGCGCGAACACCAGCCGCACGTCGGTGTAGCGCCGATAGTGATAGAGGAAGTACTGGCCGCCACCGTAGAGCGTGACCGCCTCGCAGGAGTGCGGGTCGCGCCGCCCGCGGTAGCTGTCCTCGCAGGCCTGCTCCAGCTGCGTAAGCCTGGCCTTGCGTTTCTCGTTGGCAGCCGGACCAATTTCGGCCCCGACGGCCTCGGTCACCTTGCCTGTCACGTCCTCCAGTCGCTCCAGCACAGAGACCTGCTCAGCCGCGCAGCGCTCCTCCTCCGCCCGCGTGCGCGCTAAAAAGCCTGCAGTGACGGCATCGCGGCCCTGGGTGGAAATACGGCTCAGGCAATCGACGGCGCAATGGTGGTTGCTAAGGATCAGGCCGTCAGCCGAGGCGAAGGAACCCGTGCAGCCGCCTTCCAGCCGGACCACGGCACCGCGCGTGCGGTCGAGCCATTTCTGGTCGATGCTCACACCGTAGCGGTTGCGCACGGTTTCACTCGGAAAATTGTCGAATGTCCACATGCCTTCGTCGGCCATCGCCGCCGAGCTGAGCGTCAGTACCAGAAAGAGAGCCGGTCCGCGTTTCATGCTGTAGTTCCGTTGCCCGGAGGACGCTGCCATTGTGGCACTGCCGGCACCGGGAGCGCAGCCCCTCATCAGCCCGGAAGAGTCGGCGATTGCGAAGCGTGAACGAAACCCCTATGGTCGCGAGCCATGCAGACTGCCATTTCTCGATCAAAGTTCTTCATTTCGGGTTTTTTACTTTCGGCTCTTCTTGCTTCCAATACCGGGTGTCGCCAACCCGAGGCCAAGAGGATTCCTCTTTACATCGGCACCTACACCAAAGGCTGGGCTTGCGAAGTCAGGAACGGCGGCAAAGGTGCATGCGGCAGCTCCGGCATCTATCGTTCAATGTTCGACCCCGAAACAGGCACTTTGTCGGAGGCCAGGCTCGTCGCTGAGACCGAGAACCCCTCGTACCTGACCATCAGCAGGAATGGCGAGTTCCTGTACGCGGTCAACGAAGTTAATGACTACAATGGTGAAGAGACCGGTGGTGTCAGCGCGTTCAGGATAGAGGCCTCGGGCGAACTGCAACTCATTAACCAGGTCGCTTCACACGGTGCAGATCCCTGCCACCTCTCGATCAACCGTGCGGGTGACCACCTTTTCGTTGCGAACTACAGCGGCGGCAGCATTGCCAGCTACACCATTGGCAGCGACGGGAGCCTCTCTGCCGCTGACCATGTAAAGCACACGGGGTCCGGCCCACATAAGAACCAGCCGGTTCCACACGCTCACTTCATCGCGGAGAGTCCAAAGTCGGGCAAGGTGTATGCGGCTGATCTCGGCGCCGACCGCGTGTTTGCGTACGACGTGACCAGCGGCGCCAGGCTCAGCGAGGCGACGGCGGCAACCGGCAAGACCGCGGCAGGCGCTGGCCCCCGTCATCTCGCGTTCAGCGCTGATGGCAAGTTCGTTTACGCGAACGCAGAGCTTTCCTCACACGTTGTTGTGCTGGCCATGGACGCTTCCGGGGCACTGCGGGAGATTCAGTACATCAGCACGCTGCGCGAAGGGTACGAAGACGACAACAACACCGCCGAGATCCAGCTCAGTCACGACGGCAAGTTCGCGTACGTGTCGAACCGCGGCGAGAACAGCATCGCTGTCTTTTCGGTCAACCAGGAGGATGGCAAGCTCGCCTTCATCGAGACAACACCTGCTGGTGTTGATTGGCCCCGCGATTTCAAAATCGACACCACCGGCAAGTACCTTCTCGTCGAAGGTCAGAAATCGGACAACATCGCGGTCCTCAAGATCGACACCGGGACCGGCAGGCTCACCAACACCGGTAATGATCTGAAGATCAACAAGCCTGTAAGCATCGCGTTCATGCCGAGGTAATCTGCACTGATGTCAGATTGAATCGCGGGCAGCGCGGGCCCGATAATGGCGACGTCGACTGTGGCCATCCCACTTCCAGGTTTCAGGAGTCCCCATGAACTTGCGCTCTGACTTGCTATTTGAAATCAGCCGCCGGCGGCTCCCTGCACCAGCAACGCGAACCGTTGACTACAAGGCCTATCAGGACTGGCGTAAGCAGTCTCTTTCCACCAGTTGGAGTGCTTTTCTCGATACTGACCTTCGCGGCAAGGACGTCCTCGACTTTGGTTGCGGCGATGGCGCACTTAGCTTGTTCCTCGCGACAGAGATGGCGCCCGCTAGCGTAGTGGGGGTCGACCTGGTTCATGCAGCCATTGAACGCGCCAAAGTTGCCCGGGACGCAACGCAACTACCGGCTTCAGTGCGAGTCGAGTTCCTGCCGGGTGTAGTTGATGGACTGCCCGTCGCCGATATGTCTATTGATGTGTTGGTGGCATTTGATTGCCTGGAGCACGTCATGTCTCCCCTGCCTATCTTCCGCGATTGGTTCCGGGTGCTACGACCCGGAGGCAGGTGCCTTCTGGAATGGTTTCCGTACAGGGGTCCTTGGGGACCACATATGGAGTCGTTAATTCCTGTTCCATGGGCCCACGTGCTATTCGGGCAAAACGCAATGTTTCGGGCAGCTGAGCGGGTCTACGAGTTACCCCAGTTTGTTCCAAGACACTGGGACCTGGATGCGAGCGGCCACAAAAAGCCCAATAAGTGGAAGAACTGGTCGTCGTTCCGGGAACAGGGCTATATCAATGAGCTTGACATCAAGAAGTTCCGATCCCTGGCTGCGGCGGCGGGCTTCGTGGTTGCGCGCTTCGAGACGCGCTCTTTTGGCGGCTCGCCACTCAGAAGAGCAATTGGGCGCACGTTGATGAAGATGCCGCTGATTGGCGAGTACTTCATTTCATATACGGTGATCGAATTGCTTCGTCCATAGCCGTGCAGCGCGAACACCCCGTGATAGCGCGGCCAGCCACGCCATGAAATCTGGCAATTACTCTCCGTGCTCACGATTTCCCTGCGGTGGGTGAACTCGCCTGCATAGCGAACACGGCGCTGACCACATCGGTCTGGGTGAAATCGTCGCCCTTGTACAACAAGGGCAGACCGCGCACCTTGGCCAGCGCATAGCTGAACACGTCGCCGAAATTCAAGGCCGCGGGGTGACCACTGCCCTTGCCGAAGGCCACGAATGCCGAATAGGCCGCGTCCATCTCCGCCACCCCCGGCGCGACCAACTCGAAGGCCGGCAGCCGCAGGAGATCATCAACCAGCACCACCGCGCGCTGCCCGCGCCGGCCGTGAACCACCATGCGCGCTTCGAGCACCGACACCGTGCTGATCAAGGCCTTGTCGGCTTGCTGAATGGCCTGGACAAAGGCCGCACGCTCGGGCTCGCCAAAGGCCATCGCCACGATGGCCGAGGTGTCTACCACGATCATTTCGGCAAGCCCTGGTCGTCCCACTCCAGCGGATCGAAGGCGTCAGTGCGCTCGGGAACGCGGTCCAGTTGGGCCAGCAGCGCCGCCATCCGCTCGGCCTTCTGCCCGGGGTCGGAAGCACCTTGCGTTTCGCTGGCGAGCCGGTCGATGGCTCGTTCGACAACCGCCGTCTTGGTTAAGCCTGTAGCCCTGGCGAGCCTTTCCACCTTGGCAACGACGACGGGGTTGGCAATCTGCAGCGCCATGCTAGCCTCCGGAATGTTGATATCAACATGGTCAATATACATTACAGCTGCAGGCCAGATCAAGCGTCGGCGTCCCCGCGAGCATCCCGTTGACGACTTAACGACAGCCGAGTTGACCCGCGCGTTCGAACCGACCGCGCAGTCGATCGCCAACTGGGTTGCCCAGCAAGAGCGTGACCGGGGGCAACGCAAGGACGGTCGCACGTCTTCCGGCATACACTTCGGGCTCCACTGTGGGGTAGCCCGTGGAATCCACAGCACCAACATCGCCGCCAGAGGAACGCCCATTCGTGGTGCCCTGCGCCACGCTGGCCATGGATGCGCCGCGCCGCTGGCTCCGCCTGGGCTGGCAGGACGTCCGCCGGGCACCGGGGCTCACCCTGCTGTTCGGGGCAGTGATCATGCTGGTCAGCGCGTTCGTGCCTCTTGCGGACGGCAACCTGCGCGCACTGCTGGAGTTTCTCGCAATCGGCTCGGCGGTAGGCTCGGTTTTCGCGGCGATAACGTTTGCCGTAACGGCGTTTTCGCTGCCGATGATCGCTGATCGGGATGTGGACATGGTCACGGCCTGCGTCTCCAGTATCCGTGCCGTCCTCTGCAACAAGGCGGTCATGCTGCTGTGGGCGACGCTGATCGCGCTGCTGACAGCGGTCGGCTTCCTGACAGCCTTCCTTGGCCTCGCCATCATCATGCCCTGGTTGGCCTACGCCACCTGGCACGCCTACCGCGAGACGCTGGATGCTTCTGGATGGCCCGCGCTGGACTGATCTCAAGAACATGACAATGAAGGCGCGACCTCGACTTGGGGCCGTGGGAGCAACTCTGTTCTCCCGACTTCGTAAACTCCGACGTCTCGTCGAGCGCCACTACCCGGAGGCGGGCAACCTGCTGCTTTTTTCTCAACGGCATGCGTCATGGCGTTAAGCGCTATAGTTTCTGACGTTGTTGTACTGAGTACTTGATGGTTACCAATGTCGATAGCCGGCGCAAGCCCCGCGTCGGGCTCTGGCTGCTGCTGGCCGTGGCCATCATTGCCAACGTGATTTATTGGCAGGACCCCTGGCTGTGGCGCAATTACGTGCGCTTCTTCAACAGCGGCGATCCGATCGCTGAGGAGCTGCTGCCGCCGGATGAGGAGATCCGGGGTGATGCCTCCTACGTGTTGCCGGTTGCGGCGCCGTCCGAGCGGACGGTTTCTGCCGCGGCATTCGATGACATGCAACGCTATGCGGCCGGGTTCGGCACACACGCCCTGATCCTGGTCCAGAACGGCAGCATCCAGTACGAGTGGTATGCCCCGTACTGGGGCCGGGACCTGCTCACCCAGTCCCAGTCCATGCACAAGTCGCTCATGGGGCTGTTCGTTGGCGTGGCCATCGCCGACGGGCGCATTGCGTCTGCGGAGGATCCGGTCGGCAAGTATCTGGCCGAATGGCGGGATGATCCGCGGGGTCGCATCACCCTGCGCCAGCTCCTGCAGATGAGTTCGGGCCTGGCGCAGTACCGGTTCACGCTGAATCCCTTCACCGACGACAACCGCTGGTTGAACTCCGGCCATTCCGGCGACGTGATCCTGCGCACACCCGCGGCTGACTGGCTGCCCGGTTCCCGCTACGACTACAACAACATCAACTCCGAGTTGCTCGGCATGGTGCTGGAGCGGGCGTACGGGCAGCGCTACTCGCAGATCCTGCGCGACAAGCTGTGGCTGCCCATGGGCGGCGAGCGCGCGCGTATCCACACGGACCGGCCTGGCGGGCGCGCGTTTACCTCCTGCTGCCTGGCAGCCCCGGCCATGGACTGGGTCCGCGTGGGCATGCTGCTGCTCGGCCAGGGCGAGGTGAACGGCAAACGCGTCGTGCCTGCAGCATGGCTACGCGAGATGATCACGCCGTCGCCGGCGGCCGCCTACTACGGTCTGCAGGTCTGGCTCGGTTACGGCGATCCGGCGGTGCCGCCTGACCAGGCCGGTTCGTCCGGCGCCATCGTGCCAGGACCTTTCCTCGCGCGCGATACCTTCATGACCTGGGGCCGCGGGCAGCAGCATGTGTTCGTGGTGCCCTCGCGCCAGCTCGTTATCGTGCGTCTCGGGCCGGCCCTTGGGCGCCAGCCCATAAGACCGGGGTTCGACGTGACCTACCTGGTGAATGCGGCAATCCGGGGCATGGCGCCGGAAGATAGGTCAATGCCCAAGCCAATTGAGTAAACACGGCTCTCCAGGCTACTGATAAATTTAGTGACTGGGATCAGTCGGGCACCCTGTCGACTTCAATCAGCACTTCATTACGGCGTAGAAACGGCAGGGAAAACGGCGCGTTATAGCGGGCCAGCCACGGTTCTCCCAAAGACTTGATGCCCGCCTGCGATAGTCCCCGCAGCAACTCATCGCGGTGTTGCAGGTAATTGCTCTCGGTCCAGCGGCCCGAATAACGTAGAACGGCGACAAGGCGTGCAGGCACGGCAGTGAGCTGCACGCGCGGGTCGCTGGGCTTCGGCGCAGTTTCAAGGGTGTACTGCGTGGGCAGCATGAAGGCAATGCGCCACCCGGCGGCGGCTCCCTGCTGCTGGACCGGCACCGTCATGGCAATTTTTTCTGGCTGAGCGGCCTGGGAGACCGGAGCGGTCATCGTGATGCGGGACTGGCTGGTATTGCCACCGGCGATGTACTTGAACAGGCGCCGAAAACCCTCGTTACCCGCGCTGTCGAAATCGGCCCGATCCGCCACGAGGGTCTCGGCCACAAGGTAAGCCTGGTACCGGCGATACTCCACGGGTCCTGACTGCGTGATGACGCTGTAGCCCGGTTCTTCGTAGCTCATGGCGTTACCTCCCGGGACCAGCATGGAGCCAAGCAAAAGTGCCCGCAACCAAGCCCCCGGAGCAACCAGCCGGATTCCGATGCGCAATCGCTGACTGTGAGTCATAGTGTGCAACTGCCTGATTTAGCGCTTTTGCCGCCGGGAAGTAAAATGCTGTTGGGGAGTAACGCCATGCGAAGATATCTTGCGCTCATCGCGACGCTGGCTGTGATTGCGGTCAATGCCGCGGCCAATATCGTTCCCATCAATGGCGTCAACACCGGCGAGCTCAGTGCCCGCTACCCGACGGGCTTTACGCCGGCCGGCTGGGTATTTGCAATCTGGTCCCTTATCTACCTTGGTCTGATGGCGTTCGCCGTTTTCGCGGCCCGCGTGCCGGCGGATCGGGCCGCGCGAGTGCGGGGGATAGAACCGGCCTATCTGGTGAGCTGCCTGGCGAACGCGACCTGGATATTCATGTGGCATTACGAGCGTATTCTCGAGAGTCTGTTGCTCATGCTCGTATTGCTCGGCAGCCTGCTCATGGTTTACCTGCGCCTGCGAGTGACGCCAGCGTCCTCCATGAGCGAGCGCATCTGCGTGGATATGCCCTTCAGCCTGTACTTTGGCTGGATCACCACCGCGACGCTTGCCAACCTGGCGGCCTGGTTTTTCGATCTGGGCGTCTACCCGTTTGCGGTGCCAATGGATGACTGGGCGATTCTCACTGTCGTGACGGCAACCGCCATCTATACGGCCGTGGGCGTGCGTACCCAGGATGCCATCTATACCTCGGTGTTTGCCTGGGCGTTGGGCATCGTGCTGCAGACGCTGGCAACGGCGCATGCCGTTCGGCTGGCAGCAGTAGCGGGCTGCGCGGTGATGGTGGTCGTCAGCCTGATCTCGATCATCCAGGGCGCCGCCAAGCGCGACGTCCGCGCGGGCACAGCCGCGCAATAGCCCACGGCAGCCCCACCGCACGTTGCCCGATTCCAGTGGATTGACCAGACCCACCAGTTAAAGCGGAAAAGTCGCGAATATCGGGCGAACAGAGCCGAAGTTCTTGCAGCCGTAGTACACGTAGAAGAACTCGACCCAGGTCATCCAGACGATGATCGCGGCAAAGAACCGACCAACCACCTGGACATGGAATACATCGAGGGACTCAACCTGGCGCTGGAGAACTATCCCGGTACGCTGATCTTCTTCAGCACGACCGGGAGTTCGTAGCGTCACTGGCGACGCGGGTGATGGAGGTGAAGGGTGAGCAGGTAAATTCCACGCCCCTGTCAAAACTGGCCGATTCGGGGTTAGGCTAGCTATTCAACACTCATTAGGAGCTTTCCATGCAACGCACGGTTTTTGCCCTGGCACTGGTCATCATGGCGGGATGCGGCGGGAAACCCCCGGCGCCGGCAGCGCAGCCCGCGAGTGACGACAAGCCCAACGTCGAGCTGAAGCTCGACACGCAGAATGGCGCCATCGAGTTCAAGAAGGACGAGGGTGGCGGTGGCGACAGCGTGGATGTCGAAATCAAGACCGAGTAACTCAAGAGGCCATGTGCCTCGGGTTGTTCTCCTGGGAGTGTTGCTGGGTGGGGTGAGCGTGGCGGACCGCAGGCGCCAATCGTCAGCGTCGGTGCGACAGCGAACGGATCATGCCGAGCAAGCCAGGTATGGTTCGCCCGTCACTTGATGTGACGGCTAGCAAGGCTTGCCGTCATGGATCGCAATCTCAAACAGGACGACACCTGCTGCTACGTTTCGGCGAACCCGCTCAAGTCCGTCGGTATCGCCGTGGTTGCCGGTTTCGTCCTGAGCCGCATCATCCTGCGCTGACGCCCTGCCCCCATGATTGCAGAGGCAGAGGCACGCCCAGGTTCCGACCCGGGGTCCAACGGCACCGGTCCGCCAGCGCCCGGCGTTCTCGACGAGCTGTCCGGCGCACTTGCGTCGGCCCGCTCGGGAGTCGCCGGCTTGCTGGAACTGGCCACACTGGAGGCCCGCAGGGCGGGGCTTTCGTTGGTCTGGATGGCCGCCTGTGGGTTTGCGGCGGCAATCTGCCTGGTTGCCTCCTCGTTTTCCGGCAACCGCGCAGCGAAGCCCACTCCCCATGGTCGATGGCGGGCGCCCGGTGGCGGCCGCAGGCCTCGTTTGTGGGTTGGCGAACAGTGCGTGGCGGAGCGCCGGAGTATAGGTAGTGATCTTAATCCATTACCACCGCCTGCAGGGAGCCGTCATGAACAGCATCATCTATATCGTGGGCCTGATCGTCGTCGTATTGTTTGTCGCCGGATTTCTTGGTCTGCGCTAGCGTCCGTTGTCTGGCTGACCATTCTGTTGTGGCGACCACAGCAGAGTGGCGCTGTATGTTCTCCCGGACTCGTAGCATGCTTCGTTGTAGGCATACCGCCAGTCGGTGAGGTTGGCGGCTTCTGCCACAAGGCGGAGGTCTGCAGCTACATGAAGCAGAAAACAGCTTGAATGCTCCCCATGAGTGAGCTGGCGAGTCTATTGACTCACTGGGCTGCGTTCGTCGGGGCCCGGCCCTTCGTGCAAGCCGCACTGGCGGTGGTGGCGTGCGTGGTGGTTGCCAGCCTGGCCGACTGGTTGGTGCGTCAGGCGCTCCATCGGTCGGTAGGTCACTGGCCGGAATGGTCGATCGAGCGACTGGGACGAATTGCCAGACAGGCAGTGTTCTTCACCATCGTCCTTTTCGGCGTTATGTGGATCATTGCCGCTGTCGAGCTTGCCGCCCGTCCGGAACGCATTGCGCTGGCCCTCAGCCAGACCGTCGTGATCATCGCGTGGCTCGTGTTCGGGGTGCGCATCGTGCGCATCGTTCTCGAAGCTTTGGCCCGTCTGCCGTCTCCCCCCGCCATTGCGCAGGCAACCACCGCCACGCTGGTACGGAATGCCCTGGTCGTCATCCTGGGTCTTGCGAGTCTCTATGCCGTACTGATTGCCTGGGGCGTCAACATCACGGGCCTGGTGGCGTCTGCCGGCATCATCGGGCTCGCGCTGTCCCTGGCCGCCCAGGACACGCTGGGCAATCTCATTGCGGGCATTGCCATCCTCACCGACAAGCCGTACCGCATCGGGGACTACATCGTGCTTGATACGGGGGAGCGGGGCGCCGTCACGGCGATCGGGCTGCGTAGCACGCGGTTACTCACCCGTGACGACGTCGAAGTCAGCATTCCAAATGGTGTGATGGGTCGCGCAAAGATCGTGAACGAGTCGGGAAGCCCGACCCGCAAGTACCGTCTGCGGGTCCCGGTGCGGGTCAGCTACGGTTCGGACATCGATCAGGTGATGGCACTGATGTTATTGGCGGCCGCCGATCATCCACAGGTTTGTGTGGTTCCGGAGCCCCGCATGCGGCTGCGGACCTTCGGGGACTTTGGGCTAGATTTCGAGATGCTCTGCTGGATTGACGATCCCGCCAACCGGGGACTGGTGCTGCACGAACTGAACTGCACCATCTATCGTGTGTTTGCCCGCGAAGGCATCGTGATGCCCATTCCCCAGCAGGAAGTGCATCTCACGGAAAGGCCGGCCAGGTCACCGGGAAAGGCAACAGCGGCCCCTCCAGCCACAGCCACTGGGACAACCACGCACTCGTGAGGCCTGTCAGGGCGGTCAGCGGTATACCGACCCGCAGGAAATCCCCGAAGCGGTACTGTCCCGGGTTGAGAATCAGCAGATTGCCGTGGTGGCCGAGGGAAGGGCACGGAGAGCAGCCACTGCCGGATCGGCTCCTAGGGCAGCACTTCATCGACCAGCAGGGCGGCACTCTCCGTCATGCGCCGGGCACCGCAGCGCGGGCAGAGGCCGCGGCGAATCCTGAGGAAATGCCGGGAAACACTGGTATCCCTGCCCGGCAGCCGCGGGTAGTCTGCAACCTGCAGTAGCTCAGCGTCCCGACGGGTGTGTTACGATGTCTTACGAAAATCCTATGCCGGTAATACCCGTGAGCACACTCACCATACGTCTCGACGCCAAGCTGGACCGACTGCTGGCGCGCCTCGCCAGGGAAACCGGCCGGACCAAGAGCGAAGTCGCCAGGGAAGCATTGCGCAATCAGTTGGTCGTCGAGGAGTTCAGGGTCCTTCGTCGTGCCGCCATGCCCTACGCCGCCGCCGCAGGCTATCTCACTGACGAGGATGTCTTTCGCGACGTATCGTGAAGATCTTCCTGGATACCAACGTGCTCATCAGTGCGTTGACCACACGGGGACTCTGCAGCGAGTTGCTGGAAATGATCTTCGTCGAGCACGAACTCCTGGTCGGTGAAGTCGTGCTGGAGGAACTGCGCCGCGTGCTTCCGCTGAAGTTCTCAATGCCGTCAGCTGTAATCCGGGGCTTCGAAAAGGTACTCCGGCACCGTGGCCAGGTGCTCGGCCCCGGGAGCTTCCGGGGCACCGAACTGATTGATCCGGACGACCTGCCGATACTGGCCTGCGCCATTGGGGGCCAGGCAGCCGTGTTCGTTACGGGGGATCGGGAACTGCTACAGCTGAAAGCACAAGCCGGAATGCCGATAGTGTCGCCCCGGGAACTGTGGCTCCACCTCGCACCGAAATTCTAGCCCGCCTTCAGCCACTTCTGCTTCGCGCCAAAGCCCAGCTTCCACAGCCAGGTTTCCGTGTAGAGAATCCGGTCAGGGACTACTTTCAGAACCTGCCGCTCGAAGGGTTTACTCGTGTCCATGGCGAGATCGCTGACCCACTCGTGCCAGCGAAACACCTGCATGCCCCGCTCCCAGCCCGGCGTGTGCGGCTCGATGATCTTGGCCGTGCCGAAGATCTGGGCGCCGCGGGCGCTGTGCCAGCCGTGATAGGCGCCGTGCACAGCGACCGAGATGCGCGGGTCGCGCTGCAGCGCTTTGAGTTTTGGCGTGCCGGGGTCGGGCAGCATGTACAGCTCGAGACCATCCGCGTAGAACTCGATGGGACTCGCCATCGGCTGACCCTTGGCGGTGACGGTCGCCATCACGCACATGTTGGTGACGCCCAACAGTTGCTGGATGCGGTCCTCCAGCTGGTCACGGGGCAATGCGGTGAGGGGCCAGGGCGGTTCGACCCAGCGGTAGGCGATGCTCATGAGTGTTCTCCTTGCGATGCTATAGTCATTTTATGCTGACGGTACGCTGCGAATGAAACCAACCATTCTGGTGGCACTGCTGGTCGCGACCATAACCGTCCCAGCGGAACTCCTGGCAGAGACCCGGTCTGCCGCCAGGCACGAGCATGGCACCAGCAGCCTCGCTATTGCCATTGATGGCAATGACATGGCCATCGACCTGGATGGTCCGGCCGGCAACCTCCTGGGCTTTGAGCACGCCCCCTCCAGTCCCGAACAGAACGCCGTGCTCGCCAAGGTGGTGAGCAGCCTGAACGCCGGGAACACTTTGTTCCTCACTCCACCCGGTGCCGATTGCAGGATGATTTCTTCAGCCGTCTCGCCACCTGCCTTCGGTACGGACGACCACTCGGATCTGGAGGCGTCCTGGGAATTCCGCTGCGGCAATCCCGCAGCACTGCAGTGGGTGGACGTACAGCTCCTGGTGCAATTCCCGGGCATAGAGAAGCTCACCACCAGTATCGTCACGCCCGCAGGTCAGAAGGCCGTCGTCCTCACGCCGGGCACGCCCCGGGTGCTGCTGCCGCGCTCTTCAGCCTCCCGGTGAGCGTCGTTGCACTGAACGATGTGAACTTCAGTTGGCGAACAGGCCCGCCGCTGTTGAAAATTTCAGCTTTTGAAGTCGCCGCTGGCGAGCGAGTATTTATCCGCGGCCCGAGCGGCAGTGGCAAGAGCACATTGCTGGGCCTGATCGGCGGGGTGCTCACTGCTGGTAGCGGCACAGTGCGCGTACTTGGTGAGTCGCTTGGCGAAATCGGTGCCGCCCGGCGGGACGCGCTGCGCGTGGACCGGATCGGCTTCATCTTCCAGATGTTCAACCTGCTGCCCTACCTGTCGGTCCGGGACAACGTCGCCCTGCCCTGCCAGTTCTCGATACGCCGCCGCGAACGGGCCACAGCCGGCGGCATTGGCGTGCAGGCGGAAGCCGAGCGTCTGCTTCGACGGCTCGGCCTCGATGACCCGGCCCTTCTTGACCGACGGGTAACGGAACTCAGCATCGGCCAGCAGCAGCGGGTGGCGGCGGCACGGGCGTTGATCGGCCAGCCTGAACTACTGATTGCGGATGAACCCACCTCATCTCTCGATGCGGACGCACGCGCCAGCTTTCTCGAACTGCTCATGGCCGAGTGCCAGACCGCGGGTAGCGCCATCGTGTTTGTAAGCCACGACCGCTCGCTGGCGGCGCGCTTCGACAGACAGATTGACCTGCTGGAACTCAACGAGCTTGCCAGGCCGCGTGCCGCATGACCGGCCTGCGCACCATTGTCGGCCTGGCCGTCCGCAGCCTGTGGAACCGGCGCGCAACCGCACTCCTCACGATCTTCTCGATAGCCATCAGCGTCACGTTGCTGCTGGGTGTCGAGCGGGTGCGCACTGAGGCCCGCTTAAGCTTTGCGAACACGATCTCGGGCACCGACCTGATCGTCGGCGCCCGGAGCGGCGACCTGAACCTGCTGCTCTACTCCGTGTTCCGCATCGGCAACGCGACCAACAACATCACCTGGCAGACCTACAAGGACCTGGCGCAGCGTCGCGAAGTGGCCTGGACGATCCCGCTATCGCTGGGCGACTCGCACCGGGGCTTCCGGGTGCTGGGCACCAGCGCGGACTACTACCAGCACTACCGCTTTGCCGGTGATCGCACGCTGCAATTTACGGCAGGCGAACCTGTAGCGGACCTGTTCGATGCGGTCATCGGCGCCGACGTCGCCCGCAAGCTTGGCTATCAGGCCGGTCAGCAAGTCGTCATCGCCCACGGCCTCGGCGCTTTAAGCTTCATGAACCATGACGACAAGCCGTTTGTGATCAAGGGCATCCTGAAGAAGACGGGCACGCCCGTGGACCGGACAGTACACGTGAGCCTCGAGGCCATCGAGGCCATCCACGCCGACTGGCAAAGCGGCACCCGCCTCCGCGGGCAGGAGATTTCGCCGGAGCAGGTGCGCGGCATGGACCTCACACCCAGGGCGATCACAGCGGTGCTCATCGGCCTCAAGTCCCGGGCCGCGTCCTTCCGCCTGCAGCGTGCCGTGAACGAGTACCCGGAGGAGCCGCTGTCGGCAATCATCCCGGGAGTAGCACTTGCCCAGTTGTGGGATCTCGTCGGCGTCGTCGAGATCGCCCTGCTCGCGATCAGCGGCTTTGTCGTCCTGGGCGGCCTGCTGGGTATGCTGACCGCCATTCTCACGAGCCTCAACGAGCGCCGCCGGGAGATGGCGATTCTCCGCTCGGTGGGCGCTCGGCCCTGGCACATCTTCGGACTGCTGGTAAGCGAGGCCGGACTGCTGGCCACGGCCGGCGTGGCTCTGGGCTTCGCCATGCTTTACCTGCTGCTCGCCATCGCCGCACCGCTGATCGAGGAGCGCTTCGGTATCTTCGTGGCGCTGCGGCCGCCGGGTCAGTGGGACCTGACGATCGCCGGCGTGGTCATCGGGGCCGCACTGCTCATGGGTGTATTGCCGGCCTGGCGGGCGTATCGCAACGCGCTCGCGGATGGACTCACGATTCGGGTATAGGAGATCAGGACATGTACAGACTTGTCATCGCCGTAGTGTTGGGCCTGTCGCTTGCAGCGACCACGGTGAGTGGCGCACGAGCCAAACCGAAAGAGCTGAGCTGGGACGACCTGATGCCACCAGTCAGTGCACCGCCACCCCCGGCTTTTCCGGGCTTGGGTGCCCCCGGCACCGGCGGGCCCGGCAAGGGCGGACCTGACCAGAAACCGGACTCGGCCTACGTACCCCTCTATTCCTACAACCCGGTCAAATCGCTGGACGGCAAGTTCGTGAAGCTGCCTGGCTATATCGTGCCCCTGGAATCCGATGCTGGCGGCATGCTGGATGAGTTCCTGCTGGTTCCCTACTTCGGGGCGTGCATCCACGTGCCACCCCCGCCGCCCAACCAGATCGTCTACGTAAAACTGAAGAAGCCCTTCAACCTGAAATCCATGGCGGATCCCTACTGGATCACCGGCACGATCACCACCAAGCCCTGGACGGGCGACATGGCAGACACTGACTACGTGATGTCCGGAGATAAGGTTGAACTGTTCGAGTGGAAGGACTGAGGACTAAACTCCGCAACACCCGCCAGCATCCGGGGAATTACCTACCCCCTGGCGCTACGCCCACCCGGCTGCTGGTCCATCACCACGCGGCGACGCTCCGCATACGCCACGTCTTCGACCCACAGGCGCGACGCGCGTCGCTCGAGCCAGGGTCGCGCCCACCGGGCCAGCGGCAGGACATACTTCATCTGTGGCCGGTCGGAGGTGGCGAGCGTGGCCTCGATCACTGCGCAGCGCCTTTCGTCGATGGGCGTGGCATGGGTTTCCACTATCGAGCCGGCGCCGTCGCCTTCGACGATGGTCATGACGATGGTGCGCGGGTCGGGGCAGTGAAAGCGCGCGTCCACCTCGACGGCCAGGCGCCCGAGAACGGCAAAAGCAACGCGCACCGTGATCTCGTCGTCCCGGCGTTCAACGACGCGCAGGCGGCGAAAGGTGTGCGGGTGGTAGTGCACGCCGTGCCACGGATCGAGCCGGTTCGCGAGCAGGTCTTCGGGACGACAGCGGGCCTCCAGGCGCACGACCGCGTCGATGTAGCGGGCGGGACGCACGGGCAGCAATGGCAAATCCGTCGGGGCCTCGCCGGCGTCATCCAGCCGGACCCAGACGAGCACGCCGTCGTCGTACACCAGCAGCGGGCGCCAGGCGCCCTGCGGCTTGTCGCCGAGCTCCATGCCGTGCCACGGGCACACGAGCCGGCCCTGCCGCACACAACCGCCGGCGAGCGAAGCGCCCATGTGTGGGCACGCATCCGGCGCGGCCATAAGCCCGTTCGTTCCGTGCCAGAAAACGAACTCCCGGTCGTCGATCCGGTAGCGCCGCGGTTGCGATCCAAAGCGGCGCCGCTCGTCCACCACGAACCAGCCGCCACCGGATCGTCCCAGCGCAGTCTGCAGGGCGCTTGCCATCCAGCGCGGGTCGGCCTGCTGCCAGTCCGGAAGCGTCGACGCGGGGGGCAACCCGGGCAGCGGGCGCCCGAAGAGGATGAGCTCGCTCATGCCGACCTCGCGAAGGGGCCACGCACGGCGACAGACCACAGCGGCTCTGGCACGACGCCCAGTGGATCCAGCAGCGTGTTCGCCGCCAGGATGCCGGCAGAGGCGGCGCGCTCCATGAGCGCGGTGGGAAACGGTAACTGCACAAAATCTCCAGCCAGACTCAACCCACGGAAAGGCGTCCGAACCTCCGGCCGCAGCGCGTGGCTGCCCGGCGCGAAGGCCGGACAATCCTGCCGCAGAAGGAAGCGCTCTTCAACGATCGATGCAGCTGCGGTTTCCGGATACAGGGTGTGCAGGCCTGCGAGCAACTGCCGTTTCAGCGCCGTCTCGTCGGATCCGGTGGGCAATGCGTAGGCGTGCAGCTCGACCACCGAGCCGCCGGTGCGGCCGGCCCAGGCGCGGCTCTCGTCCTCCAGATTCTCGTAGATGGAAATGTTATCGAGCGGCCCTACGCCTGCCGTACCGGCAAAGGCCGACCGGCCAGCCGCGACGGGGCGATCCAGCCACAGGCGCCAGACAGCAAAGGCGTTGGTCACGCGCAGGGAGTCGATGCGTCGGCGCCAGTCAGCGTCATCTAGATCGCGGGAGGCAGCGACGATGGTCTTGATACCCGTCACTTCAGTAGCGAGAACGACCAGATCAGTTGTCAGCGCTTCGGCGTCCGTCTCCACGACCCAGCTTGAGTCCTGTCGCTCAAGGGCTCGCGCACTGACACCAGTACGCACGCTGGCGCCGAGCCGGCCGAGCAACGCGCCAAGCGGAGCAAAGATGCCGCGGGAGAACGGCCGGTCTGCCACGTCGAACACGAGCCCGTCGTAATTGGCCGTGAAGTAGAAGTGCATCATCTGCAGCAGCTCGGCGGCCGACATGTCTGCCTGTGGATTGAAGCAGGAGTGCGCGAACACGTGCAGCAGGCGCTGGCGGGCGAGCGGCGGAAAATTGAGTGAGTCCAGGTAGGCTCCGGCGGTGCGCTCGTCGAATTCCGCGTAGGTGTGCGGGCGATTGAAACGCAGCATGGCCATGGCGGCCGGCACGTTGACCTTCATCAGATCGCGAATACCAAGGGTATCGGTGCGCCAGGTGAGCTTCGCCACGTTGAACAGCGGCGCGTGGGTGAGTCCGGCAAAGGATTCGTTGCCTAAGGGCGTCAGGATCGGGTAGTCGGTGGTGGGTTTCAGGAACCCCAGTTCCGGATCAACCCGCCGTAACAGCTGGCGCAGGTTGTAATACTGGCGGAAGAAGGCGTGAAAGCCCCGCTCCATGTCGAAGCTCGTGCCGTCCCGGAGCCGGTCGGTCCAGGCACCCGCACGACCGCCAAGGAAGCTCTCCCGTTCGAGCACCGTCACCCGGACCCCGCGCTCGGCGAGGACCACAGCGGCCGCGAGGCCAGCCAGGCCGCCGCCGATGACGACCGCCGAAGTGGGTTGGGATGGCGACTGCAACTGGCCGTTGAACGACGACTGGGAGACGGGCTTGGCGTGTCGGGATGGCGGTGGAAGCACCCCGATATTCTGTCACAGCGCTCCCCTGCCGGTCGGAGAATCCCGCGATTTTGCAAGGATTTGCTTCTGGAGGCGTCGCAGCTTTAACCCCAGAATGTTAGCGCCTCGTTTCCTGCCGATGTACAACGTCATGTACACTTTAGAAATGAAGAAGCTTTACTCAGTGGGTTCGGCCCGTGCCAACCT
This sequence comes from Gammaproteobacteria bacterium, assembly GCA_031395645.1. GTDB lineage: Bacteria > Pseudomonadota > Gammaproteobacteria > Steroidobacterales > SHZI01. Next base: position 46,202 of record JANNJM010000014.1, on the reverse strand, counting down.
GCCTGCCATTCTGGACGACGTGCAGTCCGGGCGGGTGGTTCAGGTCACCCGGCGCGGCCAGCCCGTCGCCGTCATCATGTCGCCGGCCGAGTACGCCACTCTTGAGCGGCGGCAGTCCACTTTTGGCGAGGCCTGCGCCGAGTTTCGTGAGCGGTTTGGCGTCCAGGACCTTGGCCTGGACAGAGGCTTTTTCCAGGCACTGCGTGACCCGCGGCCAGCACGCAAAGTCCGACTGTGACTCTGCGTTTCCTGCTGGACACTTCGGTGGTAGCGGAACCAACCCTGGCGTCGCCCAATGCACGCCTCGTTCGCCGGCTGGAGCAACGCGCGGGGCAGTGCGCCATCGCGGCACTGGTCTGGCATGAGCTCATTTTCGGCGTAGCACGCCTGGCGGATGGGAAGCGACGCAGCACTCTCGATTTTTACGTGCAGAGCGTTGTCCGGGACAGGTTTCCCATCCTCCCCTACGACCTGTCGGCTGCCGAATGGCATGCGCGGGAGAGGGTGCGGCTCGAAGCAACCAGCAAAGCCACCCCATTTATTGATGGCCAGATCGCGGCTATCGCCAGTACGCAGAATCTTGTGCTGGTAACGTCGAACACGCGGCACTTCGCAGCGTTTCAGGACCTTGAGGTCGCGGACTGGAGTCGGTAACTGAGCGTGGACATCAGTACCGCACGATCAGCACTACTCCCACAATCAACAACGCCGCACCCAGCAACCTCCACCCGTTCATTGCGTGCGGTTCGAAGCCAACCCAGCCGTAGTGGTCCAGCAACAGCGACATGAGCAGCTGCCCGGCGACGATCAGTGCAAGCAGTGTCGCGGAGCCGAGTCGCGGCCCCAGCAGCGCGGCCGCTGCCACGTAGGAGGCACCCAGCAGCCCGCCCAGCCATTGGGTCGCAGGCACCGCGCGGAGCGTTCCGACCGAGGGCCAGTTAGCGCGCATCACGATGAGATAGACCAACAGCGCCGCCGTGCCAACGAGAAAGTTTCCCAGCGCGGCCAAAGCGGGATCGCCGAATTGCTGCCGCAGCTGGGCGTTCAGTCCGACCTGCACGGAGAGGCCGGCGCCGATCAGCACCGCCAGTGCGAACCACGCGAGACTCACCCGCTCAGGCCTGCCGCTGGCGGGCTGCCGGTGCGGCAGCTGAGGTCATCAACTCGGCCAGCGTGCGGTCGAGAATATCCAGCCCTTCGCTGATCACCGCGTCGCTGGCGGTCAGCGCAACGAGGAAGCGCACCACGTTCTTGTGCTGGCCGCAGGAGAGCAGGATGAGGCCGTTGCAGGCGGCCGTCAGCGTAAGCTCCCGGGTTAGCTCGGCATTCGGCTGATCAGCCTGGCCGTCCCGCACCAACTCCATGGCAACCATCGCGCCGAGGCCGCGCACGTCGCCGATACAATTGAACCGGCTGGCGAGGCTGCGGAGTCGGCCCGTGATGAGCTCGCCGATTTGATTCGCACGCGCCGGCAGCTGCTCCTTGTGCATGGCTTCAAGCACGGCCAGTCCCGCGGCGCAACCGATCGGCGAGGCTGCGTAGGTGCCGCCGAGGCCGCCGGGCGCAGGTGCGTCCATGATGGTCGCCTTGCCGATGACCCCGGCCAGCGGGAAGCCGCCGGCGAGACTCTTGGCAACGGTCATCAGGTCCGCCTCTACGCCGGCGTGTTCCATCGCGAACATCTTACCCGTGCGACCGAAGCCGGTCTGAATCTCATCGGCAATCAATACGATGCCGTGCTGATCACACAGCGCGCGCAAGGCCCGCAGAAATTCCGGCGGGGCAATATAGAAACCACCTTCCCCCTGCACGGGCTCCACAATAATCGCAGCCACCCGTGCCGGCTCGATGTCCTCGGCGAACAGCCGGTCCAGCCCGGCCAGCGCGTCGGCTACGCTCACGCCGTGATACGCAACCGGAAACGGCGCGTGGAAGATTTCCGCCGGGAACGGCCCGAAGCCCGCCTTGTAGGGCGAGACCTTGCCGGTGAGCCCCATCGCCAGCAACGTGCGGCCGTGGAAGGCGCCGCCGAAGCTGATAACCCCGGTGCGGCCCGTGTGTACGCGCGCGATCTTCACCGCGTTCTCGACCGCTTCGGCGCCGGTCGTGACGAACAGCGTTTTCTTCGGCGTCTTGCCCGGCGCGAGCGCGTTCAGTTTCTCGGCGAGGGCAACGGCCGACTCGTAGGGCGTCACCATGAAGCAGGTATGACTGAAGCGGTCGAGCTGCTGGCGGACGGCGGCCTGTACGCCCGGGTGCAGGTGGCCGGTGTTCAGCACGGCGATGCCGGTGCCGAAGTCGATGTAGCGGCGGCCTTCGACGTCCCAGAGCTCGGCGTTCGCCGCCCGGTCCACGTAGACGGCCAACTGGCTTGGCATGCCCCGTGCCATGGCCAGCTCCCGGCGCTGTTGCAGTTCTTTGTTGCTGCTCATGGTGGTCTCCCGTTGATGCAGCGAGCCTACTTCCACCCCGCCCGGAAGTCACGGTGGATGGCGAGCGGATCCTCGCCCGTGCCGGCCGACTTGGCGATTTCGGCGGGCCGGTAGCCCGAGCTGATGGCCAGCACCCGTACGTCGCGCTGCGCTAGCGCAAACCGCACCCGCCACTCCTTCACCTTGAGGCGGTAGTCCGGTCCGTCGCGCCGGATACGCCGGTAGGCGTGCGGCTGGGGACCGAGCATCAGCGTGGCGGTCACTCGTGCCCGCAGCGGAAAGCCTGAGCGGGCCTCGATCCAGGCGGCCTGCTCCGCGGCCAGCGGCTCGAAGTGGACTGCCCAGGCGGCGATGGGATCGGGCGGCGTAGTGAGGCCAACGACGTGCCGGTCAGCCATGGCCTCGTCGTGGAGCCAGCCCGTGGCCGCGTCGGGGTAGGCATCCGTGTAAGGCACGTAGGGCTTGATATCGAGCACGGGAGTCCCGTCGACGAGATCCACATCGCGGATGTGCAGCGTCAGGCCCTCAATGCGTTCCAGCCGGACCGCCGACAACCCCAGCGGATTGGGCCGGTACGGCGACCGGGTGGCAAACACGCCCTTGCGCCCCGAGGCACTGCGGGGTGGTAACACCTTGGGGCGCCAGGAGTCGTTCAGATGAAACCAGAACAGCACCCAGATCCGCCCCCAGCCCTCCAGATCTTCAAGCGCGTGCTCGAAGTGTCGATCCGGATAGAGCTCGATACGCGCGGTCGTGTCGGTCGCCGCGGCCGGCTGCCGGGCGGCCTCCGCCTTGGATTTGAGCAGGCTGCGGACCACGCCGATGGGTTCGAGGGTGAGACGGGATGGCGGTTTGCTGGAGATCATGGTGCGGCTCGGGAGCAGATTGTAACCGGCGGCACTGGTGGGCTCGCCGGCCTGATCAAGGCCTTCGACAGCAAGGGCCTCGGCGACCTCGCCCAATCGTGGCTCTCCACAGGACCGAACAAACCAGTGTCCGCCAAGCAGATCACGGACGTCCTGGGAAGCGGCACGCTGCAGGAGTTTGCCAAGCACGCCAACCTGCCCGTGGGCGAGGCCGGCGGTGCGCTAGCCAAGATGCTGCCGGAGCTGATCAACCAGTTCACGCCGAAGGGTGAGTTGCCGCAGTCTGTTTCGCCCGAAAGCGTGCTGGGCGCATTGCTGAAGTCCGTGGCCCGCTAAGCGGGGCACGGACTCCGGTCGCTACGGCTCCGGCCGCGACGTTTGGCGTTCCTAGTACTTGAAATTCACTCGTGCGTAGAGATAGCGGCCGTTCACGCCGATTGGCGACAGGATGTCATACGGCAGATTCCCGAAGTAGTTGATGTCGTCGGATGAGAGGTCAGGGTACTCATCCAGCAGATTCGCGGCGCCGACGTACAGCGCCAGCTGCTCCGTAAACCGGAATCCTGCTTCCACGTCCACCTGGAACTCCGCGCCGTACTCCTGGCGCGGTTCGAAGCCGCCGCCGAAGTTGAAGACGCGCACGGCACTGTCGTAGCGCGACACGCGACCCTGCAGGTCCAGGTGATCCCCCGACCAGGTACCGCTCAGGATGAGCTTGCTGTCGGGGCTCGCGTCCTCCAGGGTGTTGAGTTCCTCCACGCCGACCAGACTGAGCGCAGGGTCGACAGCAACGAGCTCTGGCGAATTGCGCACCGTCTGCACATCGACCTGCGAATAGTTGTAGGCCGTGGAAACCTGGAAGTCCCCGCCCAGCCACGAAGCCGCGTAACTGAGCACCGCATCGAAGCCGCGCGTCTGGGTGTCCACAGCGTTGGTAAAAAAGCGCACGGAATCGATATCAGCGCCGCCTGGCTGTGCATTGATGAATGGCGTAACGAGGTCACCGAACAGCCGTTCTGACAACGTTATACGGTCGTCGACGTCGATCTGGAACACGTCCAGGCTGAAGCGCAGGCCCTCAAACTGGCCCACCACACCGGCGCTCAGATTCAAAGAGGTCTCCTCATCCAGGTCCTGCGCACCGAGTGACCGGGCAATCGGGTCGTCAACGCGCAGAGTGCGGGTGCGAATCAGCTCGCGATCATTCCCAAAGTTAAGGGTGGTATCCGAAAAGCCCAGCTGGGCAATATTCGGTGCCCGGAAGCTGTTGGAAACGGCCGCACGCAGCGCCACCGCGTCCGTCAGTTCGTAACGGCCGGCCAGCTTGCCGGTGAGGGCGGAACCAAAATCGTCGTAGTCCTCGAAGCGTGCAGCTATATCGACAAAGAGGCGCTCCGTCAGTTCGGCACCTGCCTCGGCGAATACGCTGACCACACGCCGATCGATGGCTATCTCGTCTTCGGGAGTAAGGCCCGGAGCAGCCTGGGCGCCAATGGCGCAGAAAAAGTCGATGTCGTCGGGGTCAATGGGATCATCCAGCGTACTGCAACCGGCATTCCCATAGCTGCCTGCCTGGTAGGACGCCAGGTCACCGCGCTGCGTGGAGTAGTCCTCAGTGCGGTACTCGGCGCCCAGAGCTACTGCAAGGGGCGCCTGCAGCCAGCTCACGGCAAAGTTGCGGCTGGCGTTGAGGCCGAGGATGGCCTGCTCGCTCTCGAAGGTCCCGGACTCGAAGGAGGTGGGACTGTCCGGGCCCAGCGAAGCGTTGATCGATTGATCGACACCAAACACGAACTCGTTACGACCATAGCTCAAGGCGGTTTCCAGATCCCACCCACCGGCCTCCCCGCGCAGGCCGACAGTGCCGGCGTAGTCTTCGTCTTCACCGTAGGTCTCCGGGCGGAAGCCCTGGGGATAGACCGACTTCACGGTGCTGAAGCTGTCGGGATAGCGAAAAAAGGCGCCGCCGCCATCACTGTCACGGTTGCCGTAAGTACCGAAGGTGTACAGCTCGACGCTGCCACTGAGCGGCACGACGCCGTTGAACCAAAGGTTCAGCTCGTCCAGATTCGGATCGCCCTCGGCGTAGTTGCGCTGACCAGCGAGCGCCAGGTTATCGGGCGTCTGCTCCTCGAAGAACGGCACCTGATCGAAGCCAGCCCGATTCGTGCCGTTCCGGTCCCTGAAAGCCGCCCCCACCTTGAAGAAGCCAGCGTCGGCCAGTTGCCAGCCGTACTTCGCATCGAGCGTAAACGTCTCGCCGTCATTGATAGTCTGATTGACCGGCTGCAGATCAGTGCGGTGCTGCCCGTAGGAGACATTGCTGTCAAACCCGGGACGGTCATCCAGCACCAGGTTCACCACACCGGCAATTGCATCCGAGCCGTAGAGTGCACCGGCGCCGTCACGCAGGACTTCGACGCGCTGGATCGCATTCAGCGGGATGTTGTTGAAATCCACCGCCGCCGTGCCCCGCCCGATCTTGGTTTCGGTGTTGACGATCGCGGAGGTGTGGCGCCTTCGGCCGTTCACGAGGACCAGCATCTGGTCCGGGCTCATGCCCCGCAACTGCCCGGCGCGCACCAGGTCGGAGGAGCCGGAGTTGGACTGGCGCGGGAAGTTGAACGACGGTGCCAGCACCGACAATGCCTGGCCGAGTTCGCCGCCGACGGCCCCGGTGGCGCGCAACTCATTGCCGCCGAGGACATCCACAGGGACTGGCGTATCCAGTGCAGTGCGCTCGCCCACCCGGGAGCCGATCACGATGACGGTGTCGAGGTCATCCTTTTTTGGTCCTGCCTGGCTCTGGGCCAGCACCTGCGGCACAGGCAGAGCAAGAGCGGCCACGGCAAGACCAACGACGAGCGACCAGGGGCGAATCCGCACTTTGAATCTCCGGAGGAATGACGGAGCTTGTAGTATCCCGCAAAATGAATCACGAGCGCATCACCCCGGAGACGGAAAAGGCGGCCGGGCTCCTCACAGCCCGCGCGGCAGCCTCGGTGGCCGTCGGCATGGTGATCGGCGCCGGACTGTTCAAGTCACCAGCCCTCGTGGCCGCCAATGTCGGCTCGGACGCCGCGTTGTTTGGCGCCTGGCTGCTGGGCGGGCTGCTCGCTCTGCTCGGCGCCACCTGCTACGCGGAGCTCGCGGCCGCCTTTCCCAGCCAGGGCGGTGACTACCGGTTCCTGACCCTGGCCTACGGGCGCCGCGTGGGTTTTCTGTTTGCGTGGGCGCGCTTCGCAGTGATCAATACGGGGTCGCTGGCGCTGCTGTCCTTCGTGCTCGGCGACTACCTGCAGGCGGCGTGGCCGATCGGCACGCTGGGGTCATCCGTCTATGCCGCAATCACCCTGATCATCTACACCGTGCTGAACCTGCGCAGCCGGTCGACGGCCATCGACACGCAGGTCGGGCTTACGCTGGCACTGGTCGCCGGCATGCTGCTGATCGGCCTGATCGGCGTGCTGTTCGTCGTCCGGGGCATGCCGCCGCTCGACCCGGCGCCCGCGACCGACGGCAGCCTGGCGTCGTTCGGCCTGGCCATGGTGTTCGTGATGCTGGCCTACGGCGGCTGGACGGAGATTGCGACGCTCTCGTCGGAAATGCGCGATCCGAAACGCGGCATGGTCCGCGCGCTGATGTTCGGGCTGGGGACGGTAACCGTGCTCTACCTGGTGATCAACTGGGCGCTGTGGCGCGGCCTCGGACTGACCGGCCTGGCGTCCGCGTCGGCCCCCGCCTCAATGCTGATGGAAATCGCGTTCACCGAGGGTGCCGACCTGCCGGTGATCGCCGTCGTTTTCGCGGCCGTCGTGACCTCCATCAATGCCACCATCATTGTCGGCGCCAGAACGACGTTTGCAGCAGCGCGGGACTGGCCGGGCCTGGGCAGGCTCGGCGACTGGAACGACTCGCGCGGCGTGCCAGCCGCCGCGATCACCGCGCAAAGCATCGTCGCGCTGTTCCTGATCGGTCTCGGCACCGCCACCCGGCAGGGTTTCGCCACGCTCGTGGATTACACCGCGCCGGTGTACTGGCTGTTCATGGCACTGAGTGGCATTGCACTCATGATCCTGCGGCGTCGTCAGCCGGACGCCCCGCGGCCGTTCCGCGCGCCGCTGTACCCCGTGCTGCCGCTGCTGTTTACGGCGAGCAGCCTCTTCGTGCTCTGGTCCAGCCTCGCGTACGTGCGGGTTGGCGCTGTCGCAGGAATCGGCGTGCTGGCGCTCGGGCTCTTCGTGGCAGCCTGGCTGGAACGAGCGGGTCCGGGGAGGCCTCCCGGCTAGCTGCGATCGGGTGCGCTGACCAGTGGCGCGGTTACCGGCACGAAGGGCGGCGTTTCGATCGGCAGGTAGCGGATGCCGATGACCTCGAGTTCGTCGGTGCCGCCTGGTACCTGCACGACCACGACGTCTCCCACCTTCGCCTTCATCAGCGCCCGCGCCAGTGGAGACACCCAGCTGATGTGGTGCCGCTTCAGGTCGATCTCGTCCACGCCAACGATGGTGACCGTGCTCTCGGCGCCTTGCCCGTCTGCATACGTCACCGTTGCGCCGAAGAACACCCGGCCGGCCCGCTTTTGATCCTGTGCACTGGTCACCTCTACGAGCTCCGCGGCATCCACCCGCCGCGTCAGGAAGCGAATGCGCCGGTCGATTTCGCGCAGCCGCCGCTTGCCGTACTGGTAGTCCGCGTTCTCGCTGCGATCACCGTTTTTCGCCGCCCACGAAACCACGGCAGTGACGGCTGGCCTGTCTTTCCGCAGCAGGTACTCGAGCTCATCCCTGAGCCGCTTTAGCCCACCCGGCGTGATGTAGTTCTTAGACCCCGCGGGCAGCGGACTCGCCGGCTCGCGGTCGGCCGGGTCGGACTCCTCGTCCTGATCGGTCTCGCGGGTAAAAGCCTTGCTCACGGTTCCTGGAGCCCCCACTGTCATCTGGTGTCAGGGCCTGAGAATACAATGCAGAGTCTTGGATTGCTGCCACGATGGGTAGACACTGAAGTGTGGACACCGTTCGTAACGTCATGCGCCTGAAGCTTCCGGAGCCCCGGTCATGGCTGTGGCTCGGCATCGCGGCGTTTTGCACCGGCTGTAGCGACAGCACCGTCAAGAGCGACCGGGCCTACGCGGAGCACCTGATTGGCCGGGAATTGCAGCTCCAGATGACGTTCCGGGACGTGCGCGGCTTCCTCGCCAGGCACGACTCCGACGCCGTCCTCCAGGATGGCTGCGGCTTAAGGACCCACGAACACACCGGCTGTGCTTACAGCACCGTCGCCGTCGTCCCCCTTCCCGGCCACAACTGGTGGCTCGGCCAGGGCGACCTGCAGATCTTCATGATCTTCGACGCGCAGAAGCAGCTTACGTTCATGGACTACGACCTCGCCTATCCGCGAGACCCCTGAGGTCGGCAAAGCCTCAGCGCAGCTTCGGCAGCACCTGCTCCGCAAACAAACGCGTCTGCCTGACCATCGCCTCCTGGCGTGCGCCGTGCGGCACAGGCACCGGGGAGCCACCGAGCAGATAGACGTGCTCCAGTCCCATCCCGATAAGCGCCTGCAGGCGATCAAGGCACTTTGCAGGCGGCCCGCAAATCGAAAACCAGTCGACGAACCCGTCGTCCACCATCTGCAGGTGCGAACCCTCATTCTGCGCGTGCCGGGCCATGTCGTATCCCGACTTCATCTGGATCGCCAGCGCCTTGAGCTGCGGTGGCAGGTGCTCCACCGGCGAGTCTTTCATGCCGGCGAAATGCGCGACCATCCCGGAGATCATGCGCCCGAGATCGATAGCGCGTTTCTCGTCCGGATCACACACGAGGTTGATGTAGGCGCCGACGCGCAGCGTCGAACGTTCCCGGCCCGTTTCCCTGAGCCGCGCCTGCAGGGTGTTCAGCGCCCACTCGATGCGTTCCGGTGCGCTGCCCACCGCGAAGGTCACGCGGTCTGCCACGTCGGCCGCCATGCGGATCGTTGCGGGCCCGGTGCAGGCGATATCCATCGGCACGGTGGGCAATTCGCCGGGCTCGAGCCAGCGCAGCCGCGAACTGGTTGCCCCGCGCATGACCGTCTCGCCCCGCAGATAGCCCCGCACCTGCTCCACGTAGGTCCGCAGCTCCGCCGTGGTGGCACTACGCCGGCCAATGTGTGCCGCGGATGAATCGCCCCGGCCGATGCCACAGCGGGCCCGGCCGCCGGACTCCTGCTGCAGAGTGGCCAGCGCTCCGGCCGTTACGGACGCCTCGCGGGTGACCGGATTGGTCACACCGGTGCCAAGGTAGAGGCGCGTCGTGCGCGCAGCCGCAAGACTGAGTTGCCCGTAGGGGTCCGGACTCAGGCACTGCGTATCGGGACACAGCAGGGCGTCGAAGCCCAGCGCCTCGATTTCTGCGGCGAGTGGCGCGGTGTAGCCGGGCGAAGGCTCCATCACGATGCCGAATTCAGGGGTGGGCATGGTCACCCGGCAACTCCAGAGTGCGCCGTGTCCGTCATCAGTGCGGTGCGAGCCCGAGCATGCTGGAGGGGCGCACCTCGGCGGGATCAAATGTGACTTTCCGGCCACTGCGCAGCCAGACCAACAGAGCAAAGACGAAGGCGGCCAGGTTGGCCATGCCGACGAGGATGACCGGACCCGAGATTCTCCAGTGGTCGAACAGGTAGCCACCCGCGAGGCTGGTGACGAGAATACCGAGCGCCCCGCAAAGGCCCGCCAGGCCGATCACAGAGCCGCGGACATCCAGCGGCGTCTCCTGCCCAAGCAGACCCGTCACCGACAGAATCACACTCATCTGGCCGATGCCCACCAGCACACACCCGACGTAGCCCAGGGGGGAGAACGGCTGGTCCTGCAGACCGAACACTGTGTAGCCGAGCGCGCCGAGAAAGAGTGCGCCCACCACGCAGGCCAGCCGGTCGTAGCTGTCGATCAGCCAGCCGGCAACCGGCGCCCAGAGCAGCGCCGAACCCTGGATCAACGCAAACATGAGGCCGGCCTTGGCGAGTGCCTCGGGGCCGTCCAGACCCTCATCGCGCCCCACCCGCTGCAGCCACAGCGACACGAAGGTGGCAACCAGCGTGAGGTCCGCACGGGAAATAAACGAGCCCGCATAGCAGACCAGCAGACGTCGGTTCTCCCGGCCCTGCGCAATACCGATCTGCAGGATGCGGCGCAGGCCGATGCGGGCTCTCGTGCCGGTCGGGGTGCCGCCCTTGAGCCCCACCTGCATGATCAGCGCGGTAACCGCCGCAAGGCCGCCCATCACGAACAGCATGTACCGGCCGGCGTCCGCGCTGCTCAGGCCCTGTGCCTTGAAGACAGTTGGTAGTGTCGCAAAGAGTGCCGTCGCAACACCGATGCCAAGACCGTTCAGCACGCCGCTTAAGCCGGCCAGCTTGCCGCGCGACGACTCTGCCGCGTAGTCGGCCGCCGTCACCGCGATCATCACACCGACGAACGCGAGACCAATCGCGTAGACAAACCGACCGACGTAGAGATCGGTGACGCTATGGGCAAGTCCGTAGAGGACGAAGCCGGCGCCGGCAACGAGGGTGCCCGCGGCATACAGTGGCCGGCGGCCAATGCGGTCGGACAGGCCGCCCGCAAAGCTGATCAGGGCCAGCACCACGATTTCGTGCATCAGGATCAGCATGGATGTCGCCTGCCCGTGCCTGTCCGGAGGGATACCAATGATCTCGGTCAAAACATAGGGCTGGGAAAAGCTCAGAAAACTGGCGACCGGCATGATTGCCATGCACACATATAAATACGTCCACGCGTTGCGGCCGCTCATGCCGCTGGCGAATTCCAGGGGTCCCAGGCGGTAGCCAGGGGCCACCCCGGTAGACAGGCTGTTGTTCACGTCTTGTGTCTCCGTGTCCGCGGCGAGGTCACCAGTGCGCAACGAGTATGGCCCAGGTGTCGCGGGAACCGCGAGCGGGTTACAGTTTGATAGAGTGACGCGTCCGCCCCGCGGCTAGCGTTGGACCCACCCACCAGGAGCATCCGCATGAAAAAAGAAGCCAAGATCCGCCCCTTCTGGTATTCCGACGTCTGGCTGTTCCCGAAGCTCATCACTATCATCACGAGCCTCGACAAAGACGGCAGGATCAATGCGGCGCCCTACTCCCACATCATGCAGTACGACGTGATGACCAAGAACCCGCGCATGATTGTCGGCTTCCGCCAGGACTCCCACACCTTCCAGAACATCTGCGAGACGAAGGAATTCGTCGTCAATTGCCCGCCGGCCGAGTACCTGGACGACATGATGGAGACCGCGCGCTTTTATCCGGAAGGCGTCAACGAGCTGGAGCACACCCGCTTCACCATGATCCCTTCCCTGCACGTGAAGCCGCCGACCATCCAGGAGTGCCCGCAGATCGCCGAGTGTGTCGCGGAAGAGATCGTGAAACTCGACAAGAGCAGCGGCATCGTGATCGCGAAGATCAAGGCGCTGGTCTTTGACGAAGAATTGCTCGAGATGGGCCGTGAAGATCGTATCCGCAAGATGAACCTGCCGATCGGCCTGGGCGATGAAGATCGCCAGGATTACTTTCACACCACCATCGGCCATTTGTCCGTGCACCAGCTGGCGGAAGCGCCGGGCTCCACCAAGGGCAGTGAAGTGCGGCTGGGCATGGCCTGGGACGCGGATGCCCTGCAGTCGCTGATGACGATACCGCCCATGGTCCGCAAGATGGTAACGGACCAGACCGAGGAGTACTGCCGCGCGAAGGGCGATGAGAAGGTGAGCAAGGCACGCATGGACCAGCACGCGCTGGACCAGGGCATGACACCCGAGCTGATGGAGCGGTTTCAGAAGAAAAAGAAGACGGCCTGATTAGGGCTGAGCTCTATGACCCTTGGGCGTTTTGTTATCCGGAGCCTTGGCGTGCTGGCCCTGGCCAGCCTCATCGGTCTCGGCATCGCCCTGTGGGCGTACCAGGATATTCCGGCGGCCGAACTCGAAGCCCGGTATGCCGGGCCGACGTCACGCTTCATCACTATCGACGGCGTGCGCTTCCACTACCGGGACGAGGGCACAGGCCCTGTCGTTCTCCTGCTGCACGCGAATTTTTCCAACCTGATCGACTGGGATCCCTGGGTCGAAGCGCTCAAGGACCGGTACCGTGTCGTGCGCCTGGACATGAGCAGCCACGGACTCACGGGCCCGGACCCGACGGGTGACTACACCCAGGAGCGCACGCTGGCCCTCACAGAACGCTTCATCGATGCGCTGGGCATTAAAAAACTCTCGCTTGGGGGCACGTCGATGGGCGGCACGGTGGCCATCCACTACACCGCCGCGCACCCGGACCGGGTGGAGCGCCTCATCCTCCTCAGCCCCGGCTCCCTGGAAGGCAAGGAGAAGATGCGCAGCGGTGGCGTCCCGAAGGTGGGCTATGTCCTCAAGTACATCCTGCCCCGGGCGCTGCCGGCCGCCATGCTTCGCAGTGGCTTCGGCGACCCTACCAAGTTGCCGGAGGCACTGATCGATCGCTGGTATGACCTGTGGATGCGCGAAGGCCAGCGCGAAGCACAGCTTGACCGCCTGTCGCAGTACAAAGCAGGCGACATCGAGGGACTGGTGCGTTCGATTCGCGTGCCCGTGCTGCTGCTCTGGGGCGAGGCCAACACCACGGCGGTCTTCTCGCAGTCAGTCGAGTTCCGGGAACTGCTCGAGAACGTCCCGTCGCTGACCTTCATCAGCTATCCGGGCGTGGGACACATGGCTGTCGAGGAAGCGGGACCGGGAATCGGCAAGGATGTGCGGGCCTGGCTGGATACGCCGATCTGATGGGAACGGCTCGTGCCCGTCCTGCATTAGCGCTCTCCACCGGAAGAAAGCCAGAACAGATGCCCCCCGACAATGTCACCGACGACTTCGTACCAAGCCCGCTGCGGGACAACTGGTACCAGTCCAGTGCGTTCTACGGCTCGTCCTTCGCGCTCATCACATCCGTGGACGAGACGGGCGTCACAAACATCGGCCCCTATCAGCTGAGCTTCCCTTTCGAGGTCATCAAGCGGCGGTCCTGGATGGTGATCAGCAGGCCAAGTTCCAACACAGTCGCCAACGTGCGGCGCAACCTGAAGTGCGCGCTGAATTTCGTCGAGTACGACCGGGCGCAGATCGAGACCATCCTGAAGTTTGGCTATCCGGGGCAGACGACTGCGGAGAAAACGGCCTACAACACCTTCACGCTTGTCGACAGCCCGACGCCGGGCCGCACGGGGCCTGGCCTGCCCCAGATCATCAGCGAGGCCTATCAGGTTTTCGAATGCACACTGGACGTGGAGAGAATCGCAGCAAACCCCATCCTCAGGGACTCAGCCTCGGCCCACCTGCTGCTGAACATCGACAGCATCCTCGTCAAGGCGCGCTGGAAGAGCCTGATCGACGGCAGCGGCGACGAGATGCCCCGCGTGCCCCTGACCTACGGCTTCCGCGGCGGGGCAACGTTCTGGTTCGGCGAGACCCAGCCAGCCTACAAGCTGCCGATCCCGGACCTGGGTGCGCGCCACGAGGTGGTGCACTACGAGGCGAACCGCATTGACGACGTGGTGCGTTTCACGCTGGACGCGTCGAAGCAACTCACCGGAATTCCTCGCCCCTTCCTGCGCCAGGTGCTGGAGGGCATCGTGTGGCAGGCCAAGGCGCGGGGGGTGACCGAGATCGACCCGGAGTTTCTCGCAGCGCTCAACAAGAAGAGCGGCTAGGGTCTCTCCGCAGGCCCCGGGCGGCTGCGGTGTCAGTCGGCAGTCGCTGAATTTTCGGCCGACGCTTCTTCTGGGCATGCCGCTGTTACTCGACCTCCGCAGAGGAAGCGGACAATTACCTCTCTTTCGCTGGAAACTCCGAAACCAGCCGCACCGCGCCACGCGCTTCCGTAGCGTGGGTCCTCAGGCCAATTTCGGATTCCTTCGCGACCAGGTGCTTCCGGTAGTACTGCACCGGCCAGTAGTGGCCATTGCGGGTAAACGTGGCGCGCTCCGGGTGGCCGGTCACGTCCAGGTTGAACGCCTGCAGGAGTGGCCGGTTCGTAGAGGGCGCGGGATCGTCGGTGTTGATGAGAGCCAGCGCGAAGTCAGCGCAGCGGCCGTGCTGGCGCGCACCCCAGGTCCAGTCCGCGAAGCCGCGAATCTGAAAGGGATCCAGCAGCACCATCGTGACGCGGGCAGGCGTCGGATTGCCTGCCCGCCAGGCCCCGCAGATCGCGTCGGGCATGAAAGCTCCCGAGCTGTGCGCGATCAGGTGCAGTTCGCGCAATGTGGTAACTCCGGCCAGCGTTGTTCCAAGCCGCCTGCCGGCGGCCTGCGCCGTGGCTGCCGCCCGCAGGCGCTGATCGGACGCGGGGGACCAGCGCACGAACCGCACGGCGCTATCGGGCACATCCTGATAGCGGGCCTTCATACCGGCAACGATCTCAGCCAGAAGCGGACTGTCGGCATCGCCGCTGCCGTGGATCACCAGCACCAGTGTGGCTACGTCGGGTGGCAGGTTTAGCGCCAGCGTCGGCACCGTGACCGGCTGGCGCGCATAGATCTCCAGTGCACCGACCAGCAGGCCGGAAACTGCAGCCGCCGTGGCGGCGATTCGCAGGGCCCGGCTCTTCACCTCAGGTCATCTGGGGCTGCAAGCTCTGCCCCGTACAGCACGTCGAGCTGCTCAACGAGTACCGGCATGACATCCGTCACCTGCAGACCGAAGGGTTTGAGCATCGCGTTCCAGTAGCGCGTGTGCAGCGGCTTCCAGACCGAGAGCGCCCTGACCGGCGGGCCATCCACCGCCGTATGGCGCTCATCGAGGGCACCAAAGGTCACTACCTCTATACCGGTCAGCTGCACGAGCAACCGGGGCTTGCCAAGAAAGTCGATGAGAATGATCAGGTCTCCAAGCCGCGGTGCGGGCTGACTGGTGTTCGCGACGATCCACGGGAGCGTGAAAGTACCGGTCTTGTCCCCCGCCTCGATGAGCGCGAGCACCTCCTCGGTACTGGCGTAGTCGAGGCCGATCCAGCGCACCTGGTAGCTGTCGCCAGGGCCCACGCTGGTCAGCGCCGAACGTGCCGCCTGCCAGAACCGGTCGAGCGCCGCGGCGTCTGGGCGGGCTGGCCCGTCCGGAAGGTAGCTCATCTTGGGTTGCACTCCGGTTGCACCCTCAGGCGAGGCCGGGAACTGTAATATTGCCGACACGCGCCCGCAACGCTTTCACGGAGTGTTAGCCGATGCTCGATCGCAGATCCCTCCTGACCGGTCTGGGTGGTCTCACGTTTGCCATGGCCATGCGACCGGCCTGGCCCCTTGCCGGGCTTGACCTTGGCAACAAGCGCGACCTGCTCACCGCACTCGCCAAACTGCGGGGCGCCACCGATGACCGCCTCGTGCTGGGCTACGTAGTCGGCGCGCGCTACGCCCTGCCGGAACACCGGGCGATCCCGATGATGGGTATCCTCGCCGCGACTTTCAGCCAGTACCGGCGCATCAGCGCCGATGCCTTCGAGGCCCGTGCGCTGGAGATTGGCTATTTCACCGACTTGAACACCGGCAAACTGCTGGAGAAGTGGAAGAACCCGGTCACCGGCACGACGGTCGACGTGCCGCTCACCCGTATGGGGCCGTCCCGCATCGTGCTCACGGCCGACGGGCTGACGGTGCCGAGGCTCTCCGGCGAAGCAGCGGGAATGCAGTTGCAGCACATTTTCCAGCCGCCGGTCGTCGTGGGCGACAACGTCTGGGTGACCGAGCAGATCAATATCGACGGGCCGCCGGGGCCACGGCCTTTCGTCTACAACGAGCTCAGCACCTTTCAGGCGCGCAAATCGGAGCTCGACGATCCCGCCCGGGCCACGGTGCCCACCCAGGTGCAATACCAGAGCCTCATCACATACCGCCCCTGGATGGGGTTCGGCGACACGCCGGGACACACGCTGGCCAGAGGCGCCGGCATGCGCGTGGCGAGCGTTGCCGAACTGCCGCCCTACTTCCTCGAGCTGACGCGGCGACTTCACCCCGACGTGCTGAAGGATCCCCTGGGAGTGCTGACCGCTTGATGCGCAACTGCTGCGTGTTTGCCTGTCGGGAGTCAGAGATCCGGTGCTGCCCGGCCCGTGGCAGGACGCTGCGCGTCCAGGTCGCGCACGACGCGTCGCAGGATCTTTCCCGAGGGGCTCTTTGGGATCGCGTCACACACCACCACGTCGGCGACCTGCTTGTAGGTCACCACCCGCTCGGCCATCCAGGCCATCAGTGCCGCGGCATCGAAGCCGTTCCGCGGGACGACGTACGCCACGGGCACCTCGCCGGCGCGCTCGTCGGGGCGACCGATCACCGCCACGTCGGCCACCAAAGGGTGGGTGATGAGGAGTGCTTCGAGTTCGGCTGGAGCCACCTGAAAGCCTTTGACCTTGATCAGTTCCTTGAGTCTGTCGGTGATGAACAGATAACCGTCGGCGTCGATGAAGCCGATGTCGCCCGTGCGTACCCAGCCGTCGGGAGTAATCGTCGCCGCGGTCGACTCGGGCTGGTTCAGGTAGCCCTTGAATGCCTGCGGGCCGCGGAACCACAGCTCACCCGCTTCCCCCGGTGGCAGGTCGTTGCCGCTGGCCGGTTCGATGATACGGGCTGCTGTTCCGGGCAACAGGCACCCGCTTGCGCCGACGCGTTGCTGGTCGGAGCGCCCGGCCGCGAGACAACCCGAGGACTCGGTCATACCGAAGCCCTGGAATACTTCGCACCTCAACCGTGCGGCGGCCTTCTGCTGCAACGCTGCGCCGAGCGGCGCGGCCCCGCAGCCGATGCTCTCGAGCGACGACAGGTCGTAACGGTCCACGAGCGGATGGGCCGCCAGAAACTGCAGCACCGGGGGCACTAGCAGCAGCTGGTTGACGCGGTATGTCGCGATCGCCTGCAGGAACGACTCAGGTTCGAAGTGCGGCAACGTCACGAGCGAGTTGCCGCGCGCGAGCCCGTGCAGCGTGACCACCGTGAAGCCGAAGATGTGGAACATCGGCAGGAAGGCGAGCCCGATACTGCGCGGCTCGTCTGCAGCGGCTTGCCCGAGCTGGCAGACGTTGGCGACGATCATGCGGTGGGTCAGCACCACGCCCTTGGCCCTGCCGGTCGTCCCGGACGAGTACGGTAGCGCCGCGACCGCGTCGGGGTCGTCCGGCACTTCGGGTTCGGGGCCGGTGCAGGCGAGTAACGAGTCGAAACTGATGGTGCCTTCGGCCTCGCCACCGATGAGCACGATGTGCCCGCATCCGGCCAGCGCGGCGGCCTCGCGCACTTTGGCGAGCAGCGGCGGCAGGGTACAGACGAAGCGCGCTCCGGCGTCGCGCATCTGGTGTGCCAGATCGTCCACGGCATACAGCGGATTCGCGCCGCTCAACACCCCGCCGGCGGCCATTGCGCCCAGGGCCATCACCGGCCATTCGGGCAGGTTGGGCGCGAACATCAGCAGGGTGTCGCCGGGTCGCAGCCCATGCATCGCCAGGCCGGCGGCGACGCGGCCAATCATCCGGTCGAGCGCTGCGAAGCTCAGTTCACGGCCAGTGGCGGCCTCCACCAGCGCAATGGCATCCGGCCACTGCTTCGCCTGCTGCCGGATGAATCGCGGCACGGTCGTCTCCGGGACGGGATTGGCCAGGGCCGGGCCCTGGTAACGGGGGGCGGATGATCCCGATGAGGGGAATCGCTTCGGCATCAGTCGGAGTATAGATCGATTATCTCTATCACAACGATCGAATGAATCTTCAAATCAGATGGTCATACTGCGATAGCATCCCGCCACCTGTAATAATTTGTTGGCTCAAGGAGAACTCCGTGCAGAAAAAAGTGATGCCGTTGCTGGTCGCTTTCGCGGTCGCCGTCATACCGTTGATGCCGACGAGTGCAGTCAGCGCTCCGGGCGAGCCGAGGTCAAATCAGTACTGGTGGCCTGAGCAACTCGACCTGTCGCCGCTTCGACAGCACGCTGCCGAGTCCAATCCCCTGGGCGAAGACTTCGATTACGCCAAGGCATTTTCAACTCTTGACCTCAATGCCGTGAAGCAGGACATCAGGACGGTCCTGACCACCTCCCAGGACTGGTGGCCCGCGGACTATGGCAACTACGGACCATTCTTCGTCCGGATGGCCTGGCACGGCGCCGGTACGTACCGAGTGGGTGACGGGCGCGGTGGCGCCGGCGGCGCTCAACAGCGCTTCGACCCCCTCAACAGCTGGCCGGACAATGGCAACCTCGACAAGGCCCGGCGACTGCTCTGGCCGATCAAGCAGAAATACGGCCAGAACCTCTCCTGGGGTGACCTGATGGTCCTGGCCGGGAATGTCGGGATGGAGTCCATGGGCTTCCAGACCTTCGGCTTTGCCGGCGGGCGCAAGGACGACTGGGAGCCCGACCTGGTCTATTGGGGGCCGGAGAAGAAGTTTCTTGCCGACGAACGCTACAGCGGCGACCGGCAGCTGGAGAACCCTCTCGCGGCTGTCCAGATGGGCCTGATTTACGTCAATCCCGAGGGCCCGAACGGCAATCCGGATCCGCTCGCGGCCGCGAAGGACATCCGCGACACCTTTGGTCGCATGGCGATGAACGATGAGGAGACGCTGGCGCTCATTGCCGGTGGCCACACTTTCGGCAAGGCGCATGGCGCCCACGAGCCGTCCAAGTGCGTGGGGCCCGAGCCCGCGGCCGGTAATATTGAGCAGCAGGGCTTCGGCTGGGAAAACAAGTGTGGCGTAGGCAATGCGGGCGATACGGTCACCAGCGGGCTGGAAGGCGCGTGGTCGGCAAATCCGGTCGCGTGGACTCAGCAGTACCTCGACAACCTGTTTAGCTTTGACTGGGTGCAGACTCGGAGCCCCGCCGGTGCGATCCAGTGGATTCCGGCGAAAGGCGCGGCATCGAGTCTCGTGCCGGACGCGCACGATCCGTCGAAGCGGCACGCGCCGATCATGTTCACGACAGACCTCGCGATGAAGTTCGACCCGGCCTACCGGAAGATTGCGCTGCGGTTCCAGAAGGATCCGGAGGAGTTCCGGCTCGCGTTTGCCAAGGCGTGGTTCAAGCTGACCCACCGCGACATGGGCCCGCGCGCCCGCTATCTCGGTGCGGAGGTCCCGAGTGAGGACCTGATCTGGCAGGATCCGCTCCCCGGCCTGGATCATCCGCTGGTCGATGCCAGCGATGTGACGACGCTCAAATCCAGCATTCTGGCTTCGGGCCTGACAGTCCCGGAACTGGTCCGTACGTCGTGGGCGTCGGCTGCCACGTTCCGCGGCACCGACAAGCGCGGTGGCGCTAACGGGGCGCGCATTCGCCTCGCGCCCCAGAAGGATTGGGCCGTCAACGATCCGCGTGAGCTGGCCAGAGTATTGCAACGTCTGGAGGGCATCCAGACGGACTTCAACCGCGCTCAGTCCGGCGGCAAGAAGGCCGGCGGCAAGAAGGTCTCGCTCGCGGACCTGATCGTGCTGGGCGGCGGCGCCGCTATCGAGCAGGCCGCGAAGGCCGCGGGATACGCCGTGCAGGTGCCCTTCAACCCGGGGCGCCCGGACGCGTCGCAGCAGCAGACCGACGTGCAGTCCTTCGCCTTTCTCGAACCGACTGCGGACGGTTTCCGGAACTATTTCGGCAACGGCCAGGGCGGATCGCCGGCGGAACTGCTGGTCGATCGGGCGAGCCTGCTGACGCTAACGGTTCCCGAAATGACCGTACTCGTCGGAGGCCTGCGGACCCTGAATGCCAATGCCGGGCAAACTAGCTACGGTGTGTTCACCGACCGGCCCGGGACCTTGAGCAACGATTTCTTCGTGAACCTGCTCGACATGTCCACGAAGTGGAGCAAGTCGCCCACGACCGAGGGCATCTACGAGGGACGCGATCGCGGCACCGGCAAGCTCAGGTGGACGGCGACCCCGGTTGATCTGATCTTCGGCTCGAACTCCGAGTTGCGCGCTGTGGCGGAATTTTACGCTGAATCCGGCGGACAAGAGCGAGTCGTGCAGGATTTCGCGAAGGCCTGGACCAAGGTGATGAACCTCGACCGCTTCGACCTGAACTGAGTCGGGCAGGACCGGGTCCTTATCATTCAGCGAACGGTTGAAGCCGGCGCCGCGACCACCCGGAGACGGGCGTCGCGGCGCCGGCGGCCGATCAGAAGCGGGCGAAGGAGTAGCGCACGCCCAGTGCATACGTGCGGATGTCGTCACCCGCATCGACAGTCAGGTTCACGCCCCAGTTCGGGGTGAACTCGAACATCGCATTGCCGATGAAACTGAGCTCGTTGGACTCCTGGACATCGGTGTAGCGCAGGCCGGCACTGACTTCCAGCTGGGGCAGGATCTGCGAGCGCAGCGCGGCGTCGGTGTACCAGCCGTCCGACCCGTCGTCGTTCAGGTCGTCGATGGCCGGGTCGGAGCTGCCGCCGATATCCAGGTTGCCGACATCGATGTCCACGTAGGCCGCGCGTACCACGAGATCCGGATCCTTGAGCAGGCCGATATTGAGCTGCTTATTGAGTCCCAGGCCGACGTCAAGACGCGCAACATCCTGGCTCGAACTAAAGAACGTGGTGCCGTCGCTGGTAAAGCTCACGTCCGAGTCGGTTTCCGAGTAGGTGGCGAAGCCGAAGAACATGGGTGTGAACGCAATGGAGGCCCTCAGGCCCCAGCCATTACCGTCATCGAAGTCCTCGGCGAGACCGTCGTCGTCATTGAAGTCATCGATATCGAGGTTGATGTAGTTGGCCTCGAAGTAGGTGTAGCTGAGGTCCGCGGCCGCGAAGGCAGTCGCAGGCAGGGCCAGCGGGATAGCGATCGCCGTAGCCAGCACGGTGCGTAGCAGTAACTTTCGTTCATGAAGCATTGAGTGTCCTCCTGGACATGGCCCTGGTAAGGGTCGGATGAGTCGCAGGCCGCATTCTGGTCGGACAACGGAACGATCTCTGTACGTTAGTGCACGTAGCCGTTACCTCTGGATCAGGCACACGGGCTGAAACCAGAAAAAACCTGTGGCACCATTCGGGTGCCAGTGCCTCTCGCCATCGGGTAACCCGTGCCCCGCCGACTTTGTGTCCTCGCTGTATGAGGCGATCCCCGCGTTTTTCCAACCAGGAGCCAGAGTCCCGATGATCGACCTCTACACCGCTGCCACACCAAATGGCCACAAGATTTCCATCGCGCTGGAGGAGCTCGGCCTCCCCTACACCGTGCACTCGATTGACATGGGCAAGCTCGAGCAGAAGCGCCCGGAGTTCCTGCGCATCAATCCGAACGGCCGGATCCCGGCTATCGTCGACCGGGACGCGAACAATTTTCCCGTATTCGAATCCGGCGCTATCCTCATCTACCTCGCGGAAAAAACCGGGCGCCTGATGCCTACCGACCCGCACGGCCGTTCCACGGTGATTCAGTGGCTGATGTTCCAGATGGGCGGCATCGGTCCGATGATGGGCCAGGCGAATGTCTTCTTCCGCTACTTTCCGGAAAAGATCCAGCCCGCCATCGACCGCTACCAGACGGAAGTCCGCCGCCTGTTCGGTGTGCT
The DNA here is from genome assembly GCA_031395645.1 of Gammaproteobacteria bacterium. Lineage (GTDB taxonomy): Bacteria > Pseudomonadota > Gammaproteobacteria > Steroidobacterales > SHZI01. The sequence goes on along the minus strand of JANNJM010000014.1, from coordinate 24,353 downwards.
CGACACGCACCTTGCTGACCGGCAGTTCCTGGCAGGCGAATACTCGATTGCCGACATTGCGAACTGGTCCTGGGTGCGCACACACAACTGGTCCGGCGTGTCGCTGGACGGCCTGCCCCATCTGAGCCGCTGGGTTGCACAACTGGCCGCGCGGCCGGCCTGTCAGCGGGGCATTGAGGTGCCGGTCGGCCGGCCGATGCCTACGGGAGACGGCTCCGCCGACAAGTTCGTGGAGGAAGCGCGGAAGATGGTGGTGATGGGCGACCGGTCAGGAAAGGTCTAGCGCGTTGGCCTTGAGAACATGCAGGTCGATGATCTCCAGTGCGCGACGATGGGTCGCCCGCAGGTAGACCCGGGGTGCACTGCCGGCCTGCTGCGCTTCGAGCCAGCGCGCCGCGCACAGGCACCAGCGGTCACCGGGCTGCAGGCCGGGAAAGCCGGACGCCGGTTGTGGCGTGCTGAGATCGTTGCCCTGCGCCTTCGAGAAGGCCAGAAACTCGGCAGTGACGGCCACACACACCGTGTGGGAACCGAAATCGTCCGCAGCCGTTTCGCAGCAGCCGTTGCGATACCACCCGGTCATCGGGCGGGTGCCACAGGTCACGAGCGGCTCGCCAAACACGTTGACCTGTGGGTTGCCGCCGGTGCCGCCGTCCATGCCTGCAAGATAGCGCCGCACCAGCCGTTTCGCCAGTGCTGACTACCGCGCGCTGACGAACTGCCGATCAGTCAATGCGCGGATAAACCCGACAAGATCCTCGCGCTCCTCTGTAGTTAGTGATTCGATTGCCGGGTCACTCTTCGAGTCGAGCCCGACCTGCCTGTCGGTTACACTAGAGTGGCGTGAAGACCGTGGTACGCCGCTGATTGGTAGCCCTGATGGAGAGACACAATGGACAGTAACTGGATGAACCAGCCGCAGAGCCGGCGTGCAACCCTGCAGTCAGCTCTTGGCATCGGCGGCATGGCCGCTGGCAGCATGCTGCTGGGTGCCTGCGCCACTGCCAGCCGGCCGCCGGTGGCCGGGGCAAAGCGTGTGCCGGTGGATTTCGCCGATCCGGTGCAGAGCCTGCGGTCATTTATCAAGCTAACGGGGGATCTCGACCCGACGAAGGAAACGCCAGGCTGGTTTGGCGGCACCATCTTCGGCGATACACGGCGCGATCGTCCGCTGCAGCCGCTGCTTGGCATACAGGGTTTCGGCGTAGTGCGCACCGAAGCGCAACCGGACGGCTCATTCCGGGTTTTCAACCGGGAATGCGCGTTTTATACGGACCTCAAGACCGGCAAGTTCATCGACCAGTGGAAAAACCCATACACCGGCGAGATGTGTGACGTTAAATCCATCCACAACATGACGGTCAATGCGCACCTGATCGTGAGTCCGAAATTTGGCACTGCCATCGAGATGGATTTCGACGGCAAGCTCATGCAGGTGCCTTTGCCGCTGGGCTGGAATGTTTTCGGCGACAAACTGTTCTCGACTTTCGAGGTGCACACTGCGTTTCCGAGCGAACTCACCCCGGAAAAGTGGCCGCGGGAGTCCGCCGGCACGGTGCTGCGCATTGCGGAAATCTTTCAGCGCGTTGCCAGCCTCGCTGATGCGGAAAACCCGGACACCACGAGCGCCGATTTCTCCGGCACGTGGACCCGCGTCGGCCCCTGGTTGCCGTGGATGCGTCAGGGCCAGGCCGACGGCAGCCTGGTGTTCCGCACCTTCATGACGAAACTCCAGTCGGCGGATCAACTGCCGCCGGATCTCAAGGCAATTATCAAGGAGCGTCTGCCCGCGTATTTTCAGGCGCCGTCACCGGACACCTGGGGCAGCAAGAACGATTCGAGCTTCAGCGTCTACGCCCGCGAGAACACGCCCCTGCCAGCGCAGAAATAGCCCTCAGATCCCCGCGTACCACTCATAGTTGACCTGATCTTCCCAGTACCCGCCCCTGCCCTGCCCAAAGCCCTGCAGGCTGTCGACTGCCTCGACCCCCATCACGTACTTGGCGTGCTTGTAGCCCAGCTGCCGCTCAACGCGCAGCCGCAGCGGTGCGCCGTTAGCAACCGGCAGGGCCTGGTCATTCAGGCCCCAGGCCAGGATGGTCTGGGCGTGGAAGGCATCGACCAGATCGATGGACTCGTAGTAGTTCGTGCCGCTGAAATCGTCGGCGCAGTGAAACACCAGATAGCGCGCCTGGCTGCTCAACTGCGCCTGCTGCAGCAGCATGCCGAGGGGCACGCCGTGCCATTTGCCAATCGCGCTCCAGCCCTCGACGCAGTCGTGGCGCGTGATCTGGGTGCGGGTTGGCAGTCGGCGCAGATCCGCAAGCGACAGGGACAAGGGGTTCCCAACCAGCCCGTCGAGTACGAGGCGCCAGTCTCGGAAGTTACTCGCCAGGTGCTGCCGATAAGCGGTGGAGCGCGGCATGGTGTTGCCGTTGGAGCGGAAGACGGGCGACATGTCGGCCGGGCTGAATTCCGCAGCCAGGGCCGTGCGGTCGCTTAGCCCCCGCTGCACGCGAAAGGTGAGCTTCTCCCCCAGGTCCAGCAGGGACTGGAAGCGCGGCGACTGGCCAAGCCGGTCGCACCCACTGAGGAGCAGGCTGCCGGTGCCCGCGCCCAGACCAACGATCAGATTGCGTCGCGTAATCACGATGCCCGCTCCTTTGGCAGCCGGTAGCGACCGGTGATCATGGACCGCACTTCGTTCCACGGGCCTGCAAGAATCACCATCAGCAGGTGCACGACGATGAACGCCGTGATCAGTGCCATGGCGATGAAATGAATCGAACGCGCGGACTGACGTCCGCCGAAAAGATCCAGCAACCACGGCCAGGCCGCATTCATCCCCGGGGACATCGTGATGCCCGTCAGCACGACCAGTGGCAGTAGCACAAATAGCACACCGAGGTAGGCGAACTTCTGCAGGATGTTGTATTTGAGCGCGGCCGCGCCGGTCGGAAAACGCAACCGCGCATGGTTCTTGATGTCGTGCCAGATGTGCGCCGGTGCAAGCTCGCCCCGGCTCGGTGCCAGATCACGCCGTACGTGGCCGTTGGCAAAACTCCTCGCCCAGTAGCCCAGCCCGCCCAATACCAGCACCCAGGCAAATGCCAGGTGCCACCGTCGGGCCAGCGCCAAGTTGTAGCGGGACGGAATCGTTGCCCAGTAAGGAAAAGCGCGGCGCTGAACCTGGCCGTTCGGGTCAGTCCAGCGGCCGAGGACACCGGTGGTCGGGATGCGGGCGGAGCCAAGGTCGACGAAGCCCCGGTTCCCATCGGAGCCAATGCTGAGCCAGGCTGGGTCCGCATTGGCGCCGTACTTCCCCCAGTACAGGTGCGGGTGAGCGTTGAAGATCATGAGCCCGCTCATCAGCATGATGAAGATCGTGACCGCGTTGATCCAGTGCCAGAGGCGGGTGGACAGGCGGTGGCGTCGAACCAGCGTGCCGCCGGCGGTAACCGGAGATGTCATAGCTGCAGCCTCTCGCGGAAGGATTGCTAGAGCTTATACGTCGACAGCAGCAGATTGGTTTCCGAATTGGTAATGCCGGCGACGAGGCGGATGCGACGGAGCACCTTGTCGAAATCCTCCAGGCTGTTGGCGCGCAACTCCGCAATGATGTCCCAGCGGCCGTTGGTGGTGTGCAGCGTCTCCACGGCCGGGTCTCCGCGCAAGGTACGCAGGACCGCGTCCGCGCTGTTACCCTCGACAGCGATCGTCATCTGCGCGCGGATGCGGTGCTCGTCGACCTGGGGTCGTAGCCGGACGGTGTAACCGGCAATCGTGCCGTCCTGCTCGAGCCTCGCCATGCGGTTCTGGACCGTGCCCCGGGCCACCTTCAGGGTACTGGCGAGCGACGCCACCGACGCACGCGCGTCCGCGCGCAGCAGGCTGATCAACTCGCGGTCCAGGTCATCCACGGCTTGCCCTCGGTTTGGCGTATTGACCAACTATAGCTGTCTTTATGACTAACATAGCGTGCATTCTGTTCACTTTTGGGGGTTCTGATTATCCCGCAACAGCAGGATGATAGCCCCGTCCACAGGAGTTCGTGCATGGTCAGCTACATCGGCGTCAGCGATATCCAGCGGCTCGTCAACCAGGTCGGGCCGGCAACCTTCATCGAGCGCCTCGCTGGCGAGATCGAAGCCGACTACGCGCGCTGGGCAGAATTCGAGAAGTCGGCCCGGCTGGCCAGCCACTCCCCGGTTGGCGTGATCGAACTGATGCCCACCAGCGACGGCCGGCTCTACACCTTCAAGTATGTCAATGGTCACCCGCAGAACACCGCGGCCGGGCTGCTCACCGTCACGGCCTTTGGTGTGCTCGCCGATGTGGAGACGGGCTATCCCCTGCTGCTCTCGGAACTGACTGTCACCACGGCGTTGCGCACGGCCGCGATGTCCGCGCTCGTCGCGCGACGCCTCGCACGCCCCGACAGCCGGGTGATGGCGCTGATCGGTTGTGGCGCCCAGGCCGAATTCCAGACCATCGGCTTTCACAGGCTGCTCGGCATCCGCGAGCTGCGCCTGTTCGACGTGGATCCGCTGGCGATCGCCAAACTCGAGCGCAATCTTCGCAGCCTGCCGGAACTTGCCGACCTCAAGGTCACGCGCGCCGCGTCGACCGCCGAGGCCTGCCGTGGCGCCGACATCGTCACCACGGTGACTGCCGACAAGCGCAATGCCGTGATTCTCACCCCGCCGATGGTCGCACCTGGCATGCACCTCAATGCCGTCGGCGGCGACTGCCCCGGCAAGACGGAGTTGCACGCCGACATTCTCCGCCTGCCCGGCGCACGGGTGGTCGTGGAATACGAGCCGCAGTCGCGCATCGAGGGCGAGATCCAGCAGATGGAGCCCGGCTTTCCGGTTATCGAGTTCGCCGATGTGGTACGCGGCCTCTCGCCGGGGAGAACCGGCCGTGACGACATCACCATCTTCGACTCCGTTGGCTTCGCACTGGAGGACTACTCGGCGCTGCGCTTCCTATACCGACTGCAGGGCGAGCAGTCCGGCCAGCGGCGCGAGATCGATCTCGTGCCGGAACTCGAGGACCCCAAGGACCTGTTTGGCGGGGCGCTCGGAGCCGGCAAAGCCCGCCTCCGGCTCGCCAGTTAGTCAAGGAAAGACCGCCATGCAAGCCACAGTCGCACTAATAGGCGCGCCAACCGACATCGGCGCAGGAAGTCGCGGTGCCTCCATGGGACCCGAGGCGCTGCGGGTCGCACAACTGCAGGCAGTACTCGAGTCCTTAGGGATCGACGTGCAGGATCGCGGCAACCTCCATGGGCCCGCCAATCCGTGTCTGCCGCCCGTCAACGGCTACCGGCACCTGGCCGAGGTCACCGCCTGGAACACGCTGGTGCGTGACGCCGTGCAGAGCGAGCTCGAAGCGCAGCGACTGCCCGTCCTGCTCGGTGGCGATCACTGCCTCGCCATCGGCTCGATCAGCGCGGTCGCCCACCACTGCCGTGCTGTGGGTAAGCAACTCCGGGTACTCTGGCTGGACGCCCACGCGGATTTCAATACCAACGGACTCACACCCAGCGGTAATCTGCACGGCATGCCGGTGGCGTGCCTGAGCGGCCGCGGACCTCGGGAACTGACCACACTGAGCGGCAACGACGTGGCACTCCCTCCCGACGCGATCCGCCAGATCGGCATCCGCAGCGTCGATGAGGGCGAGAAGCGCCTCGTGCACGCAGCTGGCCTGGAAGTATTCGACATGCGCTTCATCGATGAAGTGGGCATGCGCCAGACACTCGACCGGGCCCTCAAGGGCATGTCTGCTGAGACCCACCTGCACGTGAGCTTCGACGTGGATTTCCTCGACCCGGACATCGCGCCGGGAGTCGCCACGACGGTGCCCGGCGGGCCGTCGTATCGCGAGGCGCAGCTGTGCATGGAGATGATCGCGGATACGGGCCGCCTGGGCTCGCTCGACATCATGGAGCTGAACCCGGCCCTTGACGTGCGCAATCGCACCGCGGAGGTCACGGTCGAGCTGATCGCGTCGCTGTTCGGCAAGAGCACACTTATGCGGAGGGCATGAGCATGGTCACCACCGCCAAGGCAGATCCCCTGCAGACGGCCCGGACCGCGATGTCTGCCGCCTATCGGGCGGATGAGGCTGAAGTGCTTGAAGCGCTCATCGAACGCGCACGCCTGACACCAGACGAACACTCGCGCACCGGGTCGCTGGCTCGCCACCTGGTCACCCGGGTCCGGGCCGGGCGCCGGCGCGGTGGTCTCGACGCGTTCCTCAGTCAGTACGCTCTGACGACCGACGAAGGCGTGGTGCTCATGTGCCTGGCTGAGGCGCTGCTGCGGGTGCCCGATGCCGAAACCGCCGACAAGCTGATCCGCGACAAGATCGAGCAGGCGCACTGGGAAAAGCACCTGGGGCAATCCTCATCGCTGTTCGTCAATGCCTCGACCTGGGCGCTGCTGCTCACCGGTCGGGTGGTGCAGCTCGGCGATGACCGCACCGACTGGACCACGATCTTCGGGCGGATCATTGCCCGCACCGGCGAACCCGTCATCCGCCAGGCGATGATTTTCGCCATGCGCATCATGGGCGGGCAATTCGTACTGGGTCGCACGATCAGCGAGGCATTGAGCCGTGGCAACGAGTGGGCCACGCGCGGCTGCAGGTTCTCCTTCGACATGCTCGGCGAGGCGGCATTGACGGCGGCGGATGCACAGCGCTATTTCTTAAGCTACGAGTCGGCTATTGCGGGTATCGGCGCCCACGAGGACGGCGGGCAGAACGTTTTCACCCGCAATTCAATCTCGGTGAAACTCTCGGCACTGCATCCGCGCCTGGAATACAGCCAGCGCGGGCGTGTGCTGGATGAGCTGGTTCCCCGCCTCGTCGCGCTGGGCCGAGCGGCCAGAACGACTGGCATAGGCCTCACCATCGACGCCGAGGAGGCCGACCGGCTGGAGCTGCAGCTGGAGGTCCTGCAGGCGGCGGGAGCGCACGCGGATCTCGCCGGCTGGAACGGTCTGGGGATTGCCGTACAAGCCTATGGCAAGCGGGCCACCGCCGTCATCGACTGGCTCGGCGCACTGGCACGTCAGCAGCAGCGGCGCATTCCCGTACGGCTCGTGAAGGGCGCCTACTGGGATACCGAAATCAAGCGCGCCCAGGAGCAGGGTCTGGCCGGCTATCCGGTCTTCACGCGCAAGGCGGCCACCGACACCTCCTACCTCGCCTGCGCCCGCGCGCTGCTGGCTGACCCCGCGGCGTTCTTTCCGATGTTCGCAACCCACAACGCGCACACACTGGCCGCCGTGCACGTGCTCGCCGGTGAGGCTACGGACTATGAGTTCCAGCGCCTGCATGGCATGGGCGAAGAACTCTACGACCAGGTGATTGCCAAAGACGGGCTGGCTGTGCCCTGCCGCATCTACGCCCCGGTTGGCGCGCACGAAGACCTGCTCGCGTATCTGGTCCGGCGCCTGCTGGAAAACGGCGCCAATACCTCCTTCGTCAATCGCCTGGCCGACGACGATGCGCCCATCGAGGACATCATTGGGGACCCGGTCGGGCAGATCATGGCCGCACAGCCAAAGGCCCACCCGCGCATCCCGCTGCCCGCCGATATTTTCCCCGGGCGCCGCAATTCGCGCGGCCTGCTGCTGAGCGATCCGGCAGAGGCGCAGCCGTTCCTGACTGCCGTCCAGCGCACCCTCGCGTCCGAGGTGGTCGCACGGCCCCTGGTCGGCGGCGAAGCACAGCACGGGCGCATCGAGCCCGTGGTCAATCCGGCCGATACGCGCAGTGAAGCCGGCAAGGTGGTGCATGCCACCGCCGCTCACGTGCAGCGCGCCGTTGCTGGCGCTCGCGAGGCCCAGCCTGCCTGGGATGCACTGGGTGGATCTGGTCGGGCGGCAATCCTGGAGCGCGCCGCGGAGCTTTTCGAGCGCGACATGCCGCTCCTCGTCGGGCTCTGCGTCAGGGAAGCGGGCAAGACGGTCGCGAATGGCGTGGGTGACGTGCGTGAGGCCATCGACTTCCTGCGCTACTACGCGATGATCGCCCGCGCCGACTTCGCGGGCCCCAAGCCACTCCCGGGTCCGACGGGGGAACGCAATGAGATTGCACTGCACGGGCGGGGCGTCTTCGCCTGCATCAGCCCCTGGAACTTTCCGGTTGCCATCTTCACGGGCCAGGTGGCGGCAGCCCTCGCGGCGGGCAATGCCGTGGTCGCAAAGCCCGCAGAGCAGACTCCGCTGACCGCCTTCACAGCGGTGCGACTACTGCACGAGGCCGGCGTACCCGGCTCGGTGCTGCAATTCCTGCCGGGCGCCGGGACAGCCATCGGTGGCGCACTGGTGAACGATCCAGGCGTCGACGGCGTCGTGTTCACAGGCTCCACGGAGGTGGCGCAGCTGATCAACCGGAACCTTGCTGCCCGTCCTGGTCCGATTGCAACCCTGATCGCCGAAACCGGCGGACAGAACGCCATGCTGGCCGACTCCACCGCACTGCCTGAGCAGCTGGTTCACGATGTGCTCAGCTCGGCATTCGACAGCGCCGGTCAGCGGTGTTCTGCTTTGCGGGTGCTGTTCGTGCAGGAGGATGTCGCGGAACGCGTGCTCGAACTGCTGGCCGGCGCCATGACAGAGCTCCGCGTCGGCGACCCGTTGCGTCTCGATACGGACATCGGGCCGGTCATCGACGAGGCGGCACGCGCACTGCTCGTGGCCCACGCCGAGCGCATGCAACGCGAAGGCAGGCTCATTGCGCGCACGCCGCTACCGGCCGACTGCTCCCACGGCACCTACTTCCCCCCGCAGGCCTTCGAGATCGGGAGTATTGCCCAGCTATCACGCGAGGTGTTCGGGCCCGTGCTGCACGTCGTACGTTTCAGCGCCTCACAGCTCTCGCAGGTGTGCGATGCTATCAACGCAACCGGCTATGGACTGACACTCGGCGTGCATTCGCGGATCCAGGCAACGATAGACCTCGTTCAGGCGAAGGCCCGAGTGGGTAACCTCTACGTCAACCGCAATCAGATTGGTGCGGTCGTCGGCGCCCAGCCGTTTGGAGGGCAAGGGTTGTCCGGAACCGGACCGAAAGCCGGTGGCCCGCATTACCTGCAGAGGTTCGCGGTCGAGCGTGTAACGTGCACCAATACGACGGCAGCCGGCGGTAACGCCAGCCTGCTGTCGATGGAGTGAGCTGCTCATGCCAGTGAAATCTACAGCGAGCGACCGCCGGCGCCTCGCAGGCAGCGCCGCGCGCCGCCGGCAGATCGCGGGCTCTCTCGAGGAATGGCACGTCTCGGCCTTCGCGAACGCGCTCGAGCAGTTCGACACGGCCGCCCGCCGGCTGCACCTCTCCGACAACCAGATCGCGATGATCAAGCTGCCCCGGCGCATCACCGAGGTACGCCTGCCGGTCCGTATGGATGACGGCAGCATTCGCAACTTCCAGGCCTTTCGGGTGCAGCACAGTTTTGCCCGCGGGCCGGGCAAGGGCGGCATCCGTTTCCATCAAGACGTCAATCTGGACGAGATGAAGGCGCTGGCCTTCTGGATGACCTACAAATGCGCGGTCGTGGGCATCCCGATGGGCGGAGCCAAGGGTGGCGTCGTGGTCGATCCCCGCACGCTCTCGATCGGTGAACGCGAGCGGCTCTCGCGGCGCTACATGGCCGAGATGATCGACCTGTTTGGCCCCGACCGGGACGTGCCGGCACCTGACGTGAATACGGGCCCCCAGGTGATGAGCTGGATGATGGACACCTACATCATGCACAAGCACGACCATCTGCCTGGCGTCATCACCGGCAAACCCACAGAACTGGGCGGCTCGGCGGGGCGCCAGAGCGCCACCTCCCGTGGCATTGTCGTTTGCATCCGCAAGGCGGCGGCGCGCCTGGGTGTCGAACTCCGCGGCGCAACGGCGGCCATCCAGGGCTTCGGCAACGTCGGTAGCTACGCCGCGCGGTTCCTCGCCGACGATGGCGTGAAGATCATCGCCATCAGTGACGTCGAGGGCGCCTTCCGGAATCCGGCTGGCATCGACGTTGCCGCGGCGGTGGCCCATGTCGCCAGGCGGGGATCACTGCGGGGGTTCAAGGGGGCGACAAAGATGCGCCGGCCGATGCAGCTGCTCGAGCTGCCGGTCGATATCCTCGTGCCGGCGGCCCTGGAAAACCAGATCACCGCGCAAAACGCACCGCGCATCCGCGCGCGCATCCTTGCAGAAGGTGCCAACGGGCCGACCACGCCGGATGCGGACGAGCTTCTCGCCCGGAAGGGAGTGTTCCTGATCCCGGATATCCTGTGCAATGCCGGCGGGGTTACCGTTTCCTACCTCGAGTGGGTGCAGAACCGCATTGGCTACTACTGGACCGAGGAACGCGTGAACCAGGACCTGCAGCGGATCATGGATACGGCCTTCGACGAAGTTTACGCGACGATGCGCAAGCGGCGGGTGACCATGCGAATTGCCGCCTTCATGGTCGCGATACAGCGGGTTGCCGAGGCCTCGGCGATGCGCGGCCTCTACGCCTGACCGCCGCTGGCACCCCTATGAACAGGCGTCGACTGGTTCTCCTCGTCGCAGTGGCCGCTGCTGTGCTGCTGTTCTTCGGCCTCGGCCTTGGCCGATACTTCACGCTGGACTTCGTCCAGTCACAACAGGCCGCCCTCGCCGCCTACTACGCGGCTAACCCGCTGCGGACTGCCGCATTGTTCTTTCTTATCTACGTGGCACTGGCCGCCCTGTCGGTCCCCGGCGCGGTAGTGCTCACCCTCGCTGCCGGCGCCATCTTCGGCCTGGCCGTCGGGCTGGTTCTGGTCTCCTTTGCCTCGTCGATCGGCGCCACGCTGGCATTCCTCACGTCGCGCTTCCTGCTGCGTGATGCGATGCGTGCGCGGTTCGGAGCCACGGTGGCAGCGATCAACCGGGGCGTCGACCAGGAGGGTGGCTTTTATCTGTTCACCGTGCGACTGGTCCCGGCCTTCCCCTTCTTTGTCGTCAACCTGGTCATGGGCCTGACGTCGATGAAGACCTGGACGTTCTACTGGGTGTCACAGCTCGGCATGCTGCTCGGCACGGCGGCCTTCGTGAATGCCGGCACCGAACTCGCCAGGCTCACGTCCCTCAAGGGCATCCTGTCGCCCCGCATTCTCCTTGCATTCGTGGCCCTCGGTATCTTGCCAATCATCTCGAAGAAAATCATCGACGCCTTCCGGGCTCGCCGGGTCTATGCGCCGTGGGCCGGCCGCAGACCCGCGCGCTTCGACCGGAACGTGGTCGTCATCGGCGCGGGCTCTGCGGGCCTGGTGACCAGCTACATCGCGGCGGCCGTACGGGCGAAGGTGACACTGGTGGAACGCCACCGGATGGGCGGCGACTGCCTGTACACGGGCTGCGTACCTTCCAAGGCACTGATCCGCTCGGCGAAGCTGCTGAACCACATCTCGCGGGCAAAGGAATTCGGCATTGCATCGGCGAGTGCCGAGTGGAATTTTGCGGACGTCATGGAGCGGGTCCAGCGTGTGATCGCTGAGATCGAGCCCCATGATTCAGTCCAGCGTTACACGGGTCTCGGCGTCGACTGCATTGCGGGTACCGCGCGCATCGTCACGCCCTGGGAAGTCGAGATTCGCAAGGCGGACGGCAGCCTGCAGCGGCTGACCACGCGCAATATCGTGATTGCGACCGGCGCCCGGCCGTTCGTGCCGCCGATCCCGGGTCTCGCCGAGGTCAACCCGTTAACCTCGGACACGATCTGGGCCCTCCGCAAGCTGCCACGGCGCCTCGTCGTGCTCGGTGGCGGACCGATCGGGTGTGAACTGGCGCAGTGCTTTGCGCGCTTCGGTTCGGCCGTGACACAGGTGCAAAGCCATTCGCGCCTGATGCCCCGCGAGGACGAGGACGTCTCTGCTACCGTCAGGGCCCGCTTTCAGGCCGAAGGTATCCGCGTACTGACCGGATACAAAGCAACGAGTGTCGTGCAGGCGAATGGCGAGAACGTACTGCTGGTCGAGCACGACGGTGTGGTTCTGCGCGTCCCCTTCGACGAAATCCTCTGCGCCGTCGGCCGCGTGGCCAACACTTCCGGCTTCGGACTGGAGGAACTGGGCATTCCGGCCGGCAAGGTGGTGGCGGTCAACGAATACCTGCAGACCAGCTACCCGAACATCTACGCCTGCGGCGACGTGGCCGGGCCGTTCCAGTTCACGCACACCGCTGCGCACATGGCCTGGTACGCGGCCGTCAACTCGCTGTTCGGCGCCTTCCGTAAATTCAAGGTCGACTACCGCGTGGTCCCCTGGACGACCTTCACGGACCCGGAGGTCGCCCGGGTAGGCCTGAACGAGCAGGAAGCACGGGCACAGAATGTGCCCCACGACGTGCACGTCTACGGGATCGATGATCTCGATCGCGCAATTGCCGACGGCGAAGCCCACGGTTTCGTAAAAGCGCTTACCGCGAAGGGCACGGACAAGATCCTCGGTGCGACGATCGTCGGCGAGCATGCCGGCGATCTGCTGATCGAGTTCGTCGCCGCCATGAAACACGGCTTCGGTCTGGAAGGCATCCTCAGCACGATCCACACCTATCCCACGCTCGCCGAGGCCAACAAGTATGCCGCCGGTGTGTACAAGCGCACGACGGCGACGGAGGGCAAGCTGGCGCTTTCCAGTGCGTTGCATGCCTGGTCCCGCGGTGAGGCGGGGTTTGGGCGCGTGGTGGGGCGGGCGATTGCGCTGGTGACGGAGAAGTGATGGTCCGTCGCGCCAAGCGGTACACCTCGGCAGAAATCCACGCCGCGTTGTTCGCCGGCCGCCCGGTCAAGCCCAGGAAGCCAGCCAGTCCGGCTGAGGGCATCCGCGCCTACGTCCGCCGACGGCATGCGCGCGGCTGACACCAATATTCTCGTCTGGTTGATTACCCGGGACGATGAGGCGCAGATCGCATCAGCCGAGAACTTTGTGAATTCGGGCGCGTGGGTACCGCACATCGTTCTGGTTGAGACCATGTGGGTACTCGATGCGGTCTATGCACTCGGGCGACGGCAGATTGCACTGGCCGTCGAAATGCTGCTCAACCATCACTCGCTGGCCATCTGCCCCTCGGAACCTTCGACAGGCAGTTCGCGCGACTGCCGGACGTGCAGCGGCTGTAAACCACGAACCACCTCTGCGGTCCGCCGTTCTGGCACCATCCGGCCATGGGCCCCGAAGACCAGCCGCAACTGCTCCGCACACTTGGTCCCTGGGATCTCACCGCGATATCGCTGAACACGATCGTCGGCAGCGGCATCTTCCTGCTGCCGGCAACCGCGGCCGCGGCGGTGGGTCTGTGGGCGCCGCTCGCCTTTCTGGTGGCAGGGCTGATGTCGCTACTGTTCGCCATGTCCTTTGCCGAAGCGTCCGGCCGGTTCTCCTCGACGGGTGGGCCCTATCTGGCGGCCAAGGCGGCATTTGGGGGCTTCGTGGGCTTCGAAGTCGCGTGGATCTTCTGGCTGTCGCGTCTCGCGGCGGTCGGCGCGGCGTGCAATATTTTTCTCAGTTATCTCGCCTTGTTCGTACCTGCGGCTGCGGAGCCGGGGCCGCGAATCGCCGTCATCACGAGCCTCGTGCTTGCCGTCACGCTCATCAACCTGCGCGGGGCACGCACCGGCTCGACGCTGACCAACATCTTCACCGTGGCCAAGCTCGCTCCGCTTATCGTGCTGGCAGTCGGCGGTGCACTGGTCATTGCTGGCAAGCCGCTGTCGGCGGCAGCGCCACTGCTTGCGGATGACTTCTGGCGTGCGGTGCTGCTGGTCGCGTTTGCCTTCGGCGGCTTCGAGGTTGCGACCGTGCCCGGCGGTGAATCTGCGGACCCGCAGCGGGACGTGCCGCGGGCACTGTTCATATCGATTGCCGGGGCGATGCTTCTCTACGTAGTCCTGCAGTGGGTGCTGTTCGCTCTCTACCCCGACCTTGCAACCTCAACCCGGCCCCTGGCGGATGCTGCGATCGTACTGATCGGCCCGACCGGCGCCGCACTCATTGGCGCCGCCGCCCTGATATCAACCAGCGGCTACGTGCTCGGCGCATCACTCGTGGTGCCACGGGTCACGTTCGCGCTGGCTGAACAGGGTCAGTTCCCCGCCATCTTCTCCCGGGTACACGAGCGCTACCACAGTCCCTGGGTCGCCATTGCGGTGCACGGGATCATCACGTGGGCGCTGGCGGTGAGCCTGAACTTCTTCTCGCTGGTGCTCGTCAACGTGCTGGCCCGGCTGATCGTCACCGGGGTCACCTGTGCGGCCGTGCTGCGCCTGCGGGCGACTGACCCGACTGTCGGGGGCTACCGTGCGCCCTTCGGCCCGCTGATCCCGCTGGCCGGTATCGCCGGGGTGACGGTCCTGCTCTCGCAAAGCTCGCCGCCCGAGCTGCTCTGGGGTGGCGTCGCACTGCTTGCTGGCAGCGCGCTTTATCCGTTGCTGCGGCGGAGGCGCTGAGCGTTGCGCCTACAGCTTCATCTGCTCGAGATAAGCCCGCACGCGGTCGCGAAAGCCCTCGCTGCTCGTCACGGTGGCGCCGCCGGCGAGCACGAGAATGAAGTCACCCCGCGGGGTGCGGCTCAATTCCCGAACGTGATTCATGCTGACGAGGCATGAGCGACTGACCTTCAGCATGGGCTGAGTCTGAAGAATCTGCTCGGCCTGCTGCAGCGTGCTGCGGGCGTGGTAGGTTTCCGCTCCGATCCGGATCCTGACGTAGTTGCGATCGGCCTCCACCACTTCGATCAGCGCCGGATCAAGCACGTGCTGGCGGCCATAGGCCTCAGCGATCAGCCGCTGACTCCCCGCCGCAACCGCTCGCGTCCCGCTCTCCAGCCGTACGACGAGGGCCTCCAGGGCAGCGGCCCGCTCCGCAGCGGTCTCGGCGCCATGGCGCCTGCGAACACGCTCGAGCATCCCACCGAAGCGCTCGTCGTCGAACGGTTTCAGCAGGTAGTCCGTAGCGCTCACCTCGAAGGCCTCGAGAGCGTAGTGATCGTAGGCGGTGACGAACACGATCAGCGGCAACGTGGCCGGATCCAGTGACCGGGCGAGTTCGATACCGGTCATGGTGTCCATCCTGATGTCCAGGAACAGCAACTGGGGCGAAGCGTCCCGAATCGCTGCCAGGGCCAGGCGTGGATCCGCATACTCACCAATCACCTCCAGATCAGGATGCAGTGCGCAGCACTCCCGCAGGGTGCGCCGGCCGGCGGGCTCGTCGTCGACGATAATGACCCGCATCGGTCTCATGCGGACTGCGGCGGGTCTCGCAGCAGGGGCAGTTCAAGTTCGGCAACCCAGCGACCGGGCGCCTGCGGCCCGGCAGTGAAACTTGCGCGGTCACCGTATTGCACCGCCAGCCGTTCCCGCACATTGCGCAGGCCAATGCCCTCTGCCCCGCCGGAATCCCGGCCCGCGGTCTGGTTCGTGATAGTGAGCCGCAGAACGTCGCCCTCGACCCTGGCCGTCACCCCGACCTGCACGGGTCCGTCGTGCCCCGCAAGCCCGTGCGTCACCGCGTTCTCCACGAGGGGCTGGAGGATCAGGCTGGGGACCCAGGCCGCCGGCACGGACTGCGGATCTGGCAGTTCAAAGCTGCACCGGTCCGCAAACCGCTGGCACTGCAGCTCCAGATACAGGCGAACAAACTGCAATTCGTCGGCCAGCGTTGAGAACTCCCGCTCACCGGCGTTGAGCAGGCGGCGCAGCAGATCGGCCAGCTGCACGACCATCGCCTGTGCGGCTGGCGGGTCCCAGGTGATCTGACCGCGAATCGTGTGCAGCAGGTTGAACAGCGTGTGTGGCGAAAGCTGCTGACGCAGCGCTGCCAGCCGGGCGCTGCCCCATTGCTGTTCGAGAGCGGTCACCCGCAGCTCGGCGTCCCGAAGCCGCTTGTAACCGGCGAAACTATTCAGCAGTGCCAGGCCAAAGCCGTAGCGCACGAGGAAATCAGTGAAGCTCGCCAGCCACGCCGTGAAGAGCTCAGGGCCGATCCAGTTGAGGCTCTCATCGAGATCCGAATTGTCGTGCTCGTCGGGGGCTCCGAACAGCATCATGGCTACAGCCAGAGCCGGACGCGCCAGCAGGGCGAACACCACCCCCAGGCCAATCTGCAGCGGCAGTGTTCGACCGACGGGCTGCCACCCGAGACGCAGCGAAAGCCCATAGCAGCCAAGCAACGGCGGCAGGAGTAGCAAGTACTGCGCAACGCGCATCGGCCACGCGGCGAAGAGCGGCTCGTCGGTCAGTTCTGAAAAGGTGACACTCAATCCATAGGTGTAGAGCACGGCCGACAGGGTCGCGTAGAGCCAGAACAGGCAGGCGATGGCGAGAAACGGCCTTGGCTCAAGACCGCTCGTACCCAGGTGCTTCTTCATGGGACTCAAGGGTAGCGCAATTGGCTCGCTGGTCGGGGTGGGCCGGTACCAACTCGTTGGCAGCGGGGACGAATACGTAGACGGCCCGTCGCGGTGCAGGGTTCCCTGGGAGTCTTATATGCCCGTCGTCACATCACTCAGCTACAGGAGACCACCATGCACACTTCAGCTACCGTACTGGCCTTAGCGCTGCTTACGGCCATCAGCACACTGCCCGCTCACGCCGGCGCCGCCCCCAAGCACGACCAGGTTCCGCAGGTCGTCGTCCGCTACGGTGACCTCAACGTCGAGACCGAGGCGGGTGCCCTCGCCTTGTACAACCGTATCGTCCGCGCCGCCAGCAGGGTGTGCCCATCTGTCGGGATCCGTGATCTGGCACGGTTGCAGATCGTGCGCGCCTGCCAGGATGCGTCCGTCGCGCGCGCCGTAGCCGCGGCCGGTATTCCCCGGCTGGCAGCCATAAAGGACGCGCGATCGATACGCAGTCGGGCCGGCTAGCAGAGGAGCCTGCTCCGGCCGCCGCGTGACCCCGCAGCTTGCGCCCTTGCGTCACCGACCGACGCTGGCGCAAGCTGCGGGCAACGCACGCGGAGGCCGGCATGGCTGACAAATCCTGGCGCAAGCGCACGATCGGCACGCGCAAGCTGAAGCCCGAGACGCTGATGATGGGCTATGGCTACGATCCCATGCTGTCTGAGGGTTCGCTGAAGCCGCCGCAATTCCAGACCTCAACCTTCGTGTTCAAGTCGGCAGAGGACGGCAAGAAGTTTTTTGCAACGATCCAGGGCCGCCGCAAGCTCGGCCCGGATGAGGAACCCGGCCTCGTCTATTCGCGTTTCAATAATCCGAATCTCGAGGTGCTGGAAGACAGACTCGCGCTGTGGGACGAAGCAGAGGCCAGTCTGGCCTTCGCGTCGGGCATGGCGGCGATTTCCACCTGCCTGTGGGCCTACCTGCGCCCCGGCGACGTGGTGTTGCAGAGCCAGCCCATTTACGGCGGCACGGAAACCCTGATCCATTCCGTCCTCCCGGAATTCGGCGTCTCCCAGGTCGGTTTCGAGGTCGAAGCCGGCGTCGCCGCGATGCGCGCCGCTGCAAAGAAGGCAAAATCCGTCGGCCGGATCGGCGCAATCTACGTGGAAACACCCGCCAACCCTACCAACGGCCTCGTCGACATTGCCGCCGCGCGCGCGATCTCGGATGAACTGGCCGTCGACGGCAGGCGCCCGCCCGTGATCGTGGACAACACCATGCTCGGCCCTGTGTTCTGCAGTCCGATTCGGCATGGCGCCGACCTCGTGGTCACCTCGCTCACCAAGTACGTGGGCGGCCACTCGGACCTCATCGCCGGCGGCGCCTCCGGTGCCGGCATCATGCTCGCGCCCGTGCGTCGCATGCGCTCGACGCTCGGCACCATGTGCGATCCACACACGGCCTGGCTGCTGATGCGCTCGCTCGAAACGCTGAAGCTGCGCATGGAGGCAAGCGCATTGGGTGCGCGCACGGTGGCGCTCTACCTGCGCGATCACCCGAAGATCGAAAACGTCTGGTACCTGGATTTTCTACCGGCCGACCATCCCGATCGCGCACTTCACGAGCGGCAGAACACGAGCGCCGGTTCCACGTTCTCCTTCGAGGTGAAGGGCGGCGAACGCGGCGCCTTCGCGCTGCTCGACCAGTTGGAGGTAATCAAACTCGCCGTCAGTCTCGGTGGTACCGAAACGCTCGCCTCGCACCCCGCCTCCATGACGCATTCAGGCATGCCCGTCGAGGAACTCAAGCGCTTCTCGATCACGCCCGCCCTCATCCGCATCTCGATCGGTATTGAGGATGCGGACGATCTTGTTGCAGACTTGGAGCAGGCACTCCAGGCGGTTCCTGCATGAAGACCCGGAAAATCACTGTTTTGGTGGGCACCCGGAAGGGTGCCTGGCTCTTCCATGGCGATAGCGCCCGGCGAAGTTGGCGCGTCGATGGCCCGCATTTTCTTGGGTCTATCATCCACCATCTGGTGATGGACCCCCGCGACGGCAAAACGCTGATTGCGGCGGTCAGCACGGGCCACCTCGGACCCACCATCTTCCGCTCTGCCGACCGTGGCAAGAACTGGCGGGAAGCAACGCAACCGCCGGCGTTCCCGAAGCTGCCAGCCGGCCAGCTCGACGCCAACGGCCTGCCGGGTCGGACCGTGAAGCACACCTTCTGGCTGACACCGGGCCATCACTCGCAGCCGGGTGTGTGGTTCGCCGGCACGTCGCCCCAGGCCATCTTCCGGACCGACGATGGCGGCGATACGTGGCAACTGCTGCCCGGCCTGCACGATAACGCGCAATACCGCGGCTGGATGGGCGGCGAGCAGGACGGCACGCCGGACGGGCCGAAGCTACATTCCATACTCATCGATCCGCGGGACGCCGCCCACATGTACATGGCCATGTCGAGCGGCGGCGTGCACGAATCCCGCGACGGCGGGCGGAGCTGGTCCGTGCTGGTCGATGGCATGGCGGTCGTCGACGGTCTGGATCCCGCCGTGATCAGCTGCCACGATCCCCACTGTGTCCGCCTCTGCCCTAGCAACCCGGACCGCCTCTACCAGCAGAACCACTGTGGCATCTATCGCCTCGACCGCCCCGCGACAATCTGGCTGAGGATCGGTGACAACATGCCGAAGAAAGTCGGCGACGTGGGCTTCCCGATGGTTGTCCATCCGCGTGACGAAAACGTCGCCTGGGTCATGCCGATGGACGGCACGATGGTCTGGCCGCGCACGGCGCCTGCCGGCAAGCCTGCCGTCTTCGTCACTCGCAACGGCGGCACCAAGTGGCAGCGGCAGGCTGTGGGCATGCCGAAGACCCAGGCCTTCTGGACCGTCAAGCGCCAGGCCATGACGTGCGACACGCAAGCGTCGGTCGGACTGTACTTCGGCACGACCAGTGGCGAGTTGTGGCTGAGCCGGGACGAAGGCAGGAAATGGGCGGGCATCGTCCGGCACCTGCCGGAGATCTACTCCGTGGAAGTGGCGGAGCGCTAGCTGGATTGTCAGGAATGGGCGGCAGCAAAGTACTGATTCCCGGTCCGCTCCTGTCTTACACGAGGCAACGGCAGGTGGAAGCGGCGGGCCAGACACTCGGCGCGGTGCTGCTGGACCTGGACCGTCAGTACCCGGGCATCCGCTTCCGGATGGTGGACGAGCAGGATCACGTGCGACCCCACATGCGAATCTTTATCAATGGCGCCCAGGTGTCTGAGCTCGAGCGGTCGCTGGGCCCGGCTGACACCGTGCACATCGTCCAGGCGCTCAGCGGCGGCTAGCGCCAGTTGTCTACGGAGTTGCCAGACGAGATCCAGCTTGCCGAACTGGCGGCAGCGCTTCCGTCCCGCCCGCTGCTGATCGACGTCCGGGAAGCCGACGAAACGGCGTCCGGGATCATCAATGGTGCCCGTTGCGTGTCCCCGGACTCTCTATTGCAGGCGGTCGCCGGGCTGCAACGCCGGGTCATCGTTTACTGCGCCTCCGGCAAGCGCTCGCGACTCGCCGTGGCGAGATTGCGCGCGGACGGTATCGAAGCGCAGTCCCTGGCCGGTGGCTTCCTGGCCTGGAAGGCCGCCGGTCTGCCCTGGGTGGCACCACCCGCAGGCACGCTGAGCACCACGCAACTGGAGCGTTACTCGCGGCACATCCGTCTCGCAGAGATCGGCGTCGCGGGCCAGGAGCGCCTCCGCAAAGCACGCGTCCTGTGTGTCGGGGCCGGCGGCCTGGGCTCGCCCGTCGCGCTGTATCTCGCCGCCGCCGGCATCGGCACCCTCGGCATCGTGGACAGCGACGTGGTGGAGCTCTCCAATCTGCACCGGCAGGTGCTGCACACGACCGACCGGATCGGCTCCCCGAAAGTCGACAGTGCCGCCACCACCCTTGCGGCACTCAATCCCGACGTGCGCGTGACGACGCACCACGAGCGGCTGACCGCGGCCAACGCCGAGGCATTGCTCCAGGGCTACGATGTCATCGTCGACGCCTGCGACAACTTCAGCACCCGGTACCTGATCAACGATGTAGCCCTGCAGTTGCGCACGCCGGTGGTGCACGCGTCGATCCTGGGTTTCGAAGGCCAGCTCACAACCTTTTCTGCCGGCGGCGCCCCGTGCTACCGCTGTCTCTTCGCCGCGCCCCCGCCACCGGAACTTGCGCCGTCCTGCCAGGAAGCCGGCGTGCTGGGCGTGCTGCCGGGAATCCTTGGCACGCTCCAGGCCACCGAGGCACTGAAGCTCATCCTCGGCATCGGCGAATCGCTGATCGGGCGGCTACTGATTTTCGATGCGCTGACCATGACCTTTCACGAGGTGGCGATTGCGCCGGATCCGGAGTGCCGGTGTGCGGGGGGAAGTGTCCCCTGAAGAGACGTGAGACCGAGGTCATTACCCGACGAAGGCACCACTTTCTCGAATTGCCCGCCACGCCGCGCTGCCCAAACTGGACGGGTGCGCGTTCGCGACCTGATCAAGATCCTCCACGAGGAGGACTGGCGCCTGGCTCGGTGGCGAGGCAGTCACCGTCAGTACCAGCATCCGGTCAAACGCGGTACAGTCACTGTGTCCGGAAATACTGGCTCTGAAGTGACCCCCGGCACCTTGAATAGCGTACTCAAACAGGCGGGCCTGAAGAAAGAGGAACGGCGATGAAGTACCTGGTAGTCATCGAGGAAGGTCAGGAAGGCTTTGGTGCCTATGTTCCCGACCTTCCCGGCTGTGTGTCAGTCGGCGCCTCGCCCGAGGTTGTTCTGGCACTGATTGAAGAAGCGATTGAGCTGCATATCCAGAGCATGTTGAAGGACGGCGAGCAGATTCCGGCGCCCTCCTCGCGTGCCGCACTCGTCGAGGTTCGGGCGGCCTGAGCCAGGCAATCAGAATCGGAAAGTGAAAACCGAGGGGCCATTCACGAAGCTTTGAAGGGGACACGTCAGGAGACTCCACGATGACTGATATCGAGAAACTGGAAAATGCGGTCCGGCGCCTGCCAGCCAGCGACTTTGCGCGCTTCCGCGACTGGTTCTATGCGTTCGACGCGGATGCGTGGGACCGCCAGATTGCAGATGATGTGAAGGCTGGGCGTCTTGATGATGTCGTGGCAGAAGGACTACGCGACCTCCGGACTGGACGAGTCCGCGACCTGTGAGGCACATTGCCACACGGCGGTTCTGGGAGCGATACGACCAACTGCCAGCAGACATTCGTGCGCTCGCAGATAAAAGCTTCCGGCTACTGAAGGCCGACCCCAGGCATCCTTCGCTGCACCTCAAGCGTATTGGCGAACTGTGGTCCGTTCGCGTTACCGACAAGCACAGGGCAATAGGGATCCCCGCTCCTGATGGCATTGCATGGATTTGGATTGGCACCCACAGGGAATATGAGCGCCGCATTCAGCGGCAACTGCGCGAGGAAGAGCATCCCGACTACGCCTGACCCCGATCCAGCGGACTCTTCACCCCTTTCGCCCCCTTACCCAACACGTGGGTATAAATCATGGTGGTCTTCACGTCGCTGTGACCCAGTAGCTCCTGCACCGTGCGAATGTCGTAGCCGTCTTCGAGGAGATGCGTGGCGAAGCAGTGGCGGAAGGTGTGGCAGCTGGCGGCCTGGGACAACCCCGCCTTGCGCACCGCGCCCTGAACAGTGCGCTGCATGGACTTTTCGTGCAGGTGGTGGCGCACCGGCTTGCCGTCCAGCAGATCGGCGCACAAGGTGGCCGACGGAAACAGATACTGCCAGCCCCACTGGCGCGAGGCGTCCGGGTATTTCCGGGCCAGCGCACCGGGTAGCGACACACCGGGCCGACCCAGCCGCCGCTCGTTCTCGTGCCAACTGCGCAGACGGGCCACATGGCCCCGCAGCACCGGGACCAGCTGCCCGGCCACCACCGTGACGCGATCCTTGCCACCCTTGCCGTCCCGAACCACCAACTCCCCGCGCTCCAGCAGAAGGTCCTTCACCCGCAAGCGCAGCGCCTCCGACAGGCGCAACCCACTACCGTAAAGCAAACCGGCAATCAGCCAGTAGTTGCCCTGCAACTCCGCCATGACCCGCGCCACCTCAAGCCGGCTCAGCACCACCGGCAGGTGTCGCGACCGCGGCGCCCGGGTAACGTTGGTCAGCCAGGGCAGCTCGATTCCCAGCACCCGGCGGTACAGGAACAACACAGCCTGCAACGCCTGATTCTGTGTCGACGCCGAGACCTTGCGGGCGACCGCCAGGTGTGTCAGAAAGGCCTCGACCTCCGGTGCGCCCATCTCCCGGGGATGCCGTCGATCGTGGAACAGGATGAAGCGATGCATCCAGTGGATATACGTCTTCTCGGTCCGAAAGCTCATGTGCCGTGTGCGGATCTGGCTCCGCGCCGCGGCCAGCAATCCCCCGTCGTTCCCCATGTCGTTAAACTCCCCTGCGCCACCCGGCGCTTAAACGACACGGATTCGTGTCCGGGGCAGTATCGTCATGGAGTTATGATTTGTTCCACCAGATAAACCGACGATTTCGGGGTGATACTTCCCCCCGATTGAATCCCCCAATTAATAGTTAGACGTCACAAGACATGGCAGTGGTTTCTTTTGGCGGCGAGCGGCACGAGCGCGTTGAGATCGAAGTTCGAAGGTACGAACGCGCACCCGCGGGAGAGTACTACGACGACAACTGGCTCAGCGTACGCGTCGCGGTTGCGGCAGGCGGCTTTAGAGGTGGCTTCGACGCCGCATTTCAAGCCGCCGAGCTCGTTGCATTTCGTGACCAATTGGCCGCTCTTTACGAGACGCTGCGAGGTCGTGCCGAACTCCGAACTATGGAGGAACAGCTCTCGTTGGATTGTGTTGGCAATGGTCAGGGCGCCATTGAATTGAGGGGCATTGCGCTCGATCAGCCTGGAATTGGCAATCGCCTAACCTTTAGGCTAGCGCTCGATCAGACCCAGATCGGAGCCTCGCTCAAGCAACTTGAAGTGGTTTTACTAGAGTTCCCAGTGCGTGACGTCTAACAAGCAAATGCAGCGAGCGCGCACCAAGCATAAATGTGTTCTAGGTTGCGCGCATCTGCGCGTCGCTGATTTGCGGCGTTAGGCGTCTCCACGCACGCACATGGCCATTCCCAAGAAAGGTTCTCGAACGGTGACGGTCAAAGGGGTGCGCTATCGTTGGCGCATCCGAGGCAAGCCGACATACTGTGAGGCAGCCTTTGCGTGCCGTTTTTCTGTCGCCGTTGAGCGTGTTGAGCCACCTTCGGGATGCGTCCTCTTATTGGCAGCGGACTTTCCACGACCAGACAACTGGCTCGGCCGCGCCTCCAAGTCGGTCACACCTCGGATGATTGCCGCATCCATTGAGGACGCACTTGCTCATGGATGGCAGCCGGAGCATGCTGGTTCAGCTTTCACACATCCATTGCATGCAAACGAGAACGCCTAACCATGCGCTGCAGCGAACCCGGCCATCGCATCACTGTTGCAAGCGACGCGCCTCGCGGGCCGGGTCGCTGAGCTTGGGTCGTTAGGCGGCGCCCTTTGCATACTTCACATGATCAGCGGCCAGAATATCGCCCCCTGCGCTTCGTTTTGGCTTGGGGCAGAGGTGTCACTTGGACGCGCATCGTCCTAAGCGCAATCTTTGTTCCCATCATGATTTTTGGCGCCATTGTCTTTCCGGAATCCCGTTGGGTGTCTATACCGGCCATTCCGCTACTGTGCTATCTCATCCGGCGCGATCTCATCACGCTTCGATCAAATAGCCGCAGAAGCCAGCCAAGCAGCTCGGACCTATGAGTCGCAAGTGACCGGTCAGGGAGATAGGTGACAGAAAAGTCCAAGGACATGGGTAACAGTCACCGGTGTCTCGAAAGCCTACCGTAAGCATCTTCGATGCGCATCTGCCGCTCGTGAAGCCGCCCCAGTCGCAGGGCGCCGAAGTAAA
>JANNJM010000073.1:0-13817 GCA_031395645.1 Gammaproteobacteria bacterium | reverse complement strand
CCCCCCTCCCGCGATCATCGCGTCCGCGCGTCCCGAGCGGGAGGGAGGTCGCGGCTGAAGCCGCTCCTACCAGGCGTTCCGCCAGCTCCTCCGGCTTCTCCAGCCGGATGCAGCCGGAACTGAGCGTCCGGCTGTTCAGGTCGAACAGGCGTCGGGACGGGGTGTCGTGCAGGTAGATGTCCCAGGGGTTGCGCAGGACGAATTTGAGCCGGCCGAGGCTGTTCAGCGGTCCGGGGTCCTGGCGCAGCCTGTATGGGAAGCGCTCCGCGCTGACCCGTCGCCAGTCGATGCCGGCAGGATCCACCTCGCGGCCCGCGCCCGTCAGCACCCGGATGCCGAGTCGCGCAAGAAACGTCGGGTCCTCCCGCTGGGTCGGCAGCAGGTCTTCCACCGCAATCCGCTGCGGTACGGACCAGCTCGGGTTCACGACGATCTGGCTGACGGTGTCCTGAAAACTGGGCGTGGGACGCTCCGGGTGGCCGGCGATGATGCGCATGGTGAGTGTCGTCGCGCCGTCCTCGACGAGCTCCAGGTACCCGCCGGGCACGTTGGCCCAGAGGTAGCGGGGGCCGAACTCGCGCGGCAACCAGTTCCAGCGGGTGAGCGTGGCTTGCAGTTGCTGCACGCGGTCGGCGGCCGGCACGTTGAGGGCCGCAAGCGTGCGGTCATCGACCACGCCCGTGGCGGGCAGTCCGTGCCGGTTCTGGAAGTCCTGCAGTGCGCGTTGCAGGCCGGCGTCGAAGAACCAGGTGTCAGCCGTACCCGACAGCCCTGAAAAATCGCCAGTGACGCGCAGCCGTTCGCGAAGTGCGGCGGCTGTCGCGTCGCGTTGCCCGGGTTGCAGCGTGGTTCCGTTGGGCAGTGGTAGCCAGCCGCCGGCAGCGGCGAGCAGCTGGAACCTGGCAAGAGCGTCGCGCAGGCGAACGGCGTCGGGCCGCTGCGTCTCGGGGGCGGCTTGCGGCGCGCGGGGGATGTGCCAGTCGGGGTCCTGATCGGTCGCTGCGGGAGCCGCGGCAGCCGCGAGCAGCAGGGCCAGCGCGAGCGCGCCGGCCCGCACGGCGCCTGAGTCAGGCGACAGCGTGACGGAACCGGCGCCGTGCGGCGAGGGCGCCGACGGCCGTGCCGAGCAGCCACACACCGGCGGGCAGCGGCACGGCGGAGATATTCACCTGCGTACCGGTGAATACGGGGGTGAAGCGCTTGTACGCGGAATTGTAGCTGGCAAAGCTGCCGGAGTAATCGTCGGCGTCGACGAGGCCGAGCGCGGCAATGCTGCCCGGCGCGCCTAGGCCTGAGAAGCTGAAGGTGCCGACCGTGCCCTCGTCCGGCGCGTTGTCAAAGCCAAACGTCACGGTCTGGGTGGTGCCGTTGGTCGTCGTCACCGGGGCGTCGAAGAAGCTCAACCCGCTCTTCAGTGTGAAGCCGCCGTACGTGAGCAGGTCCTTGTTGAAGTCCACGATGACGGAGCCGCCGTAGAGGTTGGGGTGCGGAATCAGCAGAAGGTCACTGGCGCTCAACACGAGGTCGACCGTAAAGCTGCCGTTCTGCGCCACCGTGCTGGCAGACGGTACCAGTTTGAGGCTGGCCGACTGGACCGTGGTACTCGCGGTGATCAGCAGCAGCGTGGCGGCAAGAATGCGGATGTTCATGGCACTACTCTCTTCTCTTCAGGTCGCTTCAGGCTGTGTGTTCAGGGAGCAATAACGGGGTTGCTGATTACGTCGCGCGCCAGTCCCACATCCCTGATGTGACCCTGGTCTGCGAGCGTGACGTCGATAACGTGGATGATACCGCGGGGCCCGCCGGCTTCGCCGACAAGGGCACCCTGCACGAAGTTACCGGTGCCCACGACGTTCTCCGTGAACTTGCCCGGCTGGGAAATCAGGTTGCCGCCGGTGAGCGTGCCACCGGCGCCAAAGCTCCACGCGGGGTTTACCCAGTTGCCGGTCCAGGTCGGACTGGCGCCAAAATTCACGGTCATGTTGGCGGTGGTTAAGTTGTTCACCGACATCGGGCCTGAGAAGCTTGCGGTGACGTTGCCGGCATTCAGCGAGTCGAGACCGGCCTGGCTCGTGGCCGTGCCCCAGGCGAAGTAGCCGGAGCGGGAGTTTTCCCGCGTGCCGTGCGTCCAGATGTCGGCGGCCAGCTGCATGTTGCCGTCGTCGTCCTGCACGACGCGCGCAATCAGCCGGGATTGCACGTCGCCGGGCCCGCTCCTGGCGCGCAGGTTTCCGTAGCCATCCGGTCGCGGCTGGACGTTGGTGGTCATGGGCACCGAGTTGATCTCGTCGCCGTTCTGGCCCCCACTCCGGGGTGTGACGCCGAAGCTCGAACCGTCGGGTGCCAGGTCAAAGCGACCGAACTCCGTGTCTTCCACATCACCGTCGCTGGTGACGCCGCTGACGATCGTGGCGAACCCGCAGGGTGTGCCAGGGGCGCACGCCCCGAGCGGTAGTTCCGGTATGACCACGGGGTCAAAGGCGTCGGAGAGTTCGGGGCGCGTTTCGGGATCGTCCACGCCGGCAATCTGCCGGCTCACGTCGGGGCCCGCGGCGGCGGGAGCAAGGCTGTTCCAGGGTCCCCAGCAGAGCACGGAGTCGGCAGCTGCGGGTCCCGAGCAGGGATCCGTGTCGGCGACCAGTGCCGGCGGTGGCTCGGCCGCCGCTGGCGGCTCGGCACGGGTGAGTTGCTCCTTGCACTTGTCGATCACCCACTTGGGCGCGGCCTTGGGATCGCTGGCCCAGCGCTCGAGCAGTTTCGCGCAATCGTCGTCGGACCGCGGCACATCGGCGGCGTGGCCGAGCATTGGCAGCGCGATCAGTGCCACAGCGGCGAGACTCAGTAACTTCTGCATGGACATCTTCCCCGTCATTGCGACCGCGTCTCTTGGGCTGTTGGTGGTCAGCCCCGGCGCGGTTCGCCGGTAGTTCTATTGGTATTAGTTCACTGTTCTACACGAGATTGCGAAGGCGTTCACTGTGCCACGCGTCATTCTGCGAACGGCGTCTCTGGTGACGTAATCCTGGCTGATTTCACCTAATCTCAGAATCTCCGCGAGAGGCCCAGGTTGACCATATCCCGGTCGTAATCGTAAATCTGCAGGTTCGACTGGTTGTCGGTATGGATCCACCCGCCGGACAGCGTCCACGTGTTCAACAGACCACTCCGGAAGTCATGGTCGAAGCCGACCGAGTAGCGCCACTCATCATCATCCCGAGGGCCGTCAAGAGGGAAAGACGCATCGAGGCCGTCGAACTTGTAGCCCCGGTAATTGATGCGGGCATAGACGAGGCCATTGGCCCACGCCTGCCACAACACACCGCCAACGAGGTCAGGGCCACTGCTGCTAAAGAGTTCGTCGTCCGCGTCGAAATCCATCCAGCCCGCGCCGATCTGCAAGCCAACCGCGCGGTTGCTGAAATACCGCGTGACCAGGATGTTGGCGCTCTTGAACCAGCCGTCGCGGCCATCCTCGGCAGCATCCCAGTAATGGCGGTTGGTAACGGTGCCATCGAGACTCACTTCAGTGGACTCACCGGCCTGAAACGTGATGTTTGGATTGAGTGTGGAATAGAGCGCCAGATCGTCGCCGCCGAGAAAGATCTCATCGGCTTGCAAGCCCAGGCCAGCGCGCCATTTGCCGGGCACAACCCAGGCCGGGCCGGTCCGTACCGTGAGCACACCGAGGTTGAAGTCGTTCTGGTCGAAGTACGCGCGGTAGTAGGCATTCGCCTGGCTTTGCCAGAGGAAAAAGCCGCGTTGCTCGCCGGCGTCGAAGCGCTTGCCCGGGTTCCAGGTATGGGCAATGCCGGCACTGACGACCGCTGCCAGGTCGGACTCGGGCTGGGACGCCGTGCACGGTACGGCGGGCGTACAGACGGTGGCGCCGGTGTCGATCACATCCCGCGACGGCCCGATATTCACGTTGGAGTCGTACATGAGGCCGGCATACAGCGACGGTACCCACTGGTGCCGGGCCGCGTAGATCTTTTCGTCAGCATCGATCTGGGCGAGGAAGGCCAGCAGTGTGGCGCGGACGGTGGGCGGCGTGTTCGGGTCGTCCAGCACCTGCTGCGCTTCGCGTCGCGCCTCCGGGTAGTCGCGGGACAGGTAGTAGACGCGCGCCAGTTCCAGGCGTGCGCGACTCAAGGAGGGGTTGGCCGCCACGAGGCTCGTGAGACGCTCACGCGCGGTGCGCAGGCGCGCTTCTTCCACGGCCTGCATGGCCACGTCGAACTCGCTCTGGACGGGCGCTGCCGCTGGAGCGGTTTGTGCCTGAACAAGGCCGGCACCCGTTGCAGCGATGAGTATGCAGAGCCAGGCGCCCGGTAAGCGCTGAATCAGAGCGGACATGAACTTGCTTTCCATAAGCCTTTTTGTTGTAGTTTCGTGGCCTTGCGCAACACTACAACAACCTGGATCAACACTCCAACCAGCATGTCACTCTATCGCCAGGCAGCAATGCGGATCCTGGCGTCCGGCGTCTTATGTCTGGGCTGTAGTGTGGCCAGTGCGTTTCCCAGCCAACTCTTCGGCTACCGGCAGGTTGCACAGGAGCGCATCGACGATTTCCCACAGTGGCTGCAGGCGCTTGAACGACACCTGAAGGACGACCTGCAGGACGGACCGCAGTCCGGTGACTGCCGTGCAAGAATTTTCAACCGTTGCCACCTGGCCGAGTGGCTCCGTTTCCTGGAGCAGACGCGGTCACTGCCGTTCAGGGCGCAGCTGCAGGCTGTTAACCGCTTTGCCAACACCCGTGCGTACGTGCTTGATATCGATAACTATGGTGTGGAGGATTACTGGGCGATCCCGCGCGAGTTCCTAAGGGATGGCGGTGACTGCGAGGACTACGTCATCACCAAGCTGTTCTCTCTGCGCTGGCTGGGTTACCCCACAGACGACCTGCGGCTGGTCGTCGTCCAGGACACTAATTTACGGGTTCCGCACGCCATCCTGGTCGTGGGCCGGGGACAGGAGGCGTTGATTCTGGACAACCAGGTGCAGACGGTGCTGTCGGCTGCCGACGTGGTGCACTACGCGCCGGTCTTCTCCCTCAATGAGTCCCGCTGGTGGATTCACCTGCCCCCGTCATGAACAAGGTCTCGCCCAAGGCGATCGCCCTGCTGGCGTTGGTCGTGCTGATTGGCCTTGGTGGCTTGCTGATCAACGTTTATATAGAAGGAGAGCGGCAGCGCGACCTGCTGCAGTGGGAGTCCCGGCTCGGGCTGGTGGCCGACGCCAAGGCGGATGGGGTGGCGCGCCTGCTCGCCTCGGATCGCCGGGAGCTGGATGAGCTGGCGCGCAATGCATCGTTGCAGCTCTACCTCTGGCAGGTCGTGAAGGCCCGCCAGTCGGTGGACGCCGCTGCCCAGCCAGCTCAGCAGGCCTACCTGCGTAACCTGATCCTGGCAGCCGCCGGGCGGGGCGGTTACCTGCGGGATTCAGAGGGGCAGGTGCCCGCCAACCTGCCGCGGGCGCCGACTGGCGGCCTGGCCCTGCTGGACGCCGAGCTGAACCCGGTGGTCGTTACGCCCGGTCTTGGCAGCGTCGCGGGGCGCTACAGTGAAGTCGCGCGGCGCGCGCTGGCGACTCCGCCCCAGCCGGTCGTTGATCTGGTGCTCGGTGCAGACGACCGCGCCATGCTCGTCGTGGCGGTGCCCGTGAGTACCGTCTCTGGCGCGCTGCGCTCGGCCGGTGGTCCGGCCGGCGTGCTGCTCGGTGTGCGCGCCGCTGATGAGGAACTCTTTCCGCTGCTAGGTCGCGGGCCGGCCTTCGCAGAAGACAGCGAAACGCTGCTGCTCGCCCGCCGGGACGACAGCGTGCTGTTCCTGTCACCCACGCGCGAAGGCTCGAATGCGCTCCGCCGCAGCATGCCGCTCGACCGACCCCAGGCCGACGCGCAGCTCGCGGAGGTTTCGGCCGTGCTCGCACCCGACCGGTTCGCGAGCCTGGATAACTATCGCGGCATGCCGGTGTTGCAGGTGAGCCGGCGCATTCGCGGCCAGGACTGGATCCTGGTCCAGCAGGTCGGTGCGAAAGACGCGCTCAGCAGTGCCAACGACCGGCGCACGTTCCTGCTGGCAACGCTGTCTCTGTTGCTGCTGGCTATCGCCGCACTCGCCGTGGCTGCGTGGCGCCACGGCAGCAGTGTCCGCGCGCAGCAGCAGGCGGCCGAACTCCGGGACAAGGCCGCCAGGCTGCAGCACCAGACGGACCTGTTGCACACCATCACCGACAACGTCGACGTGCTGACCGTGCTGATCAACCGTGACCAGGAAGTCCTGTTTACCAATCAGGCGACGGCGGCTGTCGCGAAGACCAGCATCGCCGCGCTAGTCGGTGGGCGGCTCGCGGGCGTCTTCGGGCACAATACCGCGGCTGTGCTTGCCGAAGTCAGTGAGGAGGCCCGCCGTCAGCACGCACCGCTCCAGCGCGTCCTGTCGCTGGCACTGGGCGGCGGTCTGCGCAGTTTCCAGACGAGCTTCATTCCCGTGGAGCGCATCGGGGAGCGCCGCCAGCTGGTGTTGCTCGTGCTGAGTGACGTCACCGAGATGCAGGTGGCGGAACAGCACCACGCGAACCTGCTGCGGGAGCTCGTCAGCACCTTGTCCGACGCTGTCGACCGCCACGACCCGTACTCCGCCCACCACGCCAAGCGGATGGCCGAAGTTGCGCAGGCGGTCGCTCGTGAGCTCGGCTTGCCGGACGCTGAGCAGGCCACTCTTGGTCTCGCTGCCACGCTCGCCAATATCGGCAAGGTCATGCTGCCGAGCGACCTGCTGACCAAGACCGGAACCCTCACCACAGCCGAGCGCGATCTGCTCCGCAGGCACGTCGACTTCAGTCTTGAATTGCTGAAGGGTCTCGACTTCGAGGGTCCGGTGCTGGACGTCATCGCCCAGAAGCAGGAACTACTGGACGGCAGCGGCTATCCGCAGGGCCTCACCGGGCCGCAGATGACGCTCTCCGGCCGCATCCTCTCGGTGGCCAACGCCTTCGTCGCGCTGGTCAGCGTACGCGCGTACCGCCAGGGGGTGACGATCGAGGCAGCACTCGAAGAACTGCTGCGCGGTGCCGGCACCCGCTACGACCGGCGCGTGATCGCGGCGCTCTTTCACGTGGCGGCCAACCGCCGCGACTGGTCGAGCTGGTAGGAGCGCCTTCAGGCGCAATCCTCACTCCGTAGCCCACGGCATCCCGGCCGGGATCCCTTCCGCTACCGTGAGTACACGGTGAGCGCGGAACGGACACCCGACCACGCTGCCGCTGTGCCGAGTGGTGGGGGTCGCGCCTGAAGGCGCTCCTACCGGGAGTGCCAGGCGAGTTCGAAGAAGGCCTCGCGTTCGCGGCCCGGGAAGTAGCGGTAGTCGCCGAAGGCGAAGTCAGCGCGGTCCGCGTAGAGCGCGTTGGTGACGTTGTTCAGCCGGATTGTGGCGGTCCAGGCGGGAGTGAACTTCCAGGTGGTGCGCAGGTTCAGCAGGTCGTGGCCGGGATAGTCCTGGGCTTCTCCGGCGGTGACGTAGTAGCGGCCCTGATGCACCCACTCGGCCTCAGCGAGCCACGGTTCCGCACTCCAGCCGAGGCGCAGGCTGCCCAGCGTCCGTGGTGCGGTGTCGATGTCGTTGCCGTCCGTGATCTGCTCGTTGCCAGCGCTCAGTTGGGTGAAGGCATAGGTTTGTTTAACCCAGGTGGCGGCGAGCGAGGCGTACAGGCCCAGGTCGTTGCGTGCCTCCAGGCCGAGCTCCAGCCCGAAGTGCTCGCTCTGGCCGTCGCTCACGTTGAAGCGCGCCGAGTCCTGCAGGATGTAGTGGTCCTTGCGCATCGCGAAGGCCGCCGTCGCAATCTGCAGGTGCGGTGACTGCCAGCGCCAGCCGAGTTCCAGACTGTCGATGGCCTCGGACCTCAGGTCTGCCACATTCTGCTGCGCCTGCAGGCGGTAGAGTTCCGCGGCCTGCGGGGCCCGGAAGCCGCGCGTCAGTATCGTGTAGACCGACGTGTGTTCACCCGGCCGGTATCTGATACCTAAGTTCGGCGCGAGGTTGGTGAAGGTGTCGCTGCGGTCGGCCGGCCGGTTGAAGAGGCCGGAGGTGCCAGCAGCCAGGTGATTGTCGTAGTCGTAGCGCAGCCATTCGAGCCGCAGGCCACCGACCAGAGTGAGCCGCTCGCGGAAGGGCAGCTCGGCCTGTGCGTAGGGCGACGCGAGCCACTGCCAGGCGTTGTAGTCGTAATGCTGGCCCTTCGGGCGCAAGGGAGGGCCGGGTATATCGTCGCTCTCCTGGTTCTCCTCGAGCCACCCGTTGGCAATCTCAAGGTCGACGCCCGCAGTGACTCGCGCATTGCCCAGCGTCGTGTAGCGCAACACCGTCAGGCCGCCGCTCGCCTGCCCGTTCTCTTCGGTGGGCTGACCCGGGAGGAAGTGCTGCAGAAAATCCATGTCCGAGCGGCGGAGCACGCCGCGCACGTCCCAGCCGCTCTCAGCAGAGTTGCTCGCCGGTTGCCACCCGAAGCGCAGCCTCTGGCTGTTTGCATTCCGGTAGGACTCCGGGTTGTCGTTGGTGCGCCGGATGGCTTCGTCGCGGTAGCTGTCCTCGCCAATAATGAAGCCGGCGGTTTCCTGATCGAGCACGTTGCCGCTGAAGGCGAGTTCGAGCCGGCCGGCCGCGAGGTTCGTGGCGTACTTCAGGAAACCCTTCGCCTGCCGGTAGTCGGATGCGTCGCGGAAGCCGCCGTCGTGGTCAAGAAGCAGGCCACCGACGAGGCCCGTATCACTGCCGCTGGTTCCGGCCGTTGAACTCGCAACAATGTTTCCCCGGTAGAAATCGTTCGGACCTGCCTCGGCACTGACCGCGAGCTCCCGGCCGCCCGGCCCCGGGAGCAGGACATTGATCGTGCCGTGCATGGCGTTCGAGCCGTACAACGCTGAGGCCGGCCCGCGGATCACCTCGACAGCCGAGGCCTGCTCGGAGGGCAGTTCGAACAACTCGTTCACGTTGCAGAAGCCGGCAGGCCGCGTGGCCACGCTGTCTTCCAGGATCAGGAAGCTGCCACAGGATCCGGGGCCCGTGAGCACCGGCGAACGAATGGCGGTGAGGTGCTCCTGGCCACTGCCGCGCGAGAGCCAGACACCCGGGATCTGGGTGCCGAGTTCGTGGACGTGACTGGCATTCAGCAGCGCAATCCGGTCGGCATCGAGATGCGTCGTGTTGCCCGCCAGATCGAGAGTGGGCGACGGGAAGCGCGTGGCGGTGACGACGATCTCTTCTGGGAGGATTTGCCCTGTGGCGGCCAGCGACGTGACGGTCGAGAGGATTGCCAGCGCCAGGGCGGAACGCGCGGGCAGTCTCACCAGCACGTGGCCTTCTCTAGCGCTCGATGGACGTGAGCACGATACTGGGGGTGTCACCGATCCTACTGTAGGCATGGCGCTGGCCCATGTCCGCCAGGGCCTGGTCACGCTCTTCCCGCGAGGCAAACCAGTGTTCCTTCTGCCAGTCGTTGCCAAGCACCGAGCGCAGGGGATCACGGGCCGGCATGGTCACGCGAATGCCGAATCGCTGAGCACCGGCGTCAGCCGGCGCCCTGCGAAGATTGTGTCGGTTGCTGAGTTCCATCGCTCGGGGTGTAGGAGCGCCTGAAGGCGCTCCTACGGTGCAATTTCAGAACTTGGTCTCGGGAGCTGGTTCTGCGCCGTCCTCAACCGCGTAGGTCTTGCTGTCGCTGGGGGTGGCGTCAGCCGGTGCTGTGGTGGTCGGCGTCTGTACGACCTGGCCGGCGTCATTCCAGTTGAGTGGCGGTGCCATGCCACCCAGCGTGGCCAGCAGCGGTCTGGCTCCGGGTGGCGTCGCGACGCTGCGGTCGCTGAAGATACGGGCGGCGGCGCCGTCCGTGCTGTTGCCGTACCAGGTCGTATTCGCCGCAGTATCAATAGTGATCGCGCCACCTTCCAGCGAGACGCCGGCGAACAGTCCGCGGCTGCGGGCGTAGGTGTAGATTTCTGACTTGAATTCGCCGTCGGTCATCGCACCCGTGGTACGACCCACCGGGCCGGCGGAAGCGGATGCGCTGCCCCCCAGGGTGAATTTGCCGCGGGCAATGTTGTCGACGCCCTGCCGGCTCTTGAAGACCAGTACGAGGTCCGCGCCCTGGGCCCCGGCCTGCCAGCCGATGCCGACGTTGGCCAGTTTGATGAACGCCGGATTGCTCCAGGCGCCATCGTTGCGCCGGACTAGCAAGACACCCTTGCCGAAGCTGCCGCCGACGATGAAACCGCCCTTGATGACGTTTGGAATCACCGCGACCGCATACGCCCGGTTCAGAAGGTTGGGCGGAATGGCCTGTTCCGGAATGCGCTGCAGATCCTGCAGGACTTCATTGGCAGCCTGCACGCGCCGGTTCAGGTCGTCAGCCGCCCGGGCCGCCGTGGGCGCGGCCAGCGCCACGGCCAGGGTCACGCAGACGGCGGTGGTCACGGCAAGGCGGGACATCAATCGGGTCATGGTCTACTCCTACAACAAGTAACCGCTAGCCCGCAGTCCTTCTTGGTGAGACCTTGCCGAGCGCCAATAGTCATGTAACGAGTAATCTACAGTGAATCAGGGCTTTAAGTAAACGTCCTGCGCGGCCTGGTACAGGCGCAGAAACTCATCCGTGCTCGACGCGGCGACCTTCAGGTCCCGGATCAGCCCGTCCGCGAGGGCGTAGATCCAGCCGTGGATCGTCACGTCCTGTCCCCGCGCCCAGGCGTCCTGGATCACGGTGGTCTGACAAACGTTGGCCACCTGCTCCAGCACGTTCAGCTCGCACAACCGGTTGACCCGGTCGACAGGCGAGCCCGCGCGCTCGACGTTGACCCTGTGCTTCTGTGCCACGTCCTGCACGTGCCGCAGCCAGTTATCCACGAGACCCATTCGCTCATTTTCATACGCTGCCCGGACACCGCCGCACCCGTAGTGTCCGCAGACGATGACGTGCCGGATCTTCAGGACGTCCACGGCGAACTGCAGGACGGACAGGCAGTTGAGGTCCGCATGCACGACCACGTTAGCCACATTACGGTGCACGAAGACTTCGCCGGGCAACAGGCCGACAATCTGGTTCGCCGGCACGCGGCTGTCGGAGCAGCCAATCCAGAGGTATTCCGGCCCCTGTTGCGCGGCGAGCTTGCCGAAGAAATCGGGATCCTGCCGGCGGATCTGGTCCGACCATGCGCGGTTATTGTCCAGAAGGCGCTTGAGGGTTTTCACGGGGGAGAGCTTGCCGTATGGCTTCCTTGTTTGCCAGCCGGCGGGTAGTCTCCCCGGAGCGGCGTCGCCAGCCTCGCCCGCCCGCAGGACTTCATGGCGGGTTCAGTGCCAGTGGCCGATAGTAGGTTCAATGCTTCAGATGCCATTGCCAGTGCCCCACCGACCCTCGACAATGCCCAGCATGCTTTTTGCCCTCCGATCCCGCGCCTCCGGTGCCAGCCTGGCAATGCTCCGACTGTCTGCGCTGTTGGCCGTCTGCTTCGCCGCCACCGTCTCGCAGGCGCAGGAATCTTTGGCGAAGGAAGGGATCTCTGAGGATGCCGCGGTGGCCATGGTCCGCCAGCAAACCGACGGCAAGGTCGTGCGGGTCGACCGCAGGATCGATGGCAATTCCCTGGTCTATCGTATTCGGGTGCTCTCACCGGACGGTCGCCTGCGGGAATACCTGGTGGATGCGGCTACGGGCTCGATACGTTAGCCAGACCCATGCGACTGCTCATTGTTGAAGACGACTTAGCGCTCCGCCAGTCGCTGGCGGGTAGCCTGCGCGCCGCCGGTTTTGCCGTGGATGAAGCAGCCACGGCGGCCGAGGCCGAGTACTTCGCGGCCGAGTTCGCCGTGCAGCTTGGCATTGTTGATCTCGGCCTGCCCGACCGCTCCGGCGTCGAGCTGGTGACGCGCCTGCGCGCCAGCGGCTGTGAGTTTCCGATTCTGATTCTGACGGCCCGCGATCACTGGCAGGACAAGGTTAACGGCCTGAATGCCGGCGCCGATGACTACGTCGTCAAGCCCTTCAACTTGGATGAACTCAAGGCGCGAATCAACGCGTTGTTGCGCCGGACAGCCGGCCAGGCCCAGCCGATTCTGCGGGCCGGTCCACTCGAGATGAATACTCACGCGCGGGAAGTGCGGGTTCAGAACCGGGTGGTGGCCCTCACCGCTTACGAGTACCGCCTGCTTGAAATGCTGGTGATGCGCGCCGGGCGCGTGGTCAGCAAGCAGGAACTCACCGACCAGCTCTACGACCAGGACTTCGAGCGTGACAGCAACGTGGTCGAGGTGCTACTCACCCGGCTGCGGAAGAAGCTGGACCCCGACCGGTCGCTTGGACTCATCGAAAC
Source organism: Gammaproteobacteria bacterium (assembly GCA_031395645.1). Classification (GTDB taxonomy): domain Bacteria; phylum Pseudomonadota; class Gammaproteobacteria; order Steroidobacterales; genus SHZI01. The sequence goes on along the minus strand of JANNJM010000073.1, from coordinate 1,450 downwards.
GGTGCGCGGCCAGGGCTATCGCATGCCCCGGCCCCCGGACGGCGACTGAGACCGGCCGGATGGCGCGCCGGCGGGGCTCCCTCAGCACGCGACTGCTCTCCATCACGGCCCTGATGCTGGTCGCCGCATTTGGTGGCACCATCGTCGTGCTCGATGTCGTTTTCCGTCGCAGCGCCGACGAAGCGCTGCTGGAGCAGCTGGAAACGCAGGTGTTCGCCCTGACGGGCGCCGTCGAGCCCGACGAAGCCGGCAACCTCACGATTCCGCAGCGGCTCCTCGAGCCGCGCCTTGGCAATCCGGGATCCGGCCTCTACGCGGAGATCCTCGATGCGTCCGGTCTGCCGCTGTGGCGCTCGCCGTCAGCGGTTGGCCTGGACCTTGCTACCGGTTCAACGCTGAACGCCGGTAAACGTACGCTTGCCCGGCGCAAGCTTGCAGACGGCACCAGTGCGCTCATGCTGGGGGTGGCGATCAACTGGGAGCTGGGACCCGCGGCAACTCCCGCCTTCCAGGTGTTTGCCGCCGCCGATCTCGCCGCGTCCGAGCGCCAGCTGAATCAGTTCCGGCGGCAGTTGCTCGGCTGGTTTTCCGGCGTCATGTGCGCATTGCTCGCCGCTTTATGGCTCGCGGTTCGGTTTGGCCTTCAGCCGCTGCGCAGAATGTCCGGGGAGATCGCCGAAATCGAGCAGGGCAGTCGTGACGCGCTGAGCGAGGAGTACCCGCAGGAGCTGGAGGGCGTTGGGCGCGGCTTCAATACACTACTGCGCTCGGAGCGTCAGCGGATGGAGCGCTATCGCACGACGATGGACGACCTCGCACACAGCCTGAAGACCCCGCTGGCAGTGGTGCGCAACGAGGTCGAAGCCAGCCAGCCTGATCGCGTTAGCCTGCAGGCGCAGGTGGACCGGATGCAGAGCGTGATTGACTACCAGCTCAAGCGGGCCGCCGCGATGGGTCCGCGCAGCCTGGCTGCGCGCCCCGTCGCGCTTGCGCCAATACTGATTGAGCTGACGGCAAGCCTCCGGAAAATCCACCGCGACAAGGTGGTCGCGTGCGATCTTGAGGTACCGGCTGGTGCGAGTTACCCGGCGGAGCAGGGTGATCTCTATGAGATCCTGGGCAACCTGCTCGACAATGCCTGGAAGTGGTGCCAGGGTCGGATCCTCGTGACGGTGCAGACGCTGGACGGCCTTTCAGTCGTGGTCGCGGACGACGGTCCCGGTATCCCGGACGACCAGACTGCGGCGGTGCTCAATCGGGGCATTCGCGCGGATCAGCGCGGCGACGTGCCGGGCCAGGGCATCGGGCTCGCTGTCGTCCGGGAGATCGTCGGGCTTTACGGTGGGCAACTGCAGATCGCCCGCGCGAGCCTGGGCGGCGCCCAGATCACAGTCCAGCTGCCAAAAGGTACCGGACCTTAGTTTTGTTAGTTGTTTGCGCGACGTCAAAC
>JANNJM010000035.1:0-6451 GCA_031395645.1 Gammaproteobacteria bacterium | reverse complement strand
GTACCGGACCTTAGTTTTGTTAGTTATTCTCGACCAGAAGAATAACTAACAAAACTAAGGTCCGGTACCTTTTATGCAGATTGACATCATTCTTGAGCCTGATCTGACCGTGGCACAGGTGGCGGAGATTGCCGTAGCGGCAGAAAGCTACGGTTTCCGGACGCTCTGGCACTCGAACTACCACCAGAACCCGGATGCCTTCGTGGCACTCGTACCAGCGGCACTCGCCACGACGAAGATCAAACTCGGCATCCTCGCGGTCAGTCCTTACGAGATGCACCCGCTGAAGATCGCCAACGCGCTGCTCACGCTGAATGAAATCAGCAACGGCCGCGCGATTGCGGCGATCGGCGGTGGCGGCTCCGTGATGGGCGCCACCGGCATCAAGATGGATCCGAAAGCCCAGCGCATGCTCCGCGGCGTGCGCGAAGCCGTCGAGATGGTCAAAGCAGTGACGTCCGGCAAGTTCGTGCAAGGCTACCCGGGCGAACTCTTCAAGCTTACGCGGCCCCTGAAGAGCGGCTGGGCCAAGGCGGCGAAGCCTGGCATTTTCACCTGCTCCACCGGACCCAAGATGCTCGAACTCGCCGGAAAAATTGCCGACGGCACGCAGATGAGCGACGTGACGCCCGAGAAAATCGGCCACCACATGGAACATCTGCGCGCAGGCCTTGCCGCCCGCACCTCCCCTGCCGAGGATTTCCGCATTGGAAATTTCTGGGCCTGGCACATCAAGGCCGACCGCGAGAAGTCGCTGTACGAGGCACGGCGTGAACTCGTGTTCCGCGGCGAACTGCTGCCCCCAAAGTACGACATGGAGCCCTACGTCACCGCCGAGGAGCGCCAGCTGGTCATCGACAAGTGGCAGAACTTCGCCAAGGCCTTCTGGACCCGCTCCGGCAAGATCGAGGACGTGCCAGAGTCCATCGTCACCCGGCTGATTGCCGCCTGCTCATCGGCCGGAGACATGCGCGATATCGACCAGCAGCTCGAACGCTTCCGGGTCTTCGAGAAGGCCGGGCTGACGGAGCTCTCGATCCGCCTGTTCGACGAACCGATGGCGGGACTGAAGATCGTCGCCGACCACGTACTGCCGCACTTCGAGCGCTACTAGATAGCGTCTGATGCGCATCCACTTCATCTTCGAGCCTGACTCCCCGCAGCGCTTCCGCGATCTCGGCCTCCTCGCCGAGCAGCTGGGATTCGCATCGGTCTGGGCGCCAAACATCCTCTCCGCGCGCGACCCGTTTCTCGCCTTCTCGCTACTGGCCCGCGACTCCCGCGCAATCCGCATGGGACCGGTCGCCTTGAGCCCCTTCGAACTGCACCCGCTGAAGATGGCAAACGCGCTGCTGACCCTGAACGAGCTCTCGGGTGGCCGCGCGAACCTGGTGGTTGGTGGCGGCGGCGGCACCATGATCGGCATGGGCCTGAAGCCCGACCGACGCGCCACCCACCCGCGCATGGTGCGGGGCGTAAGGGAGTGCGTGACGTTGCTGCGCGCGGCCTCGCCCGCGACACCGCTCAATTTCAAGGGCGAGCTGTTCCAGGTGCAGAACTACCTGCCCGACTGGGCCACCGCACCGGCACCCCGGCTATACATTGCCGCCAATCGCCCCCAGATGCTGAAGCTCGCGGCGGAACTGGCCGACGGCGTGATGCTTTCCGATATCTCGCGGCACTACATCGCGGCCACCATCGCCACGCTGCACGAAACCCTCGCCACCCGTAGGAGCAGCTTCAGCCGCGACTTCCGCATCAACAATCTCCTGGCATGGCACGTGAAGCCCGAGCGCACCGCCGCCTACGCCGAAGCACGCCGCAAGCTGTGGGTGCGCGGCATCTGGGAGCGGGCCCGCAACGCGCCCTTCGTTGACGCAGCGGCCTGCGACCTGATCGAGCAGAACCTGCCGGGACTGGCGCTCGCCTACCAGCGCGGCGAAGATCCGGCGGGAGTCGTGCCGCAGAAGATCCTGGACGCGCTCGTTGATGGACTTACGCTGGTGGGCAGCGCCAACAACCTGACGCCGGTGATCGACGAGCTGCTGGCGTTCCGCGCCGCCGGTGTGACGGAAACGAGCTTGCGGCTATACGGTGAACCCGAGTTAGCGATCCGCCTCGTTGCAGAACGCGTGCTGCCCGCACTTCAGAACAACAATTCCCCGCGCCCGAGATAGGTCACGTCGCCGGACACGCGGATCTGCCGGTCTGCGCCGACATTGAGGAGGAGCGTCGACGGCCTGAGGATCAGGTCACCCTGGTGCAGGGTGCGCTCCACAGGGACCGCGCCGGTCGCCAGGAACCAGCCACCGAGATTCGCACAGGCAGAGCCGGTGGCAGGATCCTCTGCAACCCCGAGCCCATTCCTGAAGAAAAAGCGCAGGGTCACGAGCCGGCCGTCATCGTGGAAAATGCCGAGCATGCTGTTCCCTTGCCGGCTCTGCAGCCGGTTGAAGCTTAGAGGATCGGCCGCGGCCCGCAGTACCGCCGCGCGCGTCCGCAGGGGAACCAGCAACTGTTCAGTGCCGGTGCTCACCCAGAGCGGCGGCGCGATCCCGTGGTCGGCCAGATCATCGGCTGCCAGACCGACGATTGCGGCCAGCTCGTCGCGGGACGCTTCGGCTGGCCGGTGCGTGGCAGGCGGTGCAGTCAGTGTCCAGCGGTCTCCCCGTGCTTCCACGGGCACCACGCCGGCAGCCAGCGCGAGCTGGAGCTGATCGCCACCCCGCAAGCGGCGCAGAACGTGCGCCGTACCGAGCGTCGGGTGTCCCGCAAACGGCAGCTCCTCGTTCGGCGTGAAAATCCGCACGTCGACGGGGGCGCCGGGGGCCGTGCCAGCCGGCATGACAAAGGTCGTTTCGGACAGATTGAACTGCAGGGCGAGGGCCTGCATCTCACTGGCCGAGAGGCCAGTGCCATCCTCGAACACGCAGAGCGGGTTGCCGGTGAGCGTGCCGCCATCCCGCGTAAAGACGTTCACGAGGTGGTAGATCCTGGTCGTTTCCCGCTGCATCCGCCGCTCCCGAACCGTGCCACCGCCGCGCTTGCGGGTTAGAGTACCGCTCCGTCCTGCCCCATTGGGAGCCGCTACGCATGTCCGCTGACAAACCCACCACCATCATCTCCGCCCTCCTGCTGAGCTGCGTAGGCGTCTTCGCCATCATGGCTGGCCCGATCATGACGGAAGTCCTGGTGGGTTCTCTCGGCCTGTCAGCCGAGTCCGCCGGGCAAATTTTTGCTGTCGAGGCGCTGGGCACCGCGCTCGCACCACTAGCGGCAACCCTCTGGATGGGACGGGTCAGGTGGCGGACGGCCGCGATCTTCGCCCTGCTCGTGGTGATCGCCGGCAACGTGGTGTCGAGCTACCAGACCACCGCAGGGGCCCTGACCGCGCTGCGCTTTGCCGTCGGCTTTCTCGGCCAGGGCACGGCCTTCACCCTCGCCATCGGCATCATCAGCGGCACCGCACAGAAGGACCGGAACTTCGCGTTCCTGATCGCTGCGCAGGTGGTGCTCGGCGTGCTGTGCTTCCTGCTCTTGCCCCTTCCGAATGACGACATTGCTGGTGTTCTGCTGCCGCTCGCCGGGCTCGCACTATTGACCCTTGCGACGGTGGGCTGGGTGCCGCAACCCACTGCCGCCGTGGGCTCGCACGCGGCCGCCGCCGGCAGCGGCGGCTCAGCCGGTCCGGCCCTCATGGCCCTCGCCGTGATGCTGATCTGGTGCACGGGCCTCGGCGCGATCTGGGCGTTCGTGAAGCTGATCGGCTCGTCCGGTGGCATCGATCCGGCGCAGGTGGGCGTGGCGCTCGGCATCTCCACCGGTGTCGCCACGCTGGGCGCGCTGGCCGCGGCCGGGCTGGCGGATCGTATCGGCCGGATTATTCCCGTCACCGTGGCGCTGCTCGTGCAGGTCGCGATGATCGCGCTTCTTCAGGGCCAGATGAGCTTCCTGCAGTTTGCCGTGACGGCGGCGGTGTTCCAGATTTTCTGGAACCTGACCGGGCCGTACCTGATGGGCACGATTGCGCTCAGTGACAACACCGGCAAGATCAGCCTGCTGATTCCGACCGCGCAGATCGGCGGCTTTTTCCTGGGTCCGGTGATTGCCGGGCAGTTCCTGAAGGGACAGGGTTTCGGCCCGGCGAACACGGTGGCCATCATCTGCTTCCTGCTGGCACTCGCCCTCTTTATTCCGACCGCGATGCGGCTGAACAAGCGGCTCGGCAGCCAAACCGCCACCTGAACTACCAGCCAGCCGGGTTACAAGTAGGCAAAAAGGAACAGGAGCCCGCCAAGAAGTCCCAGCCGCTCCGGCCATTTCGGCGGGACGATGCCGGGCACCGGGTGGTCGTGGGCGGCGACGCCGTGCAGGACGACGTGAAGAATGGAGCCGGAGACGAACGCCTGAAACCAGGCCACGTGGGGCCCGGCCAGCAGGGCGAGTACTGACTGCCCTCCGAGGTAGCCGGCTCCCGTCCCGCCGATCAGCAACAGCAGCACTCCGGCCGCCACTCGCCGGCCGAACACGGGCGCGAGCAGGAACCACAGCGCGATGCCCTTTGGCATGTTGTGCAGGATCACCGCGAGACCCAGTTCTTCGCCTGCCCGTAGCCCGGCCTCACCAGCCGGCTGGGCGCCCAGCAGGATCAGCCCATCGAGCATGCAGTGGGCAACGAGGCCCAGGAGTCCCAGTATGAGAAACGCGAGATGCGCGCGATGGGCCGCATTGTGGAAAAACTGCTCGACGAGCAATGGAAAGCCAAGGCCGAGTGCGGCAAACACCCACGTGGCAATACCACCGGTTTCGATGGCCTCGGGCAGGATGCCGAAGAGGAAGAGGCCCGCGATGGTGATGAAAGCGAAGCCGTCGAGAAAAGCACTTGTACGGCTACCGAGCCGCCCGACCTCGAACAGGAGCGGACCCGACAACAGGGCGAGAATTGCGGCCAGCAACAGCACGCCGGCAGTCTACGCGACTTGCGGCTTTCACCCGGCCCGTGACCTGGCCCGGGCGGGCCGGGTGTCTGGACTAGCGCTTCCGGCGAACCTTGCGCCCAGCGCTGACCTTCTTCCTGCGGCTCCTGGCCCCCTTACGCCCCGGACCCCGCTTCTCGGCCAGGTATTCGTCCCGCACCATCTCGATATCGATCATCAGGGAGGCCGTCATGCGCGCAGCCTGGATGTACTCGTCGAGGACGTCCCCGGTCAGGGGCAGAATCCCACCCTTCGTGCGCTTTGCCGTAACGGCTTTCCAGAGCTTCTGCTGGCGCTTTTGCGCGGTGACCGTGGCGTTGTCGACGTAGGCAAGGTGCTTTTCAATAAGGGTCGGCATGCGGGTTCCTCGACAGGTTGTGCGGGGACGATAAGGCGCACTCCCGAACTATTCAACCATCATGGCGCCCCGTCTGACCACCTCCCGCTTGACTTCAAGGAAAATTGAAATATCTTTCGCCCGGAACCGGTTGGTCAGAGGATCTGCGGACATGGCGAAACGCGAAGCTGACGCACCAGAATTCCAGTGGGAAAACCCGGAAGAGGCAGCGGAAGCAGAGGAATCGGCCGCTGAATTTCCACAATCGCAGGGGGCGCCGACGCCCCGGCCGGGCTTTCACCTCATTGCAGCTCGCAGGATCGAGGAGGCCCGGGAGCGCCGGGCACTGCGCAAGGCCCTCGAGGACTTCGACGACTACGACGTGTAGGAGCGCCTTCAGGCGCGAATGGGGACATGCGCTGTTAGCATGCAGTAGTGAGCCAGCTGCAGCCATGGGTGGAAGTCTATCTGACGGGGCTCTTCACCCTGTTCGCGATGATGAATCCGCCGGCGGCGGTCCCGCTCTTCCTGACCCTTACCAGCGGCATGTCCGGGCGGGACCAGAACACCATTGCCCGGCGGGCGGCGGTGAATTCAGCCATTGTGCTACTGGCCAGCCTCGCTGCCGGTGCACTGGTTCTGGAGTTTTTCTCGATCTCGCTGGCGGCGCTGCGCGTGGCCGGCGGCATGATCATTGCCTTCTTGGGCTTCCGCCTGCTGTTCGCACACGAGGACGTTCACGAGCCGGATGCGGCGGTATCCGGGCCGCGCCGGCCGGATCCGTCGCTGGTGCCTTTGGCGATTCCCACCCTGTCGGGACCGGGCTCCATGTCGGTGGTCATCACGGGCTTCACGAAGATTGCCGGAGCGACCACACTCGTCGACCGGGTCGGCGGGTATGTGGCGGCCGTGCTGGTGATCCTGACCGTGTCATTGTCGGCCTACCTGATTCTCCGTGCGTCACGACGGGTACTCGCCTTGCTCGGTGACGACGGCATCGCCTCCCTGAAAGGCATCATGGGCTTCCTGCTGGTCTGCATCGGCGTGCAGTTTGTAGCCAACGGCGTCGCCGAATTTGTCGCAAAAGGTACCGGACCTTAGTTGTTGTAGTTGTTTAGTTGTTTGGGGCCGTGCCCCA
>JANNJM010000009.1:0-38291 GCA_031395645.1 Gammaproteobacteria bacterium | reverse complement strand
GTCTCATTCGGCTGGACGTCGAAGCTGACGCCATCCACGGCCCGAATCACGCCGTCCTCCGTCGCGAACTCAACGGTCAGATCCCGGATCCGTAATATTGGCTCGCTGGCATTGCGGGACATCAGCCCACCTTCCGCGGGTCCAGCGCGTCCTGAAGCGCATCCGCCACGGCGTTGAACGCCATCACGAGCCCGAACATCAACAGCGAGGCGGCCAGGAAGTTGTTGTAGAAACCGGCCAGCACCTCCTTGGTGCTCTCGTCGATCATCAGGCCCCAGCTCATCCCGTCCCTGATGCCGATCCCCAGGAAACTCAGGATCACCTCGGCCTTGATGGCACTGACAAAGGTGATAGACGCCTGCACGAGCAGGATGTGCGAGGTGTTCGGCAGGATGTGGCGGAAGATGATGGCTACTTGCGAGACGCCAATGGAGTGGGCGGCCAGAACGTACTCCATGCCCCGCAGTTTGATCACTTCGCCGCGGATCAGGCGCGCCGTACCAACCCAGAAGGTGGCAACCATGGCCACATGCATGGCCCAGGCATTGCCGGTCAGCGCATAGGCTACAGCTGCGACGAACAGATAGAAGGGAATGGCGTCGAGCACGCCCATGCACCAGAGCAGGACATCGTCGAGTACGGTGCCGACAAAGAATCCGGCGACGGCACCCAGTACAGCGCCGATGGCCGTCGCCACGAGCGCCACGACCAGTCCAACCTCGAAGGCCGTGGCCGTGCTGTAGATGGCACGGTGGAAGATGTCCTGGCCGATGATGTTGGTGCCAAACCAGTGCGCCCGGGATACGGCCTCCCACTTCACCCCGGTGAGGTCGCCCCAACCGCCGGCCCACCAGCCCAGCCAGACGCCGAGAGCCGCCACGAAGTAGAGCAGGACGACGCCCAGGGCGAGCATGCCGATTCGATCGCGGCCGAATTTGCGCGCCGCCTTTCGCCAGAGCGACTCCCCCCTCTGCCGGACCGGTGCAGGACCTGCCAGGGTGACGGCGTTCATCGCAGGGTCACGCGCGGATCCACGACCCGGTAGAGGATGTCGTTCAGCACCACGACCAGCACGAAGAGAATGGCGGTGAGGCTGACGACTGCCTTCAGTACCGGCTGGTCCCCGGTAACAATGGCCTCATAGGTGGCCTTGCCAATGCCCGGAATGCCGAAATAGCTTTCGATCAGCAACGCGCCGCCGATCGCCACCTGCGGGATCGAGAACATGATGCGGGTGATGAACGGGATGAGGCAGTTCTTCAGGATATTCCGCAGAAAGATTCGCGATTCCGGCAGTCCGAACGCCCGCGCCGTGCGCACGTGGTCCCGGCTCATCTCCTCGACGATTACCGAGCGGTAGAAGCGCGTGTCATAGCCCAGGGCCACGAACATGGTGGCAAGTGTCGGCACGGTGACGTAGCTCAGGTAGCTGCCGAGCGAACTTGCGTTCCAGCCCCGGACGGGGAACAGGTCCAGTCCGTCACTGGAACTCAGGACAATCTGAAAGCCGATGATCACGATGAGAAAGCTCACGCTCATGCCAAGCACCGCGACGGCCATGATCAGCTTGTCCGGCCAGCGACCACGCCAGTAGGCAGCGGCCAGTGCGAGCAGCAGGCCGACTACGTGCCCAAGGATGAAGCCGGGCAGGATGAGGATCAGCGATACCGGTATCGTCTTGGCAAGCAGGGCCGTGACCGGCTCGCCCGTGGAGGCATTCCCGAAGTCGAGGGTGACGATTTCCCGCAGAAAGCCAAGGTAGCGCTGCAGGAACGGCTGGTCGTAGCCGAGCTGCTGGCGTACTTCCAGGATCTGCTCGGGGGTAGGGTTCTTGCCGAGCAGCGAGTAGGTCAGGTCGGGGCCAAAATAGACCATCAGTGCGAAGCTGACCAGCGTCACTCCGAAGAGCAGCGGCAGGCCGGCGAGCAGCTTGCGCAGCGCGTACTGGAGTGTTTCCACGACCTAACCTCCTCTACTCGCTTTTGCAGCCGGCATGACGTCCACGTACTTGAGCCAGAAGCCACCCAGGATTTCCCGATCGGGCACCGCGATCACGTTCCGGTGCCAGAGATAGATACGGGTACGGGAGAGGCCAGTGATCGCCACGCACTCGTCGATCACGAGCTGGTTCATGCGGTGGTAGATCGCCGTGCGCTCAGGCGACGGTTGCATGACCGAGGCTTGTTCGTACAGGCGATCGTATTCCGGGTTCTTCCAGTTGGCATCGTTCGAGCCCGGCGAGCCATTGGGTCCGTAGTAGAGCTGAAGAGTATTCTCAGCATCGGGATAGTCCAGGCCCCACCCCTTCGCAACCAGCGGCAGCTCGCTGCGCTTCCAGGCCCTGGAAATGTCGCCGAAATTGGCGAAGGTTTTCTGGACGACTTTCTCGCGTGGAAAGCCGATATCGCGCATCCAGGCGCGGAACTGCTCGAAGAGGAGGCGTTCGGTCGCACCGCCGGTGGTCCCATAGACCAGCTGCGGCAGATTGTCGGGCGTCCAGCCGGCGTCCCGGAGCAGCTTGCGGGCGCCCGGCACGTCGCGTGTCACGCTCGCCCGCGACAGCTGCGGGTCGAACTCCGGGCTGGCGGGCACAATGATGCCGGGAAAGAATTCGCCGAGGCCGACGTACCAGCTGTTGTTGCGAGCCTCCCAGTCGTAGCCCTTGATGATGGCGCACCGCAGGGCCTTGTTGCGCCGCTCGCGCTCCGGATCCGGGTGGTAACCAAACTCCGGGTAGTTCATGTTGAAGGCGGTGGACACGAAGCCTGCCTCGAGGCCCGCGTAGACGTGGTACTTCCCGGCGTATTCCGCCCGCAGGGTCACGGGGCGCTTGCTGGCCAGCACGCGGTCCACCTGTTCGGGGGGCAAGACGGTCAGCTGCACCTCGTCGCCCTTCGTGAAGGAGGTCCATGACGCACTGGACTCGTTGATGAAGTTGAATTCGAGGCGGTCCACGAAGGGCGGTGAACGCCCCGCAAGCGCCTCGACGCCGCTGAACTTCTGTGTGGCCGGGTTGTAACCCTCGGCTGCCAGGTCCACAGGTTCCTGGCGGTAGTTGGGGTTGCGCTCCATGACGATCCTGGCGGTGTCGTAGGAGATCAGCCTGAAGGGTCCCGAGCCCACCGGCCGCACGCCCAGCTCCTTGCCATACTTCTCCACAGCTTCGCGCGGCACGAGGGCGGAGTAGCCCTGTGCCAGCGTTGAGGTCAGCTGGGGATAGGGCCGGGTGAGCTGGACCTCCAGCGTGTGTCGGCCGGAAGCGCGGAGACCGCTCACGGGCTTAGAGTAATCGGAGCCCGCCGCCTTCCACTCCTCCAGACCGGCGATCCGTCCCTGCCAGAGCCAGGCGCCCTGGGGCTGGTTCTTCGGATCAAACTGTCGCTTGATCGAGTAGATGAGATCCTCGGCCACCACCTCGCGACCCCGCCCGTCTGGAAAGCACGGGTCGTCGACGAACCGCACGCCCGGCTTCAGGCGGAAGGTGTAGGTCATCCCGTCGGCGGAGATCGTGGGAAAGTCGACCGCCAGGTTGGGTTTCAGTTGATACGGGCGCGCGAGATACTGGTAGGTGTAGAGCGTGTCGTAGGCATTGACGATGACAAAGTTGGCGTAGACGTTGGAGCCCTGCACCGGGTCCAGCGTGGTCGGGGCCTGGTCCATCGCAAAGCGGAAGGTCTTGACGGCCGGCTGGTTTTTCGCGGGGCTCGTTGGCCTGCCGCAGCTTAGGAGACCTGCAACCACCAAGAGGGCAATAAGTCGCACAAGAATGCGCATTGTCCCCACTTTATCCAATGGGTATCGCTTGAGAATTCCAATGACCGCCACTAGACGTACCAAGGGCAATTTGTGGGATAAAATTCTCCAAGATCGCCGATTTCCTGCACGAATGTGGGTTTCCAGAACGTGATTGGCCTTCTACAGCGCGTCCGGTGGGCAAAGATATCTGTTGGCGGCCAGACTGTCGCCGCCATCGGGCCCGGCCTGCTGGTCCTGATCGGCGTGGAACGGGGTGATTCCCCCGCGGGCGCGGAGCGGCTCGCAGAACGCCTGCTCGCGTACCGGGTGTTTGCGGACGCCGCCGGCCGCATGAACCTGAGCCTCACGGACGTGCAGGGCGAACTGCTGCTGGTGCCCCAGTTCACACTGGTGGCCGATACCCGGCACGGTAATCGCCCGGGCTTCGAATCGGCGGCGCCCCCGGCCGAGGGCCGACAGCTGTTCGAGCACCTGGTTGCTGCGGCGCGGGACCTCAGCGCCCGGGTACAGACGGGGCAGTTTGGTGCCGATATGGAGGTGGAGCTCGTCAACAGCGGTCCCGTCACGTTTTCCCTGCGTGTGCCGCCCAACTCTGAGCGCTGATCGTGATCTTTGTCACCTGGCAGCAGCGTCATCAGGCTATCCTAATCGCTGGGCGTCGTCTCGCGCTGGCCCCCAGCGCCTGCAAGCGCATTAAGTGGAGATACGACCATGGGTCTCGGCGGACTACATATCTGGCATCTTCTGATCATCCTCCTGATCTGCGTGATGATCTTCGGTACCAAGAAGCTCAAGGACATCGGCGGTGACCTGGGCGGGGCCGTCAAGGGCTTTCGCAAGGCAATGGGTGATGCCGATCGGGAATCGGCTACGCCAGCGCAGCTGGAAAAGCCGGACGCGGATTTCCCGGAGTCCGGCGCGGCCAAGCGGGAATCGGAGCGTAGCGGCAACGCCTGATCAGCGATGTTCGAGATCGGTTTCTGGGAGCTGGCCCTGATTTTTGCCCTTGGGCTCGTAGTCCTAGGCCCGGAGAAGTTGCCAGGGGTGGCCGCGCAGCTTGGGCGCTACGCCGGCCAGGCAAGGCGCATGGCTCGCACCCTCACCACCCAGATCCGCGATGAGATCGAGGCTGAGGAGCGCCGCATCACCGCTCGCGATTCCCGACCGGCCACTCCCGAACCCGTCTACAGCCGCCCGGGCGCCCAGGATCTGATCCCCGGCACCGCGGTCGATGCTGCGGTCGAAGATCAGAGCGTTTCGGCGCCGACCACCACGGACGCGAGCGCCGACACGGCGCATCGACCGCAGCCCTGAGACTCATGCCGGACAACGACCATCAGCACAACGACCCTCCGGAGGAACTGCCGGAAGCCAGCCTGATGTCGCATCTGCTGGAGCTGCGGTCACGGCTGCTGAAGGCGTTTGGCGCCGTACTCGTTGTGTTCCTGGGTCTCGTGGGCTTTACCGACACCGTATTCGAAGCTGTCGCGCGGCCGCTCAAGTCCCAGCTACCCGAGGGCGCCACCATGATCGCGACACAGGTGACGTCCCCGTTTCTGACGCCCTTCAAGGCCACGTTCTACGTGGCCATCATGCTCGCGATCCCGCTGGTGCTCTACCAGATCTGGGCGTTTGTCGCGCCCGGCCTGTATCGCCGCGAGAAGCGGCTGGCGGTTCCCTTGCTGATATCCAGCATCGTGCTCTTTTATGTTGGCGTCGCATTTGCCTATTTCGTGGTGTTCCCCGTGATGTTCGGGTTCTTCGCTGGCACGGCTCCCGAGGGCGTACAGGTCATGACCGACATCAACAGCTACCTGGATTTCGTGCTCGTGCTGTTCATCGCCTTTGGCGTGGCGTTTGAGGTGCCCGTGGCGACGGTACTCCTCGTGTTGACGAACATGGTAAGCGTCGAGGCGCTCAAGAAAAACCGCCAGTACGTATTTCTCGGCGCCTTCGTGGTCGGCATGCTGTTGACGCCACCGGACGTCTTTTCGCAGACCCTGCTCGCCATCCCGATGTACCTGCTCTACGAGGCCGGCATCGTGATGGCGGGCATCCTGTCCCAGTCTGCAGCAGCCGGCGAGTCGGTGCGCAACAAGCCCGCCTGAATGGGCTCCGCGTCGCCTTCGACTGCCGGCTTCAGCGCCCATCCGGCGGGACTGCGCACGCTGTTCTTCACGGAGATGTGGGAGCGCTTCAGCTACTACGGCATGCGGGCCTTCCTGGTACTTTTCATGGTCGCGGGCGTCGAGCGCGGCGGCCTCGGCCTGGACGACAAGACCGCCACCGCGATTTACGGTTTGTACGCCGCAGCGGTCTACGTGCTCGCCATTCCCGGCGGCTGGATTGCCGACCGGCTGCTCGGCGCCCAGCGCGCCATCTGGTATGGCGGCATCCTGATCATGCTGGGGCATTTCACTCTCGCTGTGCCCTCGGTTTACGCCTTCTTCCTGGGCCTGTTGCTGGTGGTACTGGGCACCGGTCTGCTCAAACCGAACATCAGCGCGTTAGTCGGTGAGCTGTACCAGAGCGAAGACGAGCGACGGGACGCGGGGTTCACCCTGTACTACATGGGCATCAACCTCGGCGGCTTCCTGGGCCCGCTGGTCTGCAGTGCACTGGCCGAGAACGCGACGCTTGGCTGGCACTGGGGCTTTGCGGCTGCGGGCGTCGGCATGGCAATGGGCCTGCTGTATTTTCGGTACAGCCGGCCGCTGCTGGATGGGGCCGGGTTGTATGCCTCGCTGCGACCGGAAATCCCGGCAGAACGGACAGCAATGCGTGCCGGGTGGAACCGCGTCCGGACCGGACTGGCCCTGCTCGCCGTGGTGACGCTCGCCCTGATGTCGGGCGTATTCCCCGTGGATGCCACCGTGATTGCGGCTAACTCAACGGCTGCTATCGTCGTCTTCGGTGGCCTTTTCCTGGCCTACCTGCTCCGTTTTGGCGGACTGGATGCCGGAGAGCGCGGGCGAGTGCTGGCGATCTTCATCCTCAGTATGGCGGCGTCGCTGTTCTGGGCAGGTTTCGAGCAGGCGGGATCGACTCTGAACCTGTTCGCGGAACGCTACACAGACCGGATGCTCGGCAACTTCGAGATCCCCGCTGGCTGGTTCCAGAGCCTGAATTCGGCCTTCATCATCCTGTTAGCACCGGTGTTTGCGGCGCTCTGGATCCACCTGGCGCGCCGCGGGAGAGAGCCCGGCACGCCACTCAAGTTCGCTTTCGGGCTGTTCGTCCTGGCCGCCGGTTTCGCGGTAATGATTCCGGCTGCCAGCCTGGTATCAGGCGGAGGGAAGGCGCTGCCGGCGTGGCTGATCGCCACCTATTTTCTCCACACGGTTGCCGAGCTTGCCTTAAGCCCTGTCGGCCTCAGCGTCACGACCAAGCTTGCCCCACACCGCTACGCGGGCCAGATGATGGGCATCTGGTTCCTCACTATTGCCCTTGGCAACCTGATTGCCGGGCTGGCCGCCGGTCGCTTCAATCCTGAGGCGCTCGAGGAGATGCCCCTGCTCTACGGCCAGATCGTGCTGACGACGGCGGGCACCGGGGTGCTACTGCTCCTGCTGCTCCGGCCCCTGCGCCGGCTGATGGGTGGCGTCCGCTAGCCGCTCTTCATCAGGCTGCCACGCCCAACGAGCCAGAGCATCACCGCGAGTAGCATGAACGGCCCGAGCGAGAGCAGATCGGCGTAAGGACCGCTGAAGAACGGATTGTTGTCGGTCGCCCAGCGTTGCAGGGACGCATCCATGTTGCCCAGCACGCCCGCGAGGAAGGCAATCACGATGCCTGCAATCGCGCCGCCAGCAATGTAGCCGGAAGCGAGCAGTACGCCAGGGCCCCGGTCCGTCATCGCCACGAACTGGGACTCCGTGAGCCCCTGGTTTTCCGGCCGCCGGGCCGTGCGCCTGTCCACGAGCCAGCGAATCAGCCCACCGATAAACAACGGACTCGAGCTCGAAATCGGCAGATAGACGCCAACCGCGAAGGCCAGCGAAGGCACGCCTGACAACTCCAGAATGATCGAGATCATCGCGCCGAAAATCACGAGCTCCCAGGGCAGTTCCCTGTTGAGGATGCCCTTGATGATGTAGGACATTAGCGTGGCCTTGGGCGCATCAAACTTGCGCACCTCGGTGCCGTCCGGCCGCGTGTTGTGGGTGCCATTGATGCCCGGATCAACGAGCCAGACAGCGTCACCGGTCTCGTTCACGAGGTACTTGCCAGGCGGGCCGCCCGCCAGACTGGTCTTGTGCCAGACACGATAGGCAACCGGGTCATCTGAAGCCTGCACGCCCCTTAGTGCTTCACGCTGCTCACCCAATGTGCTGATCTCGGTCCGCAGCCCCAGTGGGGCGACCTGTGCTATCGGCACATAGACCGTCGCGGTCTCGTTCAGTTTGAGCAGGATCGGACCCATGCACAACGCGGATGCGAAGGCGCCAATCAGGATCGAGATCTGTTGCAGGCGCGGCGTGCCGCCGACGAGAAAACCGGTCTTCAGGTCCTGCGAGGTAGTGCCGCCATTCGAACAGGCAATGCAGACGATGCCACCGACCGACAACGCCGTGACGTACCAGGCGTCGCCTGTCCAGCCAACGATCAGGAACACGAGGCAGGTGATCATCAGCGTCGCAACAGTCATCCCGGAAATCGGATTTGAGGTCGAGCCGATCTCGCCGGTCAGGCGCGACGATACGGTGACGAACAGCCCACCCAGCAGCACGATGAGCACAGCGCCGAGCAGGTTCATGTGCAGCGACGGCGACAGCAAAATCAGTGCCAGAAGCAGGACGATGCCGATGCCGACGAACTTGATGGGAATGTCCTGATCGGTACGCGCAGTGCCCGGGGCACCCCGGCGAGCAGCAGAGAAATCCCCCACGCCGTGGCGAATGCTGCTCGCGATCAGTGGCAGCGCACGCACGAGGCTGATGATCCCGCCGGCGGCGACGGCGCCTGCCCCAATGTAGAGTATATAGGCCCCGCGGACATCGCCAGGAGTCATGTCGGCAATCGGCATGGTGCCCGGAGCCAGGACGCCGCCAATCCTTTCGCCGAAAAACTTGATCAGTGGTATCAGCAACAGGTACGCCATGACGCCACCGGCAAACATCATGCCGCTGATTCGCGGGCCAATGATGTAGCCGACGCCCAGCAGTTCCGGCGAGACTTCCGTTGCGATTGACCCGCCCTTGAGCGGCGCCCCGAAAACATAGCCCGACGCGTCACGCCACCCTTTGAACGCGACGTTGAAGGTCTTGTAGGCGAAGCCAATGCCAAAACCGCTGAAGATGGTGCGGGCGCTGATACCTTGTCCGGTTGCGCCCTCGGCCTCCGGGTCCGCAGCCGCGCGGGACTCTACGGAAGCGCCGGCCTTGAGGACCTCAGCGCACGCGGTGCCTTCGGGGTACTTTAGGATGCCATGCTGGTTGACGATCAGCGCGCGCCGGAGCGGAATCATCATCAGGATGCCGAGCAGCCCGCCGAGCACGGCGACGAGCAGCACGCGGGTCAGTTCGATGTCGAAGCCCAGGATCAGGATCGCCGGCATCGTCACGCCCACGCCGAAGGCAATGGATTCACCGGCGGATCCTGTGGTCTGGACGATGTTGTTCTCGAGGATGCTGGCGTCGCGAACCTTGAGTCTCGATAGCAGCCGGAACAGGGTGATGGAGATCACTGCAACCGGGATCGAGGCACTGACCGTGAGCCCGACCTTCAGCACCAGGTAAAGAGACGACGCGCCAAAGATGATGCCGAGAACAGTGCCCATCAGCACGGCACGCAGGGTCATTTCCGGCAGCTCTGTGCCCGCCGCGATATAGGGTCGGTGCGCGATTCGTGGCTGGGTCATAGGGGTCAGGCTCCTGCAGGTGACGTGCTGACGCAACTGTAGCAGCCCCGGCCGTTGCCGCTGGGGGCCTCTTGCCCGGATAATCCGGGTCCACGTTTCATCCCCTGGGAGTCACAGCGATGCCCGCCTATATTCTCTCCGTGATCGAGGTCACAAACCCCGGCCCCAATCTAAAAAAGTACTCCGAGGAATCGGCCCGTCTCGCACGCCTGCATGGTGGCAAGTACGTGGTGCGCGGCAAACCGATGAACGTGGCCTCCGGCAACCTGTTTGCCAACAAGGTCGTGATCATGCTCGAGTTCCCGGGCATGGAGAACCTGAATGCCTTCTATAACAGCGATGCCTATCAGAAGGACTGCAAGCCCCTGCGTGAGGGTACCGGCATTTACGACATCGCTTTCTTCGAGGCACCGCCGGCCGCCATGGCCTGAAACCGCGGAAAGCGATCAGGCCACAATCATGAAGCTGGCCTCGGTTTCAGCCACCAGGCTGCCGTCGTCCGCCTTCCGCATTCGTCCCTCGAGAAACGCCACCTTGCCCTTCTGGCGAAGTAGCCTGCCTTCCAGAAGCACGCGGGTCCCCAACAAGAGTGGCTGTCGGTAACGGATCTCGCAGCGGGCGGTGTGTGCCCGCACGCCCTTCAAGAACAGCCAGTTGGCCATGACGTCATCCAGGGCGCTGTAGATGATTCCGCCGTGGGTCAGCTGGTCGTAGCCGCCGTGATCGGGCCCGGGGGTGAACGCCGCGCGGCAAACGTCATCGGGGTCGACCGTAAAACGCAGCTTGAGCCCGCTGGGATTGCCGGGTCCGCAGACGAAACAACGATTGGCATCGGGATGCACGGGTCCTATGCTAGTCCCGGAGGTGGCACGTGGCCTACGACCCCGGGAATATTTTCGCAAAGATCCTGCGTGGCGAGATCCCCGCCCACAAGGTCTACGAGGACGAGTACGCGATCGCCATCCTCGACGTCATGCCCCAGGCCGACGGCCACACCCTGATTATTCCGAAGGCGCAGGCCGAAAACCTTTTCGATCTTGCCCCTGAGATGGCGGAAGCGGTCATGCGGGTGGGCCAGCGCGTAGCAATGGCCGCCCGGCAGGCCTTCCAGCCCGACGGTATCACGCTGCTGCAGTTCAACGGTGCGGAAGCCGGCCAGACCGTCTTCCATTTCCATCTGCACGTGATTCCCCGCTATGCCGGTCAGCCACTGCGGACTCACGGCCGGGGCTTTGCCGATCCGGAAGTGCTCGCCGGGCACGCGGCAAGGCTGCGGGCAGCGCTCGAGAAGAGCCCGTTCGACTAGGCGGCCCGTCCGGCGGCCATCGCAACCGTGAAGCCGGCGAACGCCGCCGCAACTCCCAGCCCGACCTGCAGAGCGACACTGGTCAGCGCGGTGGTGGTCTGGCCCGCGCGGAGCAGCAGCAGCGTCTCAATGGAGAACGCGGAAAAGGTTGTGTAGCCACCCAGAATTCCAGTGACCAGCAACAGGCGCGCCTCGGCACTGAGCAAGGCACGTGACTCAGCCAGGCCGGCCAGCAGTCCGATCAGCAACGAGCCTGAAACGTTGACGACCAGCGTGCCGGCTGGGAACGATACGAAAGCGCCTGTGCCCGGGACCAGCAATCGCTGGGCAGCGCCGCTCACCGCGTAGCGGACGACCGATCCCAACGCACCGCCGGAGGCAACCAGGAGCAACTCACGCAAGCTCACGGCGCAGGTATCCGGGACGGAGTCACCTCGTCAGACACACGGGACTGTCGGGCCTGCTTTTCCTTGCGCAGGTTGCGCACCGCCTTGCGGAACAGGATGCGCAGTTCGTGGCCATCCTCGGGCGCCGCGGCGACACCAATAGCGACGGCCAGGCGCCGCATCGCGTAGTCAAAGTCCTGGGTCCCGGAGAAGACATCGTGACGAATCCGGTTGGCTACGACGTCGGCCGCAGCCCGGCCACAGCGCGGCAGCAGGATCACGAATTCATCTCCGCCATAGCGTGCACAGAGATCGCCATCGCGAATCGCTCGCGAGATTCCGGCGGCCACAGCCCGCAGGGCTCTGTCGCCGGACTCATGACCAAACCGGTCGTTGATCTGCCCGAGCTGTTCGACGTCGACCATCAGCAGGGCACTGGGAGCGCCGTCCCGCTCCGCCTGCGAGTATTCGGCTTCCGCCAGCCGGCTGAAAGTGCGCAGATTGTAAAGGCCCGTCAGGTCATCGCGTTCACCAAGGAACCGGATCGTCCGGCCCGCCTGGGCCAGATCACTCGACAGAGCGCAGGTGAGGAACGCCACCAGCAGGGTTGGCGCCATTTCGGCAAATAACTCAATAAGCGGCGGCAGGGTCAACCAGTCGGTGTCCTGCAATAGCGCCCCGACCAGCGTTCTGCCAACCAGGATCAAGAGCAGGAGAAGCCCGGTAGCACCACGCCCCAGAAGCAGCGCCGCTGTGACTACCGGCAGGAGATACAGATGACTGAGAGGGCCAGCACGCACCCCGGCCTGCGCGATCAGCGCCGTGATGAAAAGGGCCATCGCCACAGTCTCCAGCACGAGGCGCAGGCGGGGCTTTAGGCAGAGCCGCGGGATAAGGGGGCTGCCCAGTACGGCGACACCGAACATCAGCAAGGTTAGGAACCAGACCGTGGGATCGGCGATGGCGTCCCGGGCAACGAAATAGAACAGGGCGGTGACCAGCAGCAACAGCAGCTGTACTTCCCGAATGCTCCGCGCAATGCCCTGCAACGCATCCATGTCGGATCTGCCTGCCAGGCCCGCCTAGTGGGCGCGGACCTGTAGCCCCGGGCCACTATTCAGCAACAGCAGCACCCGGCGCAGGTCGTCGGCGGCGGCAGAGGCACTTAAGTCCACGTCGGGTGTAATGCCCCGGCCCTGGATTGAGACACCGGAGGGCGTGAAGTACCGCGAGGTTGTCAGTTTGATCGCGCGCCCGCCGGACAGGGGCATGACTGTCTGCACTGAACCCTTGCCGAAGGTTCGCGTGCCGGCGATAGTCGCGCGCCGATTGTCTTGTAGTGCGCCGGCCACGATCTCGGAGGCGGACGCGGAGCCACCATTCACCAGGACCACGATGGGTGCGCCCGACAGCAGGTCGCCCGGCGCCGCGTCGTGACGAAAAGTTGCATCGCGAGTCCGCCCACTTGCCGTGACAATGATTCCCTGGTCGAGAAAGCTGTCTGCCACGTCTACAGCTGCCTCGAGTACACCGCCCGGGTTGTCGCGCAGGTCAAGCACCAGGCCGCGAAGGACGTCCGGCGTCTCGGCGGTCAACCGCGCAAGGCTACTTCGCACGTCCATTGCCGTCGTATCGCTGAAGTGGGAAATGCGGACATAGGCATATCCGTCGCCGAGGGACTCGGCACGGACACTGTGCACATCAACCGCGCGACGTAGCACATCGAAGACCAGCGGCTCCAGATGGCCCTCCCGGGCCACTGTGAGCAGAACGTGACTGCCCGCGGGCCCACGCATGCGCAGGATCGCTTTGCTGACGTTGCTCCGGTCAACAGGCGCACCGTCAATCGCCAGTATCGCGTCGCCGGCTAAAATGCCGGCGCGCTCGGCTGGAGCGCCTTCGATCGGCGTCACTACACCCACACGACTGGCGTCAGCCTGAAGTTCAAGGCCCACGCCTGTGTAGCTGCCACTCGTGTTGATGCGAATCTCTTCGTACTGGCCCGCATCCAGAAACTGGGAGTGGGCATCGAGCTCGGCGAGCATCCCACGCACCGCATTATCCATCAGCTGCCGGTCCGACACAGGCTCCACGAACTCCCGCTTCACACGCTCCAGGACTTCAGCGAGCACACGCACATCGCCTTGTGGCAGGAGGGGCGCTGCTGGGCGTGGCGCGCGGAGAGACGTGGTGCCAAAACCGGCCAGCACGGCGCCTCCGAGGGCCAGGGAAAAGCCGAGCAATGCCCCGGTCAGCAACGGTAGCAAGCCTTTGACGCGAAACGCTTTCACGACCATTCCGACACCGCAGTGAGCTCGGACAGTAGCACAGCACCTGGCGGCCAGACATGGACTGGAACACAGTCCGTCGCGGACAGTGGGACAGCCCGACCGCCGGATCAGTTGGCCCACTGCCGCGGATTCACCGGCCGTCCGTTGCGGCGCACCTCGAAGTAGAGAGCCGACTGGGCCTGGCCACCTGAGTCGCCCACGTGGGCCAGAACGTCGCCGACTGCCACCCGGTCGCCGACGTTAGGGCGGAGATCCTGATTGTGGCCATACAAACTCAGATAGCCGCCGCCATGCTCGAGCACCAGTAGCAACCCCAGGCCTGGCAACCAGTCGGCGTAGACGACCCGCCCAGGCCGCAGCGCCCGTATTTCGGTACCGGCGGGTGCGGCGATAAGCACGCCGTCCCAGCGCATCTGGCCCCCGGCCCGCGGCTGGCCAAAATCAGCCAGCAGCTGGCCCACGACCGGCCAGCGGCCCTTGCCGAGCGGCCTGGCCGGCGCCGGAGCGGCTGGCGTCGAGTCCGGGACCGGACTTTTCCGCTGCGCCCTGGCCGCCGCGCGTTCAAGTTCCCGCAGCACTCGCTCCAGGCCAGCAGCCTGGCTCCGGGCCCGATTCAGTTGGCGCGTCTGGCCCTTCACCTCCCTGTCCAGGCTGGCCACCACAGTGGCGCGTTGCCTGCGGGAATTATCGAGTTCCGCCAGTTGCGTGCGCCGCGTCGTTTCGAAGGCGGCGAGCGCCGTCCGCTGTTCCGTCACGGCCTGCTGGTCCCGCTCAAGCGCCTCAAGGCTTGCGTGGACAGAACCGAGCAGCTCACTGCGACTGCGCGCCAGATAAGCCAGCCAGGTCAGGCGGCGCCCGAGTTCGGCTGGATCCTGCTGATTGAAAACGGCCCGGACCCGCTCCGCGCCCCCCGTGATGTGGGCAAGGCGCAGCTGGCCTGCCAATGCGGTGCGCTGCCTGGCAAGGTCGGCGCGCGTTGCTGCGAGTTGCTGGTTCAGTACAGCGAGGCGTCGCTCTGCTTCCGCAAGCTGTCGGCGCGTCGCATTGAGTTCCCGGCGGGAGCGGGCTGCGGCCGTCTCCGCCCCGCGCAACTGGCGGTCAAGGTCGGCACGCCGGGCCTGGTCCTGCGAATTTTCCTTCTCCAGCGCCCGGATTCGGCCCCGGACGCGGGCGAGTTCCTCTTTGGTCTGGCCGGCTTTGGCGGGACTGGCATCCGGAGCTGCACGAAGCCCGACGGGCAGGGTGAGGAGGAACGTCAAGCCTAGACAGGGCAGCAATGGGACCATCGTCCGGGCAGTTTAGGCCATGGGTATAATGCGCCGCCAGCCAGATCGGACCCCATGAACAAACTCCTCGAATTCGCCGCTGCAAACCCCTATCTCGTGACCGGCACGGTGCTCATGCTGATTGCGGTCGCAGCGTTTGAACTGCGGTTGCGGGCCCGCGCCGCGTTCGAAGTTTCTGTTGCAGAGGCAATTCGCATGATCAACAGCGGCGCCACTGTCGTCGATGTGCGCGACGCGGCCCGGTTCGCCGCGGGGCATATCGTCGGCGCGGTGAACATTTCCCCTGCCGAGCTCGCCAGGGGCGAGGAAGGCAAGATCAAGAAGAAGCGCGCCGTGGTAATCGTGTGCGAGAGCGGCAGTGACAGCATCGAAAGCGCCCGCAAGCTCCGGTCTGCCGGTTTCGACGGCGCCTTCAGCCTCGGCGGCGGCCTGGACGGGTGGCAGCGGGAAAACCAGCCGCTGGTCAGCCCCCGGCGCTGAGTCAGAACGATGCCGACAACTGACGGTCCCGTCGTGGAGATTTACGGAAACGCCTGGTGCCCCTACTGCGCCGCTGCCCGCTCCCTGCTTGTTGGCAAACAGGTGCCATTCACGGAGATCAACATCGAACAGTTTCCCGAACGGCGCGCCGAGATGATCAGGCGCGCTGGCCAGCAGACGGTTCCGCAGATTTTTATTGGTTCCGCCCACGTGGGCGGCTACGACGACCTGGCCGCATTGGAGCGGGCGGGCAAACTGGATCCGCTGTTGCGGTCTCCGGGCTGAATAACGAGAGGTTTCATGACCACGTCTTCAAACAGCGATCAGGCCAGTAACGGTAGTGGCGCGGCGAATGGTGCACCCGGGTCCGGCACACGACAGTTCGGTCTCCGCCAACTCTATGTGAAAGACCTCTCCTTCGAGGCACCGAATTCCCCGGGCATACTCACGGAGACCGGCCTCGCCCCCGAGATCAAGCTGAACCTGCGGACCTCGCATCGGGATCTGGGCAACGGCGTGGCGGAGGTGGTGCTGCACGTCGCCTTGCACGCGCTTGCCGGGCAGCGGACCGTGTTTCTGGTGGAACTGGAGCAGGCCGGTACGTTCCAGATCAGCGGTTTTCCACCCGAGGAAGCGCGGGCCATCATTGGCGTCGCCTGCCCGAACGCGTTGTTCCCCTACGCACGGGAAGCCGTGTCATCGGTCGTCCAGCGCGGCGGCTTTGCTCAGCTACTGCTCCAGCCCATCGATTTTACGGCGCTCTTCGCGCAATCGCAGACTCAGGCCCAGGCCCCGACCGGTCCGCCGGCAGGTCAGGCCTAGCAGCAGACCCGTGATCCCTGCATGACGCCGCCTGCCGAATCCGGGGCGATCGCTATTCTGGGTGCCGGCTCCTGGGGAACGGCACTGGCGGTGCAACTTGCCCGGAGTGGACAACCCGTCACGATCTGGGGTCGGAACGCCGGAGATTTGCACGATCTCGCAAGGCAACGCACCAATCGTCGCTACCTGCCCGGCGTCACTCTGCCTGACAGCGTGCGACCAGACGCCGACCTCCACAACGTCGTGCGCACCCATCGTGAGCTGCTGGTCTGCGTTCCAAGCCATGCCTTCCGTTCCACGTTGGCAGCGATCCGGCCAGATCTCGTGGGGGACGTTCGGGTTGCCTGGGCCACCAAGGGCTTCGAGCACACCACCGGACGTCTGCCGCACGAGGTTGCCGCGGAAGAACTCGGCGGCGACGTGGCCGTCGCGGTCCTGTCGGGGCCGACCTTTGCGCGTGAAGTCGGCGCTGGCCTGCCGACGGCAATGACCGTGGCCGCGAGCGACCCCGCATTCGCCGCCGCGCTTGCCGGCAGGCTTTCAGACCGGATGTTCCGGGCCTACACCTCCGACGACATGATTGGTGTGGAGGTTGGCGGCGCTGTCAAAAACGTACTGGCGATTGGTGCCGGGATCTCCGACGGACTGGGCTTTGGGGCGAATACCCGCATCGCCCTGATCACGCGCGGTCTCGTAGAGATGACCCGGTTGGGCACAGCTCTCGGTGCCCGGGCAGCGACCTTCATGGGCCTCTCCGGCATGGGCGACCTGATCCTGACCTGTACTGACGATCAGTCACGCAACCGGCGCTTCGGCCTGGCGATTGCCCGGGGCGTGGCGCCGGCGGACGCGGCGCGGACCATCGGCCAGGTGGTCGAAGGTCAGTTTGCGGCCAGCGCCGTTCGATCCGTGGCCAGCCGGCTGGAGCTCGAGATGCCGATCTGCGAGCAGGTCTACCGGGTGCTGGAAGAGAACTTGCCGCCCGGGGACGCCGTCATGGCGCTCATGGCCCGGGCCCTCAAGCCAGAATAGGGCCGCCCATCAGGTGGCACTGACCTTGAAGCCACACTGGCGCCAGGCTTCATAGAGCACCACGGCAGCGGCGTTCGACAGGTTCAGGCTGCGCGCGCTGGTGCGCATAGGAATGCGCAGCACTTGCTCCGCTGGCAGGGACGCAAGCACTGCCAGCGGCAGGCCGCTGCTTTCGGACCCGAGCAGGAACGAGTCGCCGGGCGCAAATGCCGCGTCTGAGTGCGGCCGGGTCCCTCGTGTCGAGAGCGCGAACACCCGGGTCTGGCTGAGGCTGCTGAGGCAATCCTCGAGGCTGTCGTGCTGCCGGATCGTGGTCCATTCGTGGTAGTCGAGGCCCGCACGGCGCAACTGGGCGTCGTCGAGGCTGAAACCGAGCGGTTTGACCAGGTGGAGTGCGGTCCCGGTGTTGGCGCAGAGGCGTATGATGTTGCCCGTGTTCGGAGGAATTTCCGGGCGAAACAGAATCATATTGAACACAGCCGTGTCTCCAGCCCCCGCCGCGGATTCCGACCTGCTCGCCACCGCGTTCTGCGGTCTGAAGTTCGCCTCGCCCATTGTCCTGCTGTCCGGCTGCGTCGGCTTCGGCGAAGAATACACGCGCGTCGCGGGCTTCTCGAACCGGGATGCAGGTGCGATCGTGCTGAAGGGCACCACCCTGCACGCGCGGCTGGGTAACGAGCCGCACCGGATCGCCGAGACGGCGATGGGGATGCTGAATGCCATCGGCCTTCAGAATCCCGGGGTGGATGCCCTCGTCAGCCGTATCCTCCCCACTCTGGATTTCGGCGAAACGCGTTTCATTGCCAACGCCTGCGGCTCAACCATTGAGGAGTACGTGGAGGTCTGCCGGCGCCTCGATGATTCGCCGATCGACGCCATCGAAATCAATATCAGTTGCCCGAACGTCAAGGAAGGCGGCGTGGCCTTTGGCAACTACCCGGACGTCTCGGCCCGGGTGGTCGCCGCCTGCCGGCAGGCGACGAAAAAGCCACTCATTACCAAGCTCTCCCCTAACCAGACGGACATCCGCGAGAACGCCCGCCGCTGTATCGAGGCTGGCACAGACGCTTTCGCCGTCATCAATACCCTCATGGGCATGGCAGTGGATGTCGAACGCCGACGGCCGGTACTGGCCAACATCCAGGGAGGTCTGTCCGGCCCGGCGATCAAGCCGATTGCCCTGCTGAAGACCTGGCAGGTTTACCAGGAGGCGGGTCCCCACCAGGTGCCGATCATTGGCCAGGGCGGCATCCTGACCGCCACGGATGCACTGGAGTTCCTGATTGCGGGCGCCTCCGCGGTTGGCGTGGGCACAGCGCTTTTCTACGATCCCCTGGTGTGCACGAAGATCAACGCGGGCATCGCCGACTACCTCCGCCGGTATGGCGTCCCGAACGTGGCCGCCCTCGTGGGCACGCTGACCACGGCCGGCACGCCAGAGGCTCGCAGTGGCATGGCAGCGGCAGGCACGGCCGGGTAACTGTCGAAAGGACTGTCAATATTATGATTACTACTGCATATATTAAAGTGCATTTTTATCATAGAGTTAACTGTCTTCTAAAATCCACGATTCCGGTGTTATTTTTCTGGCCATGAAAAACGTTACGGTCTCTCTCTCAGACCTGACCGCCTCGGGCCCGACCGGAGGCTACTCCAGGCCGTGTTCCCGGATCTTCCGGGCGAGCGTATTCCGCCCCCACCCCAGCAGCTTCGCAGCGTCCTGCCGGTGACCGCGGGCATGGGCGAGCGCCGCCAAGATCAGCGTGCGCTCGAACTCCGGGAGCGCCGTCTCCAGTAGCGGTTTGTCACCTTTGTCCTGCAGGGCGGCCTCAGCCCAGCGCGACAGTCGCAGGGACCAGTCGGCCGAACCGGCCAGTCGACCAGCCTGGCCACCGAGCTCATCGGGGATGTCCTCCTGACGAATCTCGGAGCCTGGGGCGGTCACGGTCAGGCGGCGGCAGGCGTTGACGAGCTGGCGAACGTTGCCAGGCCATTCGAACCGCGTCAGCAAGCTGAGCGCTTCGGGGGCGAGGCGCTTCGGCTGACTCCCCAGTTCCCGGGCCGCCTCGCGCAGGTAGTAGTCGAGCAGTAGCGGGACGTCGTCGCGGCGTTCCCGGAGTGGCGGCGCCACAATGTGAATCACGTTCAACCTGTGGAAAAGATCCTCTCGGAACTTCCCGGACTGGACCGCTGCTGTGAGCTCCTGGTTGGTCGCCGCAATGACCCGCACGTCCACCCGGATCGGGAGTTGACCGCCCACCCGGTAGAACTCGCCCTCGGCCAGGACTCGGAGCAGGCGGGTCTGGAGCGCGGGGGACATGTCGCCGATCTCATCGAGAAACAACGTACCCCCGTCGGCCTGTTCAAAGCGCCCGATCCGGCGACTGTCAGCGCCCGTGAATGCCCCTCGCTCGTGACCGAACAGCTCGGATTCGAGCAATTCCGATGCAATCGCTGTCGTATTGAGTGCGATGAACGGCTGCTGGGCCCGTGGGCTGTGCTCGTGCAGGGCCCGGGCCACCAGCTCCTTGCCCGTGCCCGACTCGCCGGTAATGAGTACAGCCATGCTTGAACGTGACAGCCGGCCAATGGTGCGAAAAACCTCCTGCATGGCCGGCGCACGGCCGATCATCGTCGGCACCTGGCGGTCGGCCTCGACCTGGCCGCCACTGATGCGCGTCCCGAAACGTCCGGCGCGCCGCACCAGCGCCACGGCGTCGTCAACGTCGAAAGGCTTCGGCAGGTACTCGAACGCTCCGCCCTGATAGGCCGCCACGGCACTATCCAGGTCGGCGTGAGCGGTAATCACGATGATCGGGAAGGAATAGCCATCCCTCGCGATGCGGCGCAGCGCTTCCATGCCATCCGTACCCGGCATGCGCACATCGGAGATTAGAACGTCCGGCTGCTCACTTTTCAGCGCGTCGAACAGGGTGTCGGCCGATTCGAAGGTGCGCGTATTCATACCCTCGTTGTTCAGGGCGCGGTCCAGTACCCAGCGTACGGAGGCGTCGTCATCGACGACCCACACGGACAGTTCGCGAGCGCTCACGCCCCCTCCGGGACGGATGGCGTGCAAGGCAGATGGACAGTAAAGATCGTCTTTCCAGGGCGGGACTGATACTCGATCAGGCCACCGTGCCGACTCACCAGGTCCTGGGAAATCGATAGCCCAAGGCCAGTACCATCTGCCCGTCCCGTGACGAGGGGGTAGAAGATGGATTCGGCAAGGTCCGCCGGAACCCCAGGTCCATCGTCCTCGATCTCGATGCTGAGCACGAGCTTGTGACGAACGGCACCAATCGCGAAGTTGGTGAGCGCACGCGTGCGAAACTGCACGCGACCTCTGGGGCCGATGGCTTGCATGGCGTTGCGTGTCACATTGAGCAAGGCCTGCATAAGTTGATCCGGATCCGCTGCGAACGTGGGCAGGCTGGGGTCATAGTCCCGGCACAGCTGAACATCTTCATGACGTTCGCTGGCAATCAGCGCCAGGACCCGCTCCAGTACTTCGTGCACATTCACGTCCTGGCGCTGCGGCCGGCGCACCGGACCGAGCAGGCTGTCCGTGAGGGCGGTCAGGCGATCCGCTTCGCCAATGATGATGCGTGTGAACTCCCGCAGTTCCGGCGTCGGCAGTTCCCGTTCGAGCAACTGCGCAGCACCGCGCAAGCCCCCTAGCGGATTACGAATCTCATGGGCCAGTTGCAGGATCATGCGGCGACTCGCGTCCCGCTGGGAGATGAGAGCGTGCTCGCGGTCGATCTGGCGCCACTGTGTGGCATCCGACAATTCGACGATGACGCGACGCCCTGGTCCACGAGCTGGAGAAACCTGGCAGGCTACTTCTACCGGCGTTTCGCTGTTGTGAGCCGTGGTGATACTAACGAGCTGGCCAAAGATTTCACCGTCGGCTGCCGCGCGGCGGATCAGTTCCTCAACATTGCGCAGACCAGGGAGCAGCGACTGCAGGGTACGGCCGAGGCTGATCCGGGCACTTACGCCAAGCAGGGTTTCGGCACCGGCATTGAGATAGAGGAGTGCGCCGTCAGGATCGACGATCAGGACCGCCGTCGCCAGGCTGCCAAGGATATCGGCTGCTACGGGCGCGGGGGGCGAACTGGACCCGGGTTGGGGAGGGCTGACTGGCGCACGAAGAATCTGCTCGTCGGGCTGGTGATCAGGGTCTTCCCCACCGCGTCCACCACTTCGACCCGCAGCGAGTGTTCGCCGCGGAACACCTCCAGGTATTGCGTCCGCGTGCTGCCCAGGTCCGCCTGCGCCATCCGGCCATCCAGGTAGAACTGCAGGGCGTGCCCCGACTGCAGTGCAGGCTGCACTACCGCCGCGACGTCTAGCTGGCCCTCGATATTCCAAAGTACCTGTTCCTGCGCCGGCGTCGTTATGGTCAGAGACTGGTAACTGAAGACGGCAGGCCCAGTCCCGTCGTCGGGTGCCTGCGTGTTGCTCGATGGACTGGCGCCACCAGCAGGGCGGCTCGCCCTGGGACCGACGTCAATCGTGACTCGTTCCGCGCCAGGCTCCGGGCGGTCCGTGTAGTGCGCCTGCCCGTCCGCGTCGGTCCATCTGTAGACGTCCGCAGCGCCGAGCGCCAGAGCGAGAAATGCGAACAGTGGGTACATGCCCGGAGCATACCTCCCCTGTCCGGAGTCAACCAGCGTCCGGCCCACACTCTTGCAGGCCGGACGCTGCCGTTCGTCGTTATGTCAGAGGCTGTAATACAACTCGAACTCGAGCGGGTGCGTGGCCATGCGGATCCGCGTGACTTCGGCCATCTTCAGGGAGATGTAGGCATCGATAAGGTCATCGCTGAAGACATTGCCGGCCTTGAGGAAGTCTCGATCCTTATCGAGTGCTTCAAGCGCCTGCTCCAGCGAGAAACAGACTTTTGGAATCTTCGCGTCTTCCTCAGGCTCCAGATCGTAGAGATCCTTGTCCATGGGCTCGCCAGGATTGATCTTGTTCTGGATACCGTCGAGTCCTGCCATCATCATCGCCGCGAAAGCGAAGTACGGATTGGCGGTGCTGTCCGGGAAGCGAACTTCGATGCGCCGGCCCTTCGGGTTTGCAATAAACGGAATCCGGATCGACGCGGAGCGATTGCGGGCGGAGTAAGCCAGCATTACCGGGGCCTCGAAACCGGGCACCAGCCGCTTGTAGCTATTGGTGCTTGGATTCGTCAGCGCATTGATTGCCTTGGCATGCTTCATGATGCCGCCGATGTAGTGCAGGGCGGTCTGCGACAGGCCACCGTACTGGTCGCCCGTAAACAGGTTTTTGCCGCCCTTCGCCAGGGACTGGTGCACGTGCATGCCACTGCCGTTGTCACCAACCAGTGGCTTCGGCATAAACGTCGAGGTCTTGCCGTAGGCATGCGCGACGTTCTGCACCACGTACTTGAGGATCTGGACTTCGTCGCCCTTTTTTACGAGGCTGCCGAACCTCACGCCGATTTCACACTGGCCCGCCGTTGCGACCTCGTGGTGATGAACCTCCACACCGAGGCCCATTTCTTCCAGGGTCAGGCACATCTGCGAGCGGATATCCTGCAGGGCGTCGACCGGCGGTACGGGGAAGTAGCCGCCCTTGATCCCCGGGCGATGACCGGTGTTGCCGTTCTCGTATTTCTTGCCGGAGTTCCAGGCCCCCTCCTCGGAATCGATCCGGTAGAACGAGCCGTGCATGTCGGCGCCGTAGCGCACGTCGTCAAAAATGAAAAACTCGTTCTCAGGGCCGAAGAACGCCTGGTCGGCGATCCCGGTCGACTTGAGATAGGCCTCGGCGCGCTTGGCCGTCATGCGCGGACAACGACCATAGCCCTGCATCGTGGAGGGCTCATAGACGTCACACCGGATAATGACGGTCGCGTCTTCCATGAAGGGATCGAGAATGGCTGTTGAAGCGTCCGGCATGAGCACCATGTCGGATTCCTGGATGCCCTTCCAGCCGGCAATCGAGGAACCGTCAAACATCTTGCCGTCTTCAAAGAAGCTGGCATCGACGGTGTGGGCCGGCATCGTGAGGTGCTGTTCTTTGCCGCGCGTATCGGTGAAACGCAGATCGACGAACTTGGCCTCTTTCTCCTTGAGGAGAGTCAGGGCATTAGCAGGCGTGGTCATGTCAGCTCCTTGCAGTTTTGGCGAAACGGAATGGCCACCGGTGGGTCGGTTCTGGACGGGGGCCAGCAGCGGCGCCCTATCCTATTGCAACAGCCGTGCCAAAAGCGAGCGATGGCCAACGCCATGTAATTGCTGAAAATGTCTGTCGGCGGCCGCTGAACGGCGCCCCAGAGTGATGCGACTTGGTCGATCGATGCACAATAGTGGTGCAGGCCGGAGGCCCCCACGGCATTACACACCGCCCGACTACCGGCTCAGCGATCGAGGCTATACTGCCGCGCCCTCGGCCCTCGGACCTGCCGCTTGACCCAGTCGCGACGCCCCCGCACGTTTCAGGATCTGATCCTCGCGTTGCAGCGCTACTGGGCCGACAGGGGCTGCGTGATCCTCCAGCCCTACGACATGCCGGTGGGCGCCGGAACCTTTCACCCGGCTACCTTTCTGCGTGCCATTGGACCGGAACCGTGGAGCGCGGCCTACGTGCAGCCCAGCAGGCGCCCGACGGATGGGCGCTACGGAGAAAATCCCAACCGGCTGCAGCACTACTATCAGTTTCAGGTCGTCATAAAGCCCTCTCCGCTTGAGATTCAGCAGCTCTATCTCGATTCGTTGCGGGCCCTCGACATCGATCCGCTGGTGCATGACCTGCGCTTTGTGGAGGACAACTGGGAATCACCGACGCTGGGCGCGTGGGGACTGGGGTGGGAGGTCTGGCTGAACGGGATGGAAGTCACCCAGTTTACTTACTTCCAGCAGGTCGGCGGACTGGACTGCAGGCCCGTGACCGGCGAGATCACCTACGGCCTGGAGCGCATCGCCATGTACCTGCAGGGCGTCGCCAGCGTTTACGATCTGACGTGGGCGGACGGGCCACTCGGCCGGGTCACTTACGGTGATGTGTTCCACCAGAACGAGGTCGAGATGTCGCGCTACAATTTCGAGGCCGCTGATACGGGCGTGCTCGTCCCACGCTTTGACGCTGCGGAGCGTGCGTGCCGCGGACTGATCGAGACGGGCCTGACCCTGCCAGCCTATGAGCAGGTACTCGACGCCTCCCACACCTTCAATCTGCTGGACGCCAGGCGGGCGATTTCAGTGAGTGAACGCCAGCGCTACATTCTGCGGGTTCGCGAAATGGCCCGATCAGTCGCGCAGGCCTATCAGGACAGCCGCGCGGCGCTTGGTTTTCCCATGCTGACGCGCTCGGCAACCGCACCGCGTGCCCCCATTCCTGCAGCCAACTGATCCTTCACGGGCCCCTGGACAGAATGGCAGCCACTGCAGACTTCCTGGTCGAGATAGGAACAGAAGAGCTGCCCCCGAAGTCGCTCGCTGCCCTCGAGCACGCCTTTTCGGGGCAGGTCGAGGCTGGGCTGCGCAGCGCGAGTCTTGCGTTTGTAAGCTTGAGCTCCTATGCGACTCCACGTCGCCTGGCAGTGCTGGTCAGTGGCCTGCAGCTTACGCAGCCGCTGCAAACGATCGAGAAGCGCGGTCCGCCAGTTGCGGTGGCCTTCGCGGCTGACGGCTCGCCGACGCGTGCAGCTCTCGCCTTCGCCGAGGGTTGTGGCGTCCCGATAGCGGCTGTCGGCAGGGTGGAAACCAGCAAAGGCGCGTGGCTCTTCCACACTGCGCAGTCCCCGGGACGGCCTGCCGCAGAGCTGCTCCATGGAATCGTGACGGACGCGCTTAAAGCACTGCCGATCCCCCGAAGAATGCGCTGGGGCAGCGGTGACGCTGAGTTCGTCAGGCCCGTGCACTGGGTCGTCATGTTGCTGGGCGATGTGGTGCTCCCCGAACCGGTACTCGGCATTGCGCCAGGCCGAAAGACTCACGGGCATCGGTTTCACGCGCCGGAAGCACTGGTCATCGGCGCCCCGTGCGACTACCCGGTACTGCTATCCGGTCGGGGCAAGGTAATTCCGGAATACGCGGCACGGCACGACTGCGTTCTGCGCCTGGCCAACGCGGCTGCTCTCGCCGCGGGCGGGCATCCGGTTTACAGCGACGCACTCCTGGATGAGGTCACCGGACTGGTCGAATGGCCCGTGGCCATTACCGGTAGCTTTGACGCGGGATTCCTGCGCTTGCCGGAAGAGGTGCTCATCGCGACGCTGCAGGGACATCAGCGGTATTTCCCGATTCGGGATAGCCATGAACGGCTGCTTCCACAGTTTGTCACGATCGCCAATCTGGAAAGTCTGGATCCGGACCAGGTCCGCGAGGGTAATGAACGCGTCGTACTTCCACGACTCTCCGACGCCGCATTCTTCTGGGACCAGGACCGAAAGTCCACGCTGGCGTCGCGCGTGGAGCGCCTTGGAGCGGTCGTATTCCAGCATGGCCTCGGCAGCCTGATGGAGCGGTCGCGACGCGTGGCGAGCCTGGGCGGCGAAATCGCGGGAGCGCTGGGCCAGGATGCGGAGATCGTCGAACGGGCGGCCTTGCTGGCAAAGACTGACCTGCTTAGCGCGATGGTGGGTGAATTTCCTGAACTTCAGGGTCGAATGGGGTTCCACTATGCAACCCACGATGGCGAACCAGCCGCAGTAGCAATCGCCATCGAAGAACAGTACCTGCCGCGACACGCTGGTGATCGCCTGCCAGCCACACCGGCGGGACGGGCCCTGGCGCTTGCTGATCGGGCGGACACCCTGTCGGGCGTGTTCGCTCTGGGCAAGCGCCCGAGCGGCAACAAGGACCCCTTCGGTCTGCGGCGTGCGGCACTGGGTCTGTTGAGAATCCTCGTGGAAGATAGGGTTGATCTCGACCTGATGGCACTCCTCGTGAAGGCGATCAAGTTACAACCGGTTGCGGTCAAGGACGCTCCGGTATTGGCTGACGAGTTGTTTGACTTCGTCATGGAACGCTCCCGCGCCTGGTACCTTGATGGCCTCGCGCCAGACCTGCCGGTTGGGGCCGTTACTGCGGAATCGTTCGAGGCCGTGCGGCTGCGGCGCGCCACAACTCCGGTGGATTTTCATGCGCGGCTGATTGGGGTCGGGTCGTTCCTCAAGCTGCCGGAAGCGGAGAGCCTGGCAGTGGCCAACAAGCGCATCGCGAATATCCTCCGGGCGGCCACTGATGGCGACCAGCGGGTTGATCCGGCACTGTTTGAGTCCCCCGAAGAGCAAGCGCTGCACGCGGCCATAGAAAAAGTCAGCGACGCGCACCGGCAGCATCTCGCGCGTCGTGACTATCGACAGGCACTGCAGGGTCTTGCGGCGCTCAAGGCGCCCGTCGATGCCTTCTTCGAGGCGGTCCTGGTCATGGCCGATGCTCCGGCAGTGCGAGACAACCGACTGGCACAACTGCGCCGGCTCCGGGACCTGTTCCTTGATGTGGCAGACCTGTCCTGCCTGCCCACTCCTAACCGGTAGTGGCGCCGGGCATAGCGATACTGGCAACGCTGATGTTGATCCGGTCCGTGTTGTTCACCGTGCTGATGTTCATCAGCGTTCTTTTCTGGAGCATTGTCATTGTCATTGGTCGCCTCGGCGGCTATGCGGTGGCCTATGCGCTGACCGTTTTCTGGATACGAGCAGCCTTCTGGCTCCTCCGAATCCTGTGCCGGCTGGATTACCGGGTCGAAGGATCAGAGCACATCCCGACGCGCAAAGCCGTGGTGTTGCTCAAGCATTCCTCCGCCTACGAAACGCTCGCGCAGTTTCTGCTTTTTCCAGGCCACCAGTGCTGGGTGGTTAAGCGCGAGATACTTTGGGCGCCATTTCTTGGTTGGGCCGTGGCCGCCATCCGGCCGATCGCGATCGATCGTGGCGCCGGTCAGCACGCCGTTGCCCAGGTACTGGCCAAAGGCAAGGCGCGCCTCGACGAAGGCCATTGGGTGATGGTTTTTCCGGAAGGCACCCGGATGCCGCCCGGCGAAACCCGCCGCTACGGCCTTAGCGGCGTGCTGCTGGCGCAGGAGGCAGGACAACTGCTGGTGCCGGTGGCGCACGACGCGGGTGACTACTGGCCGCGCCGGGGCTGGCGGAAACGCCCGGGCAGTGTGACCTTCCGTATCGGGGCGCCAGTGGACCCAGCAGGCCGTGATCCCCGTCAGGTAAACGCCGAGGTGCAGGCCTGGATCGAAGCGCAGGTGGCAGAACTGCGGAAGTCGGGAGACCGCCGTTAGACGTCGAGATTCTCGGCTGACAGCGCGTTACGTTCGATGAACTCGCGGCGGGGTTCGACCTGGTCACCCATCAGGGTCGTAAAGATCTCATCGGCCGCAACAGCGTCCTCGATCCTCACCCGCAGCAGTCGACGGCTTGCGGGGTTTACGGTCGTCTCCCAGAGCTGCTCCGGGTTCATCTCGCCGAGGCCCTTGTAGCGCTGAATGGTCTGGCCGCGCCGCGCTTCGGCCATTAGCCACTCCATGGCCTCACGAAAGCTCAGGACTGCGCGGCGCTGATCGCCCCGCATCACGTAGGCATCTGCGGCAAGCAAGCCCTGGAGACTATTGCCGAGTTCGGCGATTTTTCGGTACTCGGGGGACTCAAAAAAGCGCAGCGACAATTCCGCCCGCTCCTCGACGCCGTGCCGCGCGCGTCGAATGCCGAAGCCCTGAATGCCTTCTTCATTCTCCGAGAGCTCCGCTCGATAGACCACACTTTCGGCCTTGACTGCCTCGGCTAACAACTTTTGTAATCCCGCTGCCCAGCCTGTGAGCCAGGCGCGGTCGGCATATCTGGACGCCACGACTTCCGGCTGGAAGAGCAGTTGCTCGAGCACGGTTGTGTCGTAGCGGCGCGCGAGTCGCTGGATCACCGCCGTGACGATCACGAATTTCTCAGCCAGCGTGCGGAGGGCGTCGCCCTGTAGCGGGAGATCCCGGGAATTCACGTGAAGCGCCGCGCTATCTAGTGCTGACTTGAGCAGTAGTGTGTTCAGTTCGGCATCGTCCTTGACGTAAGTTTCCTGCTTGCCGCGTTTGACTTTGTACAAGGGCGGCTGCGCGATGTAGATGTGGCCGCGCTCAACCAGCTGGGGCATCTGTCGGTAAAAGAAGGTCAGCAACAAGGTCCGGATGTGGGAGCCGTCGACGTCGGCGTCCGTCATGATAATGATGCGGTGATAACGCAACTTGTCCGGGTCGAAGTCCTCGCGGCCTATGCCGCAACCGAGAGCAGTGATCAGGGTGCCAACTTCTGCCGAGGCCAGCATCTTGTCGAAGCGCGCCTTCTCGACGTTCAGGATTTTGCCCTTGAGCGGTAAGACCGCCTGGGTGCGTCGGTCCCGCCCCTGCTTGGCCGAGCCGCCGGCTGAATCGCCCTCGACGAGAAACAATTCAGACAGTGCCGGGTCTTTCTCCTGACAGTCAGCCAGCTTGCCGGGCAGCCCTGCAATGTCCAGCGCGCCCTTACGGCGGGTCATTTCCCGCGCCTTGCGCGCGGCTTCCCGCGCGCGCGCCGCGTCGATCAGCTTTGAAGCCACGATCTTGGCCTCGGCCGGGTGTTCCAGCAGGAAAGCTTCGAGGAACTCGCCGACGGCCGTCTCGACCGCGGACTTCACCTCGGAGGAGACGAGCTTGTCCTTTGTCTGGGACGAGAACTTGGGATCCGGCAGCTTTACTGAGAGAACCGCGGTGAGGCCCTCGCGGGAATCATCCCCGGTGGTGGCGACCTTTTCCTTCCTTGAGCTGAGCTCTTTCTCGATGTAAGTATTCAGCGTCCGCGTTAGGCCGGCGCGAAAGCCCGAGAGGTGCGTGCCCCCATCCCTCTGCGGAATGTTGTTGGTGTAGCAGAACATGTTTTCCTGGTAACCGTCGTTCCACTGCAGCGCACATTCGACCAGCACCGTATCGACTGCCCTCGAGAAGTAAATGACGGACGCGTGAATCGGCATCTTGTTGCGGTTCAGATGCTCGACGAACGCCCGGATACCACCCTCGAACTCGAAGACATCTTCCCGCCCGTCCCGCTCGTCCACCAGTTGAATACGGACGCCCTGGTTCAGGAAGGAGAGCTCTCGCAGGCGCTTGGCGAGGATGTCGTAGTGAAACTGGATGTTGGTAAAGATCTGCGCACTGGGCCGGAAACGGATCACCGTGCCCCGGCGCTTGGTTTCGCCGGTGACGGCCAGGGGTGCGTCGGCTTCGCCCAAGTGATAGCGCTGCTCATGGGTGCGTCCTTCCCGATAGACGGTGAGGTCGAGGACTTCGGAGAGCGCGTTGACGACCGAGACACCGACACCGTGGAGGCCACCGGAGACTTTGTAGGAATTACTGTCGAACTTGCCACCCGCATGGAGCACGGTCATGATGACCTCTGCCGCGGACTTACCCTCTTCTGGGTGGAGATCTACGGGGATTCCGCGCCCATCGTCGGCGATCGTGACGGCTTCGTCCGCGTGGATGGTGACGGTAATGTTGGTGCAGAAGCCGGCGAGTGCCTCGTCGATTGAGTTGTCGACGACCTCAAAGACCATGTGATGGAGGCCCGTGCCGTCATCGGTGTCACCGATGTACATCCCGGGACGTTTACGGACCGCGTCCAGTCCCTTTAAGACTTTGATATTACTGGAGTCGTAGCGCTCTGAATCAACCATGAAAGACCCCGAATAGTTAGCCAGTAATTATAGCAAAGCTGGCTCCCCCAATACGTTCCACGTGAAACGCCCGGGCGCCTTCCGGAAGCTTCAGTCCTGATGCATCCAGCGAGGTTACGAAGGACTGGAACGGCGCCTCACCGACAACCGTCAGGAGCAGGGCCAGGTGGTCGCGGTCCAGGTCCGCAGCGGGCTCATCCAGCAGGAGAACCACAGGCTGGGCCCGCGTCTGCGCGACGAGCTCGAGCTGCGCAATCGTCAGGGCCGCTGCGATCAGCTTTTCCTGTCCGCGGGACACGGTATCCCGCGCCCGTCGGGCCCGAAGGATGATTCGAAAGTCAGCCCGATGGGGCCCGACCGTGCTGGTCGCCGTCTGCAGATCCCGGTCGCGACTTCCCACGAGGGCATTCTCAAGGCTTGCGTCCTCAGCCCAGCCCGACTGGTAATGGAGTTCGATCGCGGCCCCGAGCAGCCGCTCACCGACCTGGTCAACTCGGGCCTGGAGGAGCGCCAATAGTCGGCGGCGAAACCCGTCGACGGCCAAGCCCTCCGTTACGAGGCTGCTATCCCAGTACCAGGCTCCTGCGGCGTTCCGGGTCTTAAGAGCGGCGTTTCGTTGCTGCAGGGCTCTTCGGTAGCGCTGCCAGGCAGCAAGAAAGT
Source organism: Gammaproteobacteria bacterium (assembly GCA_031395645.1). Lineage (GTDB taxonomy): Bacteria > Pseudomonadota > Gammaproteobacteria > Steroidobacterales > SHZI01. The sequence continues at coordinate 7,726 of JANNJM010000009.1, read as the reverse complement.
TCTGTTCCACGTGGAACACTCCCCAGTCGAGAAACTGCCGTCGGCCAGCCGGGGCGCCACTAACCAGCTCATGACTCGCAGGATCGAGGAGCTGAACCGGCAGTGCCCGTGCCAAGTCGGCTCGGGTTCCAGCCACGCCGTCCAGGCGCATGGTCAGACCCGCGGAGCGGGATACCTCAACCCCGACCCGACCGGCCAGCCCAATACCCAGCCTGGCAAATAGCGTGCAGTGGTCCGACTCAAAGCGAATCGCCGCCTCTGCCCGGGCTGCCCGAAAGGAAGTTCCCCGGCCCAAAAAGTACAACGCTTCCAGGAAACTCGTCTTCCCCGAGGCGTTATCTCCTGCAATGAGATTGAAGCCCGGACCCGGCTCAAGTCGCACCGATTCGAAACAGCGAAAGGACCCTAACTGGACCTCGGCGATTACCGGGGTCAGGGCGGGGGCCGTCACGTCACAGCCGCATGGGCATCACGACATAACGCGACAGCCCGGCTCCAGGGCTACTGATCAAACAGCTGCTGTTGGCGTCCACGAAGCCTAACTCCACCTGCTCAGTGTCGATAGCCGCCAAAGCGTCCAGAAGGTAGTTGACATTGAAGCCAATCTCCAACGCTTCGCCCTTGTACTCCACTTCGATCTCGTCACGCGCCTCTTCCTGATCCGGGTTATTGGCCTGGATCCGGAGCGTGGCATCGGCAAGCTCCAGCCGGACCCCCCGGTATTTCTCGTTAGACAGAATCGCGGCGCGCTGCAACGCCTGCCGCAAGACATCACGGCCAGCCCGTAATACGTTTCCCTGCGGCTTCGGTATCACCCGCTCATAATCTGGGAAACGGCCGTCAATCAGCTTCGATGTGAAGCGAATATCGCCAATTGAGGCTCGTACGTGATTAGAGCCTATCGCCAGGACCACGGGCCCATCACCGACCAGCAAGCGCTGCAATTCCTGAACACCTTTCCGCGGAATGATCACCTGCTGGCCCTCGGACTTCCGGGCCTTGCCTGCCCCTTTCTGCACATCAACCTCAACTTCGCACAGCGCTAGGCGGTGGCCGTCGGTCGCGACCGCCCGAACCATTTTCCCGGTGGTCTCCAGCATCAGCCCGTTCAGGTAATAGCGGACATCTTGCTGGGCCATCGCAAACTGGGTCTTCTCAAGCAGCTTGCGCAGATCGACCTGGCTCAGCTCGAGATTTTGAACTGCCTCGACGCCTTCCACCACGGGAAAGTCGGCAGCCGGCAGCGTCCCAAGCACGAATCGAGAGCGGCCGGACTTTATAACCAGTCGATCGCCATCCAGTTGCACTTGCACGCTCGCGTCGTCGGAAAGCGCACGGCAGATATCCAGTAACTTTCGTCCCGGCACCGTCACTTCCCCAGCGCTGTCCACTTTGTCGACCGGGACCTTCGCTACAAGCTCTACTTCGAGATCGGTCGCCGTCACCACCAGTTCCTGGCCACGTATCGCCAGCAAGACGTTGGCGAGGATGGGCATTGTTTGTCGCCGTTCCACGACACCAATAACGGCTTGGACTGGCTTCACCAGACTGGAACGCGACGTCGTGACTTTCATGCCCGTATCCTATGCAAGTAGCTATAGTTAATTACTGATTTCTTGATTTCAAAGTGCTGTTTAGTAGTAGTTATTACGGCAGTAGCTGGCTGTTAATAAGCCCTCAGCAGAGCTTAAATTGCCGGCACTTTCCCTCGGTATGCACTGTGCGCTAACACCCGGACAGACAATGTAGCACCTGTGCAGAACCTGTGGCTTCACGACGCCGCTGCAGTTCTCCACACGATATGCACGCGTTCCTCGCAGGCTACCGCTCGGTCCAGTCACGTCAGGCGGTAAGAATTCGGATCAGGTTCTGATAGTCCTCTCGCACCCTGGATTCCGTATCGCGCAGCAGCTTTACCCTCCGGCAGGCGTGCAGAACAGTGGTGTGATCCCGCCCACCGAACTGGTCGCCGATCTCCGGCAGGCTGTGACTCGTAAGTTCCTTGGCCAGGCTCATGGCAATCTGACGGGGCCGCGTTATCGACCGGTTGCGGCGTTTCGACAGTAGATCCGCCACGCGTACCTTGCTGTACTCGGCCACCGTCTTCTGAATATTCTCGATCGTAACGAGCCGGTCCTGCAGAGCGAGGAGATCGCGGAGCGCTTCCTTCGCAAACTCCAGCGTGATCGGCCGACCAGTGAACGAGGAGTTCGCGATAACCCGGTGCAGCGCCCCCTCTAGCTCCCGCACATTGGACCGGATCCGCTGAGCGATGAAAAAGGCCACTTCCTCCGGTAGTTCCTTGTGCACCACCGCCGCCTTGCTCATCAGGATGGCCACGCTGGTTTCCAGCTCGGGCGGGTCGATGGAGACGGTCAGTCCCCAGCCGAAACGGGACTTCAGGCGCTCCTCTAAGCCATTGACTTCCTTAGGATATCTATCGCAGGTGAGGATTACCTGACGCTGTCCCTCCAGCAGCGCATTGAAAGTGTGAAAGAACTCCTCCTGGGAGCCTTCCTTCTTGGCGAAAAACTGGATGTCGTCGATTAGCAGGGCGTCGAGGGAGCGATAGCCAGCCTTGAAATCGTTGATCGTCTTGTGCTGCAGTGCGCGCACCATGTCGCCCACAAACTGCTCCGAGTGGACGTAGGCCACCCGGGCTTCGGGACGATTCGCGACGATCACGTGGCCGATGCCCTGCATCAGGTGCGTCTTGCCGAGTCCAACGCCACCGTAGATAAACAGTGGGTTATAGCCGCGACCGGGGTTGCTGCCGACTTGCATCGCAGCGGCGCGCGCCATCTGATTGCTTTTACCCTCGACGAACTTCTCGAAAGTGTACTCAGGGTTCAGCCTGCCGCCGATTGGTGCCGTCTCGCGAACCTTACCCGCGACCGGCACGGTTTGTCGTTGCAGGTTTGTGAGACTCCCCACCTCCACACGCACCGTCATACCTGGCGTTTCCCGAAGGAAATCCGTGATCCGGGCCAGGCAGTTGCTGTTTACCCAGTCCACGACGAAGCGATTGGGCGCTAGCAGCCGTATGGCCTGCGCCTCCTCGACGGCCTGCAGTGGCCGAATCCAGGTGTTGAACTGCTGCTCAGGCAAGTCGGACCGCAGCTGCTGGACACAGCGGCCCCAGAGGGAAGACTGCACGGATTCACCCCGTGAATCTGATTATGGTTATCGAAAGGGGAGTACGGCAGTCTAGCGGGCGCGAATCGACTTATCCACAGGCTCCGACGCTATTGACACACGCCGGACGGCTCCTTAACCTTCCGGCCTCCTGCGCATACCCATCCTTTTGTTTTCCAGCGAATTTTTTCATGAAAAGAACTTACCAGCCCAGCAAACTGAAGCGCGTCCGGACCCACGGGTTCCGCGCCCGCATGGCAACTCGTGCCGGCCGGCTGGTCCTAAAGCGCCGGCGCGCAAAGGGCCGTGCGCGACTGACCGTCTGACGCCCACGGTCCCGCGGAAAATTTCAATCGCCGCGCCGCCAACTGCCGCTGCGGCCCAGCACCAGCAGAATTTCCCCCGTCAGCTGCGCCTGCTGCAGGGCTCGGACTTTGATAATGTGTTCAACAATGGTCGCAGGTCTGCGGATCAGTTCTTCACGATCCTCTTTCACGAAAACGCCTTGAGTCGGCCACGGCTGGGCTTCGCGATTTCCAAGCAGAAAGTCCGCCTGGCTGTTGGCCGCAACCGGCTTCGACGACTGGTGCGTGAGAGTTTCCGAAGGCGCGCGTCGGGCTTGCCGGCCATGGATCTGGTCGTGCTGGCTCGTGACGCGACAACAGCAGCGGCGAGTAGCGTACTTTTTGCCAGCCTCGAGAAGCACTGGGTCCGCGTCGCTAACGGCGCTGGTAAACCAAAAGGGGATAGCGGCACGTGACCACGGACAATCTGCGGATTTTTCTCTGGGTTGGACTGATGATGCTGGTCTGGCTCACGGTTCAGACCTGGCAACAGACCTACTCGCCCAAGACCGCCGCCGCCGATGAACAGACCACGACGACGACCGGTCCTGCCGCTCCCGCCGCTGCACCGGCACTGCCGTCACTACCCGGCCCCGTATCCGCCGCCGCACCAACGGTAACGGCTCCCGCTGATTCCGTGGCCGTTATTCCTGCGCCGGCCACGCTGATCCGCGTCCGCACAGATGTGCTCGACCTTGCCATCGATCTGAAGGGCGGGAATATCGTCGATGCGAGATTGCCCACCTTCCCGGTGCACAAGGATCAACCCGGGGTGCCCGTGGAGCTGCTGTCGCCGGCGGCCGAGCGCTTCTTCGCCGTGCAGGGCGGCTTGCGCGCCGCCGATAATCAGCCAGAAGCCAACCACCTCGCTGACTTCACCGCGACCAGTAAGGACTACACCCTGAAATCCGGCACCACGGAGCTCAAGGTGCCTCTGCGCTGGGAGAGCCCGACAGGGGTGGTCGTCACCAAGACCTATACCTTCCGCCCTGGCCGTTTCCAGATCGATCTCGAGCATGTCGTGCAGAACAATGGCGCCGAGGCCTACCAGGCAGCCGAGTACCTGCAGATCCAGCGGCTGTATTCGCCACCGGACCAAAGCATGTTTGACGTGGAGACCTATTCCTTCAACGGCCCCGTCACTTACGACGGCACCAAGTACCAGAAACTCGATGTGGAAGACCTGACTGCCGCGCCGTTCAGCCAGTCCGTCGCAAGGGGCTGGTTTGGCGCTATTCAGCACCACTTCCTGGCGGCCGCGGTGCCGCCGACCGGCGAGACCTGGAATTACGCCGGAAGTTTCGCTGCTGGAAAATTCCTCGTCAGCGCCATCGGCCCCTTACAGATGGTTCCGCCAGCGGGCTCCGCCAGTTTCAGTTCCAGGTTGTTCATCGGTCCCAAGTTGCAGGCGGAACTGGCCGCGACTGCTCCCGGCCTTGAACTAACGGTGGACTACGGTCGCCTGACCCTGCTGGCCCAGCCCATGTTCTGGCTGCTCGACAAGATGCACGGCTTCGTCCGCAACTGGGGCCTGGCCATCATCCTGGTCACCCTGCTGATCAAGCTCGTGTTCTACAAGCTCAGCGAGACGAGCGGCCGGTCCATGGCCGGCATGCGCAAACTGCAGCCCCGGATGAAGGCGCTGCAGGAGCGCTACAAGGACGACCGCCAGGCCATGAGCGGTGCGCTGATGGAGCTGTACAAGAAGGAGAAGATCAATCCGGCCGCCGGCTGCCTGCCCATGCTGGTGCAGATCCCGTTCTTCATCTCGTTCTACTGGGTGCTGCTCGAAAGCGTCGAAATGCGGCAGGCGCCATTCGCGCTCTGGATTACCGATCTTTCCTCGAAGGACCCGTTCTTCATCCTGCCCCTGCTGATGGGCGGCGCGATGTTCCTGCAGCAGAAGCTCAATCCACCGCCGCCGGACCCGATCCAGGCAAAGATGATGCAGATCATGCCGATCGTCTTTACGGGCTTCTTCGCCTTCTTCCCGGCCGGCCTCGTCCTTTACTGGCTGACCAACTCCGTGCTGTCGATTGCCCAGCAGTGGCGCATCAACAAGGTCCTGGGCGCCGACTGAACGGGAGCACCATCGTCGCGCGAGCGACGCCGGCAGGGCGGGGCGGCGTGGGCGTCGTCCGCATCTCCGGACCGGGTGTTCGCGCTATTGCAGAGGCCATGCTGGGTGGCTGCCCGGCACCGAGGGTGGCGACGCTCCACGCGTTCCGCGACGCAGATGGCCAGACCCTCGATACCGGCCTCGCACTCTTTTTCCCAAACCCTCAGTCCTACACCGGTGAAGACGTGCTCGAGTTGCAGGCCCACAGTGGTCCTGTGCTGCTGGACATGCTCGTGGCGCGAGTCGTGGGGCTTGGCGCGCGCCTGGCCCGCCCGGGGGAATTCTCCGAACGGGCTTTCCTTAACGACAAGCTGGATCTGCTGCAGGCGGAAGCCGTGGCAGATCTCATCGACGCGGGTTCGCGAGTTGCGGTGCGAGCCGCGCAACGCTCGCTGTCCGGCGAGTTCTCCGCAGCGATCCTGGGACTGAACGAACAGGTGACGGGGCTGCGGATGTACGTGGAAGCGGCCATCGATTTTCCGGAGGAGGAGATCGATTTCCTGAATGCCGACGAGCTGTGCCGGCGACTGGATGCGGTGGCGGAGGAGTTTGCCCGCATCGAGGCCGCCGCTCGTCAGGGCCGTCTGCTCCGGGATGGCATTCATGTGGTCATTGCGGGTCGCCCCAACAGTGGCAAATCGAGCCTGCTCAACCGGCTGGCGGGCTACGAGGCGGCGATCGTCACGGATCAGCCGGGTACGACGCGGGATCTGGTGCGCGAGCAGCTGGAGATCGACGGCTTGCCGGTGCACATCGTCGACACGGCGGGGTTGCGGGAGACCCGTGACGTCGTCGAGCGGGAAGGGGTGCTGCGCACGCGGGGGCAGCTGGTTGTGGCTGATCTGGCGCTGCTCGTGGTGGATGCTACCGACGCTGCACCGCTGGATGCTCTGCTTCAGGAAGTGCCAGCAGGCGTGCCGAGGATTGTCGTGCGCAACAAGATCGACCTGGTGGGCGAGGCGCCGGGGGTCGATGCGGCGGTGGAGCCGGCTGTCGTGCGGCTGTCGGCCCTTACGGGGGCGGGGCTCGATGGGCTCCGTCAGCTGATCAAGTCACGGGCCGGGTTCGACGAGCCGGGCGAGGGCACGGTGATCGCGCGGCAGCGGCATCTGGACAGCATCCGCCGCGCGCGGGCGCACTTCGACGCGGGGCGGGCGCAGCTGGAGGTTAACCGGGCGGGGGAGTTGCTGGCGGAGGAGCTGCGGGCGGCTCAGGTGGCGCTGGCGGAGATTACGGGGGAGTTCACGAGCGATGATTTGCTGGGGGAGATCTTCGGCAAGTTCTGTATTGGCAAGTAGACTCTGTATCGATGAACGTCACCACCCACCGCGCTGCCCGCCTGTTCGTCGTCCTCGCCGGGATCTTCGTCGCCAACGCGATCCTCGCCGAGTTCATCGGCATCAAGATCTTCGCCGTCGAGCCGACGCTGGGCCTTGCGCCATTCAACTGGTCGCTGTTCGGCCAGACCGGCACGCTAAATTTTACGGCGGGGGTCGTGCTGTGGCCGGTCGTCTTCCTGATGACAGACGTTGTGAACGAGTACTACGGGCGCAACGGCGTCCGCTTCCTGTCGTTCCTGGCGGTGGGGCTGATCTCCTACGCGTTCCTGGTTGCCTGGGTGGTCATCCAGCTGTCCCCGGCGGACTGGTGGGTGACGTCAATGGAACCCCAGGGCGTGGACAATCTGCAGACCGCTTTCGCGGCGGTCTACGGCCAGGGGATGTGGGTGATTGTCGGGTCGCTGGTGGCGTTCCTGATCGGCCAGTTGCTCGATGTGGCGATCTTTCACCGCATCCGGCAGGTCACGGGAGAGCGCATGATCTGGCTGCGAGCGACGGGCTCAACGCTTGTCTCGCAGTTCGTTGATAGCTTCGTGGTGCTCTACATCGCCTTCGTCCTCGGCCCCCAGCACTGGCCGATCAACCAGTTTCTGGCGATCGGCACGGTCAACTACGCCTACAAATTTCTGGCCGCGCTCGCGCTTACCCCGGCGGTCTATGCCGTGCACTGGCTCATCGACCGCTATCTCGGTGCAGAGCTGGGGAACCAGCTCAAGAAGCAGGCCACCGCCGATCGCGCCGACTACTAGAAAAAGGTACCGGACCTTAGTTGTTTGGTTTCTTTAGTT
>JANNJM010000003.1:0-18842 GCA_031395645.1 Gammaproteobacteria bacterium | reverse complement strand
CGATTCTCGCGGGCCGGGGTCGCGCCTGAAGGCGCTCCTACGGGCGCTTGAAATTTCCCAGGTCGTCCCTAAATCCCTCCTATGCGCGGCAGCGTGTGCTTCGCGCCTTAACCAGGAGGAGATCGGAACATGACACTCGTTAACTGGAGCCCCCTGCGGGAGCTCGACGACCTTTTTAACCAGTACGGCCGGGTACTGGGGCGTTCGGTCACGCCAGCCGCGGCCAGCGGCGATGGCAATGGGGCGGAGTGGCGCCCTGTTGCCAATATCTCGGAGACCCCTGGCGACTACCTTATCAGGGCTGAACTGCCGGAAGTGGCCAAGAAAGATATCGACGTATCGGTGCACGAAGGCGTGATCACCATCCGCGGCGAACGGCGCCTGGAGAACCAGGCGAGCGACGAGAAGCATCACCGGATTGAGTCTTTCTACGGTGCCTTCGCCCGCAGCTTTACCTTGCCGGCGGATGTCGACGAGACGAAGATCCATGCCGAGAGCAAGGATGGCGTGCTGACGGTGCACCTGCCCAAGACCGAGGCCCGGAAGCCCCGGCCGATCGAGGTGCAGGTTCGCTGAGTGCTAAGACATGGCGGCGGCGAAGCCGCAGGTTCGCCGCCGCCACGTCGATTTAACTTTACGCGATCCCGGTTTTACCGAATCCGGAACACCGCTGACAGTGCCTGCCGGAACAGTGAGCCGGTGCCCGTCATGCACTTCACAGACTGGCTAACATTCTCCCCGGATTGACTGGCCGCGCGGACGGCGCTGGATTCACTCCCGCTTATTCCTTCCGGGGTATGGCTGATGAATCACCTGGCAACAGCTCTGGCGATTACGCTGGCACTGGTCGGGCAACAGTCTGCTGTGGCCCGTGCTGACGAACTGCTTCCAGACACGTTGTTGGCGCTCCCGGAACTGTCCTGGACGGAAGTTCTCAATCCGGCGACCGGGAAGCCGTCGGAGGAGCCGGCGCCGCCGGCATTCGCGCCGAATGAGCTGCTTTCACTGGATACCGTCTCGCCTAGTCTGCAGTTCTCCCTCGATCCTGATAACGAAGAACTGTTTTTCGGCTGGCAGTTCGAGTTCTAGCACGCTGCCAAAGCTCCACGGACTGAAAAGGGGCCAGAGAACGGGCGCAGTACGACCTATACTGCCGAGCCCATGCGGTTCGCCATTCTGGGACTCTATAACTCCGGTTCCTCGGCGCTGGCCGGGATGGCGCACCGCCTCGGCGCAAATCTCGGGCCGCCCTTCTGGCGCGACCGGCCCGGCCGCGAGAGCACGGTCTACGAAGCTGACGATCTTGCGGCCGCTCTGCGCCGCTGGTGGGACGAACCAGAGCTCATCGAGCGGACGACAGCGGATCAGCGCGTTGGCTGGCTCCGTGCCTGGATCGAGCACCAGGAGTCCGCGAGTTCGGCGCCGGCGGGCGTCAAGCACCCGCTCCTGGCACTGAGTGCCAACGATATCGTTGCCGCCTGGGGTGCCGACACGCGCTTCATCTGGGCACGGCGACCGCTTGCTGAGTCGGTGGCCGGACTCACGCGGCGCGCGTGGTTTCCGGGGCGCGAGCCGGTAATGCAGGCGCGGCTATGGTACGCCATGGACGCGTTTGCGGGCTCGGGAGCAGCGGTCACCGCCCTCGACTGGGATGAGACACGGCGCGATCCCGCTGCCGCGGCGCTGCGTCTCTCAGCCCTGCTGGACCTCAATCCCGACGGGGAGCAGCTGGCCGCAGCGGCCGGCTTTGTGCGTGGGTCCGCGGCGTGACGCTGACGCCCGAGGCTGTGAAGGCGTGGCGCGCGGCAATGTCAAGCCGCATGGCGGAGGCCGCACCCGGGCTCGTGCCTCTCAAAGTGGCGCCGCTGGCCGCGGGGATGGGCGTGGTGATCGCCGCAGTGCGCGACGAGATCACTCACCTGCCGCACTTCCTGCGCCATCACCGTGCTGCGGGTGCCCACCGCTTCGCTTTCATCGACAACGCCTCGGCGGATGGAACGCTCGAGTACCTGCTCGCGCAGCCGGACTGCGATGTGTACCGGCACGCGGGCGACTACCTGTTGTCATCGGCCAGCGCCGTGTGGCGCAACCTGGTGCTCGACCGCTATCCGGAGGCCTCGTGGCGGCTTAGCATCGACGCCGACGAGAACGTCGTCTACCCGGGCTGGCCCGCGGTTTCCCTCGACGCCTTCGCTGCCGCGATGCGGGCTGCCGGCCGGCCAGTGGTCAACTCGATTATGCTCGACATGTACGGACCCGGGCCGGTCCTCACGACCCGTGCCGGCGCGGACGGCGACCTGCTGGGAGCCTGCCCACTGTTCGATGGCGAGGGCTACACGATCGAGCAACCGTCAGACTGGCGTGCCGACCGCTTCCCGCGCCTGAACATTCGTGGCGGTCCCGAGATGCGGGCCATCAGGCCGCGTCCGGACTTCGGCTGGCTCGCCAAGTCCGCGCTGGTGCTCGAGCCCGGCATCCTGTTCAGGGATCCACATACGGTGTACCCCTTCGAACTGAATTTTGATGTGCCACGAATGGCTCTGCTGCACTTCCGGTTCTTCAGCCAGCTTGCGCCAAAGCTCGCCCGCCTGCGCGAGGGGCGGGCGACCCCAGGCGCGGTGGAGGCCTACGACCAGGTCGCGGCGCGGCTCAAGGCGGAGCCGTTGTTCTCATTTGCCTACGGGGACTCGGTCGCCTTTCACTCACCCAAGCAGCTGGTCGAACGGGGGCTCATCAGGCTGTAGCGTCTGCCGGTACAATGGCTGCCTCGCGCCGCTTTCCGGTGCGTCCACGGCGTCGCGGCAGGTATGCAGATATTCGCTATTCTCTTGCTGTTGATCGTGGGCGTCGCCATTGGCGAACCCGTCGCCAACCCGATCGCCGCCCAGGAGTTTCGTGATCAGCACGGCAATGTGGATTCGCTCGCACGTCGTGCCGGGGCACCCGTGGTCGCCGTGGTCGTTGCAGTCAAGGGCCTTGCCATGATCGAGAAGTGGGAGCGGGATCTGAGTGCCCGCGTGCCGGGCATTCGCTTCCTGAACGTCGCGGACCTGCCGGCCGGCGTGCCCGTGGACCTCGACCGCACCGCCCTGATGCTGCGCAAGCGGGTGCCGTCCGGTGTGTCGGTGCTGATGGACCCTGCGCGCGAGTGGGCTACCGTCTTTGCCCTCAATACGGCATTGCCAAACCTGCTCGTGTTCGATGCGACAGGCCGGCTCACGGCTCGCTTCCGCGGTCGCTGGTCGCCAGGCCTGGCTGCCGAAGTTGCGGCGGCGGTGCCCCGGGATCCCGTCCCGTGACTGCCTCGGTGGTGCTGGTCGGCGGCGGTCTTGCCAACTGCCTCCTGGCGCTGCGGCTCAACGCGCTGCGCCCCGACGTCGTCGTCACGCTGGTCGAAGGTGCGGACCGCCTCGGCGGCAATCACACCTGGTCCTTTCACGGCACCGACGTTGCCCCGGAAATCCTTGCCTGGCTCCGTCCGCTCGCCAGCTATTCCTGGTCCCACTACGACGTGAAATTTCCGCGCCGCGAGCGGCGTCTTCAGGGCAGCTATCACGCGTTGACGTCGGAACACCTGCACGAAGTCGTACTCAAGGCGCTGGGCGATCAGGTGCGGCTCAATGTGCTGGTCGCAGACCTCACGCCGGACAGCGTGACCCTGGCAGGTGGCGAGCAGCTCCGGGCGGACCTGGTGGTGGACGGCCGTGGTCTGCGATCCTCGACGGAGGCCGGTGTCACGCTGCGTTTCCAGAAGTTTCTCGGGCAGCTCGTGCGCCTGACCGCGCCCCATGGCCTGACGGGGCCACTGCTGATGGACGCGACGGTCTCACAGGAACAGGGGTACCGTTTCGTCTACCTGCTGCCGTTTACGGCCACCGATGTCCTGATCGAGGACACCTACTACAGCGACACCGGTACGCTCGATCCGGCGGTCCTGCGCCAGCACATCGCACGCTACGCCGCGAATCGCGACTGGCAGGTGCAGGCGCTCGTGCGCGAGGAGACTGGCGTGCTGCCCGTCGTGCTCGACTGCAACCTGGCCACTTTCTGGCCTGTCGCCGACGCTGTACCCCGGTCCGGCCTGCGGGCCGGGTTGTTCCACCACACCACCGGCTACTCGGTGCCTGAGGCTGCCGCGCTGGCGGAGGCGCTGCCGGGCAGGCCCGACCTGAACAGCCGTGTGATTGCACCGTGGATCAGGCTTAGGGTTGCCCGCCGCTGGCGGGAGCAGCGGGTCTTCCGCCTGTTGAACCGCATGCTTTTCCTGGCAGCGGCTCCGTACGAACGCTACCGCATCCTCCAGCACTTTTACCGACTGCCGGAATCCGTCATCGAACACTTCTACGCCGGGCGGCTGACTGCCCGCGACGCCAGCCGCGTGTTGACAGGTACGCCGCCCATTCCCATCCACCGCGCCCTTCGTTATGTACTCCCATCGAGCAGCCACCCATGACCAAGTCAGCAGCAGTAATCGGCGCAGGATTCGGCGGCCTGGCGCTGGCCGTCAGGCTGCAGTCAGCCGGCATTCAAACCGTGCTTCTCGAAAAGCGTGAGCGGCCCGGCGGCCGGGCCTACGTCTACGAGCAGGATGGTTTTACCTTCGATGCAGGACCGACGGTGATTACAGCGCCGAATGCCATTGATGAGCTGTTCGCGCTCAGCGGCCGGGCGACGGGCGACTATATCGAGTTGCTGCCGGTGGAGCCGTTCTACCGCCTGGTATGGCCGGACGGGGTGACCCTGGAGTACAACGGCGACGCCGATGCAACGGCCAGCGCCATTGCCCGCATCAATCCCGCGGATGCGGAGGGCTACCGCAAGTTCCTGAAGTTCTCCGAGGCGGTATTCCGCGAGGGCTACCTGAAGCTCGGAACCGTTCCGTTCCAGGATGTCTGGAGCATGGTGCGCGTCGCTCCACAGCTGATAAGGCTGCGCAGCCATCGCTCCGTGTACAGCGTGGTCTCTGATTACATGCAGGATCCGCACCTGCGCCAGGCCTTCAGCTTCCAGTCGCTGCTGATCGGCGGGAATCCTTTCCAGGTCTCGTCCATCTATGCACTGATTCACGCGCTGGAGCGTCAGTGGGGTGTCCGGTTTCCGCGTGGCGGTACCGGCGCCCTGGTGCGCGCGCTCGTGCGCTTGTTCCAGGATCTGGGTGGCGAGGTGCGTCTCGGCTGCCCGGTGCAGGAGATCCGCGTGCGCAACGGCCGGGCCACCGAAGTGGCTACGGAGGACGGTCGCAGCGTGGTCGTGGACGCGGTGGCAAGCAACGCCGATGTGGTGCACACCTACGCCAGCCTGCTCGGCAATACCGATCGCGGCGCGACGATGGCGCGGCGACTCACCCGTAAACGCTTCAGTAATTCGCTCTTCGTGGTGTACTTCGGCCTGAAGCGTCAGTATCCCGAAATCGCCCACCACACGGTGTTGTTCGGTCCGCGTTACCGGGAGCTTCTCACCGACATCTTTGACCGGGGGGTCCTCCCGGACGATTTCTCGCTCTACCTGCACAATCCCGCCCGGACTGATCCATCCCTGGCCCCACCAGGCCAGGCGGGCTTCTACGTCCTTTCGCCGGTGCCAAACCTGGGCAAGGCGCCGATCGACTGGAGTGTCATGGGGCCGAAGTACCGGGACCGGATCCTGGATGCCCTGGAGAAGCACACTTTACCCGGGCTGCGCGCGAACCTGGTCACATCGCGAATTTTCACGCCGGCAGATTTTGCATCCGAGCTGAACGCGCACCTCGGTTCTGCATTCTCCCTGGAACCCCTGTTGACCCAGAGTGCGTTCTTCCGGGTACACAACCGTGACGACCGGATCCACAATCTGTACTTCGTTGGCGCTGGCACGCACCCGGGCGCAGGCATTCCTGGTGTCATTGGTTCCGCCAAGGCCACGGCGGGCCTCATGCTTGCCGATCTCGGAGTAACCTGAGATGGATGCCGTAGTCACCAACAGTCGCGACATGATCCGGAAGGGGTCGCGCAGCTTTGCACTGGCCTCCCGCCTGTTCGATAACGCCACCCGTGAGCATGCCTGGATGCTGTACGCCTGGTGCCGCCACTGCGACGACGAGATTGACGGGCAGGAACTTGGCATGCTGCCGGCTACCGGACCACCGCATGACCGCTTGCAGGACCGGCGGGCGCGTCTGGCCAAATTGGTCACCGAGACGCACCGGGCGCTCACTGGCGAAGCGGTTAGCGATCCAGCCTTTGTCGCATTCCAGCGCGTGGCGCGCGAGCACGCCATTCCGGAGAGGCACGCGCTGGAGTTCCTGGCGGGATTCGAAATGGACGTCGCCGACTTCAGGTACCGGACTCTCGATGAAACCCTGCTGTACTGCTACCGGGTGGCGGGAGTGGTGGGGGTCATGATGGCCCTGGTGATGGGTGTGCGGGATACCGGTGGGCTGCAACGGGCCGCCGATCTCGGTATCGCATTTCAGCTCACCAATATTTCCCGGGACGTGCTGGATGACGCACGCATGGGCCGTTGTTACCTTCCGGCCGAGTGGCTCGATGCGGCCCGAGTCCCCGCAGGCAGCGTGGCCCGTCTCGAGTACCGTCCCGCCGTTGCTGCGGTAGTTGATCGCCTGCTGACGGAGGCCGACCGTTACTACGAGTCGTCCATCGAGGGACTGCAGTCCCTGACATTTCGTTCCGGTTGGGCCGTTGCCACGGCGCTGGGGGTCTACCGGGATATCGGGCGAATTATCCGTGCTCGCGGCAGCCACGCGTGGGACTCCCGGGCGGTGGTCGGCAAGTCGCGGAAGATGCTCTACGTGTCGAGCGGCATATGGCGGGCGCTGCAAGCGGCCACCGTGGACCGTCTGGGGAAGGCGGCGCCCCGGGCAGACGATTTGTGGGTGTCGCCCGACCTGAGGTTTGCCGACCGCGTGCAGTGAAGTCGGTCGCGTTTTTTTCGATGCTTGCCGACGGCCACTTGCGTCGGCTGCTGCCCCTGATTGCCGGTGTGGTCGCCCGGGGTTGGACCGCACACGTTTTTACCGACCGGCGCTTCGAATCTGAAGTGCGGGCGGCCGGTGGGCAGTTGGTCGACCTGTTTGGTAAGTATCCCCAGGACGCCGCAGACGCCGAATCCTTTCCGATCGCACTGCGCTCCGTAGCCTACGCGGGGCACTACGCAGCAGTTGTGCAGCGGAATCTTGAGCTCCTGCGTCCTGCGCTGGTGGTCTACGACACGTTTGCCATGGTGGGTCGCGTCGTGGCCGCGCGCATGGGTCTGCCGTACGTGAACGTCTGCGCGGGACACAATGTTGAACCTGGGCGCTTCCAGAGGATTCTCGCCGCCGACCCCCGCGTCGTTGTTTCCACACGGTGCCTTGAGGCTGTTGAGATACTGCGGACCCACCTTGGCGTCGCCGATGCGTCGCCGTTTTCGTACGTGTCCGGTCTGAGTCCCCATCTGAACATCTACGGGGAGCCGCCGGAATTTCTCACGGCATCAGAGCGCCACATTTTCGAGCCCGTGGGATTCTATGGCAGCTTGCCAGCTGCCGAGGAGATCGCAAGGCGGGCAAGGCTCACTCACCCACCGGTCTTCAAGGGCGAGCCATCCGCATTCAGGCTTTACGTATCGTTTGGAACCGTTGTCTGGCGTTCCTACGCGGCCGAGGCGCTGGCTGCACTCGAGGCCATCGCTGCCGCTGTCAGGCGTCGCCCCGGCGTCCAGGTGATCATGAGCCTGGGCGGTGCGACGGTGGAAGCGGAACGCGTGCGGAAACTCCAGGCGGGCAATGTGACGGTCACGGACTTTGTGCCCCAGTGGGCGGTGCTTGCCGAGGCGAATGCCTTCATCACTCACCACGGGCTCAATTCGACGCACGAGGCGATTTTCAACCGCGTGCCGATGCTGTCCTATCCCTTCTTCTGGGACCAGCCGGCCCTGGCGGCGAAATGCCAGGCATTCGGCATAGCTATGCCACTCGCAGCCACTCCCCGGGAAGCGATCACCGCAGACACGGTGCACAGCGCGCTTGATCGCCTGATTGGCGGCATGGACGTGCTCCGCGCCAGACTCGAGGTGGTGCGTGGCCATGAGCTGCGGGTGATGGCAGGGCGGGAGGCCGTTCTCAACCGGATGCTCGCCCTGGCGTGATTACTTCGTGGTTCGTGTGCCCGTGATTCGGTCCGGTGAAGTCTGGCGGACCGCAACGATGTCGTCGAGCTTGAGGCTGGTCTCGGCGCTTTCGCCGTCCTCCGTGGACTGGCCCGTGACAGCCGCCCCTACAAACGTGTGGACTCCCGATCGGTCCCGGATGATGGAGCGCAGCACCTGCGAGAATTCAAATTCTCCTTTCGGCGTGCGTAACCCAATAACGCCGTAGTAGACGCCACGGCTGCCCGCCTCGAGCTGGTCCAGTGTGCTCAGTGCCGCTTCACGCGGCGCCGCTCCGGTCGGGAGCACTGCCTGCAGCAGGGTGGACCAGGCAATGCCGGCATGCAGGTCGACAGTCAGCGGCGTCATCAGATGCCGCAGGCCACGCCGGTCTACGACTTCCATGGGGCCAGCGCTGACGCTGCCAACAGTGCCGAGAGCGCGGCGGGTGGCCTCCAGCGAAAGCGCGTGTTCCTGCAGTACTTTGGAGTCGGCCAGGAGTTCGGAGCGCAGTTGAGTATCGTGATTGGGATCCGGATGTCGCGGGCCGGTACCTGACAATTTGTAGCACACGAAACGCCTGCTATTGCCGCGCGCCAGAAGTTCCGGACTGTGGCCGGCGATTTCAACCGCGAGCGTTGCAAGATAAAAACTTCGGGTCAGTTCCAGATCCCCCGACGTGGGCGGCGCCGCAAAGGAGCCGAGGAGGTCCAGGTCTTCCGGCAGATCCACGCGACGCGCAAGCGTCAGACGCTCGCTTTCGCCGCGGCGGATGGCTTCGATTGTACTCGCGACCGACGCGCGAAAACGTGGGCTCTCGCGGTCAAACCTGTCGAGACTGATCGGAGTCGCGGGTTCCAGCGGCCGTGGGCTCAGGGCCTTGATCAGCGGTGCGTCTCGCAACACCGTTACTCGTGGTAGCGCCCCGGCCTGAGCGTCGATCCGGATGACGGCCTCCGGCTCCCAGAAGTGCAGGGTCGGGCTCGCGGCTGTGCCCATCGCGTCAGTGGTCCGGTTGGCGCTATCCGCCCAGACGGCATCGAAGCCGACATACCCGGCCACGAATTGCCCCGCCCGGCAGAACCCTTCGAGGCGCTCCCACAAGACGCTGGCGCGCACGGGTTCTTCCAGGTAGCGGTGCAGGCAGAGCTTTCGAGCCTCGCCAATGAGCACGTAAGCGGAGTCACTGGTCCCGAACGCCATCACGCTGGTTGGTGGAGTGAGGTCCTGCGCCGCCCGGCACCATTGTGCCGCCACAGAGATCGCAGTGGCGTCGCCCGTGGCGGAGTAGTGGGCTGGGCTGCTGTTGCCGACCGAAGCCATGTTGCCGTCAGATCCCACCCTGGAGAAACCCGAGATGGGCTTCCATGTATTCCCGTCCAAGCGACCTGTTCCCAGGTAGTTGCATCAGTTCATCTTCCGGCAACGGGAAAGAAAACTGTTCGTTTCGTTCGCGGAGCTTCTGGGAGCAGATCGCTACGAGTTGGCTCTCAAGGCTTTGCCACGTGTCTTCGTTGTCGCCCAGGTCGAGAATCGATCGGAACCGCGAGAGCATGTGGTCGGTCTCGTCGGCAAGTATTACGTTGGTGAGACGGGCAAGTTCCAGGTCCGCGGGTGCGGTCGGCGGGCTCAGCCTGAAGTGCTCCTGCATCCCGAAATGGAGGCCAAGCCCTCCACCTTCGGATAATTCGACTGCCGTGCGCCCAAGCCGGGTTGAGCGCAACTCGTGCCGGAGACCCGCCAGTCGTCCCGCACTCGCCAGCTGTCCGAGTGACTCGATACTCCGGTGAGCATCTCCACCAGCCAGCGCATAGAGCCGAATAAACTGGGTCATGTGCCGGAGTTCATCCACGGCAAACTGGAGATCGCCGAGAATCTGCTCGACGTCTTCCGGAGGCGTGGCGAGACCGATTTCCGAAGCCCGAATGGCGGCAGAACGCAGGATGGTCGCTACCGTTGCTCCCGGCCCGCCGTAAACGCCACCACCGGTCTGTTCCTTGAAAATCTGGAAACCGATCCACTGTACATCCCGCGCGGCCGTCCGGAACCCACTGCTCAGGTAACGTCGCGCAATCAGCGCTTCACCCGCCCAGCAAGGCGCGACCGCTTCGAGGAGACTGTCGAGGCGCTGGCGGAATATTGGCTCGCGTGGCTGCTGGCTCACGGGTACGATTATTTTGTGATGACTCGGCGGCAGCAGTTTACGTGATGCCGGCATCGGTGGCGCATCAATACTTCGCGACAATTGGCCGAACCGGCCCGGAATAGCGTTCCACTGCCGGTTTGGCCTTCAGGCCCGGGAGTTTGAGCCGTTTTTCCGGCACCTGCGTGTCGGGAACCTGGTCAAGCAGGTGCCGGATCAGATTGAGCCGTGCGCGACGCTGGTCGTTGAATTCGACGATCGCCCAGGGCGCCTGTCTCGAATGTGTCGCTGCGATCATCCGGTCGCGCGCTTTCCCGTACTCGGTGTACTTCCTGCGGGCATCGAGGTCTATCGGCGATAGTTTCCAGCGCTTGAGCGGATCTGCGGCCCGTTCAGCAAAGCGCTTCTCCTGCTGCTTCTGGTCGACTGCCAGCCAGTATTTGTAGAGCAGCATGCCGTCATCGATCAGCAGCTGCTCGAACCGCGGGGTCTGCCTCAGGAACTGGCGATACTCGGCGTCGGTGCAAAAGCCCATTACTTTCTCGACACCGGCACGGTTGTACCAGCTGCGATCGAAGAGCACGAGTTCACCAGCGGCTGGCAGGTGCTCGATATAGCGCTGGAAGTACCACTGTGACCGCTGGTGCTCGGTGGGTTTGGTCAATGCGACGATACGCACCTGGCGGGGATTCAGGGTTTCAGCGATGGCGTTGATTACACCGCCCTTGCCAGCGGTATCGCGACCCTCGAAAAGCACCACCATGCGCCTGCCGGTGTGTCGTAACCAGTGGGAAAGGTTGTTGAGCTGGAGCTGCAAAGGCGCAAGCAGTTCGGCGTAGTCCTTACTTTTCATTTTGTCATTCATGGGCAGTGATTCTATGGACCTGGGATCAATCCCGCACCAGGCGTCGACCGAAGGCGTGGCTCAGCCCGAGGGCCGCGATCCCGATCCCGAACAGGCTGAAACAGATCGGCACCAGTTGTAGCGCAGGCTCGCTCCGCCAGAACACACCGCTGTAGGCCTCCAGTGCCCAGGTATTCGGCGTTGCCCAGCCGAGCTGCTGGAGCCAGTGGGGCATGAAGAAGCGGGGCACCATGCTGCCGCCGATTGCCGACATGACAAGTATCACCACCGTCGGCAGCACCTGGGCCTGGGCGCGGGTTTGGCAGCCGGTCACGAGCAGCAAGCCAAGACCCGCCGCAAGCACCGCTGAACTCAACGTGATCATTGCCCAGGGACCAAAGTTTCCCGGCACGTCCACGCCATAGACCAGCCAGGCGATGCCAAAGATCAGGGTCGTCTGGACGAGTCCCTGGAGCACGAGGAACAGGAAGCGGCCGTTGATGACGACCCCGATACCCCCCGGACCTGCCGCAATCCGGTCGAGGATTCCCGCCTCCTGATCGTCGAGAATGCCCAGTGCGCTCTGGGCGGCGGCGAACAGCAGGAACATAAAAGCGACGGCCCCGGCGTAGTAAGCCACGTTGTTCAGGGCCGCGTTCTGCCCGGCCACGTTATCCCTCTCCAGCAGATCATCGAAGGTCCAGCCGCCCGGCCGGGCGCTGCCGGCCGACGCGCGCATGCCGCGCAAGCCGGCATCGATTTCGGCTTGCTGGGCCTCCGTGAACTCGGTGAACTCCGTGCCGATGAGGTCCGCCACCCGCGCCACGGCCAGGTCCGGCAGGGCACTGAAGTAGGCCCTTTGCAGCTGCCCTGCGAGTACTGTCGCCGTCACGCTGCGGGACGGATCCACGAGCAACAGCAATGGCGGTGCGGCCAGGCCGGACGCCGTGGCCAGGTTTTCCCCGTCGGCGCGCATGATGAGGCCCACATCGGCCGTACCCCGCCGCACCAGGTCGCGTGCGGAGTCACGGGTGAGCACGCCGGGGACCGGCTTGATTGCCGGTTCTGCAGTGAGGGCTGCCAGGAGCCGGATCGACTCGTCGCTGCGTACCTCATCCACGATGGCGATCTTAAGTTGCAGCTGGTCGCCCGCTGCGGTGGCAAAGATCGCCGCGAAGATCATGAAGAACACCACAGGGACCACGAGCGCCATGAGCAGGGCACCCCGGTCGCGGAGCAGGAGCAGGAACGCGGCGCGGAGTATGGCCAGGCTCATGCGTGCGGGACCTGTCCGGTGAGCTCCACAAAAACCCCGTGCAGGCCGGGCTGACGGACGCGAAGTTCATCAATATCGGCACCGGCATCAATCAGCTGGCTCCGCAGCCCTGGCAGCTGCTCAAGGCCGCCGCGCAGTCGGCCGACCCAGAGCCGGGGCTCATTGGTCGGGGAGAAGAGCGTAGTCCGGAGGATATCCCGGAGAGCTGGCGCCGGGTCTGCCGCCAGCATCAGCAGCACCTCCTGATCCGCGCCGAACAGCCGTCCGACCAGGATGGGAATCGTGTCGGCTGCCCGCACTACCCCCCCGGCAAGCACGGCCACGCGGTCCGCCAGCGCCTCCGCTTCCACAAGGTCGTGAGTGGTGAGGATCAGGCCCATGCCCCGGTCGCGGAGTCCTTCCAGCACCCGGTGGACGGACTGTCGGGCGACGGGATCCAGGCCCACGGTCGGCTCATCCAGCAGCAGCAAATCGGGGCTGTGGAGGGTGCCTGCCGCGATGTTGATTCGTCGCTGCATGCCACCCGATAGTGTCGCCACAAGGTCCGACGACCGCTCGGCAAGGCCCGACCAGGCCAGCGCGTCTGCGACCGCCGGGCCGACCTCGTGCCTGGTGAGACCCGCCAGCCGGCCCAGTATCTCCAGGTTGGTGCGGACTGTCAGCTGACCCCACAGGGCGATCGACTGGGGCACAAAACCGACCCGCCGGCGGACACTGCGATCCGTTGGCGTACCGCCGCCGATACGAATGCTGCCGGCGTCAAGGCGAATCCGGCCAGCCAGCGCGCGCAGGAGTGTCGTCTTGCCAGCCCCATTGGGCCCGAGGAGCACGAGTACCTCGCCCTTGGAGGCGGTCAGATCTGCGCCGGCAAGTGCCATGCGCTCGCCGAAGCGGCGCGACGCGCCGCGGACGATCAGCAGGGGTTCGGCCGCGATCTTCAGAGACCGAAGCGGGTGAAGAGGTCGCGCTTGTGCCCGAAGAGTCTGGCGCCGACAAATCTGCCGAGAATCTTGCCAGTGCTCATCCAGGCGATCCGCTTGCCGCTCTTGCGGTTGGCGAGCATCTGTTCAACGAGCCATGGCGTCGAGGTCTCGACGTAGTCGCAGAGAATATTGAGCAGCGGGCGGATCTTCTGCCAGTCCTCGGTGCTCATCTGTTTCTGCTCGTCGAACCAGTTCTCCGTGATCAGCATCCCCGGGCTCAAGGTGCCGATGGTGATCTGCGGGTTCTTGTTCTCCGCAACGAGGTACTTGGTAAGCAGCAGGTCCCCCGCCTTCGTCGAGCTGTACACGCCCATGTTTGGCGTCAGGCGTTTGCCGTCGGAGCTTCCGCCCAGCATATTGTAAAGGGCGCCGAAACCCTGTTTACGGAAGCCTGTGATGGCCACCTGCGAGCCGAAGATGCTGCCCTTGAGGTTACCATCCACGAGGGTGTGCACGAGATCTTCGGGAAGGTCGTGCACGGCATAGCGCGACGTGGCGTGGCCGGCATTATTGATCCAGAAGTCCACATCGCCGAACGTGGCGACGGCGAAATCCCAGAGGGCCTGAACGTCCGCCTTTACCGTGACGTCGCACGTTATTCCGGCGCTCTTCGCGGGCCCGACCGTCGCCAGTTCAGCGATCGCCCTGGTCACGTCGGGCTGGCGCCGGCTGGAGACCACCACATTGTGGCCCCGCTTCAGAAACTCGACGGCGAGGCCGCGACCGATACCACGCGTGCTGCCCGTAATGACGATGTTGGCCATGCCTAGCCCTTGAGGTCCCGGTGAATACCCTGAATGAAGTCGGTAGTGATTCGGAGCCACTCCATCTTCATCCACGGACTGAAGTGGTCCGGATCGTCGGCAATCGCCTGCGTCAGGTCTTCCGGGGTAATCCACCGGTGGTCAGAAATTTCAGCCGGGTCTACCCTGAGCGTGCCGCGCGGAAAGCCCGCGTACACGTAGCACAGCTCGTGTTCGGAGCCCACGTCGCTGAAGCGTGCCTGGTAGCGAAACTTGTAGAGAAAGCGGAGGCGGCACTCCAGCTGGAGTTCCTCGCGCACGCGCCGTTGGGCCGCGAGCTGGATCTCTTCGTCCGGTCGGGGGTGGCTGCAGCAGCTGTTGGACCAGAATCCCGGCCACAGCATCTTGCCGGCCGCGCGTTGCTGGATAAGTACCGATCCCTGCTCATCAAATAGAAAGACCGAGAAGGCGCGGTGGAGCCTGCCGGCGCCCAGGTGGCCCTCGGCCTTTGGCAGGGTGCCGATCGGCTGGTCGTCCTCGTCGACCAGAATCAGGAGATCTTCGCTGGGACCGGAGCCCGGACTGGTGCCAGACCCGGGCCTTAACACGGACGATGCCCGGCTCACGGCATGCCCCCCGCGGTCACGACCAGCGTACGGAAACCCTGTTGTCCAATAGCCTCCTGCACCTTCACGGCAGTCACGGCATCGGCGCACAAGGCGATCATCGCCCCGCCACCACCGCCACCCGTCAGCTTGGCGCCGGCAGCGCCGGCATCCCTGGCCGCATCGATCAGGCGTTCCAGCTCGGGGGTGGAAACCTGGAGCGCATTCAGCAGGCCCTGATTGATGTTCATGAGGTCACCGAGTGTCGTCACGTCATTGTCCTGAATGGCGGAGACGGCCTGGAGCACGAGGCTGTCGATATCATCGAAGATCTTCTCGTAGAGGCGGGGGTTACGCAGCCGGGCTTCTGCGACGTTCGACACGGTCCTCGCGGTCAGGCCCTCGCTCTGCGTCATGCCGACCACGATTGACAGCGGCTGCGGAATGTTGAGCAGCTCCACAAGCGGCGGCGTTCCCCGCCGGTAGACGAGTGGCCTGCCATAGGTCGCGAGTGTGTTGTCGATGCCGCTCGGCTGGCCGTGCGCGTTCTGTTCGGACAGGTAGGCGAGGTCGTTGACTTCAGCGTCCGACAGGCCGAGGCGGAAGTGGAGGTCCAGTGCCCGCACGATCGCCACTGCCAGCGCCGCGGATCCTCCGAGGCCCATGCCGCGGGGGACGTCCGGGAAAACCTCGATGCGGATGCTGCGCTTGGCAAGTCCCAGCCTGTCGAGGATGGCCCCGGCGGCCTGCTCGAAGGAGCGGCGCTGTTCTGGCGGCTTAGCCAGCTGGTATTCGACGCCCCAGCGCGGGATCAGCAGCTGGACACCGTGGTCGCCGTCCTCGACGAGCGCACGGATGGTCAGTGGCACCGGGCAACCAATCGCGTGTCGGCCGTGCACTACCGAGTGCTCTCCGAGCAGGATGATCTTGCCGTAGCCGACGCCCACGCCAGCTTCAGGCAGGCGCCCCAGGGCAGCCCGGTGACCCGCAGGCGCGTGACCGGCAGGGGCAGACTCTCGCACTTCTGCCAGGATCTCCTGGGCCTTCCACACCTTGATCTCACCGCTCTGGAGCACCCGCTCGAGCACTTCGCTGAAGAATTCGGCAGGTGCTCCGGCCGCCTTGACCACGCTACGCGCGTGCAGCGTCATGTGGCCTGCCTGGATGCCCTCGGTAGCGAGGGCCCGCAGGGCCGCAAAGTTCTGTGCCAGGCCCACGGCTGCCATCACCTCGGCAAGCTCGCGGGCGGACGTGACGCCGAGCAGGCGCAGGTTCATTGCCACGCCCGGGTTTGATTCCAGCGGGCCGCCGACGATGCCCACCTTCATCGGCATTTCAATGCTGCCGCAAAGGTTGCCGGCGTCGTCTTTCCACCATTCCGTCAGCGAACTGTACCGGCCGGGCCGCGCGGCATAGGCGTGGGCACCGGCCTCGATGGCGCGCCAGTCGTTGCCGGTGGCCAGTGCCACGGCGTCGACCCCGTTCATGATGCCCTTGTTGTGGGTTGCGGCCCGGTAAGGGTCCGCACAGGCAAAATCGGCGGCGACGATGACGCCGTCGCGCACTCGATCGCCGGCATAGCCCTTGCCGGCGAGAAGTGCCAACGGCAGAGTCACTTCAGCCCGCGCGAGGGCACGGTCAGCCAGGTTGGAAAGAATGCGGAGAAACACGGTGCCGTCAGTGAGCTGTTCGACGAGGGCGGCAACGCCCTCGCACATGCCGTTGACCAGATTGGCACCCATGGCGTCACAGGTGTCTACCAGCAGGTGAACCACCAGCATTTCGCCCGGGGTGGCTCGCAGCGGGTAGGAGTGCACCTCAACATCCACGGCACCACCGCCCCGGGCCACCATACGGGGGTGGAAGCTGTTGGCGAGGTCCAGGATTTCCTGCTTGTGCTCGAGCACTGCGGCCCTGGCCCTGGGCAGGTTGGGCACCTCGAGCACCTGGATCTGGCCGATGAGCACCGGGGGGGTTGAACTGGCGGTAAAGCCGCCTGACGCCCGGGCCAGTTTGGCGGCAGCGCTGATGGCGGCCACGATAGACGCTTCCTCAACTGCCATCGGGATGACGTAGTCCTTGCCGTTGATCAGGAAATTCATCCCGAGACCCACGGGCATACCGAGGACCCCGATGACGTTCTCGATCATCTTGTCCGCGGCCTGCAGGTCCAGGGTAGCCTGGCCCGAGGAGAGCAGGGCGAAATCGGTCGCGCTCAGGAGGCCCCGGTCCCGCACGGCGCGGACCCGCTCGGCGACGGACATCTTATAGAAGTGTGGAATTCGGGATCGGGCCACGGGTTTCCCCTGTTTTAAGGCGGCCAAACCGTAGCAGGAATGCAGACCTGCCGCCACGGCTACCAGCGTGCGAATGTGCCATTCTAGGCCCATGGAAAAGCCCTGGCTCAGCGAGTACCCGCCCGGCGTTCCCGTCACGGTCGACCTGGACCCGTCTGAATCCGTGGTGGACGTGGCCGACCGGGCCATCGCACGTTTTGCCGGCCGCCCGGCTTTCAGTAATCTCGGGCGCACGATCACCTACAGCGAGTTCGATGTGCTCAGCCGGCGCTTCGCCACCTGGCTGCAGAGCCTGCCGGGGGTCGGTCCCGGCGACCGCGTGGCCATCATGCTGCCCAACCTGCTTCAGTACCCGGTGGGCCTGATCGGAGCCTGGCGAGCCGGCATGGTCGTGGTCAACGTCAATCCCATGTACACGCCACCCGAACTCGAGCATCAGTTGAACGACAGCGGTGCCAAGGTGCTTGTCGTGCTCGCGCAGCGGGCCGGAGTCTTCGCGGCGATCCAGGGCCGCGTCGGAGTCCGCCACGTTCTGGTGACCGGCGTCGGCGATCTGCTCGGCTTCCCGCGGGGCGAGGTGGCGAATTTCATGATGCGCTACGTGCGGAAAATGCCGGCGGCCGAGGTTCCGGGCGCAGTGGGCTGGTCCGCCGTGCTGGCCTGCAAGCCGGAGGCTTTCCGGCAACCGTCACCAATTACCGGTGGCGACCTGGCCTGCCTCCAGTACACCGGCGGGACGACGGGCCGCTCGCGGGGGGCAATGCTGACCCACGCCAATCTCGTGGCGAATATCCATCAGGTCAACACCTGGTTTGCGGCGCGCTGTGTGCCGGGCCAGGAGATCATGATTACGCCACTGCCGCTCTATCACGTGTACGCACTGATGTGTAACTGCCTGTGCTACATCGACACCGGCGGCCACAATATTCTCATCACGGATCCGCGGAACCTGAAGGGACTGATCGCCGAATTGCGACGCTGGAAGTTCACGGCGATCACGGGCGTCAATACGCTCTATCAGGCGCTGGCCCAGCATCCGGACATCACCACTGTGGATTTTTCCACGCTCAAGCTGGCGTCCGCCGGCGGTATGGCCGTGCTGGCGGCCACTGCCAAGCGCTGGGTGGAAATAACGGGAGTGATGATCCACGAGGGCTACGGGCTGTCGGAGACCTCCCCTGTAGTGACATCAAATCCGGTGACGCTGAACGAATACAACGGCAGCATTGGTCTTCCGCTGTCCAGCACAGTCATTTCACTTCGCAACGACGACCTGACCGAAGTAGCTATTGGCGAATCCGGCGAAATCTGCGTCCAGGGTCCGCAGGTGATGCAGGGCTACTGGAACGACGCAGCCGCGACCGCCGGCGCCATGACCAGCGACGGCTTCCTGCGCACGGGCGACATCGCGGTGATGGACGAGCGCGGCTACTTTCGCATCGTCGATCGCAAAAAAGACATGATCGATGTCTCGGGGCTCAAGGTCTATCCAAACGAGATCGAGAACGCGATCACGCACCACCCCGCTGTGCTCGAAGCCGCCTGCATTGGCGTGCATGATGAACGTACTGGCGAGGCCGTGAAGGTATTTCTCGCCCTCAAGCCGGGGCAGAGCCTGACGCCCGACGAAGTCCGCACCTACCTGCGCGATTTCCTGGCCCCCTACAAGATTCCGCGCCACGTCGAGTTCCGCGACTCGTTGCCCAAATCGAACGTGGGCAAGATCCTCAGGCGCGAGCTGCGGCTGCCCACGGCGTAGCAGCGCCCGTACCAGCGCCCGTAGGAGCGCCTTCAGGCGCGACCCCGATTGGTATCGCGCCTGAAGGC
>JANNJM010000074.1:0-13459 GCA_031395645.1 Gammaproteobacteria bacterium | reverse complement strand
GTACCTTTTTGCGCTTTGAGGGCGTAGAGGGCTTCCAGGGCCTGCTTTGGCGTCAGGGTGTCCGGGTCCAGGGCGTCGAGGAGTTCGTGGACGGCGTCCGGCTGGGGTGGGGGGCCGAGGGCCAGTTCCTGCTGGGGCGCGTGGGTACTCCGATGTGCGGCGGACTCGTTCTCCAGGCGCAGCAGGTAGCGCCGGGCCCGCTGGATGACCTGCGCCGGTACGCCCGCCAGCGCCGCGACCTGCAAGCCGTAACTGCGACTGGCCGGCCCGTCCTTTACAGCGTGCAGGAACACGAGCCGCTCCCCATGCTCCGTCGCATCGAGATGCACGTTCGCACACGCCGGCAGTTCGGTGGCGAGCGCCGTCAGCTCGAAGTAGTGCGTGGCGAACAGTGTGAACGCCCGCACCTGTTCCGCAATGTGGTGGGCGGCCGCCCAGGCCAGCGACAGCCCGTCGAACGTACTCGTGCCGCGCCCGATCTCGTCCATCAGCACGAGGCTCTGCGCGGTCGCGTTGTGCAGGATGTTGGCGGTCTCCGTCATCTCCACCATGAAGGTCGAGCGGCCGCCGGCCAGGTCGTCTGCGGCGCCGATGCGCGTGAAGATCCGGTCGAGCGGCCCGAAGCGGGCACTGTCCGCAGGAACGAAGGAGCCGACGTGCGCGAGCAGTGCAATGAGCGCCGCCTGCCGCATGTACGTGGACTTGCCTCCCATGTTCGGGCCGGTGATCACCAGCAGCCGCCGCTCCTCGTGCAGCTCCAGATCATTGGCCACGAAGGGTGCATCGAGCAGCCGCTCGACCACGGGATGGCGCCCGCCACGAATGCGCAACCCCGGCTCGTCACACAGTTCCGGCCGGCAGTAATTGAGTGCCCGGGAGCGCTCCGCCAGATTCGCCAGCACGTCGAGTTCGGCAATCGCTGCCGCCAGGTCGCGCAGCGCCGCGAGACGCGTGCCGAGCGTCGCCAGTAACTCGTTGTACAGCTCCTTCTCCCGGGCCAGCGACCGGTCCCGTGCAGACAGCACCTTGCCCTCGAAGTCCTTCAGCTCCGGCGTGACGTAGCGCTCCGCGCCTTTCAGCGTCTGGCGGCGCTGATAGTCGTCCGGCGCCTGGGCGGCCTGTCCGCGCGAAAGCTCAATGTAGTACCCGTGCACACGGTTGTAACCGACCTTCAGCGACGGTAGGCCCGTCCGCGCCCGCTCCCGCACTTCCAGGTCAGTCAGGTAGCGGTCGGCGTTCTCGCTGATGTCGCGCAGCTCGTCGAGTGCGGCGTCGTAGCCTGTCGCGAGTACGCCGCCGTCGCGGATGAGCTGTGGCGGTAGCTCGATCAACGCGCGCTCGAGCAGGTCGTGGGTTGTCCCGTGAGCACCCAGCCCGCTGCGCAGCCTCGCGAGCAAGGGGGAATCGAGCCTGGCGAGCTGCGCGTCGATGCCCGGCACGAGACCGGTCGCCGTGCGGAGCTGCGCGAGATCGCGCGGACGCGCCGAGCCGAGCGCGATGCGTGACAGGATGCGTTCCAGGTCGCCGATGTCGCGGAGCAGGTCGCGCAGCGAATCGTCCGTCGTCGCGCGCAGGCTCTCGAGCGCCTGGTAGCGCAGCCGGAGCAGCGTCTGGTCCCGTAGCGGCCGGTTGAGCCAGCGTCGCAAGAGCCGGCTGCCCATGGTCGTGGCGCAGTGATCGAGGACGCCCGCAAGGCTCGCGTCCGCGTTGCCGCCGAGGCTCGTCTCCAGTTCCAGATTTCGCCGGCTGGCGGCGTCGACCTGGAGCGCGTCGGAGTGCCGCTCGGCAACGATGCTGCGGACGTGGGGCAGGGCACTCTTTTGCGTGTCGCGCACGTACTGCAGGAGGCAGCCGGCGGCGCGGACGCCGTTTGCCAGGTCGGTGACGCCGAAGCCCTGCAGGTCCTGTGTGCCGAACTGGGCGCTGAGCAGACGGGTGGCGATTTCCGCGTCGAAGTGCCAGGGCGGCATCAGGTGGCGGGCGAGGCCGCTGCCGTTGGCGCCGTCGGGCGCCGGAAATTCAAGGCCGTCTTCTACCAGCAACTCGGCTACGCCGAGCCGGGCCAGCTCCGCCTGCAGGTCGGTGCGCGTGGCCAGTTCGGTGAGGCAGAAACGGCCGGCGGAGAGATCGAGCCAGGCCAGGCCGAAGACCTCCTGCCCCTTGCAGACGGCAGCGACGAGATTGTCCCGGCGCGCGTCGAGGAGGGCGTCGTCGGTGAGTGTGCCGGGCGTGATCACGCGCACGACCTGGCGCTCGACCGGTCCCTTCGACGTGGCCGGATCGCCGATCTGCTCGCAGAGCGCGACCGACTCGCCGGCCCGCACGAGCCGGGCGAGGTACTGCTCGGCCGCGTGATAGGGCACCCCGGCCATCGGAATGCTCTCGCCGGCGGACTTGCCGCGGGCGGTCAGCGTGATGCCGAGCAGCGTCGCGGCACGCCGGGCGTCGTCGTAGAACAGCTCGTAGAAATCGCCCATCCGGTAGAACAGCAGCAGCCCCGGGTGCTCCGCCTTGATGCGGAGGTACTGCTGCATGACAGGCGTGTGTTCCAAAAAGGTACCGGACCTTAGTTTTGTTAGATGTTTGGGGACGCGGGCAGGGGATTGTGCCAGCGCCGAGGGGGCTGCGTCCCAGCGTCAAAAGGTACCGGACCTTAGTTTTGTTAGTTGTTGGGCCAACGCCGAGGGACTTCGCCCCAGGAAGCGCGCGATCTCCGACACGGTCCCGGCCCCCGTCGCCAGAGCCTCGATGGCGATCCCAGTCCGCGCCCTACTCAGCCGGCGCTCCCTGGACGGGGAGGCCAGCTCGATCCCTGAGATGCCCAGGCGGCTGCAATGCCGGGCCGCAATCTGCGCCAGCGTCTCCCGGCTATCGGGCGCATTCGGCAGAGGCCCGGCCGCGGCTGGCGACGCAGGTACGGCCGGCCGCTCCGGCTCCAGCATCCGCGTGTCCCGGGACTCGTGCTTCGCAAACAGCGCCAGGTCCTCGTCCACACAGGACCGCATGAACTGCGCATACCGGACGCGCGCCACGCCGACGGTGGCTCCGAACGTCTCCAGCACGAAGTCCGGGTCCAGCCAGGGCACCGTCCTCTCCCCGAGGTAGTCGCGATGGCTCGACCACCGGTAGGCCTCAGGCTCCGCCACCATCCCCGCGACGACGGGGTTCAGGTGGATATAGCGCACCAGCGACTTCAGGTAGCTGTCCGCATCCACCAGGATCGCTCGAAAGCGCCGCTCGAACAGGTGGCCGACCAGCCCCGCATCCCGGTGAATGTGCCGGGAGTAGCGCATGGCGAGGCGCTGCATGGGTTTCGCCAGGGGCGTGTCACCAACGCGCACGGCCAGGTGCAGATGATTGGTCATCCAGCAGTAGGCGTAGATGCGCAGACCGAAGCGCGCCACCACATCGCCCACCAGCGCGTTCAGGTAGCCCCGGTCCCGGTCGGCACCGAACAGCGGCTCCCGGTGATTGCCCCGCAGGATGACGTGGTAACAACCACCGGGCACGTGCAGACGCGGTTTGCGGGGCATCCTTGCCTCTCCCCTTAGGTTCGAAGAGAGTAGGACCTGACCCGCGCCGCGACGACCCGCAAAACGGCCGAATAACTAAAGAAACTAAGTGTCCGGTACCTTTTCCGCATGAAGACGCTCCACCTCGAGACCGGCCGGCACCTGTATGGCGGCCCGCGGCAGGTGCTGCTGCTGCTCGACGGCCTGCGAGCGCGCGGCGTCGAGGTCATGCTCGCCTGCCCGACGGGGAGTGCGATCGCCGACGCGGCCACCGCCGCCGGCCACGAGGTGATCACGCACGATATCGGCGGCGACCTCGACGTCTCCGCCATCTCTTTCTTAAGCCGCACCATCGAGCGCCGCAAGCCGGATCTGCTGCACGCCCACAGCCGCCGCGGCGCCGACTTCTTCGGCGGCCTCGCCGCGACGATCGCCCGCATCCCCGCCGTGCTCACCCGCCGCGTGGACAATCCGGACACGCCCGTCGTCGGCAGTCTTAAATACCTGGCCTACGACCGGGTGGTCGCCATTTCCGACACGGTCCGCGCCCAGCTCGAGCGCCAGGGCGTGACCCCGGCGAAACTGCGCACGATCCGCAGCAGCATCGACGCGGCCGCCTGCCAGCCCACCTGGAACCGCGCGCAGTTCCTCACTGAGTTCCTGCTGAAGCCCGAGAGCCGCGTCGTCGCCGTGGTCGCCCAGCTGATTCCCCGCAAGGGCCACGCGCTGCTGCTCGAGGCCTGGCCGCTGATCCTCGCGCGCTGCCCCGACGCGCGCCTGCTGGTCTTCGGCCGCGGCCCGCTGGAAGCCGAGCTCCGGTCCCAAATCGGCCAGCCTGGCGTGAAGCTGGCCGCCGTCGCTCCCCCCGGCGCGACTCTGACCGACGCGGACCCCGCCAGCTCCGTCACCTTCGCCGGCTTCCGCCCGGACCTGCGGGCCTTCCTGGGTCACATCGACCTGCTGGTCCACCCGGCCACGCGCGAGGGTCTCGGCGTCGGCGTGCTCGAGGCCCAGGCTGCGGGCGTGCCCGTCGTCGCGCTCAACGCCGGCGGCGTGCCGGAGGTGGTGGTGGACGGCGTCACCGGCCTGCTCGTGGCGCCTGGTGACGCGGCGACCCCGCCGGCAGAGCTCGCGACACGCCTCGCCGCGGCCGTCATCCAGCTGCTGGACGACCCCGCCCGCCGCCAGCAGCTGGGTGCAGCCGCTGCCGCACGGATCCGCGCCGAATTCAGCCCGGACCGCATGGTTGAGGACTACATTGCGCTGTACCGGGAGGTTCTGGCATGAGCGACGACGAACGACTGGCGGCCCGCGTGGCCGAACTGGCGGGGCAGCTTGAAGCCCGCCGCCTGAAATTCAGTTGCGCCGAGTCGTGCACCGGCGGCTGGCTGGCGAAATGCCTGACCGACCGGCCCGGCAGCTCAGCGTGGTTCGAGTTTGGCTTCGTCACCTACGGGGACAACGCGAAGCAGGCGCTGCTCGGTGTCCGGGCCGCCACGCTGGCCGCCCACGGTGCCGTCAGCCAGCAGGTGGCGCAGGAAATGGCAAACGGCGCGCGGCGGGTGAGCGGCGCGGACTTCGCCGTCGCCATCTCAGGCATAGCGGGCCCTGGGGGCGGCACGGCGGACAAGCCCGTCGGCACGGTCTGGCTCGCCTGGGCTGGTCCGGACGGGCTGCAGGGTGCCGAATTGCGCGAGTTTCCGGGCGACAGGGCGGCGGTACGCAGCCAGTCGGTCGTGGCGGCGCTGGACGGCACGCTGGCCCGGCTGCCGCCGTAGCCACAGTCGAAGCCGTAGCCGTGCCGGGCGGGCCGGTCGCCCCGGGCTGAATCTTCGCGACATTCCCGGCGCGCAAATCCCGGTGCAATCACCAGTTTTTCAGGTCGGTGCCTGCCGGGCATCTGTGAAATAATCGCTCCGCAAATCCGGTACTACCCCAGAGCCAACACCGGGCTCCGCAAGCAGAGGTTTACGCATTCATGGACGACAATCGCAAGAAGGCACTGGCGGCCGCCCTGGGCCAGATCGAACGGCAGTTTGGCAAGGGCTCCGTGATGCGCCTTGGCGACTCCGGGCCGGCCAAGGACATCGAGGTCATTTCCACCGGTTCGCTCAATCTCGATCTCGCGCTCGGCGTCGGTGGCCTGCCGAAGGGGCGGATCATCGAAATCTTCGGGCCAGAGTCCTCCGGCAAGACCACCCTCATGCTCCAGGCGATCGCCGAGTGCCAGAAGGCCGGCGGTACTGCCGCCTTCGTCGACGCCGAGCACGCGCTCGATCCCGGCTACGCCGCCAAGCTCGGCGTCCAGGTGGACGACCTGCTGGTCTCCCAACCGGATACGGGCGAACAGGCGCTGGAAATCACTGATCTGCTGGTGCGCTCCGGCGCCGTCGACATCGTGGTGATCGACTCCGTCGCGGCCCTCACGCCGAAGGCGGAAATCGAGGGCGAGATGGGCGACACCCACGTGGGCCTGCAGGCCCGGCTCATGTCCCAGGCGCTGCGCAAGCTCACGGGCAACATCAAGCGCTCCAACACCGTGGTGGTGTTCATCAACCAGATCCGCATGAAGATCGGCGTGATGTTCGGCAGCCCGGAGACCACGCCCGGCGGCAACGCGCTCAAGTTCTACGCCTCCGTCCGGCTCGACATCCGCCGCATCGGCTCGATCAAGCGGGGCGAGGAAGTGATCGGCAACCAGACCAAGGTGAAGGTGGTCAAGAACAAGGTGGCGCCGCCGTTTCGCATTGCCGAGTTCGAGATCATCTACGAGAAGGGCATCTCCCGCGAAGGCGAGATCATCGATCTGGGGATCAAGCACAACATCGTGCAGAAGTCCGGCGCCTGGTACAGCTACAACGGCGACCGCATCGGCCAGGGCCGGGACAACTCCCGCGACTTCCTGGTGGCGCACCCGGCGATGGCTGCCGAGATCGACAAGAAACTGCGCGCTGCGCTGATCGTGAAGCCCGTTGATGGCGAGAAACCCGTGGCCGAGGCCGCCGAAGCGCTCGACGAAGCCTGAAGGCGCTCCTGCTCCTCAGGTGCGCCGCGCGACGCCGCGCAAGATCGCGCTCGACATCCTCGCCCGCCGGGAGCACTCGGTGGGCGAGCTGCGCGAGAAGCTCGAAGCGCGGGAGTTCGCGGCGGACGAGATCGAGGCCACGCTCGAGGCACTGGTCGGTGACGGGCTGCTCTCCGAGGAACGCTTCCTGGAGAACTTCGTCGGCAGCTACACCCGTCGGGGTCACGGTCCAGTCTGGCTGCGGGCGGAGCTGGAGCGCCGGGGCATCTCCGGCGAGGCCATCAGCGAGGCCCTGGCGAGGGCCGACGTGGATTGGGAGTCCGCCGCCGAGGCCGTCCGGGTGAAGCGCTTCGGTCACGAGGTGCCCACCGACTTCAAGGAGCGCGTCCGCCAGGCCCGCTTCCTGCAATACCGCGGCTTCACTGCCGAGCAGGCCCGCGTCGCCTTCCTCAAGCTGCCCGACACCTGAAAAGGAACCGGGCACCTGGTCATTGCCTGTTTGCTGGAGGGATGGACGCATGCCGCCGAAGATCAGGGAACTGATTGCCGACCTCGAAGGGGCCGGTTTTGTTAACCGGAGCGGCAAGGGCAGCCATCGCAACTTCGTTCATCCCGAAGTCCTGAAACCTGTGACAATATCAGGCCACGCTGGCGATGACGCGAAGCGGTACCAGATCCGTGCCACGCGGCTCGCGATCGAGGAGTCGAGGAAATGAAGCAGAGCGCCCGGTACGTAAAGATCGTCGAGTGGTCCGATGAGGACCAGTGCTACGTTGGCAGCTCACCCGGCCTGATCTACGGGGGCTGCCACGGCGACGACGAGCAGCAGGTGTTCGCCGAGCTTTGCCAGGTCGTCGACGAAGCCATTGCACTGTGCGGGAAGGATGGCAAGCCCCTGCCACCGGCGACATCGGGCCGCGACTTTGCGAACAAGATGCAGGACGTCGCGTAGCAGGCGGCTCCTGAGATTCCGGCCAGGTCGCGCCTGAGGGCGCTCCTACCAGTTATTCTTAGCGGCTTTCGTCGCCCCGGACCGAGACCCGATGGACACATCAGCACTACGCCAGCGCTTTCTCGACTACTTCGCCCGCCAGCAGCACCGCATCGTGGCGAGTTCGCCGCTGGTGCCCGGCAACGACCCGACCCTGCTGTTCACCAACGCGGGCATGGTCCAGTTCAAGGACGTATTCTTAGGCCGCGACCCGCGTAGCTACACCCGCGCGGTCAGCGTCCAGCGCTGCGTCCGCGCCGGCGGCAAGCACAACGACCTCGAGAACGTGGGCTACACCGCCCGCCACCACACCTTCTTCGAGATGCTCGGCAACTTCAGCTTCGGCGACTACTTCAAGCCCGACGCGATCCGCTTCGCCTGGGACTTTATCACCAACGACCTGAAGATCCCGAAAGAAAAACTCTGGGTCACCGTCTACAAGGACGACGACGAGGCGGCAAAAATCTGGCTCACCGACATCGGCGTCGACCCGAAGCGCCTCACCCGCCTCGACGAAAAATCCAACTTCTGGTCGATGGGCGACACGGGCCCCTGCGGCCCCTGCACCGAGATCTTCTACGACCACGGCGCCGGCATCCCCGGCGGCCCCCCGGGCTCGCCGGATGAAGACGGCGACCGCTACGTCGAGATCTGGAATCTCGTCTTCATGCAGTACGACCGCGCCGCCGACGGCACGCTCACGCCGCTGCCGAAGCCCTCCGTCGACACCGGCATGGGCCTGGAGCGCATCGCCGCCGTCATGCAGGGCGTGCACAGCAACTACGACATCGACCTCTTCAAAAAGCTCATCGCCGCCGCCGCGAAGGCCACCAAAACCACAGACCTCACCTCAAGCTCCCTCAAGGTCATCGCCGACCACATCCGCGCAGCAGCCTTCCTGATCGTCGACGGCGTGCTCCCCGGCAACGAAGGCCGCGGCTACGTGCTCCGCCGCATCATCCGCCGCGCGCTCCGCCACGGTCACGAGCTCGGCATCGACACGCCGTTCTTCCACACCCTCGTCGCTACTCTGGTCGCCGAGATGGGCGCGGCCTATCCCGAGCTCAGGGCCGGCCAGGCCCACGTGGAAAAAGTCCTGCTCGCGGAAGAAGAGCGCTTCGCCGAAACGCTCTCCCAGGGCATGCGCATCCTCAAGGAAGCGATGATGACGGCGAAGGGCAAACAGCTGGCCGGCGAGCTCGTCTTCAAGCTCTACGACACCTACGGCTTCCCCGTGGACCTGACCGCCGACGTCGCCCGCGCCGAGGGCCTGACCATCGATCGCGACGGCTTCGAGGCGGCGATGGACGCCCAGCGCGAACGCGCCCGCGGCGCCCAGAAATTCAACGTGGCCTACGACGCCAGCACGCAACTGACCGTGAAGAGTGCGTTCACGGGCTACGAGCAGCTCGCCGACTCAGGAAAAGTCATCGCGATTCTCAGGGACGGCAAGCCCGTCGGAGAACTCAACGCCGGCGACGTCGGCGCCATCGTGCTCGACCGCACGCCGTTCTACGCGGAGAGCGGCGGTCAGGTGGGCGACACGGGCGAACTCAGCGCCCCCGCGGGCACCGGCAGCACGGCAACTTTCACTGTCGAGGATACGAAAAAATCCGGCGACGCCCACGTGCACGTCGGCAAGCTCACCACCGGCACGATCAAAACCGGCGCCACGCTCAACGCCCAGGTCGACCACGCGGCGAGAACCGCCACCGTCCTCAACCACTCCGCCACGCACCTGCTGCACGCGGCGCTCAGAAAAGTACTCGGCACCCACGTCACGCAGAAGGGCTCCCTCGTTGCCCCCGACAAGCTGCGCTTCGATTTCTCCCACTACGAAGGGCTCACCCCCGCGCAGCTCGCACAGCTCGAGAAGCTGGTGAACGACCAGATCCGCGCCAACGCCGATACCACGACCAACGTGATGAGCTACGACGACGCGGTCGGCGCCGGCGCCATGGCGCTGTTCGGCGAGAAGTACGGCGACCGGGTGCGGGTGCTGAAAATCGGCGAGTTTTCCACCGAGCTCTGCGGAGGCACCCACGTGAGCCGGGCAGGGGACATCGGGCTCTTCAAGATCACAAGCGAGTCCGGCATCGCCGCCGGTATCCGGCGCATCGAGGCGGTCTCGGGCGAAGGCGCGCTCGCCCGCGTCACTGAAACGGAGCAGGCGCTCGACCGGGTCGCCGCTTTGTTCCGCGGCACCCGCGCTGATGTGGAGGGCAAGGTGCGTCAGGCCCTTGAGCGGACTAAGCTCCTTGAAAAGGAAATTCAGCAGCTCAAAGCAAAGCTCGCCTCCGGCGCCGGCGGGCGCGACCTCGCCAGCGAGGCGAAGGAGGTGGCCGGCATCAAGTTGCTGGTCGCCCGCCTCGACGACGGCAGCGATGCCCAGACCCTGCGAGACACCGTCGACCGCATGAAAGACAAGCTGGTCAGTGGCGTGGTGGTGCTCGCGTCGGCAGACCCGGACGCCGGCAAGGTGAGCGTGGCCGTCGGCGTGACGAAAGACCTGACCGGGCGCCTGAAGGCCGGGGATCTGGTGAACTCCGTCGCGGCCCTGGTGGGCGGCAAGGGTGGCGGGCGGCCGGACTTTGCGCAGGCGGGGGGTACCGACGTGGCGGCGCTGGACGGGGCGCTGGCGGGAGTCATCGCGTGGGTTGCGGCCAGGATTGCTTAGAGGGTTGCTGCCAGGAGCGCCTCGAGGGCGGTGAACTAGATGGGCGTGAGGAAGCTCTGGCCGCGCTTCATCGGTTCTCGTGGGAGTATCCGCGTGCCACGGTTGCGAGTGGCCTGAACAGCCGCAGTGGTTCGCCGGCAAAGGGCTGGAAGTCGTAACTGGCGTAGAAATCGGCGGCGGTTGCGTCCAGCGCATCGACCACGATGGCGTGGACGGCGATGTCCTTCGACAGCCGCAGGACACGCGCAAGCGCATCCATTAACAGGTGCTCGCCCAGGCCGATGCCGCGGTGACTGCGGGCCACTGCAAGGCGGCCGAGGAGGGCGGCGGGCATCATCGGGTACCGCGGCAGCCGACGCGTGATGTCGGGAGGCAACTCGCCGGATCTGATCACGTAACTCGAGAGCGTGTAGTAACCCAGGACCGCTGTGGGCGTTCCGGCGGTCGCTGACGCATCCACGGCCACGTGGCATGCGGAAAACTTGCGCAGCTGGTCCTGGCTGGCCTGTCGTCGCAGGTAGTCGTCCAGCACCTCCACACCGCAGGCAAAGGCCGCCCGATCGTGGTGCCCGCCCAAGGGCTCTACCAGCACCGCGGTCCGGTCGGGCCGACGGGTCGGCGGCACTCCGATTACTGCCCCGTAGCGCGCCGGTAACGCTGAAAGGCCCGTCGCAGCCGACGGCTGGGCGCAGGCGGATTGAGCATGGCTTCGATGAACGCGGCCTGGTCCCGGGGGTCCCTGAGGACCATGACCTCGTAGCGCTCGATCGTGCGCTGGGCGGCTTCCCGGGCGCTGCTCAGGACAAACTCCGACAAGCTACGGCCGGTGAGCTCCGCGGCACGGTCGAGCAGCTGCTTGTCGGCGGGCGACAGGCGCGCGTCAAAACGTTCGCTGCGGGTCTTGGGTGTGGTCATCGGATCCTCCGGAGCGGGACTGTACGGAGGATTGCCGTACAGGGCAAGGAGGTGGGTCCGCAGGTCGCGCTCGGTGTCGCTGGCATCCATGACCGGCAGGCTAGCAACCGGTCAGGGCTGGTTGAAGCGGCGAAACTGGTGAGTTCGACCGGTTTCAGCGTTGGGCGCCGCCGGCGAGCTGGATGGGCTGTGGTACTCCAACCGCCGACTCACCCGCGTCGTGAGCCCTGCCGCCAGCGGGTGCTGCGGACTAATCAACGCACACCACTGCGCCCGGCACCTCGATTTCCACCAGGAACCGGTTGGGCGGCAAACCGCCGTCATCCACGTGGGCTGCGGCTTCGAGTGGCAGCCGCCCCCGGCAAAAACCGGGGATTAGCGCGGTTTCTGCAGTGCTCGGGTAGCTCTGGCGCCCAGCCCCCTGAAATCGGAAGATTTTCCGACGGTGTTCAGGATCTGTTCACGGCGTCGGCACCCCGGTATATTCCATGCACTCCCGGCTACCGGCGCTGGGGGTGGCATGAGGCCAAGACGGCCCGGCGACGACCGCAGAACTACAGCAACAAAAGCGGCGCGCGGGACGAGACGAAAAACGCTAACGGAATTACAACAACAAGCCGGAGGGGAAAGTCCAAATGCTGATCCTGACGCGACGGATAGGGGAAACCGTGGTCATCGGCAACGATGTCGATGTGACCGTGTTGAGTGTCAAAGGGAACCAGGTGCGCCTGGGCGTCAAAGCGCCGAAGGAAGTGACGGTGCACCGGGAGGAGATCTACCAGCGGATCTGCCAGGAGCAGCAGAACGGCCAATTGCTAACGTAAGAGCGCCTTCAGGCGCGACCCCCTAACACGCTCTCCGGGGGCGTCGATCTGCTATCCTGCGCGCCCGATCCGGAGAGGTGGCCGAGTGGCTGAAGGCAACGGTTTGCTAAACCGTCATACGCCCTAAAGGTGTATCGAGGGTTCGAATCCCTCCCTCTCCGCCAGATGATTGAAAGGGGCCCTCTTGGGCCCCTTTTTCTTTGACTGAGTGGAAAGGGAAGGCGATTCCAGCACCCTTCGGTTCGACAAGACTGCAGAGCAGTTTTGCACAGCCGAAGGCTGCCCGAAGGGCGAGGGGCCGTACCCGGCGCCGAGTGAATCCCTCCCTTTCCGCTGACTAGCCTCGGATTCGGCGGCCGGGGTCTCGTGACGGTTTGTTATCAGCCACGGACAATACGGCAAGTCGTCTCTCCTATACTCCCCGCACGACAAACATGGTCTGTCGTCTGTGCCATCGGGATAGAGAGAAAAAAGCAGAATGCCCAAAGAAACCGGAAAATCTCTCGAATCCTGGATCTGGGACGCCGCCTGCTCCATCCGCGGCGCCAAGGACGCGGCGAAATACAAGGACTACATCCTCCCGCTCATCTTCACGAAGCGCCTCTGCGACGTCTTCGATGACGAGCTGAACCGCATCGCGCAGGAGGTCGGCTCACGCAAGAAGGCCTTCCAGCTTGCCAAGGCCGACCACAAGCTCGTCCGCTTCTACCTTCCGCTCGTGCCGGACGATCCCGAGCAGCCCGTCTGGTCCGTCATCCGCAAGCTCTCCGACAAGATCGGCGAAGGCGTCACCACCCACATGCGGGCCATTGCCCGGGAAAACCCGCTCCTCCAGGGCATCATCGACCGCGTCGATTTCAACGCCACCACCCACGGCCAGCGCGACCTCGACGACGACCGCCTCTCCAACCTCATCGAGGCCATCAGTACCAAGCGCCTCGGGCTCGACGACGTCGAGGCCGACATCATCGGCAAGAGCTACGAATACCTCATCCGCAAGTTCGCCGAGGGCAGCGGCCAGAGCGCCGGCGAGTTCTACACCCCGCCCGAGGTCGGCACCATCATGTCGCGCGTGCTCGCTCCCGAGCCCGGCATGACGGTCTATGACCCCTGCTGCGGTTCCGGCGGCCTCCTCGTCAAGCTCGAGACCGCGATGGAGGAGAAAGCCGGGACGAAAAAGCCGGCCCCTTTAAAGCTCTTCGGCCAGGAATACATCCCCGAGACCTGGGCCATGGCCAACATGAACATGATCATCCACGACATGGAGGGCCAGATCGAGATCGGCGACACCTTCAAGAACCCCAAATTCCGCAACCCGCAGGGCAAACTCCGCACCTTCGACCGTGTCGTCGCCAACCCCATGTGGAACCAGGACTGGTTCACCGAGGCCGACTACGACAACGACGAACTCGACCGCTTCCCCGCCGGGGCCGGCTTCCCCGGCAAATCCTCCGCCGACTGGGGCTGGGTCCAGCACATGCACGCCAGCCTCAATGACAAAGGCCGCGCCGCCGT
>JANNJM010000027.1:0-22498 GCA_031395645.1 Gammaproteobacteria bacterium | reverse complement strand
GGCCGAGTGGCTGGGTGTTGCTGACACCGCGCTGACCGATGAAATCAGCTACGGCTTCGGCGAGTGGGGCCTGGACGCCGCCGGTGGCTACGACGCCCTGCATCGCTTTGCCGTCAAGGAACGCGAGCTGTTCGCCCGGCTGCCACCGATCAGGGGCGCGCCAGCCGCACTGCGCCGGCTCGACACCATTCCGGAAGTCCGCATCCGGATCATTACCCACCGCCTCTACATCCACTGGTTTCACAAGGAAGCGATCCGCCAGACCACCGACTGGCTGGAACGCCACGGCATCCCCTACTGGGACCTGTGCTTCATGCGCGACAAGGCCGCCGTCGGGGCGGACCTGTATCTGGAAGACAGCCCGGAAAATGTCCGCGCGCTGCGTGCCGGCGGCCACGAGACCATCGTCGTTCGCAACTCCACCAATCACGACCTGCCCGGACCGGGTGCAGAGTCCTGGGAAGAAATCGAGTCGCTGATCCGCGAACGCGTCGCCCGCTGGCGCAGCGCGTTGTAGGAGCGCCTTCAGGCGCGACCCAACACTCCGTAGCCGCGGCATCCCGGCCGGGATCCCTTCCGCTACCGTGAGTACACGGTGAGCGCGGAAGGGACACCCGACCACGCTGCCGCTGTGCCAGGTGGGGTGACGTCGCGCCTGAAGGCGCTCCTACAACCGCTTGGGCAAAACCTGTCGCTTCGCCGGGATTAGCGGCTTGTTGCCACGATCTCGCGCGGCGCAGGATGCGGGGCAATGACTGCGCGACTGATTGCTGCCTGGCCACTCGAGCGTTACCAGCTCTGGCTCGCCTATGCCGACGGCACGGAAGGCGCAGTGGATCTGGAGGACCAGCTCACTCTCTGGTCGCTCGAGCCTCTGCGCGACCTGCGGGAATTCCGTCGCCTGAAGCTGGATCGCAGCCAGAACGGGCTCGCCTGGCCCGGCGGAATCGCCCTCGACACCGCGGAGCTTTACCGGGAACTCAAGCTCAGAAAACGACGCACGCGCGTCGGATTCCCCTAAAAGGTTACGACGCTGCGGATCGACTCGCCCGAGTGCATCAGGTCGAAGGCCCGGTTGATGTCCTTGAGCGGCAGCGTGTGGGTGATCATCTCGTCAATACGGATCTTGCCGTCCATGTACCAGTCGACGATGCGCGGCACGTCGCGCCGGCCCTTGGCACCACCAAAGGCGGAACCGCGCCAGACCCGGCCCGTGACCAGCTGGAACGGACGGGTGCTGATCTCCGCGCCCGCAGGCGCCACGCCGATGATGATACTTTCGCCCCAGCCCTTGTGGCAGCACTCCAGCGCCTGGCGCATCACCTGCACGTTACCGATGCACTCGAAGCTGTAATCCACCCCGCCGCGCGTAAGGCGAATGATTTCCTGGACGACGTTGTCGCAGTCGTTGGGGTTGATGAAGTGCGTCATGCCGAAGGACTCGGCCATCGCGCGCTTGCCCGGGTTGGTGTCCACACCGATGATCATGTCGGCGCCAACGAGCCGCGCGCCCTGCAGCACGTTGAGGCCGATGCCGCCCAGCCCGAAGACGGCCACGTTGGCCCCCGGCTCCACTTTGGCGGTATTGATGACGGCACCGATGCCGGTCGTCACCCCGCAGCCGATGTAGCAGACCTTGTCGAAGGGTGCGTCTTCACGGATCTTCGCGAGCGCGATTTCCGGCAGCACGGTGTAGTTCGAAAAGGTCGACGTGCCCATATAGTGGAGTACGCTCTTGCCCCCCATCCGGAACCGGCTGGTGCCGTCGGGCATCACCCCGCGGCCCTGGGTCTCCCGGATGGCCTGACAGAGGTTGGTCTTCCCCGACAGGCAGTACTCGCACTGGCGGCATTCCGGCGTGTACAGCGGGATGACGTGGTCGCCCTTTTTCAGTGACGTCACGCCCGGCCCTAAGTCCACCACCACACCAGCACCCTCGTGACCGAGGATGCAGGGGAAGAGACCCTCCGGGTCCTTGCCGGAAAGCGTGAACTCGTCGGTGTGGCAAACGCCCGTGGCGCGGATCTCGACCAGCACCTCGCCGGCGCGTGGCCCATCTACGTCGACAGTATCAACGACCAGGGGCTGGCCAGCGGCGAGGGCAATGGCGGCACGGGACTGCATGGCGGACTCTCCGGAGTGGGGTATCCGGAAAGTGTAATCCACGGCGTGGCGTGCGGGCGACGCGTGCGATACTTCCAACCGTGGCAACACGATCGACCAGCCCTCGTGAAACCAGCGAAAACGTAACGGTTTTCCGCGACGGGCTCCAGCAGGGGGACAACGGGCAGAACTTTGCTGCCGGCTCCATCGCGGAAAGCACCCACCTGCCGACAGGCACGGCCAGCAGCCGGAGCGACGTGGTGATGGTTCCGCCGGGAGGCCATGTGGCTGTAATCGCGGGGGATGGCGAGGCCACACTGCTGTGCGTGACTGCGGGCCAGCTCCGGCTGCAGTGGGGTTGTGACCTTGAGCGTGTCACGACCGCGAATACCGGGGACACTGTGCTGGTGCCGGCAGGAATCCCCTGCCGGGTTGTCAATGACAGTACAGTGGAACCACTTCAGTTTGTCCGCGTGCATAGCGGGTAGTCGAGCGCAATGCCTGTCTTCCTGCTCAAACTTGATCTCCTGCAGACCCTGACCCTCGCGGCCGTGGTCTACTACGGCGGGGTTCTGCTCCGCCAGCGCGTCGCACTGCTGAACCGGCTCAACATTCCTTCGGCGGTCGTCGGGGGTCTGTTGTTCGCGGCAGTCGTCTTCATCTGCCGGGATCGCTTCCTGAACCTGCAGCTGGAAACCTCCGCCCAGCCGCTGCTGAACGTGGCCTTCTTCACGACGATCGGAATGGGCGCCAGCGTGGCGCTGTTGCGCTCGGGTGGAATGGCGGTCGCCGTCTTCCTCGTCTTTGCCTCCATCGTGTGCGTGGCCCAGAACCTCGTGGGAATGGCGGTGGCGACCGGTCTCGGCGAGAACCCCCTGCTTGGCGTCATGGCCGGTTCGGTCACGCTTATGGGCGGGCCCGCCACGGGCCTCGCATTTGCGCCGGATTTCATCAAGGCAGGCTTGCCGGGCGCCGACGTGCTCGCCATCACCTCGGCAGTCTTTGGCATCGTCTGTGGCGGCCTTGCCGGTGGCCCGGTTGGCACCTGGCTGGTGTTGCGGCACCGGCTTCGGTCGACTGGGCAGCCCGCGACAGCTTCCGGCAGTGGTGAAACGTCGGAACCCCTCCGCGAAATCGTCGTCCACGTGGAGCGCGAAGACACGGCGATCATCCGCAATCTCGCCGTCCTGGCGCTCGCGATGGGCCTGGGCAGCGTGCTGAGCCGTTACATCCAGGCCACGGGTTTTACGCTACCCGCCTACATCGGCGCGATGGTCGTGGCCTCTGGCCTGCGCAATCTCGACGATGCCACAGGTTGGCTCCGGATCGATGAGGACTCGATGGAGTTCATTGGCGGCGTGGCGCTCAACATCTTTCTCGTCGTGGCGCTGATGGACCTCAAGCTGTGGCAGCTGGCCGGTCAGGCACTGCCGCTTTTCATCATCCTCATTGTGCAACTGGCGATGCTGGTTGGGCTTGCCGTCCTGGTGTCGTACCGGCTGATGGGCCGGGACTACGACTCTGCCGTGATGGCTGGCGGTTTCATCGGCTTTGCCATGGGCACGACGGCCAACGCGGTGGCAAACATGCGCACGCTGGTTGGTCGTTTCGGGCCTGCACCCCGCGCATTCTTGGTGGTGCCGCTGGTGGGTGCGTTCTTCATCGACTTCATTAACGCGCTGGTGATTACCGGCTTCGTGAACTGGTTGCGCTGAGGACGTTCACCCTGGCACTCGGTGTACTCAGTCTTGCGGCAGCGACCGGCGTGATCGCCGTCGGTGCCGTGCTC
This sequence comes from Gammaproteobacteria bacterium, assembly GCA_031395645.1. GTDB lineage: Bacteria > Pseudomonadota > Gammaproteobacteria > Steroidobacterales > SHZI01. Next base: position 18,606 of record JANNJM010000027.1, on the reverse strand, counting down.
CAGGCGGCGACCGGCATGGGTACCGGCATTCTGATCGTGCCTCTGCTCGCGCTGATTGATCTGCACCTGGTACCAGGTCCGGCAGTCGTGGCGAGTATGGCTCTCTCGCTGCCCATGGCCTGGCGCGGTCGCCGGCACATTGCCTACGACGACCTGAAGCCGCTGATGGCCGGCCTGCTCGCCGGCTGCAGTATCGGTGCGCTGAGCCTCGCCGCAATCCCGCCGGAGCGGGTGGGAATTGTGTTTGCGCTGGTGATACTCGTGACGGTCGCTGTGACCTCTACGGGCGTACGCATACCGTTCAACTACCGTAGCCTGGGTTCAGTTGGCATCATCGCCGGCATTATGGGGGCCTCGAGCGGCGTGGGGGCCCCACCGATCGCGCTGCTCTACCAGCACCGGGAGGGTCCGGAGCTGCGACCCACTCTGGCATTTGTCTACGCCGCGTCGTCGGCAATCATCGCGGTATTCCTGATCATTTTCGGGAAGTTCGGCTTGCGGGAAGCAGGCCTCGCTTTACTGCTGGTACCCGGCTATCTGCTCGGCTACCTGATTGCCAGGCCGCTGGCGAGCATCCTGGACCGTGGTTATTCGCGGCTGGCCGTGCTAATTCTTTCTACCGTGAGTGCTGTCGCCCTGCTGATTCGGAGCCTGTAGCGTGGATATCCAGAGTATTGCGCTGGCCGCGGGGCTGGCGTGGGCCAGCGGCCTGCGCCTGTACGTCGTGTTGTTCCTCGTGGGCATCGCCGGCTACTTCGGCTGGATCGTGCTGCCCTCTCACCTGGCCGTGCTGGCCCACCCCGTCGTTCTCGGCACCAGCGGCACGCTGGCCGTTGCCGAATTCTTCGCTGACAAGATTCCCGGCTTTGACAGCCTGTGGGATGCCGTCCACACCTTCATCCGCATCCCCGCTGGCGCCCTGCTGGCCGCCGGATCCGTCGGCGGCCTCGGGGACGACAGCCTGCCGCTGATGATTGCCGCGGGCCTGATCGGCGGCACGATCACCGCCGGTAGTCACTTCACCAAAGCCGGCAGCCGCGTGGCCATCAATCACTCGCCGGAACCGTTTTCGAACTGGGCGGCATCCCTGTTCGAGGACTTCGCGGCGCCCGGCATCGTGTGGCTGGCCGTTGCGGCGCCCGTGGTCCTGCTGATTGCGCTGTTCTTTGCGATCCTTTTCGCGCTGTGGCTGCTACCGAGACTCTGGAGGTGGATCGCCCCGATCTTCCGACGCATTGCCAGCTGGCGCACCCCGTAGGAGCGCTCCTACGGGGAAGACAATAGCTTCAACGGCAGCGTCCGCAGGCGTTGCCCCGTGACCGCGAAGACGGCGTTGGCAACGGCCGGCGCGATGGGTGGCACGCCCGGCTCGCCCACGCCGCTTGGCGGCTCGTTACTCGGCACGATATGCACATCGATGTCCGGCGCGTCAGCCAGGCGCACCAGGCGATAGTCGTGGAAATTGCTCTCGCGGACCGCGCCGTCCTCGATGGTGATCTCGCCATACAACGTCGCTGACAGCCCGAACAGGATGCCGCCTTCCATCTGCTGGCGGACGATATCCGGATTGATGGCGGTGCCGCAGTCCACGGCGCAGGTCACCCGGTGCACACGGATCGTCCGGTCGCGGTTGACCGAGACCTCCGCAACCTCAGCGACAACGGTGCCAAACGCCTCCTGAATTGCCAGGCCACGCCGACGGCCAGGCGCGGGTTTCGTACCCCAGCCGCTCTTATCAAGCACGAGTTCCAGCACCGCCAGGTGCCGGGGCGAATCCTGCAAGTGTCGCTGGCGAAATTGCGCCGGGTCGATTCCGGCCGCCACAGCGAGCTCGTCGATGAAACTTTCTATCGCGAAACAGGTGTAGGAGTGGCCCACGGAACGCCAGATCGAGATGGGCACGCCCGGGTTCCACTCGGCGAGGTCCACCTGGACGTTGGGGATCGCGTACGGCATGTGGATGGCGCCTTCCCGCGCAGCGAAGGACCCGACCAGCCGGTCGAAGACCTTCACCGAAGTATCCGTGAAGCCTTTCACCAGCGGCTTCGGCAGCCATTCGGGCGCGAACAGCGCCGTCATCATCGGAAAGACGAGATTGTTCAGACTGGCTGCAATGAACCGGTGGTGCCAGGCAACCGGCTGCCCGGCCGCATCCAGCCCGCAACGCAGACGGTGCAGACTCGCCTCGCGGAACACCCCGTGCTGCAGGTCGTCCTCGCGAGTCCAGGTAAGCTTGACGGGCCCCGGCACGCGCCTGGCAATCTCGGCCGCCTCCGTCACGTAGTCCGCGATCGCACGCCTGCCAAAGCCCCCGCCCAGCCAGGTGGCGTGCACGGTCACCGCGGAGCGCGGCAGGCCGGACACTTCACAGATCGTCTGGCGCGCGACATCGGGTGCCTGGGTCGGTATCCAGGCTTCGCAACGCCCGTCGTGAAACCACACCGTGGCGTTCATGGGTTCGAGCGGCGCGTGAGCCAGATAGGGCACCCAGTACTCGGCTTCGAGCACGCGCGCGGCGCCACTGAAGGCCTCTTTGACGGCGCCGTCATTGCGCACGCGATGACCAGTCTGGGCATCAAGCTGACGGCCCTGCTCGACGCGGATCGAGTGGCTGCTGACTGCGGCCAGGGGGCCTGGCTCCCACTCCGCAACAATGGCGGCGGCGGCCTGGCGCGCCTCCCAGAAATTGCCGGCGACGACGGCAATGCCGGAATGCACCGGCAACACCGCCACGACACCCGGCATGGCCTGCGCCTGGCTGGCGTCGTAACGACGCAGGACGGCCCGCAACCGGGGCGGCCGCCGGATCACCGCAACTTTGAGACCGGGCAGCAGCGTGTCGATGCCGTAGGCCGCGAGACCGAGAATCTTGGCGTGCACATCCGGCCGCGGGACACTCTGGCCGATCCACCGGTACTGCTCCGGACTGCGTAACGGAACTCCCTCCGGCACCGGCAGGGTCGCAGCTTCACTGGCGAGCTCGCCATAAGTAAGCGCCGCGCCCGCCGCATTGACGACCGCACCGGCACCGTTGGTGGTCAGCATGGCGGCAGCAGTGTCCCAGCGACGGGCAGCAGCGGCGAGCAGCATCTGCCGGGCCCGCGCACCCGTCTCCCGGATCGGAAGAAAGCGCGCTGCCATGCTCCGGCTCTCGCCCGTCAGCTGCGCCGGATCCTGGAACAGCGGGTGCACCGGGGCGATCTGCGTGGTGATCTGGTCCGGCGAGACATCCAGCTCTTCGGCAAGCAGGGTGACGTAGCCGGTCGTCACGCCCTGCCCCATCTCGATCTTGTCGATCTGCAGAACGATGACGCCATCCGGCCGGATCTGCAGCCAGGCATTGGGATTGAGCCCGGCAGCACCGCCAATCAACGGGGCGTCGGCGGGATCCGGGCGCAGCAAGCGAAGCACGAGGCCGCCGCCAGCCACTGCTGCCGTGCCGACGAGGAGTTGGCGGCGGGAAACGCCCACTGCGGACCTAGACGTCAGGCTTGCCGAGAAAGCCAGGATGGTCCCGTTCGATCCGGTCGCGCAGCGGTACCGGAATCTCAGCCGGCCCGGCCAGCTTGCTGCCGATGATCTCCGACAGTACGTAGCCCGCGTCGGGCGGCATGCCCATCCAGGGGTAGAAGCTCCACATGGTGGAATGGCTCATGGTCGCGGGCACGACGGTCATTTCCGGATTATTCACGTCGGCCAGGGAGGCACAGAAGTGCGTCATTTCCATCGGCGCCCCGGCCAGTCCCTTGGGACTGCCCGGCGTGGCCGCCGGCGCGGGAAACTGGGCCGCAAGCCGCTCGCTGCTCCAGACAGTGTCACCGACGATCAGTGGTCCCGCGATCCGGCCGTCAAAGGGCACGCCGGGAATCGGGGAGCGAATCACGCCACTGTCCTCGATGAGATAGCGCAGGCGCAGCCGGTTGCCCTGTGGCTTCACCTTAAGCCCGGTGTAGGGATTGGTCCAGGTTTCGAGGAAGCTGCCAGTGTCGGCGTCGATGTAGTAGCCCGCCTCGCTCATGCGCAAATCCCACAGGCCGTCGGGCAGGCGCTGAAGCCTGTTGAAGCCTAAGCCAGTGATCCGCAGCAGGTGCTTCGCGAGCTCTCCGGGCCGCTTGCCAAACACGTCGCCCTGCCAGTACCACAACACGGGTTCGCCATCCGCACGGGCGCGAATACGGGCCATCGCGGCGACAGGCCCGGCCAGCCAGTCGGGGCCTAAGCTGGCCATGAGCATGGCGGGAGGGGGCAGCGAAGGACTCAAGTTAAATTCCCAACCAGCCGCTACCAGGGGATCACCTTGCCGTCGACGTTTACGGGCACACCTTTGTCCTGCGGCGTCAGGCCAGCCACCAGCTTGTACAGGCCCGCCGCGCTCTCGGCAGGCTTGAGCGCCTTGCCGGAATAGCCAGAGTCCTCGAGCATGTCGGTCTCCACCATGCCGGGCGCCAGCAGTGCGACTACGATGCCGCGACCCTGCAGGTCGTTGCGCAACGCGCGCATGCCCATGTTCATCGCTGCCTTGCTCATCTGGTAATAGTAGAAACGCGACATCCGTCCCATCAGCGTGAGGGAGCCAAGGCCGCTGGTCATCCCGACGATCTTTTTCTGCGTGCTCGCCTCGACGTTGGCAACCAGGGCCTCGGAGAGCTTCAGCGGGCCATAGACATTGGTGTTCATGACGGCGGTAAAGAGCGCCTGATCGAACTTGCCGAACTGCTGGTCCTCGATGGGCGTGCCGAGCCAGGCCGCGTTGTGGAACAGCACGTCGATCGGCACCCCTTTGTACCGGACGGCAAGCTTCTGGATCTGGCGAACGTCGGTGACATCGAGCTGCTCGATGATGATCTTGGGATTGGCCGCGGCGAGCGCCTTGAGTTCGGCGGCCTTCTTTGGCGTCCGGCACGTGGCAATCACGTTCCAGCCCTGCGCCGCGAATTCCCGGGTGAGCGCGAGACCAACACCACGGTTGGAACCGGTCAGGAGAATGGTTGGACTCGCCGGGTCCCGGACCTTGGCCGCTGTAGCCGGCGTTCCGGCGAACAGCAGGGCAGCAACAAGCACGGTCAGCCGACGGGCGACAGTTTGCATCACGTTCAAGGCCTGGATCTTCTACAGGGACGAGAAGTCTAGGGCTACGGCCCGGTCTTGGGATAGGGGTAGACCGGTCGCGTGTACTCCACGGTGGCGGGCGCCAGTGGAAAACGGGGCTGTCGAACGAACGTGGGCTCAGGCTTCCTGACCTTGTGCGCCAGCAGGCTGGCTGGTGCCTCGTCGGTTTCAATCCACCGCTCCAGGGCGCCGAGATAGTCGATATCCGCCGCGCCAGGTCCGCCGCCGCAGTGGAGCATGCCGGGCACCATGAACAAGCGGGCGAATTCAGCCAGCTTCGCCTCGGTACCGAGGCGCCGCCGCGCGTCGCGCCAGTAGTCCAGCGTGTGCGCCGGCATCAGGCTCTCGTCGGCCCAGCCGTGATAGACCAGCAGGCGGCCGCCGAGGGCACGGAAGCGCTCGAGGTCGGGCTTGAAGCCCGAGATGGCAACGGTGGCCGCAAACTGGGCCGGACCGGCGTCGAAATCCACGGCCGGCAGCGCGCCAGAAGGGACCGGCGGGTCTGGCTGGAATGCCAGGTACTGCGACCAGTTGCGCACGATGAACTGGAAGAACGGCACCTTGCCAGACGGCGCGAGCAGCTGATTCTCCCACGCGAACTCGCTGCCCAGAGGCGCCCCGCCCGAGGACCAGGCCTCGCCTTTGCTGGTGCGCGGACCCGCATAGATTTTCGTGGCCGCGTCGATCTGTGCGGACGTGAGGCAGGTACGGTCCCCCGCCGGACACTGCAGCGACTGTGGCTTGAAACGGCAGGCTTCAGGGCTATCGATGACACCGTCCAGCTGGCCATCGTCGCCGTCGCAGGCCGCGAGCGCGGCCGTGCGGAGCAACTTGAACTCGGCACGCGCAAGGAGCGGCTCGCCACCCGGACCCGCATTCGCCGCCAGCACCCACGCCATGTGCGGCACGGACAGTGACTGGTTGAAGGGCGCACCGGCGATGATGCCGTCGTAATCGTCCGGGTAGCGTTCTGCGGCCACGAGGGCCTGCCGGCCACCCGTCGAGCAGCCGCGGAAGTAGGCATAGGCCGGGGGATCACCGTAGTAGTTGGCCACGATCTGCTTCGCCGCGAGCGTGGTGACGTGCGTGGCACGGTGGCCGAAATCAGCCTCGAGCGTGTCGTTGTTGAAGGCCCAGCGCGCGTCCGAAGTGTCACCCGTGCGGTGACCCATGTCGGTGGTAGCGGCGGCGTAACCGCGGGCGAGAGCGTCTTCCATGCCCTGGATCTGCAGAATGCCGCACAGGTTGGAACAGCCCGTGACCAGCAATTTGCCGTTCCAGTCTTTCCTCGGCATCCGCACCTCGAACCCCACCTGGGGCTCGATGAAGCCGTTGACGCGGCAGAGTTCCGGCTGATCGCCAGCCGCCGGCAGGATGCCGACTTCGTCGAGGCGGACCGCGGCGCCGGTGCCTTCGCTGAGGTCGATTGCCTTGAGCGCGCTGCAAGCGATGTGATCCGCTGGCTCCAGCACCGGCGTCGCCCGCACGAGGCCCGGCGAAATCACCGAGAACATGCACAGCAGAGCCAGGAAACGCGTCCGGTCGCCTGTCACGCCCATACCATTTGCAGCCCGGAGGTCAGGACAGTCACTAGCTTGCCTGACTGCGCACCGCATCGCATCAGGTGGCTCTGGGCCATTCTTCCCGGTTCTCGAAAGTGGCCGCTTCATAGAGATTTAGACGTGGCAAAAGATTTGGAGATAGCGCCTGCTGAAGCCAGTAAGAAGCTGGCCCCAAAACGAGAAACGCCCCTTTCGGGGCGTCGGGCCGGAGATGCGATCTCCGGCGGGGTGAGACCAAAATCATAGTGATCCTGGGCGGTGGTTTCAAGCGTTCGATGCCGATTTAACTGTGAGACGGGTCATAACCTACATCGATGGCTTCAATTTGTACTTTGGATTGAAGGCCAAGGGGTGGCGGCGCTACCTCTGGCTGAATCCGCAGCTGCTCGGCGGCAACTTGCTGAAGTCAGACCAGCAGCTGGTGGGCACGAAGTACTTCACCGCCCGAATTGCCGCCGATTCCCGAGATCCGGATAAGCACAGGCGGCAGGGTACATTTCTTGAAGCCATCGAGACCCTTCCGGCAACGACTATTTACTATGGACACTACCTCCGAAAGCCGCAGCGCTGCTTCTCTTGCGGCGCTCAGTGGATGTCGCACGAGGAGAAGATTACGGACGTCCAGATTGCCGTCGAACTCCTCGGTGACGCAGTAGATGATCGGTTTGATGTCGCGCTGGTTATCTCAGCAGATAGTGACCTGGCTCCGCCGATAACCGCCGTTCGTGCCCGATTCCCAAACAAGACAATCGCTGTCGCTTGTCCGCCAGAACGAAGGTCACAGAAACTACAGTCAGTGGCAAATGGTTACTTCACATTGGGTCGCAAGGTTATTCAGGACAGCCAGTTTCCCGATGCTGTGCTGAAGGCAAATGGCTTTGTGCTTACTCGCCCCACCAAGTGGCGATGAATTCTGCGCATGACCCCAACCTCAGTTCAGCGCCCGCTCGACCGGTTCGACGAAAAGCCCCCCGGACGACCGCCACCGCCACCGCGGCGCTGATTATGGCCGTTCGAATTGCCGTTACGGGGACCGCCTGACCCGCGGTTGCCACCGTTGCGCTGGTCGACTGCACGCGGATCGACGTAGCGCTCTTCCTTGACCGCAGGCTTGTATGGGCGCACGGGCGGCTCCGAGATCGACGGCAGCTGGGCCCGCTGGATCGGACGGCCGAGCAGACGCTCGATGTCCTTCAGCAGGCCGCGTTCTTCGCCGGCCACCAGCGACAGCGCGACACCCGTGGCGCCGGCGCGACCGGTCCGGCCGATGCGGTGCACGTAATCTTCGGGGACGTTTGGCAGCTCATAATTGACCACGCAGGCCAGCTGATTGATGTCGAGGCCCCGGGCCGCCACTTCCGTAGCCACGAGGGCCGTGATCCGGCCTTCCTTGAAATCGCCGAGAGCCTTCGTCCGCGCCGCCTGGCTCTTGTTTCCGTGAATGGCGGAGGCGTTGATGCCGTCATCCTCCAGCTGCTTGGTCAGGCGGTTGGCGCCGTGCTTGGTGCGCGTGAACACGAGCACCTGGCCCCAGTCGCTGTTGCGGATCAGGTGGGACAGCAGGCGACGCTTGTCCTCCTTGCGGATCTCGTGCACGTGCTGGGTCACGAGCTCGATGGGGGCATTCCGGCGCGCCACCTCGATGCTGACCGGATTGTGCAACAGCCCGCCGGCCAGCTCACGGATGTCGTCCGAGTAGGTCGCGGAGAACATCATGTTCTGCCGCTTTGGCGGCAACAGCTTGAGAATCCGGCGAATGTCGCGGATGAAGCCCATGTCGAGCATGCGATCGGCCTCGTCGAGCACGAGGATCTGGACCTTGCTGAGGTCGATGGTGCGCTGCTGGACGTGATCGAGCAGCCGGCCGGGCGTGGCGACGACGATGTCGGTGCCGCGACGGAGGCTCTCAGCCTGCGGGTGGAAGCCGACGCCGCCAAACACGACGGTGGTGGTAATCGGCAGGTACTTGCCGTAAGTCTTGACGCTTTCGGCGACCTGGGCGGCGAGTTCCCGCGTGGGAACCAGTACCAGCACACGCGGGGTCCGCAGTTGCACGGCGCCGGGGGCAGTCAGTAGCTGAAGAATCGGCAACGTGAAGCCCGCAGTCTTGCCGGTGCCTGTCTGGGCACCTGCGAGCAGGTCACGGCCGGCCAGGACCTCGGGGATGGCTCGCGCCTGCACCGGGGTGGGGATGGTGTAGCCGCGTTCCTCGATGGCACGCAGCAGTTCGGGTTTCAACCCGAGTGATTGAAAAGACATGTAGTGATTTCCTCTCCAGCCTGCAGAGACCCCTTACCAAGTCCTTGGCGGGGGTGATCCTCTGGTCCGGTAGAGGCAGGATATTGAGTAGCCTTCTGGAACAGTCCAGATTGATTGGTCGAAAGGCTCAGGATGAACGAGCTGACCGGACGAAAGCTTCTTTAACGCTGTGCACCATACACTAGTCGCTGGCGTTGGCAAAGCGACGGGCATCAAACCAGCTTATGGCACCTGAAGTTCTCTGGATTCTGACGGCCGGCGTTTTCGCGGTTGCCCTCCTCTACTCGTCGGTCGGGCACGCGGGGGCCTCAGGCTACATCGCCGTCATGTCGCTGCTCAGTGTGGCCCCGCCGGAAATCAAACCGATTGCGCTGGCGCTGAACATTCTCGTGGCCTCGATTGGTACCTGGCAGTTCTGGCGGGCGGGACACTTCTCGTGGCCGCTATTCTGGCCATTCGCCCTGCTGTCGGTGCCGTTCGCCTTTGTCGGCGGCTATCTGAACCTGCCCACCCCCCTGTTCAAGGTACTGGTGGGCATCGTCCTGTTGCTGTCAGCAGCCCAGTTTCTGCTGCGGCCGCCCGCGGAGAGGGAACCGCGCCATCCGCCACGCCTGGTTGCAGTTGGCGTGGGCGGGTTGCTCGGCCTGCTGTCCGGGCTTACTGGCACAGGCGGCGGAATCTTCCTGACGCCACTATTGATCCTGATGCGCTGGGCGCGAACGAAATCGGCAGCCGCAGTGTCGGCGCCATTCATACTGCTCAACTCCGCATCCGGCCTGGCAGGGAACATCAGTGCCACGAAGGCCTTTCCTGCGTTCGCGTGGGCGCTGGTGCTTGCCGTCGTGATCGGCGGAACGATCGGCTCCTGGTTCGGCAGCAGGCGGTTCCCGCAGATGACGATCAAGCGCCTGCTGGCCATCGTGCTCACCATAGCCGGATTCAAGCTGATCCTTACCTGACGCAGGTCGCCGGGGTGCGACGCTTCTGCCCGGAGCAGGATTGCGCCACTATGCAGGCCTATGCTCGCTGTGTGGATCGCCACTGCGTTCGCGCTTGGCCTGCTGGCCCGCCAGCTCGGGCTGCCGCCACTCATCGGCTTCCTGGGCGCAGGCTTCCTGCTGAACGCCGCTGAGGTCCCGCGCGTACCAATCCTGCCCGATATCGCGCACCTGGGCGTACTGCTGCTCCTGTTTTCAGTAGGCCTGAAACTCCGGATCCAGAACCTGTTGCGCGCCGAGGTCTGGGGTGTGGCTCTCCTGCAGTTTGCGGTGGCCCTGGTCGTCGTGGCGCTGGCATTGAAAGCCGATTATCCGTGGCCCATGGTCCTCGTCGTGGCGAGTGCGCTGTCGTTCTCGAGCACCGTGCTGGCGGCAAAGATCCTGGAGGAGCGACGCGAGATCCGCGCGTTTCACGGCCGGGTGGCAATCGGTATCCTGATCGTGCAGGACCTGATCGCCGTCGCCATTCTCGGCGTCAACGACGGCCGCGCATTAACCTGGACCGCGGCACTCGCCCTGCTCCTGCCCGTGACCCGCCCAATCTTGCGCAAGCTGCTGGATCTCGCCGGCCACGGCGAACTGCTGGTACTGCTAGGCAGCGTGCTGGCGCTCGGCCTCGGCGGCTACGGGTTCGAAGCCATCGGGCTGTCCGGCGAACTCGGCGCCCTGCTGATCGGCATGCTGCTCGCGAATCATCCGAAGGCGGTCGAGCTCAGCGACTCGCTGTGGAGCCTGAAGGAATTTTTCCTGGTGGGTTTTTTTCTTGCCATCGGGCTCACGGGCCTGCCAACCTGGAATACCCTCGCGCTGGCAGCGCTGCCCCTGGCGCTACTGCCAGTCAAGGTGCTGCTCTACTTTGTGCTGCTGCTGGGTTTCGGACTGTCGGCCCGGACCGGTTTCCTGACCGGCCTGAGCCTCGCGACCTACAGTGAGTTCGGCCTGATCGTGATGGCGGCCGCCGTCAATGGCGGCCTGGTGCCCGCCGATTGGCTGGTTGCCACTGCGATTGCAGTGGCCGTGTCCTTTGTCATTGCGGCGCCGCTTAGCCGCTATGCCCACGACATCTTTGCAGTGTTGGAACGATTCCTCCGGTTTTTCGAGCAGGACCGCAGGCACCCCGATGACGAACCGATTTCCCTCGGTATGGCCGAGGTGGTCGTGGTCGGCATGGGACGGGTCGGCACAGGCGCCTACGACCACGCGCGCGATCTTGGAAAAAAGGTGGTCGGCCTGGACAGTGACCTGGGCAAGGTGGCACGCCACCTCCGCGAAGGGCGGCGGGTCGTCTACGCAGATGCGGAGGACCCCCTCCTCTGGCATCGCCTGCACCTGGATCACGTGCGCATCATCATGCTGGCGGTTCCCGACACGGAGGCGAAAATCCTCGCGAGCGAGCAATTGCGCCGACGGGGCTTCAGCGGCCTGATCAGCGCCACCTACGTCTGGCCGGAAGAGCGGGCGCCGATCCTCGCTGCGGGGGCCAATGTGACCTACAACTATTTTGCCGAGGCGGGGGTCGGCCTCGCGGCCGATACCTTTGCAGCGCTTGCACCGGACGATGAATCCCGGCTCAATAAGCAGCCGCGGCCCACCACACCAGTCAAGACGATCACCCCATGACCGTAGCGCTCTCAGCCGTCCGCACCGAGGCAGACATCCTGCCGGTTTACCGCAGCACCCCGGTTGGTGACTTGCTGCGCTTTCAAAATTGCGGCCAAAACTTTGGCCACGTCGGGCAGTACGAACGGCCAGCGATACTGATCGCCACTTGCCTCGAGCAGAAGTCATCCTTACGCATCCCGGAGGGGTTCGCCGTTTCCCTGCACACTGCTGCCGCCAGCCTGAAACGCGATCCCTTCAAAGTGTCCTGGGCCATCGGTGTGGCCGGCGTGTCGGCCATTGCCATCGTCGGCCATGATGACTGCCGGCTCGTGGAGCTGCGCAGCCATCGCGAACAGTTCATCGTGCAGATGATCGAGGCGGCGGGTTGGGAACGGCCAGCGGCCGAACAGCACTTCGATCACTGGAGCGACCTTTTCGAGGTCGACAATCCCGCGGAGTTCGTTGCCGCAGAAGCCGCGCGGGTGCAAAGCCGCTACCCGAAAATCCTGGTGGTACCACTGCTCTATCACTCAGCTACCAGCACACTGCATCAGGTGATAGTGGAGTAATGGAGTAATGGAGTAATGGAGTAATGGCGTAATCATGTTCATGGACCTCCGGCCATTCGTCTACGGTGCACTGGTGTTCGGGCTGTTGGGCTGCAGCTCCCCGGAACCACAGGTGCAGCTGCTGATTTCCGTCAATGCCAAGTGCACGACCTGTGAGGATTTCATCCGCTGTGATGGCGGGTCGGGAAACGCGGCTGTGTACGACCCGACCTTCGACATCTACCAACTGAAACCCAAGGGCACTCTCGCCCAGCTGGCCACCGTCTGGGAATTCCTGATCCAACTCTTCCATACCCGGACGGAGGATCTCCGCCCACTCTCCATTTACTCGCAGCGACCGGGCGACACAGCAGCCTTCAAGCGAACAACCACCGGTAACGCGGAGGCACGTACGGACCTGGTCGTGCACCGCATTTACCTGGCTGAAGGGTGGATCGACCAGGTCAACGGCGAATGGCGGGGCCCCAACGGTGCATTGCGTGGGTCCTGCCGTCTGCTGACCCCGGCCGACGGCCGGGAATTGCTGAAGCTCTTTGCGGAAGTGACCGCAGGGGGTCCAGCGTGAACACCGCGGCCGGGGTACGCCCGTTTCGATTCAGCGACTTCCGTACGGGGCCTGCCCGCGCGCTAGGCGTGGTCGTCCTGCTCCTGCTCCGCTACCTGATGGCCTTGTTCTTTCTGGGGTCGAGCATCAACAAGATCAGTAAGGGCTGGCTCTGGTCTGACTATTCGAAGACGGTATTTGAATCGCGTCTGGTCGAACTCGACCCTGCCACATTCGGTGCCAGATTCCTGAGCACGTTCGCCATACCCTGGTACCCGCTCATCGCCTGGGTCGTGACGCTCTCCGTGGTCGCTGTCACCCTGAGCCTTGCGCTCGGAGTTGCCACACGCTGGGGGGCGGCCCTCGCCGTGTGGCTGATGGTCATGTTCGCCATCGGCGGCTACTATGACGCTTCCCTGATCCCGCTCTGGCTGATCGCGGCGCTCTTTGTCGTTTTCCCAACCGGTCAGTGGTTCGGGCTGGATCGCCGCTTGCACGCGCGCTATCCCGCCAGTCCCTGGTTCCGCTAGTTCCGCTACTTCCGCTACTTCCGCTACTTCCGCTGGAGACCAGTGCATGAAAAACATCGCTTTCGCGCTCCTGATGCTCGCGCTGCTCAGCGCCTGCGCGACCAGCCCGACCGGGCGCCGGCAACTGATGCTCGTCTCCGAGAAGGACGCCATCTCGGCGTCCAGGCAGCAGTATTTGCAAACCATGGGAAAACTCAGCTCCGAGGGCAAGCTGGTTACTGATCCCAAGATCCTGAAGCGCGTGGACACCATCACGGGGCGCCTCATCTCTCAGGCAATCATCATGCGGCCGGCGACCAGCAGCTGGGAGTGGAGCGTGCAGGTGATCGATGAGCCGAAGACGGTCAATGCCTGGTGCATGGCCGGCGGCCGGATGGCGATCTACACCGGGCTCATCCAGAAGGTCGACCCGACGGACGACGAACTTGCCCAGGTGATGGGTCACGAGATCAGCCACGCCCTGGCCAACCACACGGCAGAACGCATGTCGGTGGCCATGGCCAGCCAGTTGGGCGCAATGGCGGTCGGTATCGCTTCCGATTCTGCTGGCGGCATGGCTGCTGCGCAAGGCGCCGCTGCGGTGGCCATCACCCTGCCCAACAGTCGTGCTTCGGAAACGGAAGCTGACCGCATCGGTATCGAGCTCGCAGCCAAGGCGGGGTATGACCCGAGGGCGGCTGCCACCCTCTGGCAGAAGATGGCCAAAGCCGGCGGCGGCGGGCCGCCGCAGTTCCTCAGCACGCACCCGGCGCCCGGCAACCGTCAGGCCACGCTTGCCACCCTCGCGCCCCAGATGCAGCAGTACTACGAGCAGCCCGGAGCCCGACCGGTGTACCAGCTTGTGCGCACCCCGGTCGTGGCGAAGAAGAGCGCGCCTGCACTGAAGTAGGAGCGCCTTGTAGGAGCGCCTTCAGGCGCGACCGGTTCCCGCGAGAATCGCGTCCGCGCGTCTCGAGCAGGGGCGGGTCGCGCCTGAAGGCGCTGCTACAAGGCGCTCCTGCGGGATGCTCGTCAGCGCGCCTTCGACCGGACCTTGTAGTTGCCCCGCTGCTGGTCGAATTCGAGCTCCAGCATTCCCTGCTTGGCGGCATCCTCGAGCAATTCCGAAAAACTCCGGTAGCCGTACACCGTCTCGTTGAAGCCCGGATACACGCGACGCACCGTCTGCTTTACGAGGGAGCCCCAGAGCGGGTCGTACTCCTGGGACAGGGACTCCACCGTCGCGGCGACCTTGTCCAGCGCCTCGGCCTGTTCGGTGTTCTTCGAGGGCGTCGCCCGCTTTCGTGGCCTGTTCGAAACCGTAATCAGATCGTCGTAAAAAATGAACTCGTCGCAGTTGGAAGCCAGCAGATCAGACGTGGAGTTTCGAACGCCGCAGCCAATCACACGCTTGTCGTTCTCCTTGAGCTTGGAGGCCAGCGGTGAAAAGTCGCTGTCACCTGTGAGCAGCACGAAGGTGTCGATATGTGACTTCGAGTAGCACATGTCCAGCGCGTCTACGACCATGCGGATGTCCGCACTATTCTTGCCGCTGACCTTGGTCTGCGGAATATCGATCATCTCGAAGCCCTGCAGGTGAAACTCATGCATGAACTGTTTGTAGCGGGTCCAGTCGCAGTAAGCGCGCTTGGCCACGATCCTGCCCTTTTCCAGCAGGCGCTTCAGAACCAGATCGATATCGAAGCGCCCAGCCTTGGTGTCCTGGACGCCAAGAGCCAGGTTCTCAAAATCCACGAATACGGCAATCGCGACTTCGCTGTTTCTTGGGCTGTCAGTGGCCATCGGGGCTCCAAATGCTGTGGTGGCAAAGGATTAGCATCATCCCACAGGTCCCGAAAGGTACCGGACCTTAGTTTTGCTACGCTTGGCGCCATGGACCGCCCCCAGTTAACGCCTGACTATGCCGTCGACCCGGGAAGCAGACCATGGCTGCCGTTGTAACCGTGCGTATTCTCCTGCTGTCCGCTGCGCTCCTGCTGCTCGCTGGCCACGGTCTGCCGGCCAACGCGGCAGCCCCGGCAAAAGCCCCGGATTCAGCGCCGTCCGGCTGGGCGCAGGTGGGCGGCGACCAGGGTGGTTCCCGCTATTCGCCACTGACGCAGATCGATCGCACCAACGTCTGGCGCCTCGAGCGCGCCTGGACCTGGAGGCACGGCGACTTCACGCGGTTTCCGGAGCGTCGCCCTTTCTCCGGCTTCCACGCAACGCCGATTCTCCTGCCCGACGAGGCTTCCGGCGCGCTTGCCCTGTGCACGCCATCCAACCGGCTGGTCGCACTCGATCCGGCCACCGGCAAGGAGCGCTGGAGTTTTGATCCGCAGATTCAGGTGACCAGGTCCCCAAAGCGACTGAAGTGCCTTGGGGTGACTTACTGGCACGACACAACCGCGCCCCCGGGCCAGCAATGCGCGCACCGGATTCTTGCAGGCACGAACGACCGCCGCCTTCTCGCAGTCGACGCTACCACGGGCAAGCCTTGCCCCGGCTTCGGCACCAATGGCCAGGTGGACGTCAACCCACTCATCGCCGCCACCAAGCCGGCGCCCGCTGATCCCTGGGGGGTGCAGTTCTCGGCGCCGCCTGTGGTGGTGAATGGCGTGCTGGTCATTGGCCACATCAACAACATGAAGAACCAGTACGCGAGTGCACCCAGCGGAGCGCTGCGGGCCTTCGATGCACGCAGCGGTAGATTCCTCTGGAGCTTCGATCCGGTACCGCGCAGCCCGGATGCCCCCCAGGCGACGGACTGGACTAAGGAGAGCATGGCGAAGACCGGTGGCGCGAACGCGTGGAGCCTGCTGTCCGTCGATGAGAAGCGTGATCTCGTCTTCATGCCCACATCGAGTGCCTCGCCCAACTGGTATGGCGGTACGCGGCCCGGCGATAACCGCTACGCAAACTCCGTCGTCGCCTTGCGCGGGAGCACAGGCCAGGTCGTCTGGAGCTTTCAGACGGTGCACCACGACGTCTGGGACTGGGACACGCCGTCGCAACCATTGCTGGTGGATGTCCCGAAGGATGGCCGGCTCACACCTGCCGTGGTCGTGCTCACCAAGCAATCGCTCGTCTTCGTGCTGGACAGGGAAACCGGCGAGCCGCTGTTCCCCGTGGAGGAACGGCCGGTGCCGACAGACGGCGTGCTGGGTGAGGTACTGTCCAAGACCCAGCCGTTTCCCGTCAGGCCACCACCGCTGATGAAGACGCGACTCACGCCTGACGATGCGTGGGGGCTTACCTTCTGGGATCAGAATCGCTGTCGTGACCTGATTGCGGGCGCCCGGCACGGCGACATCTTTACGCCACCGAGCGACCAGGGCTGGATCATGTTTCCCGGTTCTGCCGGTGGCATGAACTGGGGCAGCGGCGCCTGGGATCCGGAACGGAACCTGCTCGTCACCAATCTGTCGCAGATCGGTCTGTACCTGAAACTGGTACCTCGCGGGAAGGTGCCGAAGGCAGAATCGTTCGATCCAACGCGAGGCGCTCCGATGGGACCGCCAGGCATCATAGAGGGCACACCCTGGGCCATCGAACAGCGCATCCTGCTCGGCCCGACGATGATGCCCTGCACGAGTCCGCCCTGGTCCGCACTGGTTGGCGTCGACCTGGCTGCCGGCGAGATCCGCTGGAGCGTGCCACTCGGCACCATCGACAAGCTGGCACCGGTGCCGATTCCGCCGCTGAAGTGGGGCGCCCCCGTCACCGGCGGTCCGATCGTAACCGCTGGGGGCCTCGTATTTGTCGGCGCCACCGGCGATGAGCGCCTGCGCGCCTTCGACACGGAAACCGGCGCGGAAATCTGGTCGACACCGCTGCCCACATCGGCCCATGCCAACCCGATGACCTACCAGCGCGACGGCCGGCAGTTCGTCGTCATTGCCGCCGGCAGCCACATGTTCATCAATGCCAGGACCATCGACGACTACCTTGTGGCTTATGCGTTGCCAAAAAAGTACCTGGAGTCGGTCAAATGACCGGCATTAACAGCCAGTTCAGCCTGCGGACACTAGGGTGATGAACGCCAGAGCTATGGATTCCCCCAAATCCGCGTGCCATGATCGGCGCGCTTCGTTATCGCAAGCCAACCTGAAGGCAGGAGAGCCCTAATCATGAAGTCGAGTCTTATCGCAGCGGTTGCGCTGCTGGCTATCAGTCCGCTGACGGCCTCCGCCGAGGACGGCGCCGGCCATTGCAACTACGTGCAGAAGAACATGTTCGCCGGCCCCTTCAAGGTCTGCGATTCGCCGGCAAGCGCTGAAAAGTGCGCTGAACTCGGTAAGTCAGACGAGAACAGCGGTGCCGCCCACGGAGCCGGCGATTGCGCCACCGACGGCAAGGTTGGCATGTGCGATATGGGCGAAGCCGGCAAGCGGATCTACTACGAAGGCGACCCGGGTGGCCTCGAGATCGGTTGTGGCTTCCAGGGCGGTGAGTGGAAAACGGGCTAACGCTGACCGACTACTGCAGTCGACGACTGACGCCAAAAGGCCGGCTCCACACGGAGCCGGCCTTTTTATTTGAGTCTGTGAATCACGAGCCCGTCAGGCGGAGCGATCGGGCGTTCCCGCACGGGGACAACTGGGTGAGCGCGATCCACCAGCGACGCCAGGACGGTGGGTCCTGCCAGCAGGACCAGCTGACCACACCGCCGCAAACCAGCAACGCCAGTAGCGCGACACGCAGAAGCCTTTTCCGCGGCAATGAATCCGCGTCCGGAAGTGCTGCGAACTTCATCTCGTAACCTGCCCGCGGCCCGCATCCTTAGCGGGGAGCGAGGGCAGGGTTACAAACCCGATACTGAACCAATCAGTATCTTCCGCAGTAACCCACTCAAAGGACAACTCAGAAATGACTGCTGTCGCCCGTCAAATCAACTTCCGTAGCCTGCGTGGCCTCGCTGGCGCCTTCGCCATGGTCGTCGCTGGGCTCGCGGTCAATCCGGCCGCCCACGCTGGTGCTCACTCAGGCCCCAAGGCTGCCGATATCGTCGACACCGCGGTAGCCGCTGGCTCCTTCAACACACTCGTCGCGGCCGTCAAGGCTGCAGGGCTCGTCGACGCACTCAAGGGCCCTGGTCCCCTCACCGTCTTCGCGCCCACCGATGCCGCCTTCGCCAAACTGCCAGCCGGTACCGTCGATAACCTGCTGAAGCCGGAAAACAAGGAGCAACTGAAGGGCATCCTGCTCTATCACGTGGTCTCCGGGAAGGTGATGTCCACCGACCTCAAGGGCACCGTGAAGCCGGCGACCCTCGAGGGCTCGGCACTGACCATCGTTGCCGGGGCCTCTGGTGTAACCGTTAACGGGGCCAAGGTGACGAGCGCTGACGTAGCTGCCAGCAATGGTGTCATCCATGTCATCGATGCGGTGGTCCTGCCACCCGCCAAGTCCAGCATGTAGCTGCGGGGCGATCCCCGGAATCGGGGGGGGCGC
>JANNJM010000089.1:0-26396 GCA_031395645.1 Gammaproteobacteria bacterium | reverse complement strand
CGGTCGCGCCTGAAGGCGCTCCTACGCCAACTGGCCCAGCGCCTCCACTGACGCATGCCGGTCCACGACCCGCGCGGGCTGCAGCGAGTCCGGCCGGGTAACGGCCAAGACGCCGGCCAGACCCCAGGCGGCAGCGGCGTCCAGCACTGGCAGACTGTCATCAATGAAGAGCGTCGTTGCCGGGTCGAAACCCAGACGCCGTTCCGCGCTTGCCCAGAACGCCTGGGATTCCTTGGGGGCTCCGAACTCGTGCGACGAAACGAAGGAATTGATCCACCGGTCAAGTCCGGCGACCGCTTTCTTGATTTCGAGCGTGTGCGCGTGGGCATTGGTGACGAGGACGACTGGCTTGCCCGTCGCCTGCAGTGCCTGGAGAAAACCGAGGGCGCCCGGCAAATACCGCACTCGATGACTGCTGGCGTTCTTCAGTGCCCGCAGATCCAGGGACAACCGGGTCGTCCAATAGTCCAGGCAGTACCACTCAAGCCGGCCCTGCACCCGCGCAAACTCAGCATAGAGGTCTGTCTTGATATCAATCAGACTGGCATTGCGTTGCCGGGCAAGACAGCGGGGCACCAGCTCCAGCCAGAAATAGTTGTCGTAGGCAAGATCGAGAATCGTCCCGTCCATGTCGAGAAGGATCGTGTCGAATTTTCGCCAGTCGTGCATCGGGGAATATTGTAGCGTTCATGAGCATGCCAGGCGGTGCCAATACCTCCCTCGAGAAGCTGCTGCCCGGCATACTGGAGGTAGCCCGCGGCGCTGGTCGTGTTATCAGTAAAATCTACACCCGTGCAGACTTTGGGGTCGAAACCAAGGCCGACCAGTCGCCGCTGACCGCGGCAGACCGTGCCGCGCACGACATCATCGCTGCAGGCCTGGCCAGCCTCTCGCCAGGCATACCGCTGTGGTCTGAGGAGTCGACGGGGATCGACTGGGATATCAGGCGCCAATGGCCTGAGTTCTGGCTGGTGGATCCGCTGGACGGCACCAGGGAGTTCATCAAGCGCAACGGCGAATTCACCGTCAACATCGCACTGGTCCGCAGGCATGCGCCCGTGCTCGGGGTGGTGCATGCGCCAGCGTTGCAGCGGGACTACTACGGCCATGTCGGCGCTGGCGCATTCCGGGCCGACGGTGGCGGCCCCGGCAGGGCGATTTGCGTACAGTCCCCTGCACGGTTGCCATTGCGCGTGGTGGGGAGTCGCTCGCACGCGGGTGGGAGTCTGGACCAGATCCTGGGCAGGCTTGGTGAACACACGCTGGTGCCCATGGGCAGTTCACTGAAGTTCTGCCTGGTGGCCGAAGGAGACGCGGACTTCTACCCGCGGCTCGGCCAGACGTCCGAGTGGGACACGGCGGCGGCCCAGGCGGTGGTCGAAGCCGCCGGCGGCGCTGTCCTGGACTTGCAGGGCGCGCCGCTCCGCTACAACACCCGCCCGGAGGTGCTCAATCCGTTCTTCATTGTTCGTGGAGATCCGGGGAGAGACTGGCTGGCGCTCCTGCGCGACTGACACACGGGGCTGGTATCCTCACCGAAAAAGCACAGGCGCCAATGACAGACAACGTCAACACCGATGTGTTCAGCAAGCTGCTGCGGCTGAAAGAACTGCGGGTCGCACATCGCGATCTGGACGTCGCCATCGCGGCACTCGTGCGCGATCTGGACGTGGACCAGCTCAGAGTCCGGCGCCTCAAGAAAGAAAAGTTGCGCCTGAAGGACACTATTGCCCGCCTTGAGAGCGCCATGATTCCCGACCTGAACGCCTAGAAGTCCGCCTCAGTCGGTGGCCTTTACAGGCCTTCATTCTTGCTAAAATGCTGTTTCAAAAGGAATAAATACGATCCGACGTCGCTCGCGGCCCGTGCGGACCCCAGCTTCGCGTCGCGACTCTTTACATTCCGGTCCGAGAACTCATCCGCTGCCACCGTGGCTGCGCGGGCTCCGGGTCGCCAGACACCCCGTAACGGAGACCTGCTTCACAGTATCCGGGCGGTTTTGCCGCTTCTGTCAAATCCCGGGGCCGGTTCTGCGCGCGTGGCACGGTTGCTGCACTTACTCTCCGCGAGGACCCACTGAACGGTTACCTGAGACAACACAGCAGCCCAAGCCCCAAGCCCCAAGCCCCAACCCATCTCAGGACCCAATAACCGGACAGCACCTCGAAAAGAAAAATAAAAAATCAATAATAAAAAGACGACACGCCATCCGAGCCCATCCCCACCGCCCCTTGCCCAGGGGCGGTTTTTTTTGGATCCGATTCAGCGTGTATGCTCTCGCCGATGGGATGGCTGGTCGCAGACGTCGGGGGCACGAACACGCGGTGCGCGATCGCGCGCCCGGGCGGCACCGTGGACCGCATCGAAACCTTTCGCAACCGGGACTTCCCGGGACTCGACGGGCTGCTCGGCGCATACCTCGGCAGCCTGCCACCCGGCCAGCGGCCTGACGAAGCGGTCATTGCGATCGCGGCGCCCATCCGGGGCGACGAGATTCGCATGGTCAACATCAACTGGGTATTTTCCGTCGCCGGGCTCGCCCGCACGCTCGCCCTTAAGCGGGTCACCCCCCTGAACGACTTCGCCGCCCAGGCCTACGCCTTGCCGGTGCTCGGGGCCGGCGACCTGCGGCAGGTGGGTGGCGGCGAGGCTGTAAACGGCGCCCCGAAGGTGGTGGTGGGGCCCGGCACGGGGCTCGGTACCGCAGGCCTCGTGAGCATTGCCGGCCGCTGGCATGCGATTACCGGCGAGGGTGGCCACGTGACCATGGCGCCCAGCGACGAACGCGAGGCGCGGATCGTTGCCCTCGGTCGGGAGCGCTACGGCCACTGCTCCGCCGAACGGCTGATCTCGGGCGCAGGACTGGCATTCATCTACGACGCACTCAACGGCGGAACCGCGCTGGCCCCCGACGAAGTCGGGGCGCGCATTGAAGCCCGCGAAGTTGCGGCGCTCGAGGCGCTCGACGTTTTCTTTCAGCTCCTGGGCACCGTGGCCAGCAACCTCGCGCTCAGTTTTGCGGCGTTCGGCGGCGTGTATATCGGCGGTGGCATTACGCCACGCTACATCGAGCAATTTCAGAACTCCGGGTTCCGCCAGCGATTCGAGGACAAGGGCCGTTTCCGTCCCTTCCTGGCTGACATTCCGACCTGGGTCATCACCGCTGACCAGCCGGCACTGCGCGGCCTGGCCGCCTACGCTGAGGCCCACGTCTAGTTCGCGGCGTCGCAGGCCGGTGAGCCCAGCTCATCCAGAAACAGGCGGAACGTCCGGCACAGGCTGGCCAGATCCGCGACCAGCCGGTGGTCGTCCTGCAGAAGCACGACCCGGGCACCACAAAGTTCACCGTAGCGCGTGCTGCCCGACCAGGGCAGCACGTCGTCCTGCCAGCCGTGGACGATCGTCAAGCGGCAGGCGGGCGGCGGGGGCACCGGGATGGCGTCGTAGCCCGCAACATAGAGGGCTGGCGCCAGCAGAAACAATCCCGCGGCGCCCACTTCGCTCGCTGCAGAGAGCGCCACATAGCCGCCCATGCTGCTGCCAACGAGAATCGCGGGAGCAGGTTGCTCGCGACACCAGGCGCTGAGCTTGCGGGCTCGGGCCTGTGGGTCGGCGATGCCCTGGTAATCGAGGGACTCAACGGCATGTCCCGCCGCTCGCGCCACCTCGGCCAGGGCCAGGATTTTCGTACCCCAGGGCCCGCTTTCCTGCCCGTGGGAGAAGCACACCATCGTCATCGCGGCCCCCAGATAAGCGCGTCAAGATCCGGCACCCACTGATAGTCCGGCAGGCGCAGTCGGCCGTTGTCGACGGTAATGCCTTCGGCCCGCAGCTTGCGAATCTGCGTGCGGTAGCCCGTCGTGCCTTTGGGCAGCGCTATCCGCCCCCCGGCACCGATGACCCGAAACCAGGGCAGGCCCAGCGAGGCCGGGGCCTTGCCGAGCGCGCGACCGACCTGGCGGGCGCCACGTGGCAGGCCAGCGAGCTTCGCAACTTCGCCATAGGTGGACACGCGCCCTGCCGGAATAGCGGCAACGACACGCCAGATCGACTCCATGACGATCAGTATAATCCGTGCATGCAAAACACCGTCGTGATCGCGGGGGCCGGACAGGCGGCAGGCCAGACTATCGTGTCGCTTCGCCAGGGAGGCTTTGCCGGCCGGATCGTCCTGGTCGGAGAGGAGCCCTACCTTCCCTATCAGCGCCCACCCCTGTCGAAGAAGTTCCTGGCCGGCGAACTGGATGTGACGCGACTCCTGCTGCGCCAGGAAAAGTTCTACGCCGAGCACCGCGTGGAAGTGGAGCTGGGCACTCGGGTGACCCGGATCGAGCCCGGATCCCGCAAGCTGGAGCTGGGCAGCGGCACCTCTCTCACCTACGACAAGCTCGTCCTGGCAACGGGCAGCCGCGTACGCGAAGTCGATCTGCCGGGCAGCAGGCTCGCCGGCGTCCACTACCTGCGCACCATCGACGATGTGAACCGGATTCGCGAGCATTTCCGTCCGGGTGCCTCGCTGGTCATTGTTGGGGCTGGCTATATCGGGCTCGAGGTCGCCGCTGTGGCCGTCAGCCACGGGCTGAATGTCACCGTGGTTGAACTTGCCGACCAGGTGCTCGCCCGCGTCGAAGCACAGCCGGTATCGGACTTCATGGCCCGGGTCCACCGCGAGGCGGGCGTGGATATCCGCTGCAAAACGGGCATCCAGTCCTTCACAGGTCAAACCCGGCTGAAGGGCGTGGTCGGCAGCGACGGGGTCGAGATTCCGGCGGACCTTGCGATCGTGGGCATCGGCATCCTTCCCAACGTCGAGCTCGCGCAGGCTGCCGGGCTCGTGTGCAGCAATGGGATCATGGTGGACGAGTACTGCCGCACGAGTGACGCGGACGTGCTCGCGGCCGGTGACTGCACGAACCATCCGAATGCTCTGCTCGGGCGCCGGGTGCGCCTGGAGTCGGTGCACAACGCCCAGGAGCAGGCCAAAACGGCAGCGGCCACGATTCTCGGCCGCCTTGAGCCCTACTCGCAGATCCCCTGGTTCTGGTCTGACCAGTATGACCTCAAGCTGCAAATCGTCGGCTTCTCGTCCAGGACCGAGCAAGCCGTAATCCGCGGCGAACCGGCATCACGCTCGTTCGCCGTGTTCTTCCTGGACGCAGGGCGGTTGACGTCGGTTTACGCCATCAACAGTCCGCGGGAGTTCATGTTGTCCAAGAAGCTGATTGCCCTGGGTGCGCGGCCCCAGCCGGCATTGCTGCGCGACACGACCGTACCCTTCAAGACGATTGCCGAATCGCTGGAGAACTAGCGCGTCGTCACCGGCGGCGGATTGACCTTTATGGCGATTCCCCAGCCAGGCTCGGATTTTTTTGCATCGCCCTCTCCCGGATACCTGAGTTCCCGAATTTCGCCCGTAAAGCCAGCGTATCTTCCGGAAGCGCCTGCAACTCCCGTTGAAGTTCCCGACGGCGCCAGCGCTGACACCAGGCGACCAGTAACCTCGGGGGCTTCGTCACTGCCAAGGGCAGCTGCCAGGAAGTCGTCCCGCAGCACGCCCCAGAAATTACTGTAGCCGCTTGCAAAAACGCTGCCCTCACCGGGCCAGAAGATATTCCAGTAGTCATTGGTAGCGACCTGCGCGCGCCACAACGAGTTTTCGTCGGCAATCGTCGATACTTTTACCGCCAGTGCTGCGGACGCGCCCTCCCCGGCCGGGAGTACGATGATGCCCATCCGCACCCCGCGCAACGCCGGGTCCATCAGGGCAACGCCCCGGTCGCCTCGACCGAGGCCGAGAAGGGAAGCGACACTGATTTCCATGCCCCGGTAGCCCTCCCAGCGATAGGCCTTGACGGGCGCCACGTCGCCAGGCAGCGGCCGTAGTCCGCGCGCGCTGGCCAGGGGGTTAAAAACCAGCAACAGGCAGCCCAGGAGCATTCCCAGGGCGAACCCGAGCAGTCCGACCAGCGTCCGCACGCCTAACTACCCGCAGCCGTTTGGGTCGACAGCAGGATGCTGCCGCGGGTCGCACCGGCAGCGCTCGCCTCTTCCAGGGTCCAGACCTCGGAAAAGGTGCCCTCAAGCCCCGCGAATTCATTCGTGCCACGCAGGACCCTGCCCGTCGTCGCAGAGCCGTTCATCCCAGGGGAGTAGGCGGTAACGCGAAACGGCGACCGGTCAGTCCAGAAGCCCGCCGTGGCACCGGGTGCGAGCGCCACGATGCCGCTGGCCGTGGACTGCTCACGAACGGTCGTATCGACTACATCCGTTTGCCTCAGGAACAGCGCACCCCGGCTGGGAATCACGAGCAGCCAGTTGGATGATGAGCGGCCCGGATCGGCAATGGCCCCGCCGGTACCGGCCACCCGAGTGGCGACGCCGATCACGTTGTCCGCACTGTCCCGCAGGCGAAACAGCTCAGCGCTGACGCGTCTGCCGGCGCTGTCTTCAAGAACTGCAGCACCGACTACAGCCTCGGCCGGCAGTCCGGCGGACTCTTCGCCCGGCCGGGCAATGCGATCTTCCGGCCAGTGAATAATGAATTCTTCCTGTCGTCCCCCGTCAGCCGGGACCGCGATAAGGGATCGAAACCGCTGATGCCTGGGCAGCGGCCAGAGCGTGGTTGCCAATGCGACGACCAGGAAACCAGTGACGAATGTGATAGAGAAAAGCCGCTTCATGGTTGGCCCCCACCCGCTAACCGGCCGAAGCGAAGAGTGTAGACGCTCACAGGAAGCTAGGCGAGATAGCGCGAGAGGTACTCGTCGAAGGGCTGCTCATCCATCGCTTCGATGTGTCGCTGCCGGCCCAGAGAGCTTTCCGCCTCAGCGCTCAGCAGTTCACGGTGTCGGTTGAGGTCCGGCGCCAGCGCGAGAAAGTACTCCCGGGTCCGGCCGGCGAGGTCCAGTCCGTAGTCCGCCAGAGTCTGGCCGCTACGACGTAATTCCGCCAGGAGCGCCGCCGACGGCGTGCGCTCGGGATCCTCAACAGCCTGCATCTGGTAACGGATGGCGTCGACGTGGCCCTGTTGCCCACCGGGATCGATCAGTCCGGCGACCTGCACCAGATCCAGACAGATCGTCGCGGCCCAGTCCCGCAGCGTCACGCTCTGGTCGCCCCGGTTGAGCTGCAGGCCGGGCTCCCGACCACGGCGCGCCACCAGTCCGTGATTGCGGTCGATACGCTCCTGCTCAGGTCCCGAGATCGGCGGACTCTCCTGCAACAGGCAGTAGATGAGGAACACTTCCAGAAAGCGCATCTGGCGCTGATTGATCCCCACCGGATCCCAGGGACTGATATCCAGTGCCCGCAACTCGATGTACTGGACGCCGCCACGCCGGAGCGCCGCCGTCGGCCGTTCGCCGGGTCGGACCACGCGCTTCGGGCGGATGGTGCTGTAGAACTCGTTCTCGATCTGCAGCTGATTGGCGTTCAGCTGGCGGTACTCGCCGCCGACTTTGACGCCGATCTTCTCGAATTCCGGTCGCGGCGCGTGCGTGGCCTGGTAGAGGTCCCGCACGTACTCCTCCAGGCTGTTGGCAGACACGACCAGACTGGCCTGGGCGCTGTTGCGATAGCCGAGATCACTCATGCGCAGCGATGTGGCAAAGGGCCCGTAGAGGGTGCCATGGTCCAGTTCGTCGAGGCGGGTCGGCCCGCGACCGCGGACAAAGCTCTTGCACAGCGCGGGTGACGCACCAAACAGATACAGGAGCAGCCAGTCGAGCCGGCGCACGTTGCGCACCGCCCCGAGGTAGGTCGCCGAGCGGTAATCCTGCAAGTCACCGCTTTGCCCTTCAAGTTCCTGATAGAGGGGCCAGAAGGCATCCGGAAGTGAATAGTTATAGTGAATTCCCGCGATGGCCTGCATGATCCGCCCGTAACGGTGACCTAGCCCGCGACGGTAGATGGTCTTCATCCTGCCGATGTTCGACGAGCCGTACTGCGCCAGCGGCACATCGCCATCGCCGCTGATCGAACACGGCATGCTGAGCGGCCAGATGAGTTCATCGCCGATTCGTTCCACCACGAACTGGTGCACGTCGCAGAGAAACTGGATGGTTTCCCAGTTGGTCAATTGCGGTGGGGTTACGAACTCCAGGAGAGCCTCGGAGTAGTCCGTGGTAATGAATTCATTGGTCAGTGCCGAGCCCAAGGCCAGCGGATGCGGCGTCCTGGCCAGCTGGCCGGTCGGCGTGACGCGCAGGCACTCGCGTTCGACGCCACGCTGCCCACCGCGCACGAGGCCGGCCATTGCCGGTGCCGACAAACGCTGCAAGCGGGTCTCGAGCAACTGTCCCAACGTTAAGGTCCTGCGGTTCGGATTGGCGGGTTGCGCAGATTACACGTTATCGTAAAACGGGAGACTCCACGGAGCGGACCCGGAGTGAAGAAGCCCTGGCGTTCAGGAACCCGTAACCGGCTGGTCGGTCAAATTGGGCGTGACCTCGCATGCTATAAGTCCTGATATGCCCCTCCGGAAATCGCCGTCGAGGCCGCAGCACCTGCTTCCCGTCGTCTGCGCGTTGCTGCTGCTGGCTTCCGGGCCGGCGGTCGCCTTCCGCTGCGGCTCGAAGATTGTGTCGGAGGGCGATCACTACTCCAAGGTTCTCAAGTTCTGCGGCGAGCCGATCGGTGTCCAGGAGCGGGTCATCTACAGAGAGGGCCGCACGCGCCCGCGCGTTCGAATCGAGGGCCCTAACGGCCTCCGGGTGGAGCGGGAGGTACTGAGCTACGATCGCTCCTATGTCGAGATCCAGATCGAGGAATGGACCTACAACTTCGGTCCGCGCCGCTTTATGCAGCTGGTGCGCTTCGAGAACGGCTTCGTCGCGGATGTCGATCAGCTTGGCTACGGTTTCCGCCCGTAGGAGCGCCTGCAGGGAAATGGGGACATGCCTCATTTCAACGGTAAAAATGAGGCATGTCCCCATTTCCCTGCGGGCGCTCCTACACTGAAAAGGAGCGCACGAGGTAGTCGTCGGACCACGTGCGCAGCCGATAGTCGAGCAGGAACCCGCAATGGCCGCCCCAGCGGGTACGGTGAATGGTCAGGGCTGGCGTTATCGCCAGCCGCGCCGAAGATTCGGCAGGAATCACTGGATCGTCATCAGCCAGCAGGATGGAAGTGGGCACGGCAAGCCCTGCCAACCGGTCCCCAGTCACCGCGTAGCCGCGCAGATAGCTCTCAAGATCGGGATACTCGGTATAGCGCGTGACGAAAAACCCCGTCATTTCGCGCAACGAGCGGAACCGGCTGAGTGACCCGAAATCGTAGTCGTCGGGAAACGCCTGTGCCTTGCGCTCCAGGGAGAGTCGCCACTTGTTCATGAAGTAGCGGCGGTAGATCCGCGAGCCGGCGTCGAGCGCCAGCATGGTCTCCTCGGGATCGAGCACGGGGCAGATCGCAGCAACCCGGGCAATTCCGAGGGCCGGACCGTCGACGGCGGCGATGCGCAAGGCAAAATTCCCACCCAGCGAGTAACCCGCGAGGTAGAGCGGTTCCCCGGGAAACTGATCGCGCACCCAGCGAGTCGCGTCCAGCATTTCATCGAGTCGGCAGGAATGAAAGATGCCGCGGTTGAGGTGCTGGGACTCGCCGTGGTCCCGCATGTTAATGCGCACGATCCGGAACCCGGCGCGCCAGAGCCGGTCGGCCGCCGAGACCACGTGCAGGGACTTCGAGCTCCCTTCCCAGCCGTGAAGCAGGACCGCGACTCTGCCGTTGGGTTGCCGTGCGGGCGTGTGCTGAACCGACAGGCGCACACCGTCGTTGCAGGGAATGATGAGATTTTCAGTGGCAGCGAACAGGTTGTCTGCTTCGTCAAGGACGAGTCTGCGCCGCCAGCTGCTGTTGGCCAGGGCCGCCTGCACGTCAGCGTTCCGCAGCAAGCGCGGGGGTGTGAAACCTGAGCCCGACATGATTACTCGCTATCTGGCGGCTGGCAGGTTGGCAGGTTGACTGGCAGCCTGGGCGACAAGTTTGACGTCCACGCGCTGATTCTGGCGGGCGACCCGATTCCATTCGCCAGCCGTCAGGTTGTCCGTCACGACCGGATACGGGACCAGGGGTTCGGCATTGCCGAGTGCCTCTATTTCCACACGGATAGGACCGCCGGCCCCGCCAAGCCGGGCCAGGTAGTTGGCGAAGGCCACAGACTGCCGGGCGGACTCGGCCCGCGCCTCCTCCGGCAATAGTCCTGCCCGATCACACCTCGAGACCTGCAGATCATCCGGAGCCATCTCCCACGACTGGTCCCGCGCCCGCCGCATGCAGAAATCACCGACATGGGCCGCAAGTCGCACGGTGCCCCGGAAACCGAGTGGGCGCAGTCTGTCGAGGAGACCCGTGAGCTTCTCCAGCCGCAACTCGTCAAACGGCACGGCGTCCGGCGGATAGCCCGCACCCTGATTCACCGCCCACTCGAGCGCAGCCGCAATCGTCGCGACCGGGGCAAGCTCTGGGCCGGGAGGCTCACCGAGCCGGGTGACTGCGCTGCTTGCCTCCACCACGTCGCCAGCCCGCCGCGAATTCAGCTCTGAGAGGAGAGCAAGGTTCTGGCGGGTGGCTGCGCGCCACTTCGCCTCGGAATCGAGGTGCAGCCAGACGAAAGTTGCGGCCACCGCAGCCAGCGTCGCGATGAGTGCGCCTGACGGCCAGAAGCGCCGGCCTGCGGCCGCAGACGACGGCTGGCGATTCGGGAGGTGCTCGCCGAGCACGCGGCCGACGGTGGTTTCAATATCAGACCGCAGCAGCCGATTGTGGTCGATGAGCATTTCCTGCAGCCACCGGTGCAGGTCGGACCAGTCGGCTGGCGCATTAACAGACTCCGCCCCCGGCAATACCCCTGGGTCGCCCGCCCGGCGCGCGGGCACAGCCACCGGGTCGCCGGGCAGCAGGTGCAGGGACTTCAGCACTTCGCGCACCTCCACCGGCTTGATCTGCTTGGGCAACACACCGACGGCACCCAAAGCCCGCGCCTGCCCGACATACAGCTCACCGGACTGGGAGGTGTACATCATCACTGGAATCGTGGCGGTCGCCGGGTTCTCCTTGATGGCCTTCACGGCCTGAAAGCCGTCCATGCCCGGCATCATGTGATCCATGAAGATCACATCGGGCCGGTGCGCAGCAAGAAAGAGCAGCGCGGCCTCCGCAGATTCGGCCGTCTCCACGCGGAGATCCTGATCGGCCAGCATGCGCCGGAGCCCCTCGCGGGCAGTCCGGGAATCGTCGACGATCAGCGCGCTTCTCTGGGCCACGGCCATATTCTAAACCCCGCCCGGACCCGGGCGGGCGTGCGGGCGCACACACTTGCCAGATGCCAAACGGTACCCAGTCTGACCGACCCGCTTGTCCAGGCCTGCCTGGCTCGTCATGCTAGGGGCCTACGAGGGCCGAAGAGCAATAATGCAGCCCCGCCTGAGTCCTGTCGCGCTGGTTACCAGAATCGCTGCCGGAGTTGCTGCCGGAGCGACCGGCCCGGCTGTGGCCGGGGACGCAGTGGCCACAACGCCGCTGGCCCTGCTGGTTCTCGCTCCCGGTCTGCTCATCGCTCTGGTCGTCTTCATGTTTCTGCTGCGGACGCGCCTCACCCGTGGCCAATGGGCAGTCAGTGAATTGGCTGCCGCGGTGGAACGGTTGACCCGGGGCGATCTCAGCGCCCAAATCAACAGCACGGACGCCACCGACGTTGGCGCACTGGCGCAGGCTCTCGACCGGCTCCGCCTCCACCTGCGCACGGCGGCAAGCTCCCGCGACTACCTCAATCAGGTCATTGACAGCATCAGTGACGCCGTCGTCCTGACCCGGATGGACGGCACCATCACCCGGGTAAACCCGGCTGCCGAGAGGTTGGTCGGGCAGTCTGCCTCGGATCTGCGCGGCCAGCTGCTGCTGACGCTCGTGGCTCCGAACCAGCGCGACGCCTTTATCCTGGCTAATGCCCACGCCCGGACCCGGGAAACAGCGCTCACCAATGCGGCCGGTGAGGAGGTCCCGGTGTCCTACACCTGCGCCGAGATCGCAACGGATGAGCCGGCTGTGCGCGGCTATGTAATTACGGCAAGGAACATCAGCGAACGCAAGACCGCGGAGCAGCGGATCCGCTATCTCGCGCGGATCGACGCACTGACGAAGGTGCCGAACCGGATGCAATTCCAGCACCTGCTGCAGCGATCCATGGCGCGGGCGCGACGGGGCAACCACCGGCTGGCCCTGATCTACCTGGACGTGGACAAGTTCAAGGAGATCAATGACACCTACGGCCACACCGCTGGCGATCTGTGCCTGGAGACGATGACGGACCGCTTGCGAAGCCTGCTTCCGGCTGCCTCCGTCGTCGGCCGGCTGGCAGGGGACGAATTCGGCGTGATTCTCGACAACCTGGACCCGAGCCGCAATCTGCGGGCCGAGGTCGTGGCCACCACGCGTCTCCTTCAGGCAACCATCACCGAACCGCTGGTCTTTCAGGGCAATCAGCTCTACATCAGCGCCAGCGCCGGTATTGCGCTCTACCCCGGTGACGGCAACAACGTGATCGACCTGATTCGCAACGCCGATGCAGCGCTTTACCGTGCCAAGCGCCAGGGTGGCGGGGCGCTCGAGGTCTACCACGCCGATATGAACGCCGCAGCTGTCGAGCGGCTGATGCTGAAGAGCAGGCTGCGGAAGGCCTTTGAGAAGGACGAACTCCGGGTGCACTACCAGCCGAAAGTGAACCTCCGGGACGGGACGATCGCCGGCGCTGAAGCACTGGTGCGCTGGGAGCTGACGGACCGCGGCATCGTACTGCCGTCGGAATTCATCCCGCTGGCCGAGGAAAGTAATCTGATCCTGCAAATCGGCGAGTGGGTTCTGGAACGGGTCTGTCGCGACTACAAGAGCTGGCAGCTCATGCCAATGAAGCCGGGTCGCGTGTCCGTAAATCTTTCGCTACGCCAGCTGAAACAAAGAAACTTCATCAGCCGCGTGCAGGCGATCTACGGGAAACATGGGGTCTCACCAGATGCGCTTGAGCTTGAAATCACCGAAACGACGCTGATGGAGGATCCCACGCGAACCCTGCGCCTGCTCAATGAACTGCACGGGATGGGACTGCGCCTGGCCATCGATGACTTCGGCACCGGGTACTCGTCTCTGAGTGCGCTGCAGCAGTTCCCGATTTCCACACTCAAGATCGACCAGTCATTCGTCCGCAATGCCACGACCAACCACGACCAGGCAACGATCGTCTCGATGATCATAGAGATGGGCCATAGCCTGCGGCTCGACGTGGTTGCCGAAGGCGTGGAGTCCGAGGACCAGTTGCGCTTTCTGCGCGCCCTGAATTGTGACTACGCCCAGGGCCTGCTGTTCGGCCGGGCCATGGCAGCAGACGACTTCCGCGACCTGGTGGTCGCTCAGGGCGGTGGCGCCGGCCGCTATCGGCCCTTGTTCGCTCGCGGCTGACCCTGCGGCATAATTTGCCCGTCATCACACCGGAGTCCAGCTCATGCCCAACCGCACCCCGCTTGCCCTTCTGATCCTGGCGCTCGGCCTGGCGCCGCTGGCGAACGCCGCCTGCAACTATCCGTCGGAACTGCAGATTCCGGACGGCAAGAGCGCCACCCAGGAAGAGATCACCGCCGCCAGCGCGGGCGTCAAGAAATACCTCGCTGACCTGGAGGCCTATACGACTTGCCTGGACGCCGAAGCAGCGGCGCTGCCAGTCGAACAGCAGACGGAAGAAGCCAAAGCCCTGCACGTCAAGCGCTATAACGCTGCCGTCGACGCCATGGAAGCTGCGGCCGCCTCGTTCAATGCCCAACTACGCGCCTTCAAGGCGGCCAAGTAGCAGCGGCTTGTAGGAGCGGCTTTAGCCGCGACCGCCGAGGATCGCGCCTGCCAGGGATCGCGCCTGAAGGCGCTCCTACGGGCGGGCGGGTGGCTGGCTCGGCCCCTCGCCGGTTAGAATCCGCGCCCCCTGCTTAGCCGTCTGCACCATTCAAGGATTCACGATGATCAATGCCGCGAGAGTCACCATTACGGGCGCCGCCGGCCAGATCGGCTATCAGCTCGCCTTCCGGATCGCGTCCGGGCAACTGCTCGGTCCGAACCAGCCCGTAATCCTGCAGCTGCTGGAAATCACGCCAGCGCTTACGGCGCTTGCCGGGGTGGTGATGGAGCTCGAGGACTGCGCGTTTCCCACACTGCAGGGGGTCGTAGCAACCGACCAGGCTGGCGTCGCCTTCAAGGACACCGACTATGCGCTGCTGGTCGGCGCAAAGCCGCGCGGACCCGGCATGGAGCGGGCCGATCTGTTGCGTGACAACGCGAAGATCTTCTCCGTGCAGGGCAAGGCCCTGAACGAACACGCCAGTCGGCAGGTGAAGGTCCTCGTGGTCGGAAATCCGGCCAATACCAACGCGCTGATCGCCCAGAGCAATGCGCCGAGCCTGAATCCCGCGAATTTCACGGCCATGACGCGCCTTGATCACAACCGGGCGCTGGCCCAGCTGGCGGCCAAGACCGGCACCCACGTCAGCCAGATCAGCCGCATGACGATCTGGGGCAACCATTCTGCAACGCAGTATCCGGATATCAATCACGCGCTTGTCAACGAGCGAAGGGCCAGCGAGCTTTTGGACGCCAAATGGGTGCAAGACGACTTCATCCCGACCGTCCAGCAGCGCGGCGCCGCGATCATCAAGGCTCGCGGCCTGTCCAGCGCAGCGTCAGCGGCTTCGGCGGCCATCGACCACATTCGACCACATTCGCGACTGGGCCCTGGGCACCCCGGGAGACGACTGGGTCAGCATGGCCGTGCCTTCGGACGGCAGCTACGGCATCAAGGAAGGGATCATCTTTTCCTTCCCGGTGCGCTGCGCGAAAGGCAAGTACGAGATTGTCGATGGCCTCGCCATCAGCGATTTCAGCCGGGCGCGGCTGCAGGCCACCGAGGACGAGCTCCGCGAGGAGCGCGCAGCGATCGCGGCGTTGCTTTAATGGGCCTGCAGGCGCGGCATCACGTCTCGCCCCCGCCTGGTTTATAGTCAGGGCCCATCCCGCGAGACTTGGCCATGGCTGATTTCCTGATCTGGCTGCTCTGGAGCGTCGCGTTAGCGGCAGTCGTGGTGACGCTCGCCTATCGGCGCGTCGAACTCCCCGTGTCGACACTGGTCCTCGGCTTCGCCCTGGTGGTGTATGCCCTGTTCGGCCCGGGCTGGCTCGCCTGGAAGGTGATTCTCTGGGTATTGTTCGCAGGTCTGGTCGTGTTGAACTCGATCAGCTTCCGTCGGGAACAAATCACGCTGCCGCTGCTGCACTTCTACCGAACCGTCGTGCCTACCCTGTCGGACACCGAGCGCGAAGCACTTGAGGCTGGCACGGTTGGCTGGGACGGCGAACTCTTCACCGGTTTGCCGGACTGGGGCAAGCTGCTCGCCTTGCCCGCTCCGCGGCTCACGGCCGAAGAACAGGCGTTCCTCGACGGCCCCACGGAAGAGCTCTGCCGTATATCCGACGACTGGCAGATCACTCACGAGCTCGCGGACCTGCCGCCCAACGTCTGGGCCTTCATCAAGCAGAACCGCTTCTTCGCCATGATCATCCCGAAGCGCTACGGAGGCCTGGAATTTTCGCCCATTGCCGTGGCGGCAGTGCTCGCCAAGCTCTCAAGTCGCAGCGCGGTGGTGTCCTCCACTGTGGGCGTCCCGAATTCGCTCGGCCCGGCCGAACTCCTGCTCCACTACGGAACCGAAGAGCAGCGGGAACGATACCTGCCCCGACTCGCGACCGGCGAAGAAATCCCCTGCTTCGCCCTCACCGGCCCACGCGTGGGCTCCGATGCAGCGGCGCTTCCGGATACCGGCGTGGTTTGCAAGGGCACCTGGCAAGGCCGTGAAATCATTGGCATCCGGCTCAACTGGGACAAGCGCTACATCACGCTTGCACCCGTCGCGACAGTGCTCGGCCTGGCCTTCAAGTTGTCTGACCCCGAGCACCTCATCGGCGCCGAAACCGAGCGCGGCATCACGGCCGCACTGATTCCGGTGCGCACGCCCGGGGTCGAAATCGGCCGCCGTCACTTCCCACTGAACATACCTTTCCAGAACGGACCCACGCGGGGTCGGGACGTGTTCGTGCCCTTAGACGCCATCATTGGCGGACCGGAACGGGCCGGCCAGGGCTGGAAGATGCTGGTCGAGCAGTTGTCGGCCGGCAGGGGCATTACGCTCCCATCGAGCGCCATGGGCGGCAGCAAGGCTGTGGTCTACGCCTCGGGTGCCTACACCCGGCTGCGCAAGCAGTTCAACGTTCCGGTCTGTGAATTCGAGGGCGTGGGCGAAGCCCTGGCCCGCATTGCGGGCTACACCTACATCATCAACGCGGGCATGACAGTGACGGCCACGGCGATCGCGCGCGGCGAGAAGCCCTCCGTGCCGTCAGCGATCCTCAAGTACCACTGCACGGAACTCGCCCGCAAGGTCGTCAACGACGCCATGGACGTGCATGGCGGCAAAGGCATCATGCTGGGACCCTCCAACTACCTGGCGCGCGGTTACCAGGGCGTGCCGATCGCCATCACCGTTGAGGGCGCGAACATCCTGACGCGCAGCCTGATCATCTTTGGCCAGGGCGCCATCCGTTGCCATCCCTTCGTTCTGAAGGAAATGGAGGCAGCGAAAGACCCGGACTTCACTCGCGGCCTGCGTGACTTTGATCGCTACCTGTTCGCCCACATCGGTTACGCCATCAGCAATGCCGCGCGGTCCTTCGTGCTGGCGCTGACCAACGCAACGGTCAGCAGCGCCCCGGTAGACGGCCCAACGGCACGCTACTTCCAGCACGTCAACCGCTACAGCGCGGCCTTCGCGCTCGCGGCCGACGTCTCGATGCTCGTACTCGGCGGCAAGTTGAAGCGCAAGGAGACACTCTCCGCCCGCCTCGGGGACGTTTTCAGCAGCATCTATCTGGCCAGCATGGTCCTGAAGCATTTCGACAATCAGGGGCGGCAAGCCAGCGATCTGCCGCTGGTGGAGTGGGCCTGCCGCACTCTGCTTTACCAGGCCCAGGAGCAGCTCCACGGCTTTCTCAGGAATTTCCCGAACGGGTTTGTGGCAGCACTGCTGCGCGTCTGCATCTTTCCGCGTGGCCGGATGTATTCCGCGCCATCCGATGATCTCGGCCGCGAACTTGTCGCCCTTATCACCCGGCCAACCGAAACCCGAAACCGCCTGTGCGACGGCATCTTTGCAGCAAGGCAGCCCGACTCACCCCTGGGCCAGCTCCAGGTCGCACTCGAAACTGCAGAGCGACTGGCACCGCTGGAGAGCAAGATCCGGGAAGCGATACGGGCGGGGCAGCTCGAACCCGGAGCGGTTCACGAACGTATCGAGCAGGCGGCTCTGCGCGGCGTGGTGACTGCGGACGAAGCGCGTCAGCTGCAGGAACTGGACGCCGTCGTCCTCGCCCTTACAGGCGTGGACGACTTCGATCCGGCCGAATTGCGGCGGGTATCGCGCCCGGCGACGGCGCCCGTTCATGACGCCGCCGGAGTTGTCGGTTAGTATCGTGATGGCGGGCTGATGCCCCGCCAACCGGTATTTCGACGACATGCGCATGGCGCCAACCACCCAACCCAAAGCATCCTCCTCGGGGCCTGCCGGCATGGCCGGCTTAAGCGGCATGGCGTTGTACCTTCCGCCGTTCAGGGTCGACCTCCGGCAGTGGTGCACATGGACCGGCAGTGACTGGGAGAAGATTCGCCACGTAGTTGGCGCTGGCTTTCGGTTGCTCGGCCCGCGGCAGAGTGTCTACACCATGGCGGCAAACGCGCTGCTGCGGCTGATCAGCAACTACGATGTGGATCCCACGCGCATCCGCTACCTGGCTCTCGGCACCGAGTCCAGCACCGACAACTCGGCGGGTGCCATCATTGTGAAGGGGATGGTCGACGAGGCCCTTCGGGCCCTCGGTCGCCCGCCGATCGCACGCAACTGCGAAGTGCCCGAGTTCAAGCATGCCTGCCTCGGCGGCATCTACGCGCTGAAGGGCGCTGTGCGGTTTCTGAATACCGACGGTCGCGACAGCGTGGCAGTCGTCATCTGCACCGACAAGGCTCTTTACGAACGCGGAAGCAGTGGCGAGCCAACCCAGGGCGCGGGCGCCGTGGCCATGCTGCTGGAGTCGCAGCCCCGACTGGCCAGCATTAACCTGAGTCACGCGGGCACAGCCTCGGAGTATCGTGGTATCGACTTCCGCAAGCCGCTCACTGGCCGTCTGAACGGTCATGCCCACGCCCTCGACATCCCGGTCTACAACGGACGCTACTCGACCAACTGCTACGTGGACGAAGTCCGCCGCGCGCTCGACGACCTCTACGCGAGACGTCAGCTCGACCCGCCGACCTACCTGCGCAGCGTAGAGGCTATTTTCATGCATCGCCCCTACGCGCGGATGCCGGAGACGGGCTTCGGCGTGGCCTACCTGTTTGCCCTCGCCCAGGGCGGCGTCGCCGACCAGGAGGAACTCGCCACCTACTGCCGGGGCGCCGGCGTGCTGGTCGGGCAGGTCCTGGCAGAGATGAACACCGCTCCAGAGCTGAACCTTCTCGCGGTCAGCGACCGCATTCAGGACGAAGTCTTTCCCTTAAGCATGGCGGTGCTGAAGGTCTTTCGGCAAAGCGCGGCATTTCAGACCCAGGTGCACGCCCGGATGGAGCTTGGCGCCGAGTGGATGCGCGAAGTCGGCAATCTCTACACCGGTGCATTGCCAGCCTGGCTTGCCGCGGGCCTGGCCGACGCCGCCCGCCGCGGCAGTGACCTCGCCGGCCGGGAAATCCTGACCATCGGCTATGGGAGCGGCAACGCTGCCGACGCCATACCGCTCCAGATCGTTCCAGGCTGGGAAAGTGCGGCACGCCGGATTCGGCTGGAAGAGGCGTTAAGCCCGGCCATCGACGTGACCGTGGATCAGTATCTGGCCCTGCGTGACGGGGCGGATCCAAAAGGCCTCACGGTGGCCCCGGCCGCGGAGTTCGTCATCGACCGTATCGGCGCACAGGTTGGCCACGCGTTCCAGGATGCCGGCGTCGAGTACTACCGCTACATCCACTGACGCCGCCCAACCGGGGCGAGCCTAACCGAGACCCCGGAGCCCGGGCGGCGTGCCACTACTACGCACAGTCAGCCCCGGTGCCCGCAGATCCGCTTCCAGCGTCATGAACCCGGCTTTCGCATACCCAGTCCGCAGTGCGTGCTCAGTGTGATGCGAGTCGGTGAGCGCAATGCCGAAATCGCCGCCGCCCGCACCGGAGGGCTTGTAGACCGCACCGTGCTCCAGGGCGATCGCTCGTAACTGTTCGTGCGCCGCTGAAAAGATCCCGATCCCCGCCGCCTCGTCCAACCGCCGAAGCCCGGCTTCATACCCGCCGATGGCACTAAGGAGGCCACCCAGGTCCTCGGCTTGCCAGGCGGCCACCGCCTGACCGGCATTCGCGCTGAGCCGCTCCATGTGGGTGGAAAAACGGACCGCGTCGCGCTCGCGAAAGGCCCGCAGCCTGCCGAGCATCGCCGGGGTCGAAGCGCTCTGGCCTGACCAGACAGCCACCATGCTGAGCCGCCGGGGCCAGGACACGGGATGGGCCTGTGGCACCCGGGCTTCCGCACCCACCTGGCGACTGAAGTCGACGGCGACGACGCCACCGGTAACCGCCGTGGCCACGTCAATCCCGCTGCCAACTCCGCCCTGCAGCCGGCGGTGCGCCTCGCAGCAGATGGCGATTAATTCCTGCCGCGGCAGGGCCTGCCCGCCCGCCAGGCGCAACAGGGCGCCGGTCAGGGCCACGACGATGGCAGCGCTCGAGCCCAGCCCGAGCTTCACGCGGTGACCGTCCTTGCTGGTCTGGTGGAAGGCCGCCGTGCTGAGTTCAATGCGACAGGGTGGCAGTTCAGAGGCGCGCGGCAGCAGCCCCCGGACGGTCAGGATTTCCGCACACGCTTCCAGCGGCAGGCCAAGGGCGCCTGGAGAGTCCCCTTCCCAGCGGGGTCCACTGCCAGGAACCCAGCGAAATCTGAACGTTGCTCCCGTATCGGGGATCGTGAGCTGGTTGCCAGGTCCTGGGATCGAGGTGATGCGGGCTTCGGCCCGTACATCCACGGCGACCGCCAGACCCGGTGCGCCTTCGAGTACGGCGTACTCCCCGGCCAGGACGAGCTTGCCGGGCGCCTGTGCTTCAATCAGCGTCGACACGGAGGCGGGCCCCCTCACCCAGCGGACTTCGCATGATTCGCAGCACGCCGGGGACGGCCGCCAGCTCGGACGCAACCTCATCCGCCCGGCTGGGCAGACACACGGCCTTTACCTGCGGGCCGGCATCGATGGTGAAGAAGACCGGCACGCCGTCACGTCGCAGCGCTGCAATCCGGTGCAGGCAGGCCAGCGTCGCCGGAGTCCAGTAGACCAGTGCCGGGCGCGTGGTCAGCATCACCGCGTGCATCTTCAGGCAGTTGTGCTCGGCGATCTCGGCCAGCGCAGTGAAATCCCGGGAGCGGACCGCCGCGAGGCCAGCGGCCAGGTCACCCGCATGGGTCTGCACCCAGGCGTCGTAATAGGGCGAGGTCTGCTCGCTCAACTCCATGCCGACGCGAGAACTCGTGGCTTTCGGTCCCGTGGTCGTCACAGCCACCACGATCTCAAGCGGCCAGTCGGCCGGCGCTGCAATCTGCTCGCAGACTGTCGTCGCGTCCCGGTTGGTAAGCAGTACGACGCCACCGAACAGGGACCGCGGCGCGGAGCCGGATCCCAGTCGGGCAATCTCGGCCAGTCGCTGGGAGGTAAGGTGCAGCCCAAGCGCGCCGGCGCCTGCGGTGACCAGGGCGGCAAAGCCAGAGGCCGACGAGGCCAGCCCGGCACCGGTCGGAAAGTCGTTCCGCGATTCCACGATCGCCCCGGCGGTAATGCCGGCCTCGCGGCGCAGCAGATCCAGGCAAGCCGTGACCCGGGCGGTGGTCTCCGGCTCCTCGTGGCCATCCAGCAACACACGGTCGCCGGACAGCGCCGGGTCGAAGCGCACGCTGGTTTCCGTAGCGAGGCCCCCAAGGACCAGGGACAAGGAGCCAGTCGCCGGCAGATTGCCGGCTCGAGCGCGTTTGCCCCAGTACTTGACGAGGGCCACGTTGGGGTGCGCAACCGCGACCGCCCTCATCGGGACTCCTCGCCTGGGATGTGTGCCTGCGCAGAGTATAGCGCCAGGGTTGGCTCGCTCACGCGCGACCCTCTATCCTGTAGCACTCATCCCCCTGGTCGATTGACGCCCATGAGCTTCGGCACACGCGCAGACGCCTACGTGGCCCGCATCGAAACCGTGCTGGATCACCACTTGCCCGCGGCCAGCGTCGCGCCGCGCAGGCTCCACGAGGCCATGCGCTATTCCGCACTCGGTGGCGGGAAGCGCATCCGCCCGATCCTTTGCTACGCGGCCGGTGAAGCGCTGCAGGTCCCCTTAGAGGTCCTCGACGCCCCGGCGGCGGCGATCGAGCTCATGCACGCCTTCTCCCTGATCCACGACGATCTGCCCGCCATGGACAACGACGATCTCAGGCGTGGACGCCCAACGGCGCACCGCGCTTTCGACGAGGCGACGGCGATCCTGGCCGCCGACGCGATGCAGCCCCTCGCTTTCGAGATTCTGGCCACCCACCCCGCGCTGGTGGACAAACCCGGCGCCCGGGTCAGGCTGGTGGCGCTGATCGCCGATGCCTGCGGCTCGAAAGGCATGACCGGCGGCCAGTCCATGGACCTGGCCGCCGAGGGACGGCGGCTGGATCCCGCCGAGCTCGAACACATCTATCGGCTCAAGACGGGCTGCTTGCTGCGCGCCAGCGTGCTGGCCGCGGCGTGCTGCGCCGTCGCCGTGCCCGACCCGACCCGCCACGCGCTGGAGCGCTACGTGGATGCGCTGGGCCTGGCATTCCAGGTACGGGACGACATCCTCGATATCGAGGGCACCACGGCCGAAACCGGTAAGACCGGCGGCTCGGACCTGGCCAAGGACAAGGCCACCTACCCCCACCTGTTTGGCCTGCCCCGGGCGAGGCAGCGGGCCGATCAGCTGCTCCAGCAGGCGATGGACGCCCTGGCGGGGTTTGGTGCCGAGTACGATGGGCTGCGCTGGGCAGCGCGCTACATTGTGCTGCGCGAGCGCGACTGAAGCGCTGCTAGGCTCGAATTCCATGTACACCAGTTTCTTCGGCCTGAACGAGAGGCCCTTCTCAATCACTCCGGATCCCCGCTACCTCTATATGAGCGAGCGGCATGCGGAAGCGCTTGCTCACCTGATCTACGGCGTCAGGGAAAGCGGTGGCTTCATCCAGCTGACCGGGGAGGTCGGCACCGGCAAGACGACTCTGGTGCGCAGCCTGCTCCAGCAGTTGCCGGATTTTGCCGACGTGGCCGTGGTGCTCAATTCCCAGCTGTCCCGCGTGGAGTTCCTGAGCTCAATCTGCGAAGAGCTGCACACAGAATTGCCCGAACAGCGGAACAGTATCAAGGCGCTCACTGATGTCCTCAATAGCTATCTGCTCACGAACCACAGCCTGGGCCGCCGGACGATTCTCATCGTGGATGAAGCCCAGAACCTGCGGGTGGATGTGCTGGAGCAGGTCCGGCTGCTGACCAACCTGGAAACGGCCAAGCAAAAGCTGTTGCAGATCATCCTGATCGGTCAGCCGGAATTGCGCGAACTGCTGGCCCGCAACGACATGCGGCAGCTGGCCCAGCGCATCACGGGTCGCTATCACCTGGAACCCCTCACGCGGGCAGAAACCAGCGCCTACATTGAACACCGCCTCAAGGTGGCGGGCGCTATCGGGTCGATTTTCCCGGCTGCCGCGAAGCGGGAACTCTTTCGCCTCTCCGGGGGAGTGCCCCGGATGATCAACGTCATCGCCGATCGCGCGCTGCTCGGAGCCTATACGATTGAAGAGCGCGAGGTGACACCCGAACTGATCCGGGAAGCAGTCGCGGAAGTGTACGACCGTCCCCCGGTCGGCTTTGGCTTTTGGCGACGGCCCTGGTGGGCACACCCGGCCGGCATCGTTGGGCTGGGAGCCACTGGACTATTGATCGTCCTCGCCTCGGCCTACTCTGGCTTCCAGTGGCTGCGAAGTAACCGGGATGCGGCCAGCAACGCAGCGAGTGACGCGACCAGCAAGCCAGTCGGCGCCCAGCCCGTCGCGCCGATCCCCGGTGCGACCCGCCTTGCCCAGTCAGACAATGGCGCGCCAGCAGTGCCGCTGGCGCCCCTCCTGAAGGCCAATGGCAGCAGTACCGGCACGGATACCGCCTTCAGCACCTTGTTCCGGCTGTGGAACGTGGACCTCGAGAGCCAGACCAAGCGGCCCTGCGTGCAGGCGGAGGCACGGGGCCTGCATTGTCTGTACCAGCGGGGCACCCTGGACCAGGTTCGGACTCTCGGCCGGCCGGCGATCCTCACGCTGCGCGATGGCAACAGCGATCCGCATCAGGTGGTCCTCGCTGGCCTCGGGCCACTGACGGCGGCGATCGATATCGGTGGCAGGTCGTTCCGGGTGGCCAACAGCGAGCTGGAGCAGCTGTGGTTCGGCGAGTACCTGCTGCTGTGGCGACCGGGGACCAGCGGCGTCAAGTCGTTTATGCCAGGCATGCGCGATCCCGATGTTCGCTGGCTGCGCGCCAGCCTCGCCCGGATTCAGGGCACGCCAGTGGAACCGATGGACTCGGAATTGTTCGATGAAAACCTGGCCGCGCGCGTTCGGGACTACCAGCGGGCCCGGCGACTGCCGGTAGACGGAATGGCCGGACACGCCACCCAGGTCGCCATGAGCTCGGACCTGGACGACGACAACATGCCGCGTCTCGCCCTGGCCAATTGAAGCCCAATTGAAGCCCAACTGAAGCCACAACTGACCGGGTAGCCTCGCCATATGTCCTTCATCCTGGATGCCCTGCGCAAGAGTGATGCCGACAGGCAGCGCGCCGTGACGCCGGGCCTGGCAGACGTCCGCTACGCTGCCCGTCGTCACCGCCGGAATATCTGGCTTCCGATCCTCGTGGTCGTCCTGGCCGCCAACACGGTGGTCATGGGTCTGTGGTGGTTTGGTCGTGACGCCGACCCCGCGCCGGCGGCAGCACCAGCGGCAGCACCAGTGGCAGTGGCGCCGGCGGCCCCGGCGATGGAACCCCGACCGGTGGCGGACCTCCGGCCGCTGGCCCGGGAAGCTGAGTTCGGTGAGCCACAACTGGAGCCCGAGGTACCCAGCGAGTTTGAGCCCACCGCAATGGCGCCAACACCCGAACTGCCACCCGTCACACCGCCCGCAACGCCCACCCCCTCGCGCATCCTCGCCAGCGATGACCTGCCAACTGCCGAGCAGCTCATTGGGTCGGGCACTCTCAAGAGCCCGATGCTGAATCTCGACCTGCACGTTTACAGCGACCAGGTGGCGAACCGCTTCGTCATCATCAATACGCGCAAATACCGGGAAGGGGCGCAGCTAACCGAGGGCCCCACTGTCGAAACCATCAACCCGGAGGGCGTAATCCTGGCCATTGAGGGCAGACGGTTTACACTGTCCAGCAAGTGAGACCCAGACTCCCCCTGCGTATTGCCTACCTGGACGGTCGCCGTTTCCAGCGGTTACTGCTGGGTGGTATCGCCCGGCTGATCGGTGAGCGCGGCCACCTGGACCGGATCAACGTCTTCCCGGTGCCGGACGGCGACACCGGCACCAACCTGGCGCTCACGTTCACGGCAGTCGGCGAGCGCCTCGCCACCACCCGCACCCGCCATGCCGGCGAACTGCTGGCGCAGGCCGCTGACGCCGCGCTCGACGGCGCACGCGGCAACTCCGGTGCGATCTTTGCGCAATACCTCCAGGGCCTGAGTGAGTTCCTGATGGGCCACGAGCGCGTTCGGCCGGAAGAACTCGCCCTCGCCCTCGCCTCTGCGGAAAACTGCGCGCGCGGCGCTATCCAGAATCCGGCCGAAGGCACTGTGCTCACCGTAATGCGGGACATTGCAGCGGCTGTCGCGCCCGGCCAGTTGCCTGCCAATTCCGACTTCCTGACGCTGCTGACGGCCCTGCTCAACCGGGCAAGAGAAGCTGTAGCCACCACCCGTCGCACACTGGCCTCGATGCGGAACGCCGGTGTCGAGGACGCAGGCGCCCGGGGTCTGCTGGTGCTCCTCGAGGGCATGGCGGACGCGCTGCAACCGGGCCTCGCCCCGGCCATGGCCCCGGCGGGCGCTGAAGAAGGCGACCCCTCGGCGCGCAGCGCTGCGGATCTGAGTCACGTCGGGCCGCCCGAGCA
Organism: Gammaproteobacteria bacterium; assembly: GCA_031395645.1. Classification (GTDB taxonomy): domain Bacteria; phylum Pseudomonadota; class Gammaproteobacteria; order Steroidobacterales; genus SHZI01. The sequence continues at coordinate 1,063 of JANNJM010000089.1, read as the reverse complement.
CCGCTTCTGCACAGAGTGCCTGGTGACAGGCCCGGCGATCGACCGTGACGGTCTGCGCGCTGAGCTCGCCCGCCTCGGCAGCAGTGTGGTCGTGGTCGGTGGCGCGACCAAAGCGCGCCTGCACGTGCACGTCAACGACCCTACGGAAGCCTTCACGATTGCGCGCCGCTACGGCCAGGTAACTGCGGAAAAAGCCGACGATATGGTGCGCCAGGAGCGCTCTTTACAGGCCGACGGGCGGCGCGTAGCGATCGTCTCGGACTCCGGCGCGGACCTGCCGGCCTCCGCCTGGGACGAGTTCGGCATCCAGATGGTCCCGCTGCGGGTGACCTTCGGTAACGAGAGCCATCTCGACAAGGTAGGAATGACAGCGGCGAGCTTCTGGGCCGAGTTGGCCCGGAATCCCGTGCATCCGAAGACCTCCCAGCCCCCACCCGGAGACTTCCGGCGGGCCTACGAACTGCTGTCATCGCACTTCGAGCACGTCGTCGCGGTGAGCCTGACCGCCCGGCTCAGTGGCACGTACCAGGCGGCGATGTCGGCAGCCGGGCGCGTGAGCAAACCTGAACAGTTGACGGTGGTGGACTGCAAGAACGTCTCGGTCGGCCAGGGCCTGATCGTGCTCTGTGCCGCAGAGAATGCCCACGCCGGCAAGTCGGCAGCGGAAGTGCTCGCGGCAATCGAGCGCGCCGTGGCACACACCCGGACCTACGGCTTGCTGCCAGACCTGAGCTATGCCGTGCGCGGTGGGCGTATCCCCAAGCCCTGGCGCTGGCTTGCCCGCGCGCTGCCAATCAGCTACGTGCTCGCGACCAACGATCAGGGTGGCGTCAAGGTCCGCGGCGTCCTGGGCCGGGGCGGTGACCGGGTGTCGACCCTTATCCGTGTCGCAACCCAGGACCGGCTGTTGAAATCGGGCAAGGCGCCATTGCGCCTTGCCATCGCGCATTCCGACTCCCCCGAGGCCGCCGAAAAACTGCGGACCGCATGCGTTGCTGCCTTTCCGAACCTGGAATCGATCCGCGTCGCGGACTTGGGGCCGGCCTACGGCGTGCACGGCGGA
>JANNJM010000086.1:0-40392 GCA_031395645.1 Gammaproteobacteria bacterium | reverse complement strand
CGGGGGGAAATGAGGCATGTCCCCATTTCCCGTCTCAGCGCCTGGCGACGTCCACGTAGTTGCGGGTGGTCGGGCCGGTGTAGAGCTGCCGAGGGCGGCCGATGCGGTTATCGGGATCCGTGATCATTTCGGTCCAGTGGGCCACCCACCCAACCGTACGGGCGATCGCAAACATCACCGTGTACATCGACTTCGGAATGCCGAGCGCCCGGTAAATGATGCCGGAGTAGAAATCGACGTTCGGGTACAGCTTTTTCTCGACGAAGTAGGGATCCTTGAGCGCGATTTCCTCGAGCTTCAGGGCCAGTTCGAAGAGCGGCTGATTGTGGCCAAGACGCGCGAGCACCTTGTGGCAGGTTTCCCGGATGATCGTGGCCCGGGGATCGTAGTTCTTGTAGACCCGATGACCGAAGCCCATCAACCGGAACGGATCGTCCTTGTCCTTCGCCTTGGCGAGGAACTTCGGGATGTTGGCGGCGGTGCCGATTTCCTCCAGCATCTTCAGGACGGCTTCGTTCGCACCGCCATGCGCAGGGCCCCATAAGGCCGAGATTCCGGCAGAAATCGCCGAATAGGGATTGGTGCCGGAGCTGCCGGCCATACGCACCGTCGAGGTGCTGCAGTTCTGCTCGTGATCGGCGTGCAGAATAAAGAGCAGATCCAGGGCTTCGGCAGCCAGGGGGTCGATGTGATAAGGCTCGGCAGGCACGGCAAAAAACATGTGCAGGAGATTTGAGCAGTAGCTCAGGTCATTACGCGGATACGTGAACGGCTGGCCGAGAGAGTGCTTGTAGGCCGCCGCTGCAATCGTCGGCAATTTGGCGATGATGCGATGGGCAAAGATGTCCCGATGTCTCGGATTCAGGATGTCGGTGGTGTCGTGGTAGAAGGCCGACATCGAAGCCACGACGCCGGCGACCATGGCCATCGGGTGGGCATCGTAGTGAAAGCCGGTGAACAGACGGAGGATCGTCTCGTTCAGCATCGTGTGGGTGCGGATCGTACGATCGAATTCCACCAGCTGCGTCTGGTTCGGGAGCTCGCCGTACAGAAGCAGCCACGCCACTTCGATGAAGGAACTCTTGGCCGCGAGCTGCTCCACGGGATAGCCGCGGTACATGAGGATGCCCGCGTCGCCGTCGATGAAAGTGATCTTGCTTTCGCAGCTGGCGGTTGAACCGTAGCCGGTGTCGTAGGTGAAGAGGCCCTGACTGGTGAAGAGATTGCGGATGTCCACGACATCCGGCCCCGTGGTGCCGGAGCGGGACTTCAGTTCGAACTCCTGGCCGGAAGCTTTATCCCTGACGGTGTAGGTCCGGCCGTTGTTCTTGGCGTCGCTCATGATGATGTCCGGCTGCAAACGGTCCTGCGCAGTCGAACATTATAGGGAAGCCTCCGGGACAGCGCACCCACCCGGATCACGGTTGCGGCGGCGGACTGATCACCCGGCCAACCGGGGGAAGTTCTTTGCGGCGGCTAGGCTTCGCGGCCGTACTTGCGACGGAATTTGTCCACACGCCCGGCGGTGTCGAGAGTCTTCTGCTTGCCCGTGTAGAACGGGTGACAGGACGAGCACACTTCAACATGCAGATCGCGACCCAGCGTGGAGCGGGTCAGGAACTCGTTGCCACAGCTGCAGGTGACCTTCAGGTCGGTGTAAGCAGGATGGATGTCGGCTTTCATAAAAATCACCATTCGCAGTCGCGGCCGAAAGAGGCGGAGAGCCTCAAGGGCGCGGAAGGATAGCTACAAGGCTGGCGGGCCGCAAGCCGGGCAGGATTGACCGGGATATCCACAGAAGCTGTGGATAACTCTGTGGAGAAGCCACGGTAATCGCTCTTCAATTCCTGCCACAGCGAGGCATTTCATCCTTTGCTCATGTTTTAGCCAAACGGGTTATCTCTTTAGAAACATTAGGATAGGACGACAAACCACGCATTCAGATTAATATACATCACGCAACTGCATGATTCTTGGTCTTCGTCCACCATTGTGCATAACCCCCCACCAAACGGGCACGCGGCAGCTGTGGCCTAGAGCCGCGGAGCGCGGTCGGTTGGAACGAGTTCCCGCAGGGCCGCCATGGCCTTCCCGCGGTGGCTGCGAGCGTTCTTGGCGGCCTCGTCCATTTCTGCCGCCGCCAGCCCGGTTCCGGGGTCCAGAAACAGCGGGTCATAGCCAAATCCGCCGCGGCCCCGGGGCGCCGTCAGGATTCGGCCCTCCCAGACGCCCTCGGCGGTCAGCGGCGACTCGTCATCCGGTCCGCGGATCCAGACGAGGACACAGCGGTAGCGGGCCGTCCGCTGCACGTCGGGAATGCCGCTTAAGGCCGCCAGGAGTTTCGCGTTGTTAGCCTCGTCGTCAGCCTCAGGGCCCGCGTAGCGCGCCGACCAGACGCCAGGGCCACCGCCAAGCGCATCGACTTCCAGACCCGAGTCGTCGGCGAGCGCCGGCAGTCCGGTGCTCCGCGCCGCGTGGCGCGCCTTTAGCAGCGCGTTGGCGAAAAAAGTTGCACCGGTCTCCTCGACCGGCAACAAGCCAAACTCCGACTGGGGTCGCACCACCCACCCCGCGCCCAGCAGCGCCTGGAATTCCCGGACCTTGCCCGCGTTGCTGCTGGCGAGCACCACCTCAGGCATGGCTGGTTCAGGAGCGGTGCGGTGTGCCGAAGGCGGCGACGGCCTCGAGCTGGGCCTGCATGATGCCGCGAACGCCGGTAGCGGCAAGGTCGAGCAGGTTGTCGAGCTCGTCACGGCGAAAGGCATGACCCTCCGCCGTGCCCTGCACCTCGATGAACTGGCCCGCTTCGTTCATGACCACGTTCATGTCGGTCTCGGCCGCGCTGTCCTCGGCGTAGTCCAGATCCAGCACCGGCTGGCCACGGTAGATGCCCACGGACACGGCAGCCACCTGCCCGTGCAGCGGACTCGACGCGATCACCCGCCTGCCGACGAGGCCCGCAACCGCCAGCACGAGCGCCACGTAGGCGCCGGAAATCGCAGCCGTCCGGGTGCCGCCATCGGCCTGCAGCACGTCGCAGTCCAGCGTAATGGTGCGCTCGCCGAGCGCCTCGAGGTCGGCCGAGGCCCGCAGTGAGCGGCCAATCAGCCGCTGAATTTCCAGCGTGCGCCCGGTCTGCTTGCCCTGCGCCGATTCGCGACGCGTGCGGGTGTGGGTCGCCCGCGGCAGCATGCCGTACTCGGCCGTGATCCAGCCGCGGCCGGAATTGCGCATAAAAGACGGCACCCCGGTTTCCACACTGGCTGTGCACAGCACGCGCGTGTCGCCGAAGCTGGCGAGCACCGAGCCCTCGGCATGGCGCGTGAAGGCGGTTTCGAAACTGACTTTCCGCAGCTCCGCGGGGCCACGGCCGCTGGGCCTCGCGACAACCGGGGGCCCATTCACCGGGGGGGCCGTCATGGCGCGGTAGCCGGTGGTACGACTTTGGCCGCGGCCTTGTGCTTCACCGTGGATTGGCCGGCCGATCGAACGGTGCTGGGGCCCTTGCCCAGGTAGCGAAGCGCGGCGCCTGAGGTGTTGTCACTATAAGGTCCGCAGGCCCGCACCGCCTGCTCAGCCATGCGGCGCAAGGCACCGGCGAGTGCCTCATCCCCTGATGCGAGTTTGGCAATCTGCTCGTCGCCGAGCCCGGACCAGAAGCCGTCGGTGCACACCAGCAAGACGTCGCCGGGCTCCAGCGGTTTCTGGCGGGTGATGGTCATGCCGGGCAGCCACGCGTCGCCGCCCAGGCAACACTCGACGAAATTGCGCATGGGGTGCGCGGCGATCTCTTCTTCGGTAATCACGCCCTCCTGCAGGAGTAGCTCAACGTGGCTATGGTCGCGCGTGCGCTCACGCACCGCGCCATTGCGCAGGTGGTAGATCCGGCTGTCGCCGACGTGCGCGAAAAAGGTGGCGTCATCCTGTACGAGGCACATGGCACAGGTGGCCCGGGGTCGGGACTCGAGAGAAAGGCGGGCGCCCAGGGTGACGAGGTTGACGTGCGCACGGCCGATGGCGAGATGCAGGAAGCCGATGGGGTCAAACACCGGGTGGGTGATGCGATTGAAGGCATCGCGCACGGTCTCAATCGCCAGTTGGGCCGCCTTCGCGCCGTCCGCGTGGCCGCCCATGCCATCCACGGCAACGAGCAGGGTGGCGTGCTCGCCAACCAGGACCTGCACGCGATCCTGATTCTCTTCGCGGTCGCCAATCAGGCTTAAGTCGGCGTGCTCGAGGCGCAAGGGAACTCCAACCAGGAATGCTGAAAGCGAAAAAAGGTGGGTGGTACGGGCGAAAAGCGGACCTACAATGCCCGATACATCCGGCTTTTGCCATGACCGAAGGAGCAGTTCCGTGATCCGGAGCATGACGGGCTTTGCCCGGACCGAGTTAGCCACCCCGCAGGGCCAGTTGCTGTGGGAGGCGCGGTCGATCAATCACCGCTACCTGGAAGTGCAGCTGAAGCTGCCCGACTTCTGCCGGCCGCTGGAAACCGACTTGCGCCAGCTGGCCACTGCACAGCTGGGTCGCGGGCGCGTGGAGGCCTCGTTGACCCTGCGCGCCGGCGAAGGGCGTGTGCCGGCGAGTCGGCTCAACCTGGCCCTTGTCCGCCAGCTGGCCGGTCACGTCGGCGCCGTGGCCGACGAACTGAGGAACCCGTCAGCCGTGAGCCCGCTGGACCTGTTGCGGTGGCCGGGGGTTCTGGAACAGGAAGAGCAGGATCCGACGGCCTTGTTTCCAATAGTGATGCAGACCTTTGAAGCCGTGATCGCCGACCTGAACGGCGCACGCGGCCGCGAGGGCGCGCGTATTCACGACATGCTGGAGCGCCGCCTCGCCGACATCGAGACCCACGTGGCGGGCGTGGTGGGGCGACTGCCCACCGTGCTCGCAAAGATCCGCGAGCGCATGGCCGAGCGCATTGCGGCTCTCGGCGTGCCCGCCGACCCCGCCCGACTGGAGCTGGAGATCGTGCTGCTCGCACAGAAACTGGATGTCAGCGAGGAGCTGGACCGGCTCACGGCGCACCTGGCCGAGTTCCGCGACAACGTGAATTCGGGAGCGCCGGTGGGGAGACGGTTGGACTTTCTTATTCAGGAACTGAATCGCGAGGCGAATACGCTGGGGTCAAAATCGGCGGATGCGGAGACTACTCGGCATGCGGTGGATATTAAGGTTTTGATTGAGCAGGTTCGGGAGCAGGTGCAGAACGTTGAATAGCTTCCAGGGGCGTCCACGTCTTTCCGCGAAAGACGCGTCAAGCCCCTGCATTTCCGCTGATTTTCGCCAGATTCGTCCACTGGCTTCCAACCTCGCCTGAGCTAATCTCGTAGCTCGCTCTGTAGCCGGGGTTCGACGAGCAAAGGGACGACATGGCAAGCGCGAAACTCTCGGCGCTGGCGTTGGTAACTGACTGCGCATCTGTGGGGGGTCCGTGGCGTTCCGGCGAACCAGAATTCTGATCCTGTGCAAGACGTATCCATCGCCCAGTGCCAGGAACGTCGAAACCTCTTGTGTCGCGGGAATGACGACTGACGGCCGAATGCTCCGGCTATACCCCGTGCCATTCCGGCTGCTGAATGACCAGAGCCAGTTCAAGAAGTGGCAATGGATCGAGGCGGACATCGAAAAGGCACGGGATGATCATCGGCCGGAAAGCCATCGCATCCGCGCCGACACGATTTCCTGCCTGGGCGACCCCATTCCGACCACGGATTCCTGGGCGGCGCGACGCGCGCAACTGGCACTGATTCACTCTTTCGATTCATTCACGGCTCTGGAAAGGGCCCGAGTGGAACATGGCGTGACCGTGGGACTCGTGCCGGCCGGCAGTGTCCTGGCACTCGATATCACGCCCGCCAGGCAAGCCGAGTGGACGAATGAGGAACGCCAGAAGCTGATTCAGCAGCAAGTGCAGGGAGATCTCTTTGCCGATCCGGAAGCGGCGGCACTGCGCACGCTTCGAAAGCTTCCATTCGACTTCCACTACCGGTTTCGTGGGCCCACCGATCCGGTCGGCCACGAGAACCGCCTCAAGATCGTCGACTGGGAAGCCGGCGCCCTGTACTGGAACGTGAGGCAGAAGCACGGCGACAACTGGCAATCCGCATTCCACAAGAAGTTCGGAATAGAGCTGCCTGCGTGTGATCTGCAATTCCTGTTGGGAACGATCCACCGGTTCCCGGATCAGTGGCTGATCGTCAGCGTGATCTATCCGCCTAAGCAGCCGCAGGGATCGCTCGATCTGGGGTGATGCCGGCGGCACCGATATGCATCACGCTGGCCGCCGACACGGCCGCGACGGCACGCGCCACGTAGGTTCGATGGCAAAGCCCGGCATCGGCTTCATAGCAAAGCAGCGCCGCCGGGTGCTTCTCACACAGGTCTGCCAGTTCGCGGACGGCCTGGGATTGCTTCCGCAGGTGTTTGAGGAACGCCGCGGTGTAGGCCTTCCAGTCTCCGTCCGCGCGATACTGGTCACGGATCGCCTTCGGGCAACCCAGGCTGCGGATGTGCAGGTACGCCATCCCAGCCCCACCGAGAGCCTCTGCGAGCGCCGTCTTCGAAAAGCCGCGCTTGCGAGACAGCGGCAGATCGCGAACGTCAACGAGCAGCCGAACGCCCGCGCGCCGCAGCTGCCGGAGAAAGCCCTCCAGCTCAAGACCTTCGTATCCGACGGTAAAGACATTCATCGTCGGGAAGTATGCATGATCGGACTTTAGCCGCTGATCTTCCTGCGCATCACACCCATCAGCCCAAGCGCCGAGCCGAACAGCCAGACGGCCGCGGGCACCGGTACCGCCAGCAGATCGCCGGGGCTCACCGCCCACGCCCGGACGGTATTGGATTTGTCGATCGGGTTTTGCACGCCGCCACTGCCGGTGTCGAACGTGAAAGTGAACGCACCAGTGATCGCGGGCAGGGATTCAGTTCCGGACCAGTAGTTACTGCTCAGCAGGTTTACGAACGGCGCGGGCGTGGTCGTCTTGATGCCGTCCACGTTGTACAAGTGCCCCATTTCGCTGCCGGTGCAGCCCGTGCCATAGCCCCACGCCGGGTCAGGCAGGCCCGGGTTGTACTGGATGGAGCAGCTCGGATCGGGCAGGTTGCTCAACGGCAGGCGCCAGTTACTTACGCCGAGGTAGCTGGCAGTGTTCAGTGAGCCAATCCAGCCCTGCGCGTCGGCCCAGGTCATCAGGCCATCCGCGTCATAGGCCGACGTCTGGGCCAGATTCGCATCGGCAACCCAGGTGATGTTCAGCACACTGTCGTAGTAAGCCTGACCGCCTGCGCGGCTGACCAGCGCTGCATTCGCCGACAACGACAGCAAGCAGAGTCCGATGACTCCCCAGACGTACTTCATGATGCGCCCCCCGGTAATTGTTATTGATTCGTCTCTGGCCAGGTCAGGCAGACCCGGCTCGTTGAACTTGTAGCTGATCCCACCGCGCCGGTCCATCCCCGTATCAATAAGCCCGTTATGTAACCCCGAATGTCCGGGAAATCCCCAGATTCACCTCTGACCCCGGCACGGTAAGCCAGCGCTCGCGAACTCGGAAAGCACCCGCTTCGACGCCGTGCCAGCTCAGGCCCTGAGCTTCGCCAATGCGGCCACGGTGTCCGGTCCGAACCCGGCAGCGAGACGCTCCAGCAAGTCGACGTCGAGGGATTCGGGGGCTGCCTCGAGCGCATACCGCGCATCAGACAGGTCCTGTGGCCCGTGGGCGAAGAGTTTCATCGCTATGAAATCCTCGCGACTGACGAAGCGAAGCCCGCGGCCCTGGAGCGGAACCTCGATCGACCGGACGAAGGCGGTTCTGTCCAGGCCACGCAGGCCCGACAGCAGGTCGACCCGGTTGCCGTGGATGTCGCTGATGGCCAGTACGGCTCCGATGGGGTCGTCCGGATCACCGTCGCGAAGCTCCGTGCCGAGACCCCGAAGATCCAGCGGGTCGCTAGCTTTGAGTTCATCAGTGGATTCTAGCTGAGAGTCGCGGGTCTCCTGGTCACCCAAAAAAGAGGACCCGCCGAAGCGGGTCCCCAGTAGCACTCAAACAGTAACGTGGGCGATCACGGAACCGGGCACGGCGGAGTTCCCGCGCAAGCCAGACCCGACGGTCCCGGCGCCGTGCCGAGACGGGCACGCAGCAGGCCGAAGTCGGCCGTCGTCACCGTACCGCTGCTGTTCATGTCGGATGCAGCAGCAGTGGCGCTAAAGCCGGCAGACTGACCGAGCACCGAGCGCAGCAGGCCGAAGTCGGCCGTGGTGACCGTGCCGCTGTTGTTGATGTCGGCATCGCAAATGTTGCCGAAACCATCAGCGTTGGCGTCCTGCTGGAGCGGGTTGGCCGTCAGCCGGCAGTTGTCGCTGGTGTCCACGATCCCGTCGTTGTCGGTATCGGCCAGGAAGTCATAGATGAAGCCTGAGGCGAGGCCGGGAATGGCGAACTCGGACTGTTCGATGATCGTCATCGAGACACCAGCAACTTCCGCGATGGAAACGGCGTCGCAGTTACCTGCAGGGAAGAACGTACTGATCGAACAGACATTGGTGACCAAGCCGCCACTCTGCTGCGTGCTGTTCCAGATGCCGGTGAGTCCGGACAGCGTGCCCGAGCAGGGAACGCCGGCAGTCTCGACGCAGGTCTCGGTGTGCGTAATCGAGGTGCCACCCACGACTGCCGACCAGACGCCGGCCGTGTAGTTATAGGTGGAATTGACGTTGACGAACGACTGCTGGATGCCCGTCGCGCTGACGTTGCCAGCGCCGTCCACGACAGCTGTACCAGCCGTGGGGATGGGACCGACGAGAATCGAGGTACCCAACGGTGAGAACGGGTTGTAGGCCCTGACGGTCACGAGCTTGTAGTTCCCGGCCGCATTGGCGGAAGCCGCCACCAGGCCGAGCAGTGCAATTGCAAGTATTTTCTTCACTTAGGTAATCCTCCAGGTAGTTAATAGGGCAGGCTTTGCGGGTGATCCCGGCCTGGAGGGAATGGCGTTACGCCTGCTTGGTTGCGCATCGAAGTCCCCCGGCCTTACGTCGTTATATAAGCGTTATAGTTTTTCTGGCCCATTCAGCCACCCCCCGGGTTGCTGCGAGCCACTACGGACCAACATTGCCCCCCTTCCAGGGTCCGGTCAATCCCGGTTTGTCTTAGGGACCATTTTTTAACTCCGTTATGTAAGACCGGATTCTGCTGACAGCATGGCGACCCGGAGAATCTCTACGAAGTCACGAGATTTGCCGCTGGCCCCGACGCCGGCCTCGGCCTACGGTGGGCACACACATTCCACTCCGCAGGCGGGACCCGCAGACGACCGCTAGATGCTGAGTCACGGACTGGCTATAGTAATTTCATGAACTACTTGCTGCGGCGCATGAAAGACAGTCGGCTCCACTGGTTTTCCAGCGGGTTCAGTGCTGGCCTGGCATCTGCAACCGAGATCTACTCGGCCTGCGAGTATCGAAATCAGTCGTCCTCGCTCCAGGACATGCGCTCGGACTGGGACCAGATCGGCGAGGACTTGAGGCAGGTTATCGGCCGCGAATATGGCGAGGAATCGGCGCAAGACTCACGGCGGGTCGCCTAGCCGGCGCTTCGAATCGAGTTCGAGCACAGAGCGCTAACCGCGACCATCGCGGACAAGAAGCGCGGTCAATGGATGGGGTGGACAGTCGCAATCGCGGCCGTTGCCGGTGCCATATGGACTGCTGCAAACGGCGCCCCATGGCAAGTTTCAGTGGCACTCGTTAGCGTGCCTGTCCTTGGCATCGTCAAGGCACTGATACCCGGTCAGGGGTCGGGCAAATCTGAAGGTTGATCGGCTATTGTGGGCGCCACATCCGGAGTCACTTGTGAATTTGCCAGCCAGGAACCGCACAACAGGGCAGAACACCCGCCGGGGCAGCCTGCTCGTGCTGTCCGCCCCGTCCGGCGCCGGCAAGACCACGCTCGTCAAGGCGCTGCTGGCCCATGATCCTGGCCTGCGCTTCTCGGTGTCGTACACCACCCGGCCGTTGCGGCCGGGCGAAACGGACGGCAAGGACTATTGCTTCATCGACGCCCCACGGTTCCAGCAAATGGCGCGCCAGGGCGAGTTTCTGGAGCACGCTGAGGTCTTCGGCAACTGCTACGGCACCAGCCGGGAGCAGGTGGACACGCTGCGCGCCGGCGGCCACGACGTGCTGCTCGAGATCGACTGGCAGGGCGCGCGCCAGATTCGCGCCAATGCACCGGACTGCCGCACGGTCTTCATCCTGCCGCCCTCTGCACCTGAGCTGGAACGGCGGCTGCGCAGCCGGGCTACCGACAGCGACGACGTGATCCGCCGGCGGCTCGGACAGGCCCGCGACGACATGGCCCACTGGGCCGAGTTCGACTTTGTCATTATTAATGAGGTGCTCGACGAGGCCGTCGCCGGACTGGTCGCCATCCTGCGCGGCGACGGCGCGCACCTCGCCACGACCCATGCTGCTGTAGCGGCGCGCGCCCAGGCCATCCTCAGCTCCTGAACGCGGTCGTCCCGGCCTGCCCGGATATGGCATTTGTGCATAAGCCATTGCCCAGCGCCGCCACGGCGCACTACAGTTCGCGCCCCAACAGAACGCCGAGAGTCCCGCACCATGGCCCGTATCACTGTCGAAGACTGCCAGCAGAACATTCCGAACCTCTTCGAGCTGGTCATGGTGGCCGCCAAGCGCGCCCGCCGCGTGGCCAATGGCGCCGAGCCGTTGCTGGACCGTGAGAACGACAAGCCGACCGTCGTCGCCCTGCGGGAAATCGCCGCCGGCCTCGTCACCCGGGACGTGCTGGACGAAGCCGATGTGACGCCTGAGGACCTGATGGCCCGGGAACAGGCCGAAGCCCTGCTCAACCCCCCGATCCAGCTCGACCGGCTGGATCGTCTGGACGACGGCCTGACCGACTGATCCTGCGCGCAAGCAGGTCTAGAATCGCGGCATGGACTACGCCGCGACGATCCTGAACCGCCTGCCCCTGGCCCGCCGCAACAGCGGGCTCAGCGGCTTGCTGCACAAGGTCGGGTACCTGTCCAAACAGCAACTCACGGTCATCGCCGACGCCTACACCTTTAGCGCCGACGCGCACGAAGGCCAGAAGCGCCGCTCCGGCGACGCGTACATCACGCACCCGCTGGCCGTCGCCGGGATCCTGGCGGACCTGCACCTCGACTACCAGAGCATCGCCGCCGCGCTGATGCACGATGTCATCGAGGACACCCCGACCGCCAAGCACGAGATCGCCGCCCGCTTCGGCGCCGAGATTGCGTCCCTCGTGGACGGCGTCAGCAAGCTCGAAAAGCTGAACTTCAGCAGCCGCTCCGAGCTGCAGGTGGAGAGCTTCCGCAAGATGATGCTGGCGATGGTCCAGGACATCCGCGTGATCCTGTTGAAGCTGGCCGACCGCCTGCACAACATGCAGACGCTGGACGCGATGCCCGCCGACAAGCAGCAACGCATCGCCAGGGAGACGCTCGAAATCTACGCCCCCATAGCAAACCGCCTGGGTATCAACGCTCTCAAGACGGAACTCGAAGACCTCGGTTTCCGGCATGCCTATCCGTTCCGCTACCGGGTGCTCGACAAGGCCGTGCGACGCGCGGAAGGCAGCCAGAAGCAATTCCTGAAACGGATCCTGGAACGACTGAACGAGGCGCTGGCCACTGCCGGCGTGAAAGGTGCCGTAACCGGCCGCAAGAAGCATCTCTACAGCATCTACCGCAAGATGGCGTCGAAGAAGCACGCGCTCGGGGACATCGCCGATGTCTTTGGTTTTCGGCTGGTGGTGGATTCAGTGGACGATGCCTACCGCACGCTCGGTATCGTTCACCAGCTTTACAAGCCTATGCCGGGACGCTTCAAGGATTACATTGCGATCCCGCGGCTGAACGGTTACCAGGCGCTGCACACGAGCCTGTTCGGCCCCAACGGCATGCCGATCGAAGTGCAGATCCGGACCATTGAGATGGATCGCATCGCCGAGCGTGGCATTGCCGCGCACTGGCAGTACAAAGACACCGACCGTGAAGTCGTGGCGCCGGAAGCTCGGGCGCGCGAGTGGCTGGCCAGCATCAGTGAAATGGAGTCGGCCGCGAACTCGGAAGAGTTCATGGAACACGTCAAGGTCAACCTCTTCCCCGACGCCGTGTACGTCTTTACGCCGAAGGGCGAGATTCTGCGCCTGCCGAGGGGCGCAACCTGCGTCGATTTCGCCTATGCGGTGCACACCGACGTCGGCGACCGGTGCGTCGCCGCAAAGATCGATCGACGCCTCGTACCGTTGCGGACGCAGATCGAAAACGGCCAGACGGTGGAGATCATCACGGCCAAGGGCGCCCACCCAAACCCCAGCTGGGTCAACTTCGTGGCGACCGCCAAGGCCCGCGCGTCCATCCGCCAGTACCTGAAAAACCTGCGCTTCACCGAGGCACTGGACCTGGGCCGCAGGCTCCTGGACCAGGCACTGCGCGACGCGGGGACACCGCTGCGAAAAATCACGGACGCACAGATGAAATCGCTGCTAGACGAGTTCGGCCTGAACAACACCAACGAGCTGTTCGGACAACTCGGCCTCGGCGAACGACTGGCGCCGCTGGTGGCCAAGGCGCTGCTGCTGTCGTCCACCAACCCGGCCGCCGAGCACGGCAAGCCCACGCCGATTGCCATTGCCGGCACCGAGGGACTCGTGGTGACCTACGCCCGCTGCTGTCATCCCATTCCGGGTGATGACATCATGGGCTACCTGAGTGCTGGTCGCGGGGTGGTCATCCACCGCAACGTGTGCGGCAACCTTGGAGAGTTCCGCAAGCAGCCGAACAAATGGATTGCCGTGACCTGGCAAGCGGGCATCGAGCGGGAGTTCTCCGCGGAAATCCGGGTGGATGTGGACAACAAGCCGGGCGTGCTTGCAGAACTGGCCTCCCGTATCGCCGATACGGGTTCCAACATCGAGCAGGTCTCCATCGACGAGGGTCAGGACTATTCCGCCACGCTGCTGTTCTCGATACTGGTACGCGATCGCCGGCACCTGGCGGATGTCATCCGGGACCTGCGGCGCATGAACGTCGTCAAAAAACTGAGCCGAACCTGCACATGAGCAAGCAAGCTATCGACACTCCAGCCGCGCCGGCCGCCATCGGCACCTATTCACAGGGTATACGCGCCGGAGGCGCCATCTGGCTGTCCGGCCAGTTGCCACTGGACCCGGCTACAGGTCAGCTGCTGACCGGGGACATGCGCGAGCAGGTCCGGCAGGTGTTTCGCAATCTTGCCGCCGTGGCCGAAGCCGCCGGCTCGTCGCTGGACCATGCCGTGAAGGTCACGGTGTTCCTTACCGACCTCAGCCACTTCACTGTCGTCAACGAGGTGATGGCCGAGTTCTTCACCAGGCCCTACCCCGCCCGCGCGGCGATCGGTGTTGCGTCCCTCCCGCGCGGCGCTACCGTCGAGGCGGACGCGGTTCTGGTTCCCTGAAACCCGCAGACGACCTGCGCACACTGCGTGGCGTGGGCCCCGCCGTTGCGGAACGCCTGGCACGACTGGGAGTGGCGCGACCGCTCGACCTGTTGTTTGTGCTGCCCCAGCGCTACGAAGATCGCACCCGCGTGACGCCACTGGCGGCGCTGCGGACCGGACAACGGGTGGTGGTCGAGGGCGAGGTCGCCGTCGCAGACGTCACCTATCGGCGGCGCCGCAGTCTGCTCGTCCGGCTGACCGACAAATCCGGGCAGCTGACGCTGCGCTTCTTCCATTTCTCCCGGGCCCAGCAGGCCAGCCTCGAAGTTGGTGCCCGACTGCGCTGCTACGGGGAAATTCGCCCGGGGCCCGTGGGGCCCGAAATGGTCCATCCGGAATACCGGGTGCTCACGCCTGACCAGGCGGCGCCATTGGAACAGCAGCTGACGGCGGTCTACCCGACCGTCGAGGGTCTCACCCAGTTCCGCCTGCGCGACCTTACGAGCCAGGCGCTGGATCGGTTGCTGCCGGGACTCGCCGACGTACTCCACGACTGCGCGCTCCACGGACGAGTGCTTCCCGAGCTGGTCGAGGCACTTCGCTACGTACACCGCCCACCGCGAGGCGCGGACCTGAGCCTGCTCAGTTCGGGGATGCACCCGTGCCAGCGCCGGCTCGCACTCGAAGAATTGCTTGCGCAACACTTGAGCCTGCGGCAGATCCGGGATCGTGCCCGCCAGGACGCCGCGGTCGTACTCGCAGCCAGCAGTGAGCGCGCCGCGCAACTGCGCCAGCGCTTTCTCGCCAGTCTCGGCTTCGAACTCACCGGCGGCCAGCGCGCGGCGCTCGCCGAGATCGACGCCGATCTTGCCAGTGGGTGCCCCATGCTGCGCCTCGTGCAGGGCGACGTCGGCTGTGGCAAGACCGTGGTGGCGGCGGCCGGCGCCCTGGTCGCCGTGGCCCACGGCTATCAGGTCGCCATCATGGCGCCGACGGAACTGCTGGCCGAGCAGCACCGGGACACTTTTTGCCGCTGGCTCCAGCCGCTTGGCGTCACCGTTGCCTGGCTGTCGGGCAGTCTCCGGCAGAAGGCCCGGACGCAGACGTACGCGGCCATCGAGGACGGCACCGCGGAAGTCATCGTCGGCACCCACGCGTTGTTCCAGGAGGGTTTGAAGTATCACAACCTCGCTCTCGTCATCGTGGACGAGCAGCACCGGTTCGGCGTGCATCAGCGCCTGAAACTGATGGACAAGGGGAACGTCGCGGGCCGGGAACTGAAGCCGCACCAGCTCGTCATGACCGCCACGCCGATTCCCCGCACGCTGGCCATGACGCTCTACGCCGACCTGGATAATTCCGTGATCCGCGAGCTGCCGCCCGGACGCCAACCCGTCACTACCGTCGTCCTGCCCGAGGGTCGGCGTCCCGAAGTGGTGGCGCGCGTGCAGGCTGCCTGCCGGTCCGGCGCGCGCGTCTATTGGGTGTGCCCGCTGATCGAGGAGTCGGAGCACCTCGAGTCGGAGGCGGCAGAACCGATGGCTGCCGCGCTCGCGGAAGCGCTGCCGGACGTCCGGGTGGGCCTGATCCACGGCCGGATGGCCCCCGCCGACAAGGAGCGGGTGATGAAGGCCTTTGCGCTGGGAAAACTTCAGCTGCTGGTTGCCACGACCGTGATCGAAGTGGGCGTGGACGTGCCGGCGGCGACCCTGATGATCATCGAAAACGCTGAGCGCCTCGGCCTGTCGCAGCTGCACCAGCTGCGCGGGCGGGTGGGCCGGGGCCGGGACTCGAGCGCCTGTGTACTCCTCTATCGCGGCCCGCTGGCGCCAATGGCCCGGGCGCGGCTCGACGTGCTGCGCGGAACGAACGACGGCTTCGAGGTGGCCCAGCGGGATCTGGAATTGCGCGGTCCGGGCGAGGTACTGGGCACGCGTCAGACCGGGCTGATGCAGTTGCGCGTGGCCGATCTCGTGCGCGATGCCGATCTGATGCCTCTGGTGCAGGATCTGGCTAAGCAGCTCGCCGATCGGGGCGACATCGCGACCGAGCTGATGCAGCGGTGGATCGGCAGCGGCAACCGGTATGGCGAGGTGTGAGACCGGTTGGGCTTAACTTAAACGAATGAAAAAGTGCCAATTTGCACAAAAGGTCCTTTTTAGCTAAAGTCGCCCTCGGAAGATTTCCATCCCGGAGGCGCGCCATGGCCAGCTCCCTGAAATATGTGGCTCTCGATGACCTGTCCCGTACCGCCGCCTCCTCGCTGAAAAAGGTGGGCTGGCGGGGCGTGATGGACGAACTGCGGGCCGCGGGGCGGCTGCTCGTCACCAACCACGAAAAGCCCGAAGCGGTGATCCTGCCAGTGGCCGACTACGAGGCATTCATGACGATTCTTCAGCAGTCCGAAGCCCGGAACGAAGCCGCACTGGCAGTGCTGCGGGAACGTTTCGACGAGCGGCTCGCCGTGCTCCAGGAACGTTCGGCCGGAGCGCGGCTGAGGGCCGCAATCAAGGCACCCGCCCGGCTGGGTGGCAAGGTCAAGGCCGGCACCCGGTACTGATGGCCCGCCCCGTTCTGTATGTACTTGCTGGCGTGAATGGCGCCGGCAAGAGTTCCATCGGCGGCTACCTCCTCGAACAGCAGGGCTTGAGCTGGTTCAATCCGGACACCTTCGCCCGGGAACTGATGGCCGCAACCGGCTGCGATCAGGGCACCGCCAACGGCAAGGCCTGGGCGGAGGGCCTGCGGCGCCTCGAGGAGGCGATCGCCAAAGGGCGTAACCATGCCTTCGAAACCACTCTCGGCGGCAGCACCATGACCAGCGCGATACTCGCCGCCAGCCAGACTCACGACGTGCTCATCTGGTTCTGCGGCCTGTCCTCGGCCGAGCAGCACATCGCTCGCGTTCGGGCCCGGGTGGCCGCAGGAGGCCACGACATTCCCGAGCAGCGGATCCGCGAACGCTATATCCGGGCCGCTCTGAACCTGATCAAGCTCCTGCCGCACGCCGCCAGCGTGGTGGTCTGCGACAACAGCGTGGAGGCAGGTGCTGGCAACCCCGTGCCGGATCCGGCGCTGGTGCTCCTGGTTGAGAACGGCCAGGTGAGCTGGCCGGCTGCCGACGACCTCGACGCGCTGGCCCGGACGCCGGCCTGGGCAAGGCCAATCGTGGAGGCGGCCCTCACGGGAGGCTAGGTCATTCAAAGCGTCTCCTCGCCATAGAAGGGCAAAGGCGGCCGTGGCGATGAAGCAGCCGCCGCCTCCCCTACGCCGCCGTAAACCCGCCATCAATCATATGAATCCCGCCGGTGCAGTACGAGGCATCGTCGCTGGCCAAAAACAAAGCGAGCTGCGCCACTTCTTCGTTGGTACCGTAGCGTTGCATAGCGATCATGCTCGTGAAGTGTGCGCGAACAGCGTCGGGATTGTCCGGCGACCCTTGCGTTTCGATCGAGCGAATCATCCGGTTGTCGATCGGGCCGGGGCCGATTGCATTGACGCGAATCTTCGACGGGCCCAATTCCAGCGCCACCGTCTTGACCAGGCCGTAGACCGCATGCTTGCTGGCGACGTAGGGCGCCAAGCCCGGTGCGGCAATCACTCCCGCAATCGATGACAGCGCGATCATCGAACCGCTGCCGCGCGCTTTCATCGGCGCGACACAGTGTTTCATTGCGAGCCATACGCCGACGACGTTAGTGCGCAGCACCTGCTCGAAATCCGCCAGGCTTTGCGCTTCGATCGGCTTCACAGGACCTTCCATGCCAGCATTGGCGAGGAGGATGTCAACGCCGCCAAAGGCCTTCACCGTCGCCGCGACTGCGGCCGCTGTCGCAGCCTCATCCGTGGCCTCTGCGACGAAGTGAGCCAATTCTGCAGTCACCGCCAATCGATCCCGCGTCTCCTTCAGCTTGTCTGCCGAGCGGGCGACGAGCATGACGCTCGCGCCCTCTTCAAGGAAGAGCTTCGCGGTTGCTTCACCGATGCCACCAGTCGCACCGGTAACGATGGCGACTTTTCCACCCAGTCGTTTTCTGGATACAGAGTTTGGATTCATTGTTTTTCGTCGCCTTGAAAATGGTGTGCCGCGCAGGGATCGGACCTTTTCTTTATCGCCGACCAACCACAGCGTCAGTATGCCGCTGAAGTAGAACGGATAGGAGATTCACGGTCGCGTGGTCGCCAGCGTGATCTGCGCCCGCCACTGGCTGTGCGGCGCGAAGACCACGTGGGTGGTGCCGCGCTGGCATGGAGCGCGACGTGATGGATTCCTCCTGGAGGCGCAGTTCGCGAATCTGACGATTTTCCGTGGATTTTCCGGTTGACACGGCAGGTCGTTGCTTCCTAACATGCCCTAACATGTTAAGTCAGAGGTCAACATGAACTTCAGCATCCATTTGCCTGACCCCCTCCTCGCGCAGCTTGACGCGTACGCGCGGAGCCAGCGGTCGAGTCGTAGTGGCATCATCCGGGAGGCCGTCCAGCTCTACCTGGCCCGACAAGCACGCCAGACCTGGCCTGCTGACCTGGAAAGCTGGATGAAGAATCCGATGCCGGAGACCGGCGACACCGGACCGGACTTCGATGCGATCCGCGCCGAGATGAATGCCAGCATGTGCAAGCGCGTGGCCGGCAAGCGCAGGGCCTGATGGACTATCTGCTGGACACTAATATTGTCAGCGTCTGGGCCCGTCAGACCTCACCCATACTCATTAACAAGTTGCTTGCGACGTCGCCTGCCGACCTCTGCATCTCCGTACTCGTCGAGCATGAGCTTCGTTTCGGTTTTGCCCTGACCCCGGGAACGAGAGCCGAGGACCTGACACGTCGGTTGCTGGAGGCACTTCCCAGCATTCCCTTCGGCAGTGCGGAAGCACAACGCGCAGCCTGCTTGCGTAGCAAGCTTGCCCGCGTCGGCAAGCCCATCGGACCCTACGATCTGCTGATCGCCGCCACAGCCCTCGAATATCAGTTGACGCTCGTGACTCACAACGTCCGGGCGTTCCGGCGTGTCGAGGGGCTTTTGGTCGAAGACTGGACTGTTTGAGGCCAGAGCAAGTGTATTTGGCCCATTGTCACTGCGTCTGACGTCCTGATCTATCCCGACACCAGCTGCTCAATTTCCTGGTCTTGGTGGCCGGCATCCTCGTGATGCGCGCCGCCGGTGCCGAGGGATCGATTCCCGACGAAATCCGATGAGAGTTGGCCGCGTACTGCTGACGGTGGCCGTCACCGTCCTGTTGCTCGTCGCTTTAGTAACGGTTGCCCTGGTAACGCTGGACCAGCTCCAGCGTCCGCTGGCGATCGATGGCCCGGTCTCCATTCGGAGCAAGGTGTGATGCCAGTCACGGTGGGTCTGGCATCGGCGCACCTAAGCTCTGCTCCCGCCGTCGCATGCGGGCCCCGCGCTATGTTCACTCCGTCCTCCCTGATTACCTTTGCCGCCATCGGCCTGGCGATAGCGCTCGCGTATCTGCTGGCGTCCACCATGTGTTCAGGCGTACTCCTCGTCGCGAGGTCACGACGTGCGGCAGATTCTCGCCTGCATCACCAGCCGGCTGCCTTCGTCGTGCTGGAAATCGCCAGCATCGATCGACGTTTGCGGCGGCACCGTACCGCAGTGTTGCTCTTTGGCATCTGCTTTGGCGTCCTTGCGCTGTTTGCCCGCCAGGATGGCTGGCCCGCTCAGCCGACGTGGGGCTGGGTCACAATCGCCGTGCTCGTCGGATTGGTTGGAGCGTTTGCCGTTGCCAAGGGTGTGCAACTCGTTCGATATCGCAGCAGTCTGCGCTCGTTGCTCGATGCCGACCGGGGGGTAGCCCAGCGGCTCGATGAGGTTCAACTCAGAGGGCATCGCGTGTTTCACGCCGTGCCGGTCGGAGACGGTGTCGTTGACCACGTCGTTGTCGGCTCCATCGGCGTCTTCGCAGTCCAGGTGGTATTGCCGTCCCGACCCGGCGCCGTGACCGTGAGCCTGGCGCGCGGGTCCCTGACCTTCGGTCCCGACCACGGCACGTTCGGGCTCCAGCCGGTGGTGAGGGCCTGCGCCGGCCTCGCGAAGGAACTTGGCCGCACCGTCGGCCACCCGATCAAGATCGTGCCCACGCTGATCGTTCCGGGATGCAGGGTTGCCGCCTCGGATGAAGAACGATTCCTGCTGGCCAACGAGCAGAATTGCGTGAGTCTGGTTGGCTGGAAGGACACCGAGGCTTACCTGATGGACGACGAGATCACCCGGATCTCCGAATGGCTGTCCGCCCGCTGCCAGCCTCAGCGGCCATTGGCCTGGCGCTTCCCGAAAAGCGCGCTCCACCCGTCCATCGCGCGACCTCGCCTTTTGTAGGGGGAAAAGCGCAAGAAGGTGCAGCCTGAATCGCCCCCGTCCCACCACTCTGTTGCACCGCATAATCTCTCAGGCGCAGCGCGTCCCGACCGGTCTGCTCCCGGGAACACGTCTGGCGTTCTGGTCTAGCCCAAAGTCAGATCGCCCTGGGGCGGCCCCGCACCTCGGGCCGCTGCCCCGCACCCACCCGCACCGGCCGGCGCGTCTCATTGTATTAATTACATTTATCCTGCAATCTGCATCTTTAGTGATTTGCGGGATAAAACGTGCTGTCGACATACTCCGATGAGCAGCTTCGGGCGGCGATCAATCTGGCCGAGGCCTACGAAGCCTGGTTACCCCTCGCGCGTGCCGAGCCTGCCTACACCGACCGTCTCCTCTGGAAGACCGTGTCTGGTCGGCAGTACCTCTACCGGATTCGTGATCGTCGCGGCAATGGCACGTCCCTCGGGCCGCGCGGGTCCAAAACCGAGCGCCTCTATACCGAGTACCAGACAGCCAAGACCGGGCTGCGCGACCGCGTGGCACGACTCAGCCCGACACTTGACGAGGCCGCAGCCGTTTATCGGGCGCTCCGCCTGCCCATGATCGACTCCTACGCCGGAAGTCTGCTCCGCGAACTCGACCTGCGTGAACTGCTCGGTCCGGTCGTCATGGCAGTCGGGACCACCGCGACTGCGGCGTACCAGCTTGAAGCAGCAAGCACGTTTGATGCACCCGCCCACGCCACGCGGGATATTGACCTGACATGGGTCGCACAGCACCCGCCGGAGGGCCCGGTGCTCTGGGAGGCATTGCACACGCTCGACGACACCTTCGTAGTGAATCAGGAGCGCACCTTTCAGGCCCGCAATCGCGATGCCCGGGAGATCGATTTACTGGTCGGCGTGGAGCGCGCTGGTTCGGTTCTCGGTGAGCCCCTGCGCCCGATCCCGTTGCCGGAGCAGGACTGGCTCTATCGCGGGCGGCCGCTCCGCCGGATAGTTGCTGGCCTTGACTCCCGGCCGGCCCCGCTCCTGGTGCCCGACCCAAGATGGTTTGCGTTACACAAGTGCTGGCTCAGTGACAAACCGGGCCGTGATGCACTGAAGAGACCCAAGGATCGCCACCAGGCAGAATTGGTCTGGATGGCCGTGCACGAGCGCATGCCGCACTTTCCGGTCGACGAATCCTTCCGTGCCAGCTTGCCCGAAGTACTGCAGCCCGTGTTCGAACAGCTAAACTCAACCCATGGCAGCAGCTCCCGCGCACAGCCTCGCCCGTCTCGGCCGTGAGTTAGCCGAGCAGTCCCGCCAGTACGCGCGGCTCATGCGGCTCGACAAGCCCGTGGGCACCTGGCTACTGCTCTGGCCCACGCTCTGGGGTCTGTGGATTGCCGGCGCGGGCCGCCCCCAGCCGCTCAATTTCCTGGTCTT
The DNA here is from genome assembly GCA_031395645.1 of Gammaproteobacteria bacterium. Lineage (GTDB taxonomy): Bacteria > Pseudomonadota > Gammaproteobacteria > Steroidobacterales > SHZI01. The sequence continues at coordinate 19,154 of JANNJM010000086.1, read as the reverse complement.
CGTGGCCGGCGTCATCGTGATGCGCTCGGCAGGTTGCGTGATCAACGACTTCGCCGACCGGCACATTGACGGCTCGGTGGCCCGCACCCGGGACCGTCCGGTCGCGGCCGGCCTGGTGGCTCCGGCCGAGGCCCTGGCGCTGTTCGCCGTGCTTGGCCTCTTGGCACTCGCCTTGTTGATGCTGCTCAATCCGCTCACGCAGCTGCTCGCGCTCGGCGCCGCGGCGTTGACGGTCATCTACCCCTTCAGCAAGCGCTGGCTGGCGGCTCCCCAGTTTCTGCTCGGGGCCGCGTTCGGCTGGGGCATTCCCATGGCCTTCGCCGCCGAAACCGAGGCCGTGCCACGCCTGGCCTGGCTGCTGTGGCTCTGTGTGGTGGTGTGGGCCGTGATCTACGACACCATGTACGCGATGGCCGACCGGGATGAGGATGTGCGCATCGGCGTGAAATCCACAGCGATCCTGTTTGGCACCGCAGACATTTTCATCATCTTTTTGCTGCAGGTGGTGCTGGTTGTTGGACTCGTGCTCGTGGGGCGGGACGGCGGTCTCGGTTACTGGTACCAGGCCGGCGTGGCGGTTGGTGCACTGTTGCTGGCCTGGCAGCTGTGGGTGATCCGGCGGCGGGATGCCGCGTCGTGCCTGCGGGCGTTCCGGGCCAATACGCATTTCGGCGCCGCGATCTTTGCCGGGATCCTGCTGGACTACACGTTTCGCAACGTCGCCTGATCCGGCGGCGGAGTCCGGGCGACGGTCCACACGGCTATCGCCGGCACGCCCGCCACCTGGAAGACTTCGGCCAGGGCCGACACCGTGGCGCCCGTGGTCAGCACGTCATCGATCAGCAGCACGCGGTGGCAACGGCCCGCACCGCGAACATTCAGCAGGGCGAAGGCTCCGCGGAGATTGTCACGCCGGGGGGCGGCCCCAAGGCCTGACTGCTCGGGCGTGGCCCGAATACGCCGGCACAGATCGGTGCGCAAAGGCCAGCCCCGGGCGTCGCACACGGCCCGGGCGATTTCCTCCGCCTGATTGAAACCCCGGCTTGCTTCCCGGCGCCAGTGCAAAGGCACCGGCACCACGGCGTCGGGAGGTTCCGGCAACGCGGGCATGCGCAGTGCAAGCAGCTGGCCGAGACCGCGGGCGACCGGGGCCTGGCGGCCAAACTTGGCAGCGGCGATCAGGCGATCCACCGGGTACTCATATGTAAGGGCAGAGCGGACGTCGCCCGGGCATCCCGGGGGCAAGCCGCAGACGCATTGGTCCGTGAGCCAGGGCAGGTCGGCCATGCACCCGGCGCAAACGGGCGCGACGGCCCCGGCTCGGGCCTCCGTCTGCCCGCAGAGCAGGCAGTGGGGGGCAAACAGGGTGTCCAAAACCTGGTCAACCCGAACCCAGCTCATTAGTTGACAGCCTCCGGCACGGTTCCGATACTGAGGTTCGATATAACAGTCGGGGACCGGCCAGGTCCCGCCGCAAAAGCAGGGTCTTTTCATGCCAATGGCCATTCCGCCCCCCGCCGTCCGTAATGACTGGAAAGTCGCCGAAGTAGCTGACCTGTTTGGCTTGCCTTTGCACGACCTGCTCTTTAGGGCCCACCAGACCCACCGGGCTAACTTCGACCCCGCCGAGGTCCAGATCAGCACATTGATGAGTATCAAGACCGGCGGCTGTCCGGAGGACTGCGGCTACTGCCCCCAGAGTGTGCATTTCGACACCGGGCTGACCCCGGAAGCGCTCGTGCCGCTGGCTGCGGTCGTGGCGGCCGCCCGCGCCGCCCGGGACAAGGGCGCCACGCGCTTCTGCATGGGTGCCGCGTATCGGAGTCCCAAGCCGGGTCAGCTGGCCAAGATCACTGAGATGGTTCGCGCCGTGAAGGAACTCGGGCTCGAGACCTGCGCCACGCTCGGCATGCTCACGCGCGACCAGGCCGAGGCCCTGCAGGCGGCGGGGCTCGACTACTACAACCACAACCTGGATACGTCGGCCGCGTTTTATCCCCAGGTTATTTCCACCCGGACCTACGGCGACCGGCTGGCCACGCTGAAGACCGTCCGGGATGCCGGCCTCAAGGTCTGTTGCGGCGGCATCATCGGCCTTGGCGAGGCGGACCAGGACCGCATCGAGCTGCTGCACACCCTCGCCACCTTGCCGGAACATCCGGAAAGCGTGCCCGTGAACCAGCTGGTCCAGGTTGCGGGCACCCCGCTGGACAGGCAGGCGGCCGTCGACCCACTCACCTTCGTCCGCGTTATCGCGGTAGCCCGCATCCTCATGCCGAGGTCCCGCGTCCGGCTCTCCGCAGGACGCGACGACATGAGCGATGAGCTGCAGGCCCTGTGTTTCTTCGCGGGTGCCAACTCCATTTTCTACGGCGAGCAATTGCTGACCACGCCAAATCCGGCGACCGACCGGGATCTGGCGTTACTGGCCCGGCTGGGCCTCCGGGCGGCGGCTCAAGCAACGCCTGCATGAACGCGGGTCCGACGCCGGACGCAGCGCCGGCGATCGATCAGCGGCAGGTGCAGCGTGCGTTTACCCGGGCTGCTGCCAGCTACGACGGCGCGGACGGCCTGCAGGCCGAGGTGCGCGAGCGGCTTCTCGAGCGTCTGCAATGGGTTGAGCTGCAGCCGCGGCGCATCCTCGATCTGGGTACCGGCACCGGCGGCGCGCTGGCGGCGCTTGCGGCCCGCTTCCCGGATGCGGAACTGGTGGGGCTGGATCTCACGCCCGCCATGTTGCAACGGGCAGCCGACCGGCCTGGGCCTCCTGCAGGCCAGCCCGCGCTACTGATCTGCGGGGACGCTGCGCGCCTGCCGCTGGCCGACCAGAGCATCGACCTCGTGTTTTCCAGTCTGGCCATCCACTGGAGCCCCAGGCTGGACGCCGTGCTCGCGGAGGTGCGGCGGGTGCTCCGCCATCCGGGCCTGTTTACGTTCACGACTCCGGGACCTTCGTCCTATCAGGAGTTGCGGGCGGCCTGGGGGACTGTTGACCAGGCGCCCCACGTGCTGCCGTTCCCGGAAATGCGGGCGCTCGGCGACGGGCTGGTCCGGGCGGGCCTGGCGGAACCAGTTATGGACACGGACACACTCACGTTGACGTACCGCAGCTTCGGGAGCCTGGTTGCCGACCTGCGGGCTACCGGCACCACGAATGCCAGCACCGGGCGCCGCGCCGGACTGACCGGTCGGCAGGCCTGGTCGCGGCTCACGGCGGCCTACGAGATGCGGCGGGACTCCGCCGGCTTGTTACCGGCGACCGTGGAGATTGTCTTTGGTCAGGCCTGGGCGCCGGGTGCCACGCGGCGCAGGCGCGCCCCCGGCGACGAGATCGCCGTAATGCTCGACAGTCTGCAGCGAAGGCCAGTCTGAGGCCGCGTCGGACCCGCACAAATTGCGCCGGAACGGGCTGTTCAAGTAAAATTTAAGGTCCCGCAAAGGGGTCCTCACGTGCATTCGTTCGAGCTCCGGCCTAACTCTTCCCTGACACCTCGCGCCGCTACCTGGTTTTACGGAACGCTGATGGCCATCTTGCTGTGCGTCGGGATCGGCTGCGTGGCTCTCGGCTTCTGGCCCGTGCTGCCCTTTGCAGGACTCGAACTGGCGGTGCTCTACTGGGCAGTCCGGTGGGTGCAGCGGCGTGCCGAAGCCCGGGAGTACATCCGGGTGGACGATACGTCCGTGCGGATTGAGAAGTACGCTCGCGGACGCGAGGGAGCAGCCCACCACAGGGCGTACTCCTTTGAACGGCCCTGGACGCAGCTCGAGCTCCGGGCCGGCGATACGGCCCACTGGCCCAGTCGCCTGCTTTTTCGATCGCGGGGCCGTAGTGTTGAGATCGGCGCGTTTCTGACGGACGGCGAACGCCGGGGACTGAAGAACCGGCTGGCAGAATTGCTGGCTGACGACGGCCAGAGAACGAACAGCGCACTGCAAAGATCACCGGGAAGAAACTGACATGCATCGAGTTGCCTTAAACGCCCGCCAACTGCTCGCAGGCTTCGTCCTTGCGGTACTGGCCCTTCCCGCCGAGGCCGCCTGGACGCTGAACATGACCCAGGGCGTGACCTCGACGAGCCAGGAAGCGTACGACCTGCACATGCTGGTGCTGTGGATCTGCACGATCGTCGGCATCGGTGTCTTCGGCGTGATGATTTACGCGATCATGACCTTCCGCAAGTCGAAGGGCGCGGTCGCCGCCACCTTCTCCCACAACACGAACGCCGAAATCATCTGGACGGTGATCCCGACCCTGATCCTGGTTTTCCTGGGGTATGAGACCGCGCCAGCGCTGGTGCGCATCGACGACACCCGCAATTCGGAAATGACGCTCAAGATCACTGCCTATCAGTGGAAGTGGCAGTACGAGTACCTCGGCGAGGATTACTCGTTCTTCAGCACGCTGGCCCCGACGAGCAATGCAGCCCGGCAGCTCGGCTCCGGCCTGAACCCGGCAGACGTCGAGAATTACCTGCTCGAGGTGGACAATCCGCTGGTGGTCCCGGTTGGCGTGAAGATCCGCTACCTGCTGACCGCCAACGACGTGCTCCACGCCTGGTGGGTCCCCGCCTTTTCCGTCAAGCGCGATGCTGTCCCGGGCTACGTGAACGAAGGCTGGTTCAAGGTCGACAAGGTGGGCGTCTACCGTGGCCAGTGCGCCGAGCTGTGCGGCAAGGACCACGGCTTCATGCCGATCGTGGTGCAGGTGCTGCCCAAACCTGAGTTTGATGCCTGGCTCGTTGCGCAGAAGTCGCCGGCGACGCCAGCCACTATTGCCGCCAATTGATCTATTAAGACCAGATTCGGAGCAGGAACGATGACCGCGCAGACACACGACCACGCTGGCCACGACCACGCTGGGCATGACCACCCGCACGATGAGCATCACGGCCCTGCCAAGGGCCTAATGCGCTGGGTTTTCACCACCAACCACAAGGACATCGGCACGCTCTACCTGCTGTTCGCACTGGTCATGCTGTTTGTGGGCGGTGCGATGGCGATGGTGATCCGCCTGGAATTGTTCCAGCCGGGACTGCAGTTCGTGAACCCCGACTTTTACAACCAGATGACCACCATGCACGCGCTGATCATGATCTTCGGCATGATCATGCCGGCGTTCGTCGGCTTTGCGAACTGGATGATTCCCCTGATGATCGGCGCGCCGGACATGGCGCTGCCCCGGCTCAACAACTGGTCCTTCTGGATCCTGCCGTTCGCCAGCACGCTGCTCGTGTCCACGCTGTTCATGCCGGGTGGCGGGCCTGCCGGTGGCTGGACGCTCTACCCCCCACTCTCCCTGCAGGGAGGCAACTCTTTTCCCTTTACGATCTTTGCCATCCACATGCTTGGCATGTCCTCGATCCTGGGCTCGATCAACATCATCGTGACGATCATGAACATGCGCGCACCGGGCATGTCGCTGCTCAAGATGCCCCTGTTCGTCTGGACCTGGCTGATCACGGCCTACCTGCACATTGCAGCCATGCCCGTGCTGGCCGGTGGGGTCACGATGCTGCTCACCGACCAGTTCTTCGGCACGAGCTTCTTCAACGCGGCCGGCGGCGGTGACCCGGTGCTGTTCCAGCACATCTTCTGGTTCTTCGGCCACCCGGAGGTCTACATCATCATCCTGCCGGCCTTCGGCATCGTCTCGCAGATCATCCCGACCTTCTCGCGCAAGCCACTCTTCGGCGCCTCGGCGATGATTTACGCCACGGCGAGCATCGGCTTCCTGTCATTCATCGTCTGGGCCCACCACATGTTCACCGTGGGCATGCCACTGGCGGGTGAGATGTTCTTCATGCTGTCCACGATGCTCATCGCAATCCCCACGGCGGTGAAGGTCTTTAACTGGACGGCCACCATGTGGCGCGGTTCCCTGAGCTTCGAAACGCCGATGCTGTTCGCGCTGGCGTTTCTATTCCTGTTCACGATCGGAGGCTTCTCGGGCCTGATGCTGGCGATCGCGCCGGCGGACTTCCAGTACCACGACACCTACTTCGTGGTGGCCCATTTCCACTACGTGCTCGTACCGGGCGCGCTCTTTGGCGCTCTTGGCGGCGCCTACTTCTGGCTGCCGAAGTGGACTGGCCACATGTACGACGAAACCCTCGGGAAGATTCACTTCTGGCTCTCGGCGATTTTCGTCAACATAACGTTCTTCCCGCAGCACTTCCTGGGTCTCGCCGGCATGCCCCGGCGTATTCCGGACTACGCCACGCAGTTCGCCGACTGGAACATGATCTCCAGCATCGGTTCCTTCGGCTTTGGCCTGGCCCAGCTGCTGTTCGCCTACATCGTGATCCAGACTATCCGTGGCGGCCGCAAGGCCACTGCCGAGGTCTGGGATCGTCCCGAAGGGCTCGAGTGGACGGTGCCGTCGCCGGCGCCCTACCACACGTTTGAAGAGGCGCCGATCGTCAAGTGATAGACACGGCGCAGATCGAGGAGCAGCGGCGGCGCGCCCGCCGCACGGCACTTGTATTGGGTGCCGTGGCGCTGTGTATGTACGTGGGCTACATCCTTTCAACCGGCCTGAGGCACTGACGCGTGGTTCTGGCCGGCCCCCGGAGTCTCGCCTTGCGCCTCGCCGTGATGGCAGTGGCCATGTTCGGGTTCGGCTTCCTGCTGGTCCCGCTCTATGAAGTGATGTGCAAAATCGCCGGCATTGGCGGGCGCACGAACGCTGAGGCTGCCACGATCAGCGCCACCCAGGCGATCTCGGAGCGGCTCGTTACCGTGGAGTTCGTCGCCGTGCTGAACGAGCAGGCACCCTGGGAGTTCCGGCCCACCGTCACCTCGCTTCAGGTCCACCCGGGGCAGCTCTACAACACCGCCTTTTTCGCCCGCAATCTGACTGACGGAGCACTCGTGGGCTCCGCCGTGCCCAGCGTGGCGCCCGGCGAGGCTGCCAAGCACTTCATCAAGACCCAGTGCTTCTGCTTCACGCAGCAGAACTTCACGGCCGGCGAAGCCCGGGACATGGGCGTGCAATTCATGGTGGATACCGCACTGCCGGAGTTTATTGATCGCGTTACGCTTTCCTACACGTTCTTCGTCAATCGCCCAGCGACCGCCGAGCTGACCACCAAGCTGGCCGCTGCCTCAACCACCTGACCCGTTTCGACCCAGGAAGACTTAAAGTCATGGCTCATGCGCAGGACAAATACTTCGTCCCCCACGGCACCCACTGGCCGATCATTGGCTCGGTCGGGCTGTTCACGGCCTTCCTTGGCATCTCGATACTGCTGAATGGCGGATCGACTGGCCTGGTCGCCTTGCTTGGTGCCGCGATCCTGATCGTGATGATGTTCCTGTGGTTCGGGCAGGTCATCGGCGAGAGCGAAGCCGGCACCTACAACAACCAGGTCGACCAGTCGTTCCGCATGGGCATGATGTGGTTCATCCTGTCCGAGGTGATGTTCTTTGCCTGCTTCTTCGGGGCGCTGCTCTACGCGCGCCAGCTTTCCCTGCCCTGGCTTGGCGGCGAAGGCAGCGAAACAGTCACCAACAGGTTCCTGTGGCCGGATTTCGAGAACACCTGGCCGTCCAGTGGCCCGGCCGCCACTGGCGGCGAGTACGAGATCATGGGCGCCTGGGGCATTCCGGCGCTCAACACGGCAATCCTGCTCACGAGCGGCGTGACCCTCACCATCGCCCATCACGCCCTGAAGGCGAACCAGCGGGGGCTGCTTACCCTGTTCCTCGGGCTCACGTTCCTGCTGGGCTTTATTTTCCTGGGCTTCCAGGTCTACGAGTACTCACACGCCTATAACGAGCTGAACCTGAAGCTGAGCACCGCCGGCATGTACGGCAGCACCTTCTTCATGCTCACGGGCTTCCACGGTTTGCACGTCACGATCGGCGCCATCATGCTGACGGTGATCTGGTTCCGCTGCTTGAGGGGCCACTTCACGCCAACGCGGCATTTCGCGTTCGAGGGCGTGGCCTGGTACTGGCATTTCGTCGACGTGGTCTGGCTGGGACTGTTTATCTTCGTCTACTGGCTCTGACGCGGTTGGAGCGCCTTCAGGCGCTCCTACCGGGGCATTAGGCCGTGGGGCTGGATCGCGCCGGTTCGCCAGGCCACGATCAGCACCAGGAAGAGCAGCACGGACAGCGAGATGCGGATGGTCAGCGCCCGCAGCAGGCGCCGGGAGTCACTCTGGTCCCGGTTCATGAAAAAGAGTCCCGAGAAGAGGCTCACCAGAACGCCCGCGAGCAGCAGCAACACCAGGAACTTGACCATGAGGCCATCATAGCTTGGGCACCCTGGCTGCTCGAATGAAAGCGCCGTGGTGGGCTGTCGCGCTCACCCTCGCCTTCGCCGGTATCGGTGCAACAGCCGGCTTCTGGCAGCTGGACCGGGCGGGCGAAAAACGCGCACTGCTGGCACGCTTCGCTGCTGGCGGTGCGGCAACGGCAAGCCGTGAACTGGTATCGGATGCTGCCGTTGCAGCGCTCCGCTACGAACGCCTCCGGCTCAGCGGCCGCTATGACACGAGCCACCAGGTGTTGCTCGACAACCTGAGTTTTAAGGGGCGCTCCGGCTACCAGATTCTCACGCCATTCATGACGCCCGGCGGCACCGTGCTCGTCAATCGGGGCTGGGTGCCGGCCGATGGCAACCGGACGGTGCTCCCCGATATCCAGGTGGGTGGCGAGGCGCAGGAGGTCACCGGCCGGATTGACTGGCTGCCGCGGCCCGGCATCGAACTGACGGCGGATGTACCGCCGCAGGACGCACCCTGGCCCCGACGCCTTTTGTTTCCGACGAGCCAACAGATCAGCGCCCAGCTCGGTATTCCTCTCCGGGACTACCAGCTACTGCTCGACCCGGACGTCGCCGATGGCTTCGTGCGGGACTGGCGCCCCGGCGGCATGGGACCGGATCGCCATGTGGCCTACGCCGTACAATGGTTCGGCCTGGCACTGACGGTGGTCGTGATCTACCTGGTGCTCGCACGGAAGAACGGAAGGCAAGCTACGTGACAACCCTGGCTCCCACTGCCGAAAAGAAACCGAACAAGCGCCTTGTCCCCGCGCTGATGGCGCTGCTGTTCTTCGGGCCGCTCGCCATTGCGATAGCCATGTACTACTCGGGCGGCGCGCAGTGGCGGCCCAAAGGTTCCGTGGCGCACGGCACCTTGCTGACGCAGCCACGCACGTTGCCGGGCGAGGTCATGCTGCTGGCGGATGGGGCCGCAGCTGGCTTCACGGGCAAGTGGTCACTGCTTTACGTGGGCCGCGGCGACTGTGACGATGCCTGCAAGGAGACGCTCTTCAGGACGCGGCAGGTCCGCCGGGCACTTGGGAAGGAGATGGCGCGCGTCCAGCGCTTCTTCATCGCCACCGGGGGCGAGCCCAACCCGGGCTTTGTCGCCGCTGATCACCCCGGGCTCCTCGTGATGGCGGAGGGGCTCGCCTCGCGGGATGCGGTGCTGGCGACTCTCGGGGCATTTGCCGAAGGCGAGGTCTTCATCGCTGATCCCCTGGGAAACGTGGTCCTGCGCTTTCCAGCGGGTACTTCGATGAAGGACATGCACGAGGATCTCAAGCTGCTGCTCAAGGCGTCGCAGATCGGATGAATTTCGCCGCCTGGTATCGCCGCTGCCTGTGGGCCGGTGCCGGGCTCGCTCTGGTCGTGATCGTGTTGGGTGCCTACGTGCGGCTTTCCGACGCCGGGCTCGGCTGTCCGGACTGGCCCGGCTGCTACGGTCACCTGGTGTTGCCCGGGGATGCACAGACGCGCGCCCTCGCCCAGACTGCGTTTCCGGAACGGGAGTTGGAGGCTGGCAAGGCATGGCGCGAGATGATCCATCGCTACGCCGCTACTGCCTTGGGTCTCGTCATCGTACTCGTGGCTGTATTTGCCAGGCTGAATCGCCGCTCGCCCCGGCAACGGGTGGTGATGCCGCTCGTGCTGCTCGGCGTGGTCCTGTTCCAGGGCCTGCTCGGCATGTGGACAGTCACGTTGCTGCTGAAACCACTCATCGTGATGGGCCACCTGCTGGGTGGCCTGACCACGCTTGGACTGCTCGTGTGGTTGTTGCTGGAGGACCGCCGCCGCAACGCCGACCGGCAGGCGCGCCGCACGCCGTGGCCAGTCATTGCCGGCCTCGCCGTTCTGATCGGCCAGATCGCCCTCGGCGGCTGGACGAGCTCGAACTACGCTGCCCTCGCCTGCCCGGACGTGCCCACCTGCCAGGGGCAGTGGTGGCCGGCTGAAGCAAACTTCGCCGAGGGCTTTGTGCTGTGGAGAGGCCTGGGTACCGACTATGAGTTCGGGGTCCTGGATGCGCCGTCCCGCGTGGCTATCCACGTGACCCACCGACTGGGCGCGCTGATCACGCTGATCTTCCTCGTCAGCGTGGCGCTCTGGGCACGCCACCGGTTGCCGGCACGCGCCGTGCGCCGGGCCACGACGCTGGTCCTCGCTGCCGTCGTGCTGCAGGTGACGCTTGGCATCGGCATTGTCTGGTTCGGGCTGCCGCTACCCCTCGCCACCGCTCACAACGGCGTCGCGGCGCTGCTGCTCCTCACCGTGATCAGTCTCCTGCACGCCGCGTCCTTCCGGGCCACGGCCCGGTTCGCCCCGGAACGGTAGGCAGTGTCGCGCAGCGCGCTGGCTGTGGCCGCCGTGCTGTTCGCGCTTGGCGTGGCCGCCTGGCTACTGGCCACTGACGGGACGGCACCGGTGGCGCCAGCCACGACGATCGCGCAGCAAGCAGCGCCCACTCCGGCTCCCGTCGCCAGCGAGCCCGTCCCGGCAGCGCCGGCTGACGAAGTGCCGGCCGCTGCAGCGGCGACCCCGGTCAACGTCTCGAATCGGGATGAACTGATACGAGCCCTGAATACGCGTGGACAGGACGGCGAAATACTGCTGGCCGGCTACCAGGAATGGCGCGTAGCCCACGGCTTCCTCGACGCCGACCCGCTGGCGGGCGTTTCGGCGGACAACGCGCCAGCCCAGGTTTATGCGGCCATGACCCGCCCCACGCAGAAGACGCTGGCCGACTCCGGAGATCTTGGCGCTATCCAGGCGTACGCAGCCGGGAGCCTGCCGGGAGACCCTGGCACGGCCATCGAGTACTACAGCCGGGCGAGCAAGCTGGGATCCGCTGCCGCGATGGGAGAAATCGCGGCCATCCTTGCAGCGAGCGGCGGCGGCGATCCGGGCAGGGACTCCAGGCAGGACGCGGTCGCGTGGACCCTGGCAGCGATCCGGCAGTACGGGCCGATGCTGGCTACTTCTGAGAACCTGGAACAGATCGAAGCACTGGCACGGAATCCGGACCAGGATCTGATCACCATCACCTGCGGCCGGTCGCTGGCCATCCTGGCGGAGCACAGTGCGGCCTTAAGCGGCCGGAAAGGTGGGTCACTGCCGCCGGTCTTCGTCGCCGAGAAGAATCTGTACGGGCGTCTCCCGTGCCAGGACACGCCAGCGCCAGTAATGCCACCGGGTGCCCTCGCTGCCTGCTCGGCCAGTCCCGCGCGCAATGGCGCCGGCCAGCCCGTCGAGTTGTGGATTTGCCCGGAGAAGTAAGCTGCTAGACTCCCCGGCCGACATGGAAGTCACGCGCATCCTCGACCCGCTGAACGACGCTCAGCGGGAAGCCGTTGCGGCGCCCCAGGAGCCCATGCTGGTCGTTGCGGGCGCCGGCAGCGGCAAGACCCGCGTGCTCGTCCACCGGATCGCGTGGCTGATTCAGGTGGAGAACGTCTCCCCACTGGGGATTCTGGCCGTCACCTTCACCAACAAGGCGGCCGCCGAGATGCGCGGCCGCGTCCAGGAACTCCTGGAGATGCCGGTGAACCACTTGTGGATCGGCACGTTTCACGGGCTGGCGCACCGCCTCCTCAGGCGGCACGCGCAGGACGCCGGACTGCCTGAAGGCTTTCAGATTCTTGACGCGGAGGACCAGCAGCGCCTGATCCGGCGCTTGCTGAAAAGCCTGGACCTGGACGAAAACACATGGGTGCCCCGGGAAGTCCAGTGGTTCATCAACCACCACAAGGACGAAGGCCAGCGGGCCGGCCAACTGACCGATGACGGCGACCAGACCCGGCGCCAGCTGATCCACCTCTACCGGCTCTACCAGGAGAACTGCGAGAAAGCCGGGCTGGTGGACTTCGCGGAGCTGCTGCTACGCGCCTTTGAACTGTGGAAAAACAACCCGGACCTGCTGGCCCAGTACCGGCGTCGCTTTCGCCACATTCTCGTGGATGAATTCCAGGACACCAACGCGATCCAGTACGCCTGGCTGCGCCTGCTGGCCGGCACCACAGGCGTGCCATTCGTCGTGGGCGATGACGATCAGTCCATCTACCGCTGGCGCGGCGCCCGGCAGGAGCACCTGCGACGTTTCCAGAAAGACTTCCCGGGCTCCCGGACCGTGAAGCTCGAGCAGAACTATCGCTCCACGAAGACCATTCTCAGCGCGGCGAACGCGATCATCGGTCACAACACCGGTCGGCTCGGCAAGGAGCTCTGGACCGCCGGTAGCGAGGGCGTTCCGATCAGGCTGTACCGGGCCTACAACGAAAGGGATGAGGCGGAGTTCGTGGTCGGCCGTATCCAGGACTGGGTGCGGCAGGGTAATTCGCGCAGTGAAGTGGCCGTGCTGTACCGGTCCAACGCCCAGTCCCGGGTCTTTGAAGAGGTGCTGCTGCGGGCCAGCCTGCCCTACCGGGTGTATGGTGGTCAGCGGTTCTTCGAACGGGCCGAGATCAAGGACGCGCTGGCTTACCTGCGACTGCTGGCCAATCGCGACGATGAATCGGCCTTCGAGCGGGTGGTGAATGTCCCCACCCGTGGCATTGGAACGCGCTCTGTGGACGCGATCCGTGAGTATGCCAAGGCGAACGCTCTCTCCCTGTGGCACGCGGCACAGGTGGTGGCAGCGGGCGACGCTGGCAGCCGGGGCGCCAAAGCCGTACAGGTCTTCCTGCACCTGATCGAGACGCTGGCCCGGGACACCGCGGGTCTCGCGCTTCACGAGCAGGTTGACCACGTCATCCAGCGCAGTGGGCTGATCGAGCACTACCGCAAGGAGCCCCGCGACCGGGCGGAAGCCAGGCTGGAGAACCTCGACGAGCTCGTCAGTGCCGCCCGCAGTTTTGAGCCGGAGGACATGGGGGAGGCGGAGGCGTCGATGCCACCCCTCGTTGCTTTCCTGGCCAACGCGGCCCTGGAGGCAGGCGACGCCCAGGGCGATGCGTGGGACGACTGCGTGCAGCTGATGACCCTGCACTCCGCCAAGGGCCTCGAATTTCCAGTGGTTTTTCTCACCGGGCTCGAGGACGGGCTCTTCCCTCACCGTCGGTCACTAAACGATGCCGAAGGCCTCGAGGAGGAGCGCCGGCTGTGCTATGTCGGCGCCACGCGCGCGATGAGCGAGCTCTACCTCTGCCACGCCGAGCAGCGCCGCCTGCACGGGAAGGACAGCTTTGAGCAGGCGTCCCGGTTCATCAGTGAGATTCCCGTTGAACTCATCGAGGAAATACGGCCCCGCCTCAATATTTCGCAGCCTGCATACCGACGTGGCGGCTACGGCGCGGAGGAAGCCACGTTCGGTGTGCGCCTCGGCCAGCGGGTCAGGCACGGGAAGTTCGGTGAGGGTATCGTGCTGAGCTACGAAGGGGCGGGCGCCCATGCGCGGGTTCAGGTTAACTTTGAGGATTCGGGTGCCAAGTGGCTGGTGATGTCCTACGCGAACCTGGAAGTGATGTGAGCTCATGAAGATCCTTATCCTCGGAGCAGGCCAGGTTGGCTCGACAGCGGCGTATCACCTGGCCCGCGAGGAATCCAACGAAGTCACCATCATCGACTCGAATCCCGCCGTGCTCCGGGAACTGCAGGATCGCCTCGACGTCCGGACGGTGCTGGGTCACGCGGCATCACCGGGGGCGCTTGAGCGCGCGGGTGCGGCCGACGCGGACATGGTGATTGCCCTCACCAGCAGCGATGAAGTGAACATGATCGCCTGCCAGGTGGCCTACACGCTGTTCGGCACCAAGACCAAAATCGCGCGGGTCCGTTCACAGGAGTACATGAACACACCGGGGCTGTTTGGCGCCGACCGCGTGCCGGTGGATCTCTGCATCAGCCCGGAGCAGCTGGTGACGAGGCACATTGAGCAGCTGATCCGCTACCCAGGCGCCTTTCAGGTGCTGGATTTTGCTGATGGCAAGGTACGACTGGTCGGCGTCCGCGCGCAACGGGACGGGCCTCTGGTCGGCCAGGAAATCCGCACGCTGCGGGAGCATATGCCGGACATTGAGACCCGCATCGCGGCCATCTATCGTAATGGGGAGGGTATCGCGCCCGAAGGCAGCACGCGCCTGATGGAGAACGATGAGGTGTTTTTCATCGCGGCCCGGGACGATATCCGCACCGTGATGCGCGAAATGCGCAAGCGAGAAGATCCGGTTCGCCGGATCTTCATCGCCGGCGGTGGCAATATCGGCTTCCGGGTTGCCCAGGCGCTGGAAGGCACGAACCAGGTGAAGCTGATCGAGCGCTCGCGGGACCGGGCCCGCATGATCTCCGAACGACTGGCGAAGACCATCGTGCTCTCAGGCGACGCCGCAGATGAAGAACTGCTGCTGGAAGAGAATATCGACAGCTCGGACGTCTTCGTGGCACTGACCAACGCCGAAGAAGTCAACATCCTTTCGGCAATGCTCGCCAAGCGGCTCGGCTGCAAGAAGGTCATGGCGCTGATTAACCGGCCCGCTTACGCTGAGCTTGTCGAGGGCCCCCGGATCGATGTCGGCATTTCACCGCCACAGATCACGATCGGCGCGTTGCTGGCCTATGTTCGCCAGTCCGGCATGGTGCGCGTCCACACCCTGCGTCGGGGCCGTGCCGAGGCCCTCGAGGCGATCGCCCACGGCGATCGTGGCGACACGCGGGTGGTCGGGCGCAAAGTCGAGGATATTCAGCTGCCCAGGGGCGCGACGATCAACGTGATCGTGCGTGGTGATGAGGTCCTGCAGGCGCACCACGACACGGTGGTGCAGGCCGAGGACCACCTGATTCTCTTCGTGGCCGACCGGCGCCAGATCCAGCAGGTCGAGCGGCTCTTCCGGGCCTGACGTACACCCCGGCGCCTCGCAACCCCCATGCATATCAGAGTCGTCCAGCGCATCTTAGGCCTGCTGTTGATGCTCTACAGCGTGACGATGATGCCACCCGTCGCCGTGTCGGTGTATTACGCCGACGGCCAGGCGGGCTCGTTCATCGAGGCCTTCGGTATCACGTTCATCGCGGGCCTCATCGCGTGGTTGCTGGCGCGGAACGACACGCGCGAGCTGCGCCTGCGGGATGGGTTCCTGGTGGCCGCCGTGTTCTGGCTGGGGCTGGGCGCCTTCGGCGCGGTGCCACTACTCCTCGCAGCAACACCGGCCATGTCGGTGACAGACGCTTTTTTCGAAACCGTATCCGGGCTCACCACCACCGGCGCCACTGTCCTCACCGGGCTGGATAGTCTGCCCAGATCGATTCTTTACTACCGGGCCCAGCTGCACTGGCTGGGGGGCATGGGCATCATCGTGCTGGCAGTGGCCATCCTGCCGATGCTTGGGGTCGGCGGTATGCAGCTGTACCGGGCCGAGACGCCCGGACCGATGAAGGACAGCAAGCTAACGCCCCGCATCACGGAAACGGCCAAGGCACTGTGGCTGATCTACGTGGGTCTGACGGCGGCCTGTACGCTGGCCTACTGGTACGCCGGCATGAGTGCCTTCGACGCCATCTGCCACGGCTTCGCCACGCTCGCCACGGGTGGCTTTTCAACCCACGACGCCAGCATCGGCTGGTTCGAGAGTCCGCTCATCGAGTGCGTAGCCATCGTGTTCATGTTCCTCGCGGGGGCCAGTTTTTCACTGCACTTCGTAGCCTGGCGAAGCCGGGGACTGGGTGCGTACTGGAAAGACCCGGAGTTCCGTACCTACAGCCTGATCCTGGTCATTCTGACGCTGACGGGTACGGCCCTGCTGGCTACCAGCGGGCACTATGCGACGATCGGAGAATCAGGGCGGCACGCTGCTTTCCAGTTTGTCTCGTTCATGACCAGCACGGGGTTCGTCGCTGCCGGATTTGATGCGTGGCCTGGAGCGTTGCCACTGACGCTGATCCTGGTGAGCTTTATCGGCGGTTGTGCCGGGTCGACGGGTGGAGGTATGAAGGTCGTGCGCTGGATGCTCCTCTACAACCAGGGCGTCCGGGAGGTGAAACGGCTGGTGCACCCGGCGGCGGAGATCCCGGTGCGGCTGGGCAACTCCGTCGTACCCCAGCGGGTGATTGAAGCAGTCTGGGGCTTCTGCGTGGTCTACATCATCCTCTTCGGGGTGATGCTGCTGATGCTGGTCGCCACGGGCCTTGATCAGGTCACGGCGTTCTCGGCGCTCGCCACCTCAATCAACAACATGGGTCCGGGTCTGGGTAAGGTCGTCGCCGACTTCACCCAGGTGAACGATCTCGCGAAGTGGGTGTGCATCTTCGCCATGCTGTTCGGCCGCCTCGAAGTCTTCACGCTGCTCGTGCTGTTCTCCCCCACCTTCTGGCGCTCGTAGGAGCGCCTTCAGGCGCTCCTACTCGTGCAGATGGCAGGCGACCGTCCGGGATGGATCGCCGGCCGGTGACTTGAGCGCCGGGGCTACGGTGCGGCAGACGTCCATGACCTGCGGGCACCGCGGGTGAAACGGACAGCCGGCGGGCGGGTTGCGCGGTGACGGCACGTCACCGGACAGGACGATGCGCTGGTGGCCCTGATTGCTTCCCTGGCCACCCACCCGGGGTACCGCGGACAGCAGCGCTTCTGTGTAGGGGTGCAGCGGTTTGCGGAAAAACTCGCCAGCCGGCGCCAACTCAACCAGCTTGCCGAGGTACATCACCCCAATGTGATCGCTGACGTGCTGGATCACCGCCAGGTCGTGGGAAATGAACAAAAAGGCGATACCCAGCTCCCGCTGCAGCCGGGCGACGAGATTCAGCACCTGCGACTGCACCGACACGTCGAGCGCCGAGACCGGCTCGTCCGCCACAATAAATTGCGGATTGAGTGCCAGTGCCCGGGCAATCCCCACGCGCTGGCGCTGGCCGCCCGAGAATTCGTGGGGATAGCGGTCAGCGGCCTGGGCGCTCAGGCCCACGACGTCCAGCAGTTCGGCCACCCGGGCCCGGCGCTCGATCGCGGTTCCTACGCCGTGCACGTCGAGCGGCTCGCGCACTGTCTGGGCGACCGTCCGGCGGGGACTCAGGGAACCGTAGGGATCCTGAAAAATCGCCTGCATACGCCGGCGCCAGGGCAGCAGCTGCTTGCGCGTGAGGCCCGTGAGCTCCTCACCCCCGAAGCGGATGCTGCCGCTGGTCGGTTCCTGCAGACGGAGGATGGTACGGCCGAGTGTTGACTTGCCGCACCCGGACTCGCCAACCAGACCCAGCGTCTGGCCCGATCGGACCTGCAGGCTCACACCATCCACCGCCTTGACCTGCGCCACGACCTGTCGAAACAGGCCGCCCCGAACCGGAAAGTACTTCCGCAGATCGGTGACTTCCACGAGGGGGGCTGAAATCGGGGGAGGGTCGCCAGGACTCATGCGTCGAGTATAAAGTGCGAGCCGCGAATTCCCTTCACCCTGGAGTACAGACCATGCCCACCAAGCAGTACGACGCCCCGCCCAGCCTGGAGATCGCCACCGACCGCAGCTACAAGGTCAGCATCGAGACCGGCCGGGGGACCATCGAACTCGAGCTGTTCCCCCAGCACGCGCCGAAAACGGTGAACAATTTCGTCTTCCTGGCGCAGGACGGCTTCTACGACGGCGTCACCTTTCACCGCGTGGTCAGCAACTTCATGGTCCAGGGCGGCGACCCCACGGGCTCGGGCCGCGGTGGCCCCGGCTACCGGTTTGAGGACGAGTTCAAAGGCAACCCGCTGCGCCACGAGCGCGGCGTGATCTCGATGGCCAACTCTGGTCCCGGCACGAACGGCAGCCAGTTCTTCATCACCCACGGCCCGCAGCCTCACCTGGACGGCAAGCACACGGTGTTCGGCAGAGTCACGAAGGGCCTCGACGTGGTGGATGCCATCGAGCAGGGAGATGCCATGGTGAAAGTCACGGTGGCCTGACGACCTGCGCCCTACAACGGGAAGTGACAGGCCACCGCGCTACTCCCATCGCCGTCGGTCAGTAACGGCCGCTCCACCCGGCACCGTTCCTGCACCTGCGGGCAGCGGTCGGCGAAACGGCAGCCGGCGGGCAGGTGCAGCAGATCGGGCACCCGCCCGGGGATGACGGGTAATTCCGCCAGCCGCTCACTGCGTAGCCGGGGAATGGAGGACAGCAGACCCGCCGTGTAGGGATGGCGCGGGTGGCCGAAAAGATCCGCCGTAGCCCCCGACTCGACGATGCTCCCGCAGTACATCACGACGGCGCGCTGGCAGGTCTCGGCCACCACCCCGAGGTCGTGGGTCACCAGGATCACGGCCATACGGAATTCGGATTGCAGCGCCTTGATCTGCTCCAGAACCTGGGCCTCCGTGGTCACATCGAGAGCCGTGGTCGGCTCGTCGGCAATGAGCAGTTTCGGGCTGCACGAGAGGGCCATGGCGATCATCACACGCTGGCGCATGCCGCCCGAGAGCTGATGCGGATAGTCATCCAGCCGGGTCAAGGGCTCGGGAATGTTCACCTTGGCCAGCAACTCGGCCGCCACGGGGCGGGCCTGCCGCCGGGTGAGTTCCCGATGACGGCACAGGACATCGACCATCTGGTTGCCAATGGTGAAGACCGGGTTGAGCGCCGTCATCGGCTCCTGAAAAATCATGGAAATGTCGCGACCGCGGATGTCCTCGATCTCGCGGTTCCCGAGCGTCACGAGTTCGCGCCCGGAGAGCTCGATGCTCCCGCCAGCAATCCGGCCGGGTGGCATGGGGATGAGCCTGAGAATGGACAAGCCAGTAACGGTCTTGCCACAGCCCGATTCGCCGACGAGCCCGAGGGTCTCATTCGGCTGGACGTCGAAGCTGACGCCATCCACGGCCCGAATCACGCCGTCCTCCGTCGCGAACTCAACGGTCAGATCCCGGATCCGTAATATTGGCTCGCTGGCATTGCGGGACATCAGCCCACCTTCCGCGGGT
>JANNJM010000082.1:0-8568 GCA_031395645.1 Gammaproteobacteria bacterium | reverse complement strand
CCGAGCCGCTGGTGTCGGTGGACTTCAATCACGATCCGCGCAGTTCCATTTTTGACTCCACGCAGACGCGTGTCGGCGGCGGCACTCTCGTGAAGGTCCTGAGCTGGTACGACAACGAGTGGGGTTTCTCGAACCGCATGCTCGACACCACGCTGGCCCTGATGAAAGCAAAATGACCACGAAGGTGCTGCGGATGACCGACCAGAGCCTCGCCGGCAAGCGGGTGCTCATCCGGGTCGACTTCAACGTGCCGGTGAAGAACGAGCGTGTGACCAGCGAGGCGCGCATTCTCGCCGCGCTCCCCACCATTCGCCTCGCCCTCGAGCGTGGCGCGGCGGTAATCCTTCTGTCGCATCTGGGGCGCCCGAAGGAGGGCGTATTCGATCCCGAATTATCGCTGCGACCGGTGGCGCTCAGGCTGCAGCAGCTGCTCGGCCAGCCCGTGCCTCTCGTGCGCGAATGGCTGCACGGCTTTGAGATTGCCGACGGGGAGGTCGTGCTGTGCGAAAACGTGCGCTTCAACCCGGGTGAGAAAATGAACTCCCCGGTGCTCGCGCGTCAGATGGCAAAGCTGTGCGATATCTTTGTGATGGACGCGTTCGGTACCGCTCACCGGGCCGAGGCCAGCACGCATGGCGTTGCGAAATACGCGCCCGTGGCCTGCGCCGGGCCGTTGCTGATGGCGGAGCTCGAGGCACTCGAAAAGGTGCTCCGCAAGCCCGCGCGGCCGGTGGTCGCCATCGTCGGGGGCTCCAAAGTCTCGACCAAGCTCACGGTATTGAAATCCCTGGCGAAGCAGGTGGATCAGCTGATTGTCGGTGGCGGTATCGCCAACACCTTCATC
Organism: Gammaproteobacteria bacterium; assembly: GCA_031395645.1. GTDB lineage: Bacteria > Pseudomonadota > Gammaproteobacteria > Steroidobacterales > SHZI01. The sequence continues at coordinate 7,724 of JANNJM010000082.1, read as the reverse complement.
GCTGCTGCTGGCTACCCGGTCGGGAAGTCACTGTACGAGAAGGACCTGGTTGCCGAGGCCAGGCGCCTTACGGGTAAGGGTTTCCGGGCCTCCATCCCGGTGCCAACCGACGTGGTCGTGGCGAGGGCGGTCTCGCCCAAGGCGGCCGCCAGTACGCGTGCCGTCGGCAAAGTGGGCCCAGACGATCTGATCCTCGACATCGGGCCCCGCACGGCTGAGCTCTATGCGCGGCTGATCGCCCGGGCCGGCACGATCATCTGGAACGGGCCGGTTGGCGTTTTCGAGATCGATAAATTCGGTCGCGGCACGAAGCGGGTCGCCCAGGCCGTGGCCCGGTCGAAGGCCTTCAGCGTGGCGGGCGGTGGCGACACGCTGGCCGCACTCGAGAAGTACGGGCTCACCGACCAGTTGTCCTACGTTTCAACCGGTGGTGGTGCGTTTCTCGAATTCCTGGACGGCACCCTGCTGCCTGCCGTAGCGGTGCTGGCAGAGCGCGCAGCGAAGCGTGCGCGCGCCCGAAAGTGAGCTGCTGACCCGACTGTTCCGCGCCGCTCTCGCGGCAGTCGATCCCGCGCAGTGCCTGCCGCCGTTTCTGCCCACGACGCGGCCCGCCGGGCGGACGCTGGTGCTCGGTGCGGGCAAGGCTTCTGCCCGCATGGCGGCAACCCTTCAGGCGCATCACCATGCGCTAAAGCTTGGCACGCTCAGCGGCGCTGTGGTGACTCGCTATGGCCATGGCCTGCGGCCCGGCGAGGAGGCGCAGGGCATCGAGATCCTCGAGGCGGGACATCCGGTTCCTGATGCAGCCAGTGTCGCCGCCGGCTCGCGCATCATGGAGCTCGCTCGCGGCTGCGGGCCCGCCGACCGCTGCATCGCGCTGCTGTCGGGTGGGGCGTCGGCGCTGCTGGTCCAGCCTGTACCGGGCGTTACGCTGGCCGACAAGCAGGGCGTCACCCGGAGCCTTCTCGCCTCCGGTGCCAGCATCGCCGAGATCAACACCGTGCGCCGGAAGCTCTCGTCCATCAAGGGCGGGGGGCTCGCCCGGCAGATCCGGGCGGGTGAGATCCTGCTGCTCGCCATTTCAGACGTGCCCGGGGATTCGATCGCGACGATCGGCTCCGGACCGTTATCCCCGGATCCGGCATCGCTTGCCGATGCCCGCGAGATCGTTGCGCGCTACCGAATTCCTCTGGTGCCCGCCGTCACTCGCGCACTCAACGAGCTGCAGCCTGCAGACCCGGCGACTTTTCCCTCGGAAACGGCCCGGGTCGTCGCCAGTTCTGCCACGGTGGTCGGAGCAGCGGCGCGAGCCACTGAGGCGGCCGGCTGGTCTGTGCTGGTCCTTCCCGAAGTGACCGGCCCGGCCCGCGACGCCGCGCAGGCCCATGCACGGCTCATCCTGGATCTGCGGGCGCGCCAGCAACGGATCGCGCTGATCTCCGGCGGCGAAACTACAGTCAACGTGACGCATGCCACCGGACGCGGCGGACGCAATGGCGAGTACCTGCTGGCCCTGGCGCTGGCGCTCGGTCCGGATGCCGGCGTGCATGCGCTGGCTGCGGACACGGACGGGCTGGACGGTACGGGCGATAACGCCGGGGCGCTGCTCACTCCGGACACTCTTAAGCGGGCCACCGATCTGGGGCTGGATGCGGAAGGGCACCTGGCCCGGCAATGCAGTTACGATTTCTTCGCGGCGCTTGGCGATCTCGTGGTCACGGGACCGACGCGGACCAACGTGAACGACCTGCGTATTGCTCTCGTCCACTGAAGTCTTCGTCGCCGCGCACCCTGTGTGATAATACCCGCGGTTTTTGCAGTGCCGGCGGTACACTCGTCATGCGCAGGACGAAGATAATAGCCACCCTCGGTCCCGCCACGGACGATCCCGCAACGCTCGGGAAACTGATCGCGGCGGGCGTCGATGTAGTGCGAATCAATTTTTCGCATGGCGGTGCCGGCGATCGCGAGCGGCGTGTCCGCATGGTGCGCGAGGTCGCCGAGCAGTACGGCAGGTACGTCGCCGTACTTGGTGATTTGCAGGGCCCAAAAATACGCATCCAGCGTTTTCGCAATGGCCCGGTGCAACTCGTGGAGGGCCAGGTCTTCGTCCTCGATTCCGACATGGACCCTGACGGAGGGTCTGTCGAGTCCGTGGGCGTCGCCTATGCCCCGCTTGCCCGGGATGTAGGGCCCGGCGATGTACTGCTCCTGGACGACGGCTTCATCACCCTGACCGTTGAGAGCGTTAATGGCACGCGGATTCTCTGCAGAGTCACCCAGGGTGGGCGCCTCGCCGACAACAAGGGCATCAACAAGCAGGGTGGCGGGCTTTCTGCACCAGCGCTGACGGACAAGGACCGAGTAGACGTACGTCGGGCGGCAGAGCTCGGCGTTGACTGGCTCGCTGTCTCGTTTGTGCGGTGCGCTGAAGACCTGCACGAGGCCCGGGCGCTCCTGCGGGAGGCCGGCGGCACCGCGCTTCTCGTGGCCAAGATTGAACGGGCCGAGGCTATTGCCAATCTCGAGAGCATCATCGACGCCTCTGACGCGGTGATGGTGGCGCGGGGTGACCTGGGCGTCGAGATGGGTTATGCCGGTCTCACGGGCCTGCAGAAAAAGATCCTGAAGATGACCCGCCACCGCCACAAGGTGGCGATCACCGCGACCCAGATGATGGAATCGATGATTCACAGCCAGGTGCCGACGCGTGCCGAGGTTTCCGACATTGCCAACGCCGTGCTGGACGGCACGGACGCGGTGATGCTGTCGGCTGAAACGGCGGTCGGCGAGTACCCCGTGAGGGCGGTTACCGCCATGGCGGAGGTCTGCGTCGGCGCCGAAAGCTATTACCTGACCCTCGGCCGCCCGAGCCACCGCAATGACGATCGCTTCCAGGGCGTCGACGAAGCGATTGCCATGTCTGCGATGTACACGGCCAATCACCTGCCCGTTACCGCGATCATTGCGCTCACGGAATCCGGCGCGACGCCACTCTGGATGTCCCGCATCCGGTCAGACATACCCATCTTCGCCTTTACCCGGCACGAGTCCACGCGCCGACGGGTGGTCATGTACCGCGGTGTCTACCCGGTGCCTTTCGATATCACCCACACTGACGTTGAGCGGATTTACCAGGAAGTGTTTCAGTTGCTGCTGGCGAAAAACCATGTGAAGGTGGGCGACCTCGTGATTGTCACCAAAGGCGAATTGTCCGGCGTGGCCGGCAAGACCAATGCCATGCAGATCCTGTCGGTTACCGGGGAAAGTTGATGCGTACGTGGTTGATAACCGTCCTGCTGCTGGTGTGCAGTGGTCCGGCGGCCGCAGCCGCCGATCTTGTGCTCGTCGCCGGCGCCACCGGCCGTACCGGCCAGCAGGTCGTCCGCGAACTCAACGCCGCGGGTTACCGCGTCCGGGCGCTCGTCAGACAGGCTGATCGTGCGCGGCCTGTTCTCGGCGACACGGTCGACTACGCAGTCGGCGACGTGCGGCAGCGGGCCACGATCGACGCCGCCCTGCAGGGGGTCCGCTACGTGATCTCGACTATTGGCGCCACGCGCAAGGATCCGGCGAACACGCCCGAGTTCGTGGATTTTGCGGGCGTGCGCAACCTGGCCGACGCGGCAGTGGCGGCGAAAGTCGATCAACTCGTCATCGTCTCCTCCGCCGGCGTCACCCGGAAGGACCACCCCCTGAACAAGATGTTCGACAACGTCCTCATCTGGAAGGGGAAGGGCGAGGCGGCGGTACGGGCAAGTGGCGTCACTTACACGATCGTCCGGCCCGGCGGGCTGAACGACCAGCCGGGCGCACAAACCGGCGTTCGCCTCGAACAGGGCGACCAGGGCACCGGCTTTGCGTCACGGGCTGACGTGGCACGCGTGTGCGTCGCGGCTCTGAAATCGGCTGCAGCGCGCAATCGTACTTTTGAGGTGTACAGCGCCGGCACACCGGCCGATCCGGACTGGGACGCGCTATTCGGCACGCTGGCTGCTGACGGGCCGCAGTCATGAGCGGTATGGCGGTTGACCATGCCCAGCCGTCCCTGTTGGGACGGCTGCTCGGCAGGGCGGCAAGAATCGAACCGGGCGAGATCAAGCCTGTCGTCACCGCATTCCTGTTGTTTTTCTGCGTCCTTGGTGGGTATTTCGCCGTCCGGCCGGTGCGTGAGACGGTTGGCACCATCCTGGGTTCGGATCGCGTCAGCGACCTGTACGTCGTCACCTGGATCGTGTCACTCGCGGTAGTCCCGCTGTACGGCTGGGCCTGCACGAAGTTCAGGCGCAGTGCTTTTCTGCCCTGGATCTATGGCGTCGTGGCCGTATCGCTGGTCGGTGTCGGCCTGGCGCTCGCCGCTGACGAAACCAACACGGCCGTGGCGCAGTTCTTCTACGTCTGGATCAGCGTCCTCAACCTGTTCATCGTCTCGGTGTTCTGGAGCTTCCTGCTCGAGATGTTCGACGCGAACCAGACACGGCGGCTGTTCGGTGTGATTGCTGCGGGCGGCACCACCGGCGCACTCGTCGGACCCCTGCTCACGGACCTCTTCGTCACCTGGATCGGCAACCCCGGCGTGCTGTTCATGGGCGCTGGCTTCTTCGTCATCGCGATCTTTTGCCAGCGCCGGCTGCTGGGCGTATGGACGGGCATGGCCTCTGATCCCGCGGCGCCACGGGCGCCGGATCGTCCCATGGGCGGCAATCCATTCTCCGGCTTCGCGCTGGTACTAAAGTCTCCCTACCTGCTCGGGATCTCGTTATTCGTCATCCTGCTGGCGTCGGTGAACACCTTCCTCTACTTCGAGCAGCTTCGCCTCGTCAGCGAGACCTTCACGGACAACGAGCAGCGCACCCAGGTCTTTGCCCGGCTCGACTATATCGTGCAGGGCCTCACGGTTCTGCTGCAGCTTTTCATCACTGGCCGGGTGGCATCGAAGCTGGGCGTCGTCGTGCTGCTGACGGTGGTGCCACTGATCATGGTCGGCGGGTTCCTGGGGCTCGCCGCCGTGAATACCTTTGCCGTACTCGCAGTGGTTTTCGTCGCCCGACGGGTTGGTGAGTACGCGTTTATCCGGCCCGGTCGCGAGATGCTATTCAGCCTGGTTGACACTGAAACCAAGTACAAGGCCAAAAACCTGATCGACGTTCCGGTGTACCGGGGTGGTGATGCCCTTGCAGCCCAGGTGAAGTCGGCCCTTGAAGCCGGTGGCCTGTCCACCGCGGGCGTAGCGGTTCTCGGGGCCGGCCTGGCCGCCGCGTGGGCACTGAACGGCTGGTGGCTGGGGCGCCGCCAGGAGACGGGTGGCGTCGCGGCGAAGGCACCGCGCTCACTGTAGGAGCGGCTTCAGCCGCGAATTCCCGGATCCCGTTTCCGGTGGTATGGACCAGATTCTGGACATTGCCCGCTTCCGGACCCGGGCGTAGATTCATTCCGTGGAAATCGACGTCCGCGGGTTGCTTGCCCTGCCGGCCGCAGAGCGGCTGGAACTGGCCGACATGCTGACCAGAAGCGTCGGCTATCCGGCCGATATCGAGACGCTGCCGCTACCGGCGTGGCAGCGAGCCCGCATCGATCAATTGCTCAGGGTCTACTCAGCCGACCGCGAAGAGCGTTGATCGGCAACCCGCCCATCGGCGGCTTAACCCGTCTTCTTCGCCCCGAGCGCCTTCAGATCTGCCAGCACTTCCCTGGAATGGGCCGTCGGGTCCACCTTGTCGTAGTGCTTCGCGATCTTCCCATCCGGCCCGATCAGGAATGACTGCCGCTTGGCCAGCTTCATCACGCCGAGGTTGTTCAGCACTCCGTAGGCTGCGGCGGTGGTGCCGTCGATATCAGCCAGCAGGGGAAATGGCAGGCTGTATTTCTCGGCGAACTTCTTCTGGTCCTTGATGGCATCAATGCTGACGCCGAGAACCGTGGCGCCAATCTCCTCAAAGGCGAAGATGTTGTCGCGGAACTCGCAGGCTTCCTTGGTGCAGCCCGGGGTGTCCGCCTTTGGATAGAAGTAGAGCGCCACCCATTTGCCCCGGAAGTCGTCCAGGGCATGCCAGGTGCCATTCTGGTCCTGAAGCCGAAACGCCGGCGCTGCCTGGCCCGCGGTCGGCTGGGCGGCGCGGGCCGAATTCATCCAGCTAAGCCCAAGCCCAATGACCAGCGCCAGACCCGCAATGAGAGCTACTTCACGCATCATGACGATCAACTCCAATTGGGACGCGATGGAGCATAGCATCGGGGTCTGATTGCTTGTGGCCGCGAATCCCGTGTGAGTAAGATGCGCCGCACAGCAGCTGATCGGGCTCCGGGGGAGCGGAGCACATGAGCTCAGATCGCCGACAGAGCACCGGACTCGGAAGCCTCGAAAAGCACATCGGCCTGGTCCTGCCCGGCGGGGGTGCCCGGGGCGCCTACCAGGTGGGAGTGCTCAAGGCGATCGCGCAGCTGCTGCCGCGGCGCAATTCCAATCCCTTCGCAGTCCTGAGCGGCACTTCTGCCGGGGCGATCAGCGCAGCTGTGCTCGCGTCCCGAGCCCGTTCGTTCCGGGTCGCCGTGACTGACCTGGAGAAGGTCTGGTCCAACTTTCACTCCAGCCAGGTGTTTCGCTGCGATCCGGCCACGATGCTGAAGAGCAGCCTGCACTGGCTCGCCGCGGTGGTACTTGGCGGACTAGGGCCCCGCAACCCCAAGGCGTTCCTCGATAACGATCCGCTCTGGGCGCTGCTGCGGGGACGAATCAATTTCGATGCGATCCAGAACGGCATCGACAAGGGCTATCTGGGCGCGCTGGCCATCACGGCGGCGGGCTACGGCTCCGCCCGGTCAGTCACCTTCTACCAGGGCACCAAGGACCGGCTCCCCTGGGAGCGTGTGCGACGCAAGGGCCGGCCGACGCGCATTGCGCTCGAGCACCTGATGGCCAGTGTTGCAGTACCAATGATTTTTCCCCCAGTGCGAATTGGCCAGGAGTATTTCGGTGACGGAGCGATGCGACAAGCCACGCCCCTGTCCCCGGCGTTGCGCCTCGGTGCCCATCGCCTGCTCGTCATCGGCGTTCGCAATGAGGCGCAGGATCCGCTCCCTGCACCAGACGAGCCTGTGCCGTACCCGAGTTTCGGGCGCATTGCAGGCTACATTCTCGATGCGCTCTTCATGGATGGACTGTCATCGGATCTCGAAAACCTGATCCGCATCAACCTGATTCTCGAGAACACGCCCGGTCGTGTGATGCAGGGTGAATTCGGTCAGCTCCATCACACGGATGCATTCATCATGCTGCCCAGTCGTGACATTCGCGCCATCGCGGCCCGGTACGTCCACGAGATGCCGCGGCCCGTCCGTTTGCTGATGCGGGGCCTCGGCGCGCTGAATTATGGCGGGAGCCAGTTGCTGAGTTATCTGCTGTTTGAGTCGGGCTACACGCGGGAGCTCATTGAGCTGGGCTATGCAGATGCCATGGACCGACGGGACAGCCTCCTGTCTTTCATGGATGGTCAGCCGATCCAGGCGCCAGCCGGCATCACCGGGTGGCGGGATTTGAGTGAGGAGTACTCGCAGCGGGTTCGGGTGCTGAAAATAGCCGAATCGTCGTAGAGGGGTAATGGGGACATGCCTAATTTACGCAGCGGAAATTATGCATGTCCCCATTACCCCTAGACGACGATTCGGGTATTTTGAGCACCCGAACCCGCTGCGAGTACACCACACTCAAATACCGCCACCCGGTG
>JANNJM010000028.1:0-2357 GCA_031395645.1 Gammaproteobacteria bacterium | reverse complement strand
GACCGTCACTTCGACCGTCCGGTTCTGTGAATGACTGAAGTACACCAGCCGCGACGGCCGCTCGGCGCCGGCCTTGTCGCGACCGTCGATGAGCTGCGCCTGGGTGTGCCGCGTGCCCAATGCCCGGCGCACGTCGGCGCGCGCACCGGCCAGCCGTTCCCGGGAGGCGGCCCGCGTTTGCCGTGCCTGTGCCAGTGACCGCTCCGTGCCGGGATTGTTCAGCGGCAGTGCGTTCTGCATCCCGGGTGGCTGCGGCGGCCAGGTCTGGTTCGCGTGGTCGTGCACGTGCCCCGTCGGATGTCCGACGTCGATCGTGGCCGGATCTTCCGGCGGCTCAGCTTGCAGCGCAGCGGCCGACAGGAGCCCGAGCGCGCCAACCAGGGCGCTGGCGGCGGCTGGGAAGCGAAAACGGGCGGGAGTACACGGCGAGGAGCTTGGGTGCATGACGCAGCTACCGTCTTTTTTTTATTGAGCCAATCCTATCACCATCCACTACGAAGCCAGCCAAAACGGGGACCTATCCTCTCGCCGAAAATTATCGGTTCCCCCGTTATGGTGAATCCTTAACTCACGGATGCAGTCCCGACGGTCCCGGCGCGATGCCGAGCCGGGCGCGCAGCAGGCCGAAATCGGCGGTCGTCACTGCCCCGCTGCCGTTCAGGTCGGCGGCAGCGGCAGTCGCACTCGCTGAGACGAGCTCGCCGAGCACAGACCGCAGCAGGCCAAAGTCGGCCGTCGTCACGGTCCCGCTGTTGTCGAGGTCCCCATCGCAGACGTTGCCGTAACCGTCATTGTCGGCGTCGAGCAGGGTCGGGTTCGCGATCAGCGTGCAGTTGTCTGCACTGTCCGCCACGCCATCGCCGTCCGCATCCGGTGGCGGCGTCACGACGATGGTCTCGATCGTCAGCACCCAGCTGGCAATGGCGCCGATGTCGCTGTTCTCATCGTCCATGACGTACAGGCGCCAGGTGCCATTGGGCGCCAGGCCGTTGAAGATGCCAAGGTCGGTGCCATAAGTACCACCCGGAGCCGGTGCCGTAAACGTGTCGCTGGCGCCACTGTTCGTCGGCCGAAACACCCCGCTCACTATCGACCCGGCCGGTAACGGCGCGAACGCACCGGCATCGAAGGTCAGCGACACGCCGTTGACGTTGTCACCATCCCCCACGTCGGACATCAGCATCACGGCCTGACCGAGCGGACCGACCAGGGCCAGATCGATGTCTGCCGGGTAGGTGTGGGTCAGGCCACTAATCCGGACGGTGACCTTGCTGACCGTACCGCTGAGAACCGGCACGCTGACCGTCGCCGGATAGGGCGAACCGGCGCCGCCGTCGAGAATCGACAACGCGCCACTGGCAAAGGACTGCGTTTCGGTGGGCGGTGGCGGCGGTGGTGGTGGCGGCGGCGGACTGCCCGCGGGATCGACGAACAGGCGGACGCCGGTGGAATGCCACAACGCCGAGCCGTCTGAAGAACTGTGCGGCAGATAGGCTTCATACCAGAGCACCGTGTCCGCACTGACAATGCTCTCGCCGTCATAGAAGGGCACCTGGTTACCTGGACCGTACGGCCAGCCTTCATCCTCGGCGAGCCGATAGGCGCGGCCAAACACGGTGTTACTGCTGTAGGACGTCACGGGCACCGTGGTGCTGCCGTCCGGGATCACAAAGTCGGGAAAGCCCGGCAGGACGTCGACGTGGAACCCGGTGGTCGCATCGCGCACCCGCCAGGCGTGATTGACAGCCGCTGTAGCGCCGAAGTCGAACTCGGAAGGCACCACGGCAAAGCCCGTCCCGATATCCCGCAGGATCTGATCCTCGCCGGCGCCATCCAGGTCGAAGTCGAAGCGCCAGTTCGGGTAGTGAATGTGATTCACCACGCACTGCAGGCCTTTGCTGTAGAGGTGGGCGTCGATGGTGCCGTCGGCGCCCAGGTAGTAGACCTGGTACAGGTCGTAGCTGCCGATCTGGTCGCGAATGCCAATCTCGTACCACAGCTGCCCGTTCAGCGTGAACTGGCGCTGGGCAATCGTCGCGTTGCCGGCCCAGGGGATCGGCTCCAGCGACCCGCCAAGGCGGTCGGCATACGGACCACAGGCGTCGTTGTCGTAAAACACGCGCACCACCGGGAAACTCAGCTTCCGGAGCACCGAACGACCCTGGAACGTGACATTCAACAGCGACAGGCCGTCGTAGTCGCCGCTGACGGCGTAATCGAACGTCCAGCCCTGCCAGCTGACCGGGGCGGCGACACTGACCGGTGCGACTGCTGTCAGCAGCGTGCCCACCAGTGCTGTGGCGAGCCGCAGCCGCCGGCCGCCCGTGGTGACGATGTTCATTGCCCCTCCTGCCGCG
>JANNJM010000024.1:0-65201 GCA_031395645.1 Gammaproteobacteria bacterium | reverse complement strand
AAGGCATCTCAGGCAGCGGCGTTCGCGGCATCTCCGGCAGCGGTGTCAAGGGCATCTCGGGCAGCGGCGTTCGCGGCATCTCCGGCAGCGGTGTCAAGGGCATCTCGGGCAGCGGCGTTCGCGGCATCTCCGGCAGCGGTGTCAAAGGCATCTCGGGCAGCGGCGTTCGCGGCATCTCCGGCAGCGGTGTCGCCAAGTAGCGAATAGGAGCGCTACTGCCGATTCCACCCCTACTGCCGGGTATATCTCACCGGTATTCCGGCGTGGTATTTCCTCGGAATCCAACAACTCAGCCAACCCTCGATTGGCGGCTATTTTTGTGCACGACAACTTGTTAGTTTGCCAAATTGATTGTCAGCCTTTCATGTCAGTCGGGTCATCCTCGAAATGGTATAACCCAACGCCAAACACAGACGTGTCTCCGGAACCGCCTGAGCGATGGGCCTCCGAAAGCAGGTCGTCTAGTTCTTGTGAAAAGTCCTCAAGCCGTCGCGAGACCAACTCGTCCATTGCTCTGCGCTCCGACCTCGGCACGCAGTAGTTCCAGACGATTCGCTGGAAACGAAGGTCTTTGGGGTCGTTGCTTTTGGTATTGTGAGCGACCGTCATTGCCAATGGACGCAACCCATACTGCAGTCCTTGGATTAGTCGTTCCTCTGTTGTCGAAGGAACATACGACCGACGGGTAGCTAGCAGCATTCCGTCGGCCAATTTAGTCACGGCGCCAACTCGAATTAGTTCGTCTAGCAGTGTCGCGGGCGAAACGGTCCCCGAACACTCACGGACCAGGGCGGAAAACGAGTCGAAACCGGAGTCCACACTAAGTGACCGTGGTGCGCCACTCGCATCGCAGAATCGCTCATTCGTGAACCAAACATTCAATGCTTCAGCCGGCAGGCTGCGGATATCTGGTTCTGCAAAGCTCTCCTCGAGTGCCTGCACTTGGACACGACGAACCGCTTTGCGGGTTAAGCCAGTTAGAAGTGCTACGCGGGAGACACTTGCAGACTTACCTCGTCCTCCGAACTCATCTGTTGCAACTTCGACGAATGATGCGCGACAAACTCGGTCGAATTCCTGATAGTTCACACCAAATTTGAGTAGCATCGAAATTATCGGGCGCATAGTTGCCAGCAGAACTGCATGGACGGCACCGCGCGACGAGTTATTCATTACTCGACTATAGATAGACCATCGCTTTGAGGTCAACGCGTTTCCGTAGGAAGTACGACAGGCCCTGGGTAAGGTAGGATCCTCATATCAGTCGAATGAATGACCCCTCATCCACCACCTCCACCCCCAGCTTTTCCGCCTTCGCCAGCTTCGAACCCGGGTTTTCCCCGACCACCAGGTAGCTGGTCTTGGCCGTGACGCTGCTGGTCACTTTGCCGCCCAGCGCCTCGATTTTTTCCGTGGCTTCCTCGCGGGTCATTCCGGTCAGCGTACCGGTGAGCACGAAAGTCTTGCCTGCCAATGGTCGGTCTGCGTGGTTCGGGGGCTGGGCGATCTCCTCCCAATGCACGCCCAGTTGGCGCAGCTCCTGGATCACTCTCTGGTGGTGGGATTGCGCAAAAAAAGCCGAAATATGCGCCGCCATCACGGGACCGACGTCAGCCACCTCGGTCAGCTCGTCCTCTGAGGCGTCCATAAGTGCGTCCAGACGAACGAAATGCCGGGCCAGGGACTTGCTGGTGGCCTCACCTACCTCGGGGATCCCCAGGGCATACAGGAACCGTTCCAGGGTAGTGGCTTTGCCCTTCTCAATGGCGGCGAGAAGCTTGGTGGCAGAACGCTCCCCCATGCGCTCCAGAGCGAGCAACGCAGGCAGGGTCAGGCGAAAGAGATCGCCCGGGGTGCGCACCAGGCCCTGATCCACCAGCTGCTCGATCAGCTGGCTCCCCAGGCCTTCGATATCCAGCGCCCGTCGGGAAACAAAGTGGCGGAGGGACTCCTTGCGCTGCGCTGGACAGACGAGGCCCCCGGTACAGCGCAATGCCGACTCGCCCTCAACCCGAATCACCACAGAACCACACACCGGGCACTGTTCTGGCGGTTTCACGGGTGAGGTACTGGGCGATCGTCGCTCGAGAATCACGGCAACCACTTCGGGTATGACGTCGCCGGCACGGCGCACCAGGACGGTGTCGCCGGGCCGCACGTCCTTGCGGTGCAATTCGTCCAGGTTGTGCAGGGTGGCGTTGCTCACCGTCGCGCCACCGACAAAAACTGGCTTAAGGCGTGCCACCGGGGTGAGCACTCCGGTCCGCCCAACCTGGAACTCCACGGCTTCGACGGTCGTCAGCTGCTCCTCGGCCGGGAACTTGTGGGCCACTGCCCAGCGGGGGGCACGGGCCACAGTGCCCAGCCGGGCCTGCAGTTCCAGGTCGTCGACCTTGTAGACCACGCCATCCGTGTCGTAGGGCAGCGCAGTGCGCTGCGCCAGCATTTTCTCGTGGTAGGCGAGGCATCCTGCCACGCCGGTGACGACCTCGGCCTCTGGGGCTACCGCCAGGCCCCAGTCGCGGAGCCGGGCCAGTGTCTCGCTGTGTCGGGCAGGCAGAGACCCTCCGGAAATCATCCCGATTCCGTAGGCAAACATTGCGAGCGGCCGGGACGCAGTGAGACGCGGATCCAGCTGCCTGAGGCTCCCAGCCGCGGCGTTGCGCGCGTTGACAAAGACCTTGTCACCAGCGATACGGGCCGCCTCATTCAGCTGACGAAAGCCCGCTCGTGGCATGAAGATTTCCCCGCGAACCTCCAGACGGTCGGGCACGGCCTCGCCGCGGAGGCGAAGCGGTACGGAGCGAATAGTGCGCACGTTGTGGGTAACGTCCTCGCCCACGGTCCCATCGCCGCGCGTCGCTGCCCGAACCAGTTCGCCACTCTCGAACCACAGGTTGATGGCAGCACCGTCCAGCTTCGGCTCCGCAGAGTATTCCAGCTCCTCATCAATTTTCAGCCGATCCCGGACACGCCGGTCAAACGCTGCGACATCTTCCGTGGAGAAAGCATTGTCGAGCGACAGCATCGGCAGCCCGTGGCGCACCTCGGCGAAGCCGGCGGCCGGTGCCGCACCAACACGTTGCGTTGGGGAGTCCGTAGCAATCAGTTCCGGATACCGGGCTTCAAGTTCCACCAGCTCACGGTAGAGCTGGTCATAGGCGGCATCAGGAACTGAGGGCGAATCAAGCACGTGATAGCGATAGTTGTGATCATCAAGCTCGGCGCGCAGCTGTGCCAGTCGTTTCTGGGCCATTCGCTTCTGGCCTGCTGTCGCACTGCCGGTCATCGCAACCACGCGCGTGCCACCCGCCGGCGTCAGCTGGACCGTCGCTGACGGTGCTGGAACTGGATAACCTCTTCCCGGAGGTAGCGTTCCCTCTGAACGCTAAGGGTGCTCCCATGTTCATCCACCAGGTTGCCGTCCAGACGTTTGGCGACGGCCCTTCCGGCTTTGACCATGGCATCGAAAGCCGCGGCACCCTCTATCGGCGCGGGAAGCCCGAGGAACAGGCTTACCCCCTGATACACATCGGTGCGCAGCCGTGTCAGGTCAAAGGAACCCGGCTCAGTGAGGCTCGCGACGCTGAATACCGGCGTGTCTTCGGTGTCCTTTAAATAGTAGTGGAAGATCCCGAACCGGCCGTGGCGCAGACCGGCTTCACGCAAAGCCAGCACCAGTTCCTCGGCGGGAAACGGCTGGGCAGCACGACTCAGCATCCGGATCGTCACGATCTTGGCGGGTAGCGCCGTCGCAGACCGGGCGGGCTGGTCCTGGAGCGGGCGATCGCCCTCTGCAGGGCCAGGTGCGGCAACTTCCCGGCGACCAGTCAACCGGAACCGGTCGCCCAGTCGGGGGCGGTAGCGCGTCCACAAAAACACCGCCACCAGGATCAGCAGGGCGGCTAACAGCAAAACCCAGCGGAGCTCGGTCATGAACGATCAGCTGGCGACGAGCTTGACGGCCTCATCAATATCGACGGCCACCAGTCGGGATACGCCCGGCTCGTTCATCGTTACACCCGTGAGCTGCTTCGTCATCTCCATGGTCGTCTTGTTGTGGGTGATAACAATGAACTGCACTGTCTTGGACATCTCCCGGACGATATCGCAGAAGCGCGCCACGTTCGCCTCGTCCAGTGGCGCGTCCACCTCGTCCAGCAGGCAGAACGGTGCCGGATTCAGTTCGAATATGGAAAAGATCAGCGCCACGGCAGTCAATGCCTTTTCACCGCCGGACAGAAGATGAATGTGGCTATTCCGCTTGCCCGGCGGACGGGCCATTACCGTAACGCCGGCACTACGCAAATCGTCGCCTTCCAGCGTGAGATAGGCGTGACCACCGCCAAACAGGCGTGGGAACAGTTTCTTCAGGCCGGCGTTGATGCTGTCAAAGGTCTCCTGAAAGCGCGTTCGGCTCTCCCGGTCGATGCGCCGGATCGCCTGCTCAAGCGTCTCGAGTGCCGACGTCAGGTCCGCATGTTGCGAATCCAGGTAGGTCTTGCGCTCCGACTGTTCGGAAAATTCGTCGATAGCAGCGAGGTTAATCGACCCGAGACGCTCAATCGCGCTGCGGGTCTGCACCAGCCGCTGGTCCCAGAGTTCCGGGCTCGCCTCGGCCGGTGTCTGGGCAGCCACCTCGGCAAGCACGAGACCCGTGGCCGCGAAGCGCTCCGTCAGTGACTCGCGCCTGACTTCCAGCTCGCGCACATGCATCCTGAGTGCTTCCACGCCCTCGCGCTCGGAGGCAACCCGCTTCTCAAGCTCATGCCGCTGGCTCTCGCTAACCTTCACGCGTTGCTCGACCTCCGTGAGGCGATCTCGCTGGCGGGACAACTCAGCCTGGACTTCTACCTGACGTGCGAGCTGGGTGTCGAGCTCTGACTGATAGCCCTGCAGAGGTGCTTCGCTGTCGCGAATGTGGGCCTCTAATTCAGCGCTACTGCCGACCAACTGATTCAGCTGCTGGGTGACACGCTCAAGCGCGGACGCCGCCGCGCCCTGCGCTGCCCGCCTGCTCTCAAATTCAATCAGTATCTGTCCAACGGCAACGCGCTGGACATCAGCCGCTGCGCGGGCGGCGTTGTAGTCGGCCAGGAGGGTATCCTGCTGCTCACGGAGCCCGGGACGCTGCAAATCGAGCTCGCCAAGGCGGCCTTCTGCAATCTGGAGCCGGTGCCTGGCATCGCTGATCACAGTGCGCAACCCGGCCAGCTCGCTGCTCACCGATTCACCATCGTGCGCCAGGACATCCAGACGTTGCCGGGCCCGCTCCAGATCCTGATATAGGGTGGCCGCCAGAGAGGCGGATTCCAGACTCTGCCGGTTGGTCTCGGTGAGGCGGAGCTGAATCTGCTGCCGCTCGCGCTCGAGGGCATCGATCGCTTCGCGAAGGTTCAAACGATCCTGGCTCAGTACGGCAATCTTCGCCTGGTCCTCGATGAGAGCTGCATCCAGTTCGCGGATCTCGCGCTCGCGCGCCAGCATACCGACGTAGCGCTGGCCGCGATTGACCCGGACCCAGCCCGGCCCGACCCAGACGCCATCCGGCGTGATGACGGATTGCCCGGGCTTCAGATCGCCCTGTCGCTGCAGAGCTTCGTCGACAGACTCCACGCAGAAGACGCCTGCCAGCATCCCACGCACATTTCCTGCTCGCTGAACTTTCGAAGCGAGTGCGTCAGAGGGAACATCCCCCCGCTCGCGGCCATCCTCCAGCAATACTAACGTTGCCTCTGGAAGTGAAGCGGCATGCCTGCCAGCGTCATCAACGCAAACAGCCTGAAGAAAATCACCGAGTACTGTTTCGACGGCACGGATCCAGCGCGATTCGGCAACCAGCTGCTGCACAAGACGCTGGCGTTGCGCCAGACCGGACTGGTTCAGCCAGCCGCTGAGTATTTCCTCTTCGTTGCCCAACGCCGTGTTCTGGATAACCCGCATGGCATCCAGCCGGCCGCGGCGCGCCTCAAGTTCACCCCGCAGTTGCTCGATGTCGCCGCCGAGGCGCTGCTCAGCCTCACGCTGGCTGCTTAGAGTGTATTCAGCCACCTCAAGCGCTCGCACTTCGGCTGTCAGCAGCCGCTGGGTTTCCGTCTGCAGCGTGTCCTGTGCAATCAGTCGCGCCTCCAGATCCACAACGGAAATCGACTGGCGCTCTCCTTCGACGGACTGGAGCTGGCGATCAAGTCGCAGCTGGTGGGCATCGAGATGTTCCAGGCGGGTCTGCTCCACCTGGCTGGTCTGCTGCTGCTCCTTCACGTCCAGGTTGAACGTGTGCCACTCCTCCTGCCACGCATCCAGTGCGGTTTCACTGGCCTGCAGCTGCGCGATGGCCTCAGCCTCCGATGCCCGGGCTGCGGCAAGCCCAGGCTCAAAACCGGCAATCCCACGCTCGATCTCAGTCAGTAGCACGCCGTCCCGCTCGACTTCGGCCGCTACAGACGACAAATCAGCGCGGGTCTGCGCCAGGTCGCGCACTGCGCGCTCACGCAGTTCGCGGGCATGGGCCAGCGTCTGTTCCAAACGCCCGATCTCGCCCTGAACTGCGTAGTAAGTGGCCTGGGTGACCGCAAAGGTGTCGCTCGACACCAGATGCTCGGCCCGGTCGCGCTCGATATCCAGCTCCACCTGACGCTGGGCCGCCAGCGATGCGTCCATTGCCGTCTCGCCAACTGATAGTTCGATTCGCTGGGCAGCGAGCCCGCGATCGAGCTCCGCCAGCCGTACGGCAAGCAACTCGCCTTCCAGCTGTCGCTCCTGCTGTTTCAGCGTCCGGTACCGCTCAGCAACCTGTGCCTGGCGCTGCAGGTGCTTGATCTGCTTTTCCACTTCGTCCCGAAGATCGCCAAGGCGGGCGAGGTTCTCCCGGGTGTTGTGCATTCGGGTCTCGGTCTCCCTGCGCCGCTCCTTGTATTTCGAGATGCCGGCCGCTTCTTCAATATAGGTCCGCATCTCCTCTGGTTTTGCCTCGACCAGCCGGGAAACCATACCCTGCTCGATGATGGCGTAACTTCTTGGCCCGAGGCCAGTGCCCATGAAAAGGCCAGTGATGTCCTTGCGCCGGCATCGGGTGTTGTTCAGGAAGTACTGGGAGGTGCCGTCGCGTGACACCGTACGGCGGATCGAAATTTCGGCATAGCTGGCAAACTGGCCGCCGAGAGTGCCGCCTGAATTGTCGAAGTACAGCTCAATAGCCGCCGAACCGACTGGCTTACGGGTGCTCGAACCGTTGAAAATGACATCCTCCATCGAGTCGCCGCGGAGGTTCCGGGCCGACGTCTCGCCCATAACCCAGCGGATGGCATCGATGACGTTTGACTTGCCACAACCGTTTGGGCCAACAACACCCACGAGGTTGCTGGGAAACTGGATGGTGGTCGGGTCGACAAAAGACTTGAACCCGGCAAGTTTTATCTTGCTCAATCGCATAAGGATAGGCTGCCCCGAATTGAACAGGTAGTGTAGATTAATTACACACAGCACACACGTCGCGGGCAATGCTGATGGTCTCCAACATTAGAACCCCCGCGACCCATCCAGAACGACCCAGCAACCAGACAGGCTCAAGGCCCCATGCCCTCTTCACCCAACACGCTTCTGGAATCTTTCCTGAATCCCGAGCCGGCCCGCGCATTTACCATTCGTATGCTGCTGCCTGAGTTCACATGCCTGTGCCCCAAGACAGGCCAGCCCGATTTCGCCACGCTGAATCTCGAATACGTGCCCGATTGCTTGTGTATCGAGCTGAAGTCGCTGAAAAACTACATCTGGTCGTTCAGGGACCGCGGCGCATTCCATGAAGCCGTTACCAATCAGATCCTGAATGACCTGGTCGCTGCCATAGCGCCGCGATTCATGCGCCTGACCGCCGAGTTCAACGTGCGCGGGGGCATTTACACCACGATTGTGGCAGAGCATCGCCAGCCAGGCTGGCGGGCGCCTGAACTGGTATCTTTGCCCCCGGTACCAGCGCCGCCTGAGCCTTGGGGGCACGCGGTCTTCCCGACCGGAAATCCATATGTATAATCCCGCGCTCAAATTTTGAGCAGGGTTTAGAAAATGCCGACAGCCAAGCGACCGGTCAGGAAGAGCAGCCCGTCGGCGAAAGGCAAGGGGGCGCCCTCCGCCAAGGCCCGTCCCGGTCGGACGGAGAGCCGCAAGGCGGCCCGCAAGCCCCTGTCGGCCAGGTCTGCACCCTCAGGAAAGGCTGCCAATTCGGGAAAGGCTGCCAGTAAGGGCAAGGCCGCGGCGGTAAAACCGGCCACCAGGCCCCAGAGCGTCGCACCTGCCAAGGCTCCAAAGGCCACCAAGTCCTTGCCAGGCAAACCAGCCTCTGCGGTCCGCAAGCCGTTACCTGCGGCTAAAGCCCAGCCAGTCATTCGCGAAATGGTAGTACGCACTACTCCCGGCCTGGTCAAGACCAGTGGCCAGAAGCCCTTCCGGCCGGCGCAAAGAGCCTCACGGAGGGTCGCTGAGCGCTATGACCCCGATGCCCTGATTCATGGCATCCGTCCCTACCAGGTCAAACCTGGTGAGCCCTACATGAATCCCGCTCAGCTAGAGCACTTCCGGTCGATACTCAGGGCCTGGAGGCGGGAACTCATGGAGGAAGTGGATCGAACGGTCCATCACATGCAGGACGAAGCCAGCAACTTTCCAGACCCCAACGACCGCGCAACCCAGGAATCTGAATTTGGGCTCGAACTGCGTACCCGGGACCGGGAGCGGAAACTTTTGAAGAAAATTGACGGAGCGCTGGAACGTATCGAGGAACGTGCCTACGGCTATTGCGAGGAAACGGGCGAAGAAATTGGCCTCAAGCGGCTCGAGGCCCGCCCCGTCGCAACGTTGTCCCTGGAAGCCCAGGAGCGACGCGAGATGGCCGAGAAGCAATACGGCGAACGGGACGACCACAACCGCTAGAGTCTTTACTCGCGCGACCATTCCGGTCGCGGTCCAGGCTTCCTGAGCTCATATACCAGTTGAGCTACTAGCTGGAAAGCCATGTTTTAATTGGCTTTTTAGTTTTTTCCTCTCTGACCACCTCAACAGCTGCATCGCGAACCAATTCCCGAGCGAATAGGTCTATAGGGGTGAGTTGGGGGCAGAGACTTGGAACCAAAGGAAGGACCCGCGATGAGCGAGCAAAGACTGATTCGGAAGTACGTTAACCGTCGCCTTTACGACACCGCGCAGAGCCGTTACGTGAATCTCCACGACCTGCGAGAACTGATCACCAAGGGCTCCCAGGTCAAGGTCGTTGAACAGGCTACGGGAGCTGACATCACGACCCCCGTCCTCCTGCAGATCATCGCCGAGGGCCAGCGTGGCGGCACACCGCTGCTGTCTGCTGAATTTCTCGCAGGAATGATCCGGCTGGGCGCCAGCGACGGAGATCCTGAGCTCGCCGGCCGCCTGGACCGCGCGCTGAAGGGTGCACTGGTCGGTCAGAACCGCCCGACCGCGTCCTCAGGTGCGCCTAACGGCGCCGCAGCCGTTTCGGCGCTCAGCTAGGCAGTACGTGACCCTGGGCAACAAGGCCCAGGGTCGGGAAAAGTCACGCGGGCTGGATGTCAGGCAGCATCCAGTCCGCGCATGCTGAGGCGTACCCGGCCCTGACGGTCCACCTCGAGCACCTTCACCCGGACGATATCGCCTTCCTTCAGCTTGTCTCCCACGCGTTCCACGCGCTCGTCAGAAATCTGCGAGATGTGCACGAGGCCATCGCGGCCCGGAAGAATGGTCACGAACGCGCCGAAATCCATCAGTCGAGCCACTCGACCTTCATAGACGCTGCCGACTTCGACGTCCGCCGTAATGAGCAGGATGCGGTTCTTCGCTTCGAGGCCCGCTGCCGCCTGGACTGACGCAATCTTTACCGTGCCGTCGTTGTCGACATTGATCGTCGCGCCGGTCTCTTCGGTAATGGCGCGGATCACAGCACCACCCTTGCCGATGACATCCCGAATCTTCTCGGGATCAATCTTCATGGTGATGATGGTCGGCGCCCACTGCGACATTTCCTGTCGGTGCGTAGACTGGACCTTGTTCATCTGCTCAAGAATATGCAGGCGGGCCTCCTTGGCCTGCGACAGGGCATTTTCCATGATGTCACGGGTGATGCCGTCGATCTTGATGTCCATCTGCAGTGCGGTAATGCCGTTGGCGCTACCGGCCACCTTGAAATCCATATCACCGAGGTGATCTTCATCGCCGAGAATGTCGGTCAGAACCTGATACCGGTCCCCTTCCTTGACGAGACCCATGGCCACACCGGCCACTGGGGCGATGAGCGGCACGCCAGCATCCATCAGGGCAAGACTGGTACCGCAGACGCTCGCCATCGAGCTCGAGCCATTGGACTCGGTGATCTCGGACACGACGCGAAGCACGTAGGGGAATGTCGCCATGTCCGGCAGGACGGCTTCGATACCGCGTCTGGCAAGCCGGCCATGCCCGATCTCACGCCGCTTGGGAGAGCCGACAAATCCGGTCTCATTCACGGAGTACGGGGGGAAGTTGTAGTGAAGCATGAAGCGATCGCGATACTCACCGGTCAGTGCGTCGATAATCTGCGAATCACGATCGGTGCCGAGTGTCGCAACAACCAGCGCCTGGGTTTCACCGCGGGTAAACAAAGCCGAGCCATGGGTTCTCGGGAGCACGCCAGTACGGATGCTGATCGGGCGGACCGTGCGGGTGTCGCGACCGTCGATGCGCGGCTCCCCGTTGACAACCTGGCCACGGACAATCTTCTTCTCCAGGCGGCTCAGGGCTTCTCCAACCGGGCCTCCAGCGGGCGCGCCTGCTGCGCCTGTGGCGATCGCTGCAGTAACGTCCTGCTTGATCTGGGCGATCGCGGCGTAACGCTCGCCTTTGTCGCGGATGCGATAGGCATTGGCAAACCGGTCACCAACCGCCTTCGCGACGGCAGCGGCAACGCCGGGATCGGCGACGGGGGCCACCCACTTCCACGCGGGGCGACCGGCCTCGGCCACGAGCGCCCTGATGTTATCGATGGCGATCTGCATCTGCTCGTGACCGAAAATGACGGCGTCAAGCATTACCTTTTCAGACAACTGGTGGGCTGACGACTCCACCATGAGCACCGCCTTGGCGGTACCGGCAACGACGAGATCCAGCTTGGACAGCTTGAGTTCAGTGGCGGAGGGATTCAGGACGTACTTGCCGTCGATGTAGCCCACCCGGACGCCGCCGATGGGACCTGCAAACGGCGCACCCGTGAGCGCCAGAGCGGCTGACGCGCCCAGCATCGCCGGGATGTCGGAATCCACTTCGGGATTCATGGAGATGACCGTTGCGATCACCTGCACCTCGTTCATGAAGCCCTTGGGAAACAGGGGGCGGATCGGCCGATCGATGAGACGCGAAACGAGCGTCTCTTTCTCGCTCGGCCGCCCCTCGCGCTTGAAGAAGCCGCCGGGGATCCGGCCCGCGGCATAGGTCTTTTCCTGGTAGTTGACCGTCAGCGGGAAGAAGTCCTTCGGCTTGCTGTCATCGGTGCTGGCAACTGCGGTAACGAGGACCACGGTGTCTGCCATGCTCACCATGACGGCACCGCCGGCCTGTCTGGCTATCTCACCGGTCTCGATCGTGACCTGATGCTGGCCGTACTGGAAAGACTTCTTGGATGACGCCACGTTGGTTTCCTAATCTTCTATATCTGGTGTGATGGAGAACTGGACCAGACACCTCACGGGCATCTGCTCCACCGAATCAAGCCGTGCGGCAGTTAACCCGAAAAGCCAAGGCGGTGACCGCCAGAGGTCCGGCGAAGTCGGAATTCAGGGCCGCCAGGCAGACGAGTTGCAGGGCTGACTAGCGTCGCAGACCGAGCTTGTCGATCAAGCCCTGGTAGCGCTCGCCATCCTTCTCTCTCAGGTAATCCAGGAGCTTACGCCGCTGATTCACGAGACGAAGCAACCCCTGACGGGAGTGATGGTCTTTCTTGTGCCGGGTAAAGTGTTCAGTCAGCTCATTGATGCGGGCCGACATCAAAGCGACCTGCACCTCCGGTGAACCTGTGTCGGCCGGACCGCGGCGGTGCTCGCCGACGATCTTGCTCTTCTCTTCAGCCGTGTGAGGCATTGACGCCATCTCCTGTTCCCAATTCCGTAAATTTGCCCGTGTAAACCGGGGCATTCTAACCATGTGCCGGGCGGAGTTACAGCCCGTTGATGGACGCGGGGCGAAAGGCCCGCGGATCCCAGGCCACCAGCCGGCGAGGCGCGACCAATCCGCCCTCCTGGATCTCGCCCACCCCGAGGAATTGCCTGCCGGGTGCGTAGAGCCGCACCGGCCCCGGAACGTGACCGGCCGGCACCTCCGTCGGGCCACCCCGGCTCACCCGGAGGGCCGAAAGCGCATCCAGTTCGACCGCTGGCCAGCGCGGCAGCGCGGCCTCCAGGGGACAAAGGAGCGCATCCAGGGCTGCCAGATCGGGGTCCGTACCGGCCCCGGCGATAGCCTCGATGCGGTCCAGGCTGAACATGGCCTGCCCACCAAAAGGCTCCACTGCCAGCCGCCGCAGGGCGATAACGTGCGCGAGGGTGCCCAGGCAGGCGGCGAGATCCTCGATCAGTGTCCGAACGTAGGTACCCTTGCTGCAGCGGACCGTGAAGACCGGGGTCACTGGATCGTAGGTCTCGACAGTAAATTCGTGAATGACCACGGGTCGCGGCGCCCGCGGGACCACCACGCCAGCCCGGGCCAGCGCATAGAGCCGCTGCCCTTCCTGCTTCAGTGCCGAGTACATCGGCGGAATCTGCTGGATCGGCCCCCGGAGGCCCGCCAGGGCCTCCTCCAGTTCCTCTGGCAAGGCCGGGGATCTGCTGTGCGTCTCAACGACAGTGCCTTCAGCGTCCCCCGTGTCGGTCCGGGCGCCGAACCGGGCCTGAACCCGATAGCTTTTGTCCGCGTCGAGGAGATAGCCGGAAAACTTGGTTGCTTCGCCGAAACAGACCGGAAGCATCCCGGTTGCCAGCGGATCCAGGCTGCCGGTGTGCCCCGCCTTGCGCGCCTGGAACAACCACTTAACCCGCTGCAGCGCCGCGTTGGAGGTGATACCGGACGGTTTGTCCAGCAGCAGCAAGCCATCCAGCGCGCGACGGGCCCGACGCATCGCCGGACCGCTCACGGGTTCTGATCAGAGCCGTGGGAGCCGCTACCCGTCACGTCACGGGCTACGGCGGTATCTATCAATTGCTCAAGATCGCGCCCCCGCTGGGCGGCCTCGTCATAGCGGAACCGCAACTCTGGCACCGTCCGCGTCGCCAGCTCCTTCGCCAGTTGGCTCCGGAGAAAACCCGCGGCTCGATCGAGCCCAGCCTGCGCATCTGCCAGGGCTGCTGCGCTCGGGCTCGCCTCGGTGCCGAGCAGTGAGTAGTGAATCCACGCGACACCGAGATCCCGTGAGGCCCGGACTTCAGTAATCACCACGCGAGCGACCCCCGGATCGCGCAGCTGGGCGCGCATGACATCGGAAAGCAGCCTTTGGATCTGTTCCTCGACGCGGCGGCTGCGGGCGAACTCACGAGCCATGCGTCAACCCGCGCGTGCCCCTGCGGCCAAAGGGGCGGGCGCTACGACAGGCGCCAGCGCTAGGCTGTTCGTTCAATAGTGACCCGCTCATAGCATTCGATCTGGTCGCCAGGCTTGACGTCATCGTAATTCCGGACGCCAATGCCGCACTCGGTCCCTGCCCGGACCTCCGTGGCATCATCCTTGAAGCGCCGGAGGGACTCGAGCTCACCCTGGTAGATCACTGTGTTGTTCCGCAGGACGCGAATGGGGCTGTTGCGCCTGACCAACCCGTCGATAACCAGGCAGCCAGCAATGTTCCCGTACTTGGGGGAGCGAAAGACATCCCGCACCTCGGCAAGCCCGATGATCTGGTCCCGGACGATCGGAGCCAGCATGCCGGTAATGGCACTCTTCACGTCGTCGAGAGCTTCATAAATCACGCCGTAGTAGCGAACATCGACGCCAGTTTCCTTGATGGCATCCCGGCCGGCACCGTCAGCACGCACGTTGAAGGCAATGATGATGGCTTTCGAGGCAGCGGCCAGCGTGACATCGGAAGCACTCACGCCACCGACGCTCGCACCAATCACCTTGACCTTGACCTCTTCATGAGCAAGCTTGTTCATGGCGTCCTTGAGCGCTTCGGCGCTGCCCTGTACATCCGCCTTGATCAGGATCTGAAGGGTCTTGAACTGGGATGCTTCGAGCTGGCTAAAGGCATCCTCGAGCTTGGCCGACTGCTGTTGCGCCAGCTTGACGTCACGCGTGCGGCTGAGCCGGAACTGAGCCAACTCGCGGGCTTTGCGCTCATCTTCGAGAACCAGAGCCTCGTCGCCGGCATTGGGAGTCCCGGACAGGCCAAGGACCACGATGGGCTGGGAGGGTCCGGCTTCCGTGACAGCCACCCCGAGTTCGTTGGTCATGGCGCGCACGCGCCCATACTCATGGCCCGCCAGCAAGGCGTCACCGAGACGCAGCCGACCCCGGGTGACGAGCACCGTGGCAACCGCACCCCGCCCCTTTTCCTGACTGGATTCCAGAACGACGCCCGCCGCCCTGCCGTCGGCGACGGCCCGCAACTCCAGCAGTTCAGCCTGCAGAAGAATTGCTTCGAGCAGCTGATCGATGCCCTGGCCGGTTCGGGCCGAAACATTGACAAACAGGCTATCGCCACCCCACTCCTCGGGCACGACACCTTTTGCACTGAGCTCATTGCGCACCCGGTCAAGATCCGCGTCGCCCTTGTCCACCTTGTTGACGGCGACAATGACGGGTACGTCCGCGGCGCGCGCGTGCAGGATGGCCTCCTCAGTCTGCGGCATCACGCCATCGTCGGCGGCCACGACGAGCACAACGATGTCCGTAACCTGAGCGCCGCGAGCCCGCATCGCCGTAAATGCCGCGTGCCCCGGAGTATCGAGAAACGTGATCCAGCCCTTGGGCGTTTCGACATGGTAGGCACCGATGTGCTGGGTAATGCCGCCAGCCTCACCGTCAGCAATCTTCGTGCGCCGGATATAGTCCAGCAAGGAGGTCTTGCCATGGTCCACGTGACCCATGATGGTGACCACCGGTGGTCGCGCAACAGCCTCGCCAGCCTCATCCTCGATCGGAATCAGGGATTGTTCCAGGTCGGATTCCTGCACAAGTTTCGCGACGTGGCCGAGTTCTTCGACGACCAGCGACGCAGTGTCCTGGTCAATCGCCTGATTGATAGTGGCCATGACGCCCATTTTCATGAGCGACCGGATCACATCGTTCGACTTGACCGCCATTCGCTGAGCCAGCTCACCGACCTTGATGGTCTCGGGAATCAGCACCTCGTGGATCACCGGAGCCGTCGGCTTGGCAAAGCCATGCCGCGTGCTATCAACCTGTACCGACGCCGATCGCCGCCGGGTCTTCTTTTTCTTGCGTCGACCGCTGACGTCCGCTGCAACGTGCAGCTCCTGGCGGCCAACCAGGGCAGGTTTCTCTTCCGGCGCCTCATCTTCGGTAACGCTGACCAGATCTTCCACAACCGCTCGCCGAACGTCGCGCTTGCTCGCCGAATCCTTGCGCGCCCTTGCCTCGGAGTCACGCTTCCGGAGTTCGTCCTGAAGCTGCGTCTGATCGCCATCCTTGGCTGCCTGCTCAGCAGCACGCCGGGAGTCTTCCTCAGCCCGGCGAAGAGCCTCGGCAGCCGCCAACTCCTTCTCACGCTTCTCGCGCTCCGCGTTCGCGACAGCATCCCGCTGCGCCTGCTCCTGATCGACCTTGGCCTGCTCCTCCTGGCGCACCCGATCAAGCTCGTCCTGCTGGACCTTGTTCTCCTGTTCCAGGACGTCGCGATTCACGTAGGTCCGCTTGCGCCGGACCTCGACCGTGACGGTCTTGGCCCTGCCCAGCGGACTGGCAACCTTGATCTCCGACTGGGAGCGACGGCTCAGCGTGATCTTGCGTGGAGACGCCGCTGCCCCGCCCTCGTCATGACCGTGCGTGCGGCGCAGGTGGGTGAGCAGCTCGCGCTTGGCATCATCACTGATGACGTCATCGGCGCCGCGCACAGCGATGCCAGCCTCATCGAGCTGTGTAAGCAGCTTCTCGATGGGAATCTTCAGAACGTCCGCGAACTGGGCAATAGTTACGTCCGACATAGACTTTCTCCGCGATGTGCCGAGGAGCGGGTGATCAACGCGCTGGCTCCGGCTGGTCGAACCAATGCGCCCGCGCAGCCATGATCAGCCTGGCGGAGCGCTCGTTATCCAGTCCTTCGATGCCTTCTAGGTCATTGATGGCCTGCTCGGCCAGGTCGTCCCGGGTACGAATTCCGCGTGCCGCCAACTGGGCCGCCAGCCCTGCATCCATGCCCTCAAGAGCCAGCAAATCGTCAGCCGGTGGAGATTTGTCGACCGTTTCCTCACTCTGGATCGCCTCAGTAATCAGGACATCACGCGCCCGATTCCGGAGCTCGTCCACCATGCCCTGATCGAACTCCTCGATACCGAGCAGCTCATTCGTGGGCACGTAGGCCACTTCCTCGATGCTGGAGAACCCCTCCTGCACCAGAATCAATGCGACGTCCTCATCCACGTCCAGCCTCTGCATGAACAGCTCAAGAAGTGCTCTTGACTCCTTTTCACTCTTCTCCTCAGCAGCGGCTTCAGTCATCACGTTGAGATCCCAGCCAGTCAGCTCACTTGCCAGCCGGATGTTCTGGCCGCCACGCCCGATAGCCTGGGAGAGTTTGTCTTCCTGGACCGCCAGATCCATGCTGTGGCGTTCCTCATCCACCACGATGGAGCTGACGTCTGCGGGGGACATCGCATTGATCACAAATTGTGCCGGGCTTTCGTTCCAGAGAATGATGTCGACCCGTTCACCGGCCAGCTCATTGGACACGGCCTGGACGCGGGAGCCGCGCATGCCAACACAGGCACCGACGGGATCGATACGCCGGTCGTTGCTCTTTACCGCAATCTTCGCCCGCAGGCCGGGATCCCGGGCAGCACCAAGGATTTCAATGAGTCCCTGGCCGACTTCCGGTACCTCAATCTTGAACAGTTCGAGCAGAAACTGCGGAGAGGTCCGAGTGAGGAACAGCTGTGGGCCCCGCGGCTCCGACCGGACTTCACGCAGCAGGGCCTTGACGCGATCCTGCGGCCGCACTGGCTCGCGGGGCATCATATTTTCACGGGGAATAAAGCCCTCGGCATTCGCACCGAGGTCGACATAAACGCCGTTTCTATCGACGCGCTTGACGACGCCGGACAGGAGTTGGCCGACGCGGCCCTGGAACTCCTCAACGACCTTCTTGCGCTCCGCTTCACGAACTTTCTGCACGATGACCTGTTTCGCCGTCTGGGCAGCGATCCGGCCGAAATCCACGGAGGGAATCGCCTGCTCGACGTAACCGCCCGGCTCCGCCTTCGCATCCACGTCGGTGGCGTCGATCATGCGCAGTTCGCGATCGGGGGTCTCAAGCTCGGTCGAATCGTCCGCAAAGACCTTCCAGCGCCGGAAGGTGTCGTAGTCACCCGTCTCACGATTGATGCTGACGCGCACGTCAGCTTCGTCCCCGTAGCGCTTGCGCGTCGCGGAGGCCAGCGCCGATTCAAGCGCTTCAAAAATAATTGCCTGGTCGACGCCCTTCTCGTTGGAAACGGCCTCGGCGACCATCAGAATTTCTTTGTTCATAACTCGTCCGCTTTCAGTACTCCGGCTTAAGCCGGATGACTTCGAGATCCTCTATAGACACCGTCAGGTCAGTACTTTCGACCCGAATCGTTACGTCCGCTCCATTGCGCCCGACCAGCACGCCGGCAAAGCGTCGGCGGCCGTCCTTCATCGCCTGGAAGCGCCCCTCCACGCCTCGCCCTGCGAACCGGTCAAAGTGCGCGGGCTTGATCAGCTTTCGATCCAGACCGGGCGATGAAACTTCCAGAGCGTAGTCCTGCCGTAGCTTGTCATCGACGTCCAGCACAGCACTCACCTGTCGACTGACCGTCTCGCAATCCTCAAGTCGAATGCCGTCACTCCGTATCCCGTCGGCGGTCTCCTCGTTCGCCGGCTGCTCCACCGCACCCAGGCGATCAATGAACAACCGCAAAAAACCTCGCCGGCCACTGGCGTTCACCTCGAGGTCAACGAGTTCATAGCCCAGCGCCTCCACGGCCGGTTCCAGCAACGCCACCAACTGCAACCGCGTCTTGCTCATGTCTCCCTCGTCACAGCGCTAGAGGCGGCAAAAACAAAAAATGGGCCCTAGGCCCACTCTTGCTGCACTCTCCTTAAGCCCACGCCCCCGGGGCTGACGTAGCCCCCGATTAAACGGAGGACGACCGCCGTGGACCATAACCACCGGTGCCGCAAAAAAAATAGCCCCGTGCGGGGCTATTTCTAGCTGTTCGTGAGTAGCGGGGGCCCGCTTAGGTGACTACTTGCACCCTCCCCAGTACCCCGGACCGCCTCCGGGGCCGCTACTTCGGCCGGGAAGTGTAACCCTGGGAGCGGGATGCGGCAAGGCAGCCCCCGAAGCGGTCGGCAGACGCGTCGCAAAAAAAGACCATCAAGGCTGGCGCGAGGGCGTCATGCGGTTTCAGCTTGCGCGCCTTCTGTAGCGACTACCCGGGCATTCACGGTCCCGGGCACGGAATGGTTCCCGCGCATGACAGCCCCGACGGTCCCGGCGCGGTGTTGAGACGGGCCCGCAGGATGGCGAAGTCAGCTGTCGTGACAGTACCGCTGCTGTTCAGGTCGGCAGCGGCAGCTGTAGCGCTAGAGCCAGCAGTCTGATTCAGTACCGAGCGCAGCAGGCCGAAGTCGGCCGTCGTCACCGTGCCGCTGTTGTTGATGTCGGCATCACAGATGTTGCCGTACCCATCAGCGTTGGCGTCCTGCTGAAGCGCGTTGGCGATCAGCCGGCAGTTATCCATCGGATCGACGATGCCATCGCCATCGGTGTCCGGACTGATATCGACGGTCACCGTGGCTGAATCGCTGGCGGGCGTGCTGTCAGTCATCTCATAGACAAAACTGTCGGGACCTGAAGAGCCGACGTTGGCCGTGTAGGTGATGGTCATTCCGGCAGCGGGACCCGTGGGACTGATCGCGCTGATCGTGCCCTTGGTCGGCACGGTCGTCACGGTGACGGTCACGGGGTCGGTGAAGCCCGTGTCGTTGGCACCCACCGGAATAATCCGGGCAACCCCCTCGATCACGGAGATCGGGCCGTCGTCGACGGCGTCGGGCAATGGCACAACGAGGATATCGCCGGTGCGCACAGCCCACGCGTAGTAGTTAGGGATCTTGCTGAGGTTGAACTGGCTGCCGAAATCGAAGTTGAAGGTCCACACTTCATCGGTATTGGGCGCGTACTCCGTACCGGCCCAGTAGTTGCCGGCCATGATATTGGCGAAGGGGCCGGGATTGGTCAGGCAGCCCGGCCAGTTCGGAGGGACGCCAGGGCAGAATCCATTGCCGCTGCTGGTGGTGTAATAACCGGTGTTGCCCAGCGTGCCGTAATAGAGACGCGCCATCTCGCCGGTGGCAAGGTCAACGTTGTAGCCGCAGTCCGTCCCGGTGTAGCCGAAGTCACAACCGGCGGGGCCTGAGTCGGTTACCGTCGGCAGCCGCCAGTCGTTCTTGCCAAGATAATTCGCCATGTTCAGCGAGGCAATCCAGTCCTGCGCCGCCGACCAGTCCATCCGGCCGTCCACGTCGTAGGCCGAGGTCATGGCCAGATTCGCGTCGGCCACCCAGGTGAGGTTGGTGGTCGTATCGTAATAGGCCTGACCGGACTGGCGGCTTTCCAGCGTGGCGTTGGCCGAATTGCAGGCCAGCACGAGGAGCGCCATTCCATAGCGTGTTCGTTGCATTGCACTTCCCTGTCGTTAGTGACTGTTCGGTCCAGGCGGCCCGAAGCATTGCGGTTGGCCAAGCCTACACCTGCCAGCACCTCCATGAACCCGGTCTTGACCGAATGTGGGGCGTTACGTCAAGTCGAATCTGCTCGAAACGTTGAGTCTCGCCGCTGGCCCGGGCGCTAAGGTGGATAGTGGGATGTGGTTCACAGACGGCCCCGTCTCACCAAAAAGACCCGTCTCCCCAAAAAGAAAAGGGCCGCTGCAAAGCGGCCCCAACTTTTCTTAATCGCATCCTGATCTTCAGGAAATTGGTAGCGGGGGCCCGCTTTGGCCATTATTTGCTAGCGGTGCCCCGGCGGCAGTCGCTTATCTTCCGCCGCGTCACGGGCACGGGATAGTCCCGGCACAGGCCCGCCCCGACGGCCCCGGCGCCGTGTTGAGTCGGGCCCGGAGGATGGCGAAGTCGGCAGTCGTCACTGTGCCGCTGCCGTTCAGGTCAGCCGCGGCGGCCGTGGCGCTCGAACCGGCGCCCTGGTTGAGTACCGAGCGCAGGATGCCGAAGTCCGCCGTCGTTACCAGCGCGCTGTTGTTCAGATCGGCGTCGCAGAGGTTGCCGTAGCCGTCGCTATCCGCGTCACGCTGGGTCGGGTTCGCCACCAGGGTGCAGTTGTCCAGTTCATCTGCCAGGCCGTCCCCATCCGTGTCCGGCGCCAGCTCATACGCTCCTACATCGCACCGGACGCCCTTCGGACGGAGGACGCCCCGTTGATCCGCAGCGATCAACGCCCCGGCGCCGTCGGTACACTGATTTACCCCACTAACTGGATAAACTCCATCAACGGCGGTGCTGCCTGGGCGAAGGGCAACCGTTTCTGTCGGACCGCCATTATTCTGCAAGGGGCCGAGCAGGCTGAGATCAGCATCAAGCTGCCGGAAAGTTCCGGTGCCGCTAAGCACGCAGCTGCCGAAAATCATCCCAGACATCCCGATCACGTTGAACCCCGAATATACGACCGGTGTTCCGCCGCAATCGTCGTAAACCGGAAAGCCCCCCGCGACGCCCACGGTATTCACAGCCATTAACGTATTGCGCACGCTAAAGAGGCCAACGTTGTTCACGCCGCCTGCTGTGCCATTGAAATCCCCGTCCGAATCGGCGGCGTTGTAGACGATGCTTGTGCTGTAAACGTTTGCAACGCCGTTTGGAGCGTTGTAGATGCCACCGCCGTCTGTAGTTACGGCATTGTTTGCGATAGTGCTGTTCGTGGCCGTCAGGGAAAGGCTGTTGAAAATCGCGCCGCCGGAACTGGCAGCATTCCCCGATAGGGTGGTGCCGACCATTGTCAGTGTTCCAGAGTTATTGATGCCGCCACCAAAGCCACCAGCAGTATTCCCGGAGATCGTGCTGTTTGTGACCGTTACTGTGCCGGAAGGGTTATAGATTCCACCGCCGCCATTGATCCCGGTAGCGGTATTGCCTGAGATCACGCTGTTGGTAATCGACGCCACCCCTCGATTTTGGATGCCGGCTCCGCTCAAACCAGAATTACCAGAGAGCGTGCAGTTTTCGAGGATTAGAGTGCCATCAGCTGCATTGTAAATCCCGGC
Source organism: Gammaproteobacteria bacterium (assembly GCA_031395645.1). Lineage (GTDB taxonomy): Bacteria > Pseudomonadota > Gammaproteobacteria > Steroidobacterales > SHZI01. Next base: position 43,704 of record JANNJM010000024.1, on the reverse strand, counting down.
TCCAAACTGGGCATCAGAATCAGAGATCGTTACACCCGTCAGAACCAGACGCTCGCTATTATAGATTGCGCCTCCCGCTCCGAAAAAGTCTCCTCGGTTGTGACCCTTTGCAATTATCAGGTTCTTCAGAGTGACAGTTACACTCGCCGGTCCCAATGTCATTATGTGGGTGAGATTGCCCGCGCCGTCGTTATCGGTGTCACCGCTGAGCGTGATCATCGGCGACAGTCCGGAACCATCTATCGTCACATCTCTGCCGAGGAAGAACATATCGGCAAAATATATGGTCGCGCCTGAAAGTGACGGATCAAAAAAGACCACGGCGCCAGCCTGGGCGGCATAGACCGTGTCGCGCAACGAACCCGGCCCGCTATCCGCCGAATTGGTGACGATAGACGTATCTGCACACGCAGGCGTGGCCGCAACAGCACCGAAAGCCAGAGCCAAGAGGGTGAACAGTCGTGCTAGTGAGCCAATACGGAGATCTGATTTTCTGGTTTGCACGGATTCTTTCCCCTGCCCAATGGACGATGATGCTGATCAAGAGCATCGCGCCTTGGAATAGAACGGATTGTTGCTGATTCAGGCTGGCAAGTTGGGCTGACCATGACCTACCCCCGGGATAGGGTCAACCATCCCAGTCGATGACGTCACTGGGGGTTACATAACTCCGCCTATGCCCTTGCCATCCAGGCGCAATGCCGGAACCCGAAGAACTCCGGGCGAGAAAAAAAGGGCCGCATCAAGCGGCCCCTTCTCTCTTCGCATCCTGACTCTTCAGGAAATTGTTAGCGGGGGCCCGCTTTGGCCATTATTTGCTAGCGGTGCCCCGGCGGTAGTCGCCCTCCCCCACAAACAAGAAACCCGCCTTGCAGCGGGTTCCCTGGTGCGGTCTGAGATAGAGATTAGCTGGTGATCTTCCGTGGCGTCACGGGCACGGGATAGTCCCCGCACAGGCCCGCCCCGACGGACCCGGCGCAGTATTTAGCCTCGCGCGCAGAATGGCGAAGTCGGCCGTCGTCACGGTCCCGCTGCCATTCAGGTCGGCGGCAGCTGCCGTGGCGCTCGCTCCAGCACTCTGATTGAGAACGGAGCGCAGGATCCCGAAGTCCGACGTCGTTACCGTTCCGCTGTTGTTCAGATCCGCATCGCAGATGTTGCCGTAGCCGTCGCTATCGGCATCGAGCTGGGTCGGGTTCGCCACCAGCGTGCAGTTGTCAATCGGGAACGCTACGCCATCGCCATCCTCATCGACTACATCGCCGTCAGCCACAGCCCACGCGTAGTGCGATACCACCATATCGTCGAACTGCTGTCTCCCGTCGCGGAAGACGTACTCCCACGCGATACTGGCATCGAGCGCGTACACCGTGCCGGACCAGTAGCGATCGGGCTGGAGATTCGAGAAGGGACCAGTACTCAAGAGGCAAAACGGCGTTGTGGGGCTGCAGACCCCCGTTGGGACACCGAGGGCGTTGTAAAAACCGGTGTTGCCAAGCGTGCTGGAGAACATCCGGCCCATCTCGCTGGCCGAGAGAGCTACGTTCCAGCCGCAATCGGTGCCGAAGAACGCCAATGTTTCACAACCGGGGAGTCCGGTGTCCGTCGCTTTCGGCAGCCGCCAGCTGTTGACGCCCGCATAACCGCGCCCCGCGTTCTGGGCGTTCAGCGAGGCCGTCCAGGTCACCGCTGTCGTCCAGTTCATCCGGCCGTCCGCGTCGTAGCCCGAGGTCTTGGCCAGATTGGCGTCGGCCACCCAGGTGAGGTTCGTGGTCGTGTCGTAGTAGGCCAGTCCGCCGGAGCGGAAGAGCAGCGTCGCATGGGCCGAACTGCAGGCCAGCACCAGCAGGAGTCCATAGAGTGTCCGTTGCATTGTCGTTTCCCCCGTTGCGCTCAGGCGCGTTGTTTGTTGTCATGCTGCTGGCATCTTGCATGACCGGAAACTGGCCTGACGCAGGCAGTCGCGCCGAACGGTACGCCGGCATCCCAACTGCTGGCAAGCCCAACCCGGCAATGGCCGTTATGTAACCCCAAACCCCAACGAAATCCCAAGTTTCTCGGCTGGCCCCGGTGGCGGCATGGGCGCCGACCAGGAGACCTTCAGCAATGCCGCGTGCGGATGACAACGGCCTGCTGTCGCGAATGTCCGCCGCAGAGATCGGCGCGGCCCAACAGCGACTACCCAAATCCGAGAACTACCCGGCCGACGAGAACCAGCCGTGGATTACCGTTGACCTGAGATCCCCTGAGAATAAAAAAAAGGGCCGCATCAAGCGGCCCCTTCTCTCGTCGCATCCTGACTCTTCAGGAAATTGGTAGCGGGGGCTCGATTTTGCAATTACTTGGTGCTGTTCTGCGAGGTGAGGAGGGGGGCACTCTGCCAGGCCAATCAGCCAGATCAGGGACGGGACCTATGGGTAGGGCCTCTGCCTGCCCAGCGCAGGTAGCCCCTCCCCCACAAACAAGAAACCCGCCTTGCAGCGGGTTCCCCGGTGCGGTCTGAGATAGAGATTAGCTGGTGATCTGCCGTGGCGTCACGGACACGGGACAGTCCCCGCGCAGGCCAGCCCCGACGGCCCCGGCGTCGTGCCAAGCCTGGCGCGAAGCAGCCCAAAGTCAGCCGTCGTGACTGTCCCGCTGCCGTTCATATCGGCAGCGGCGGCTGCGGGGCTAAATGATGCCGGCTGGCCCAACACGGAGCGCAGCAGGCCGAAATCCGCCGTAGTCACGGTCCCGCTGTTGTTGATGTCGCCATCGCAGATGTTTCCGTACCCGTCACCGTCAGAGTCCAGCTGACTCGGGATGGCCACCAGGGTGCAGTTGTCAACGCCGTCGGTGAAACCGTCGTTATCTGAATCAAGATCGCCGGAGCGCACAGCCCACGCGGCGAACAAATAGGCCGACTTGTCGACCGCGTTCTGGGCGCCCGTTCCAAAGCTGAAGATCCACGCTTTACTGGTACCCGGCCCGTAGTCGGTCCCGGACCAGTAGTAGTTAGCGGCGATGAGATTCGAAAAGGGACCTGTGTTGGTCAGGCAACCCGGTGCTACGTTGAGGCAGCCCGTCTCGACGCCGCTGGTGTCGTAGTAAGCGTTGTTGCCCAGCGTGATGTAGTCCAACCGGGCCATCTCGCTGGAAAGGTCCACGTTGAAGCCGCAGTCGGTTCCGTTGTAGGCGGGGAATCCGACACAGCCGACGGGCCCTAGATCGGTCACCGTCGGCAATCGCCAGTTGTTGGTGCCCAGATAGCCCTGCCCACCGCTCTGGGCGTTCAGCGAGGCAATCCAGCTGTTAGCTTGCGCCCAGGTCATGAACCCGTCCGAGTCGAATCCGGAGGTACTGGCCAGATTTGCATCCGCCACCCAAGTAAGGTTCGTGTCCGGGTCGTAGTACGCCAGCCCACCGGCCCTACTGACCAACGCGGCGGGGGGTACGGTGACCAGGGCCAGATCACCGGTCCGCACAGCCCACGCACGGATTTCGTCGCGCCCCGTGCCAAGACGGTCTTGTTGGCCGTCGTAGAAGTTGAATTCCCAAGCTAATCCGGAATTGGGTGCGGAGTACTCCGTCCCATACCAGTAGCGAAACCCAATGACATTCGAGAAGGGTCCGGCATTGGTCAGGCAGCCGTTCGGCGCAGCACTAACAGTCGGATGGCAAGCGGTCGGAAGACCGATGCTGTTAAAACTGGAGGTGTTACCCAGTGATCCGTGGAACAGCCGGGCCAACTCGCCGGTGGCGAGATCCACGCTTTAGCCACAGTTCGTGCCGGTGTAGGCAAAGTTGCAGCCGGCTGTGCCCGTGTCTGTTACCGCCGGCAATCGCCAGTCGTTGGTACCCAGATAGCCCTGCCCACCGCTCTGGGCGTTCAGCGAGGCAATCCAGCCCACCGACTGCGTCCAGGTCATTGAGCCGTTTAAGTCGTACCCGGAGGTACTGGCCAGATTGGCATCCGCCACCCAAGTTAGGTTGGTGGCCGTGTCGTAGTAAGCCGAGCCGCCCGCACGGCTGAGCAGGGCGGCGTTGGCCGAACTGTAGGCCACCACCAGTATTAGTACTCCTACGAGCGTCGCTTTCATTTCGTTCCCTTGGAAATAGTTGTCACCTGGGTTTGGCCTTGTAGCCCTTAGGCCCTGATCTTCCGCTGCATCACGCCCATCAGGCCGAGGGCAGAGCCGAACAGCCAGACGGCCCCTGGCATCGGGACGGCGGCTGCCGTAATTACGTCCGACATGGCATACATCGGACGGTTAGCATAGTTTGAGCCTACGGAGGCGCTTATCCACCTAAAATCGTCAATCGTAGCGAACCCGAAACGTGATCCCTCCACGCGCCCCAAGTAGTTGCTGGGGTGACGGACACCTTCGCGCAGCGAGCCAGACCATACCTCGATGAGCTCAAAGGGGTGGGTAGTACCCGTTTCTTCGACGATTAACGGCGTGTCTATCGTTCCATCCCACAAATCAGCATTGTTGTCGGCCAATTTGGTGTCGTTTAGTAGGTAAATCGGTACGCCCACGCTGGACGGGTTGGTGCCCGTATTGTCCCGGGCATCGACCGTGACCGTGGATCCAATCGCCGTCCACGTGGTACCAAGTGCCGCGAGTTCGGCAACACTGTTGGCCACGCCAGTGACGAAGGCGTTGTAGTCGGCAATATTCAATGAGAATGCGTCGCGGGTCATTGAGGTCAAGAAGGCCAGCCGGTACTGGTCACCTGGGTTGAGCCCCGTTGGGACGACGGTTATGGCGTGGGCGGAGCTGACGCCCATCGCGACAAGCCATGTCAGCACGGTGACGGCGGATCGAAGCACGGTTGGTCCCCTGATTCAGGCTACATGGACCCGAAACCTTGTGCGCCCAACTATTCACTAACCGGGCGGCAAACACATCCCCCAAACAAGTGATTTCGGGCCGTTACGTCAAACGAAACTAACTCTCAGCCTGGTCCGAGGAACCGGAGCGGTTCAGAGGTTGGGGGCTCACCAAAACAAAAGGGCCGCATCAAGCGGCCCCTTTTCTCTTCGCATCCTGATCTTCAGGAAATTGGTAGCGGGGGTAGGATTTGAACCTACGACCTTCGGGTTATGAGCCCGACGAGCTGCCAGACTGCTCCACCCCGCACCAGCGCGAGGCCGCATAGTAGCCACTTGGCCACCTCGTGGCAACCGAGCGACGGGGAACCGGCCGGACCAAACGCTCAGATGAGCGCTGCTGCCCGCGCACAAAGCTCCAGCAAGCGGCCCGGCAGCAGGCCAATTGCCAGCAGGAGCAGCACGTTGACGCTGAGAACGACGCGGACATCGAGGGGCAGCCCGCCCGCGTGGGCATGCCCGCCGTCATCGAACAGCATCACGCGAATGACCCGCAGGTAGTAGTAGGCGCCAATGACCGACGCCAGCAGCGCAACGATCGCCAGGCCCACATGCCCGGTCTCGAGCAGGGCCGTCAGCACCCACCACTTCGCATAGAAGCCCGCCAGCGGCGGCACGCCAATCAGGCTGACCATCAACAACGTCATCATCAGGGCAAACCACGGGCTCCGCTGCCAGAGACCGCGAAGATCGTCGAGCGTCTCAACCTCCTCTCCGCGACTGCTGAGCAGCACCAGGAAACCGAAGCTGCCCGCCGCCATGATCACGTAGACCAGCGTGTAAAACAGCGCCGCCTGAACACCCTCGGGACTGCCGGCGACAAAGCCGAGCAGGATGAAGCCCACGTGGGCGATCGTCGAGTACGCCAGCAGGCGCTTGACGTTGGTCTGTGCGATGGCCGCGACGTTGCCCAGCACGAGCGACAGAACCGCCAGTGCCGCCAGCATCACCTGCCACAGATCGCCCACCGCGGGCATGCCCTCGACGAGGATCCGGATCGTCAGCGCCAGCGCACCCAGTTTTGGTGCTGTCCCCACATAGAGGGTCACGGCCGTGGGCGCTCCCTGGTACACGTCCGGCACCCACATGTGGAAGGGTACCGCCCCAAACTTGAAGGCGATGCCGGCCACCAGAAACGCGAGACCAACCCAGAGGCTCAGTGACGACGCCTCAGCTCTGCCAATGGTCGCCTGCAGATCCCCGATATTCAGGCTGCCCGTGACGCCATATACCATCGACATCCCGTAGAGCAGCGTCCCCGATGCGATCGCACCCAGGACGAAGTACTTCATGGCAGCCTCTGCTGCCACCGGCGAGTCCCGGTTGAAGGCCACCATGGCGTAGAGACTCAGCGACAGGATCTCAAGACCGAGGTAGCTCACCAGCAGGCTGTAGCTCGAGGCCAGCACGAGGATGCCCAGCAGGCCAAACAAACCCAGCACGTAGAACTCACCGATGTGCAGACCACGGGCGCGCAGGTAGGGTCGCGAATAGAGAAACACGGTAGCGACTGCCGCCACGGCGAACAGCTTCAGCACCTGACTGAGAGGGTCGCTGATATAGGAGCCGCCGAAGGCCAGTGTCGCCTGTCCTCCTCCGTCGCTGGACCCCAGCAAAGTCCACGCAAGGACAGCCAGCAGGAAGATCGTAAGCAGGTAGGTGACGTCCCGGTAACTGTCCTGGAGGAACATGTCGACGACCAGCACGACACACAGCCCGACGGCGAGCAGGATCTCCGGCCACGCTGTTACCAGATCAGCGTTCACAGTGCCCCTTCCAGCTTGGATTGCGTGATCTGGACGACCAGATGATCGACGCTCGCTGCCATCACATCGGCAAGTGGCGCCGGCCACAGCCCGAGGCCGAGCACACCGGCAGCGACCAGCGCCAGCACCAGCAGCTCCCGCCCCGAAGCGTCGGTCAGACCCGCCACGCCTTCGTTGGCAACAGCCCCGAAGACCACGCGCTTTACCATCCACAGCGTATACGCCGCACCGAGGATCAGGGTCGTAGCAGCCAGAAACGCGTACCAGAAGCCGGCTTTGAACACCGCCAGGATCACGAGAAACTCACCGACGAATCCGGAGGTGCCAGGCAGGCCGGCGTTAGCCAGCGCAAACAGAACCATGAAGGCCGCAAAGCGCGGCATGGTGTTGACGACGCCGCCGTAGTCGGCGATCTGCCGGCTGTGCAGCCGGTCATACAGGACGCCGACGCACAGGAACAACGCCCCTGAAATGAAACCGTGGGAAATCATCTGGAACATGCCACCTGACAGGCCCATCCCGATACCGGCGGAAGAACCCGTCCGGTCAAGAATCGCCCAGGCGACAAAGAAGCCCAGAGTGACAAAGCCCATGTGCGCAATGGATGAGTAGGCAATCAGCTTCTTCATGTCCGTCTGCACCAGGGCCACGAGCCCGATGTAGACGACCGCCACGAGTGACAACGTGATCATCAGCCAGGCGAGCTGGCTGCTGGCATCCGGTGTGATCGGCAGGCTGAAGCGGATGAAGCCGTAGCCTCCCATCTTCAGCAGGACCGCTGCCAGGATTACCGAGCCACCGGTGGGCGCCTCGACGTGCGCATCCGGCAACCAGGTGTGGACCGGCCACATGGGCACCTTCACGGCAAAGGCGAACAGGAACGCAAAGAAGATCAGCGTCTGCTCCGTGATGGTCAGCGGCAGGTTCTGAAAATCGAGAATGCTGTAGCTGCCGGATTTCATGTAGAGGTAGATCAGCGCGACCAGCATGAATACGGAACCGAGGAAGGTGTACAGGAAAAACTTGACCGTCGCGTACACCCGCCTTTCGCCACCCCAGACCCCAATGATGATGAACATCGGCACCAGCATGGCTTCCCAGAACACGTAGAACAGCAAGCCGTCCAGGGCCGCAAACACCCCGATCATCAGTCCCTCGAGAATCAGGAAGGCGGCGAAATATTGCGCCGTGCGCTTCTCGATGACCTCCCAGCCGGCCAGCACGACGATCGGTGTCAGGAACGTGGTCAACAGGATCAGCGGCATGGAAAAGCCGTCCACGCCAAGGTAGTACTCCACGTTGAAGGACGCGATCCAGGGAGTGCGTTCCACGAACTGCATGCTGGCGGTGGTCGGGTCGAAACCAGTCCAGAGGGGGACGCTCAGCACGAACGTCAGCACGGAGATGCCCAGCGCCACCAGCCGGTCCGGACGCAGGCCCGAACCGCTGCCTTCCGACCTGCCAAGAGCAAGCAGCAGCAGGCCACCCAGGACAGGCAACCAGACCAGAACGCTCAGGGTGCCGACACCAAACATGCTCTCGATCATCGAACTACTCATCAGCTCAGGCGCCCAGCAGGAGCCAGCCCACCAGCACCGCGAGACCAATGATCATGGCGAAAGCGTAGTGGTACAGGTATCCACTCTGCAGTTGCCGACTGACCTGCGCAGCCCAGCTGACAACCCGTGCACTGCCATTGACAAGACCGTTGTCGATCAGCATCACGTCGCCGAACTGCCAAAACACACTCCCGAGTCCCCGACTGCCCCGGGCCAGCACCTTGTCGTTGAAGTCGTCGAAGTAATACTTGTTCATCAGCAGCGTGTACAACCAATTGAAGCGCAGCCGGATGGTTTCAGCGAGCGCCGGGTTGCGCAGGTACAGGTACCAGGCCGTGAAAGCCCCCGCCAAGGCCAGGTATGGCACGGGAGCGGCGAACGCATGCACGATGTAGGCGAAAGGTCCGTGGAACTCGCCCGCCAGTTCCCCCAGCACGTCGTGCTGCTCCAGCACCAGAATGGCGGAACCGAAGTAGTCTCCGAACACCACTGGCGCAATCGTCGGCCACCCGATAATCGCGGACGGGATGGCGAGCAGAACGAGCGGCACGGTGATGACCCAGGGCGATTCGTGGAGGTGTGACTTCGTCTCCGCATCGAGACGCTCGGGCCCGTGAAAGACCAGGAAGTACATCCGGAAGGAATAGAGTGCCGTGACGAACACCCCGATCAGGAGGCACCACCAGGCATACGTAGCCCCCGCCCGTTCGGCATGCCCGACAGCCTCAATCAGGGCGTCCTTCGAGAAGAAGCCCGAGAAGCCCGGAAAGCCGATCAGGGAGAGCGTCCCGATCAGACTGGTCAGCCAGGTGACTGGCAGGTACCTGCGTAGCCCGCCCATCTTGCGAATGTCCTGTTCGTGGTGCATGGCGACGATCACCGAGCCCGCAGCCAGGAACAGCAGGGCCTTGAAGAAGGCGTGGGTCATCAGGTGAAACACCCCGGCTGCATAGGCCGACGCACCGAGGGCCGCCGTCATGTAGCCGAGTTGGGACAACGTCGAATACGCCACTACCCGTTTGATGTCGTTCTGCACGATACCGAGAAACCCCGTGAACAGCGCGGTAGTCGCGCCAATCACCAGCACAACCGACAGTGCAGTCTCGGAGTACTCGAACAGCGGCGACATGCGCGCCACCATGAACACCCCCGCCGTCACCATGGTGGCCGCATGAATCAATGCGGAGATCGGCGTCGGGCCTTCCATGGAATCCGGTAACCAGACGTGGAGCGGCATCTGGGCCGACTTGCCCATGGCCCCGACGAACAGCAGGATGCAGGCCACGGTCATGATGGACCAGGGTGTCCCCGACCACAATTCAATGGTCTGGCCGCTGATTTCGGGGGCCTTGGCGAACACGGTGGCGTAATCGAGACTGCCGGTGGCCATCAGGATCAGCGCGATGCCCAGCAGAAAGCCGAAGTCCCCAACGCGGTTGACGAGAAAAGCCTTGAGGTTGGCAACGATGGCAGTCGGCCGCGTGTACCAGAAGCCAATGAGCAGGTAGGACACCAGCCCCACCGCCTCCCAGCCGAAGAACAACTGCAGGAAGTTGTTCGCCATGACCAGCGTGAGCATGGCGAAGGTGAACAGCGAAATGTAGCTGAAGAACCGCTGGTACCCCGCATCGTCGTGCATGTACCCAATGGTGTAGATGTGCACCATCAGCGAGACGGACGTGACCACTACCATCATCAGTGCAGTCAGGCGATCCACCAGAAAGCCAACGTCCATCGTGACGCCGTCCACCACGGCCCAGGTATAGACGGAACCGTTGTAGGCAGGCGCGCCGTCGAACCACTGCGCCTTCAACACCAGCAGCGAGATCACGAAAGAGGCGCCCACGCCAAGAATTGTCACGGTGTGCGCGCCAGCCCGGCCGATTTGTCGGCCAAACAAGCCCGCCGCCAGCCCGGCGACAAGGGGACACAGAACGACGGCAAGGTAGAGGCGTTCCATCGGGTCAGCCCTTCAGGACGTCCAGCTCCTGGACGTTGATACTGCGCCGGCTCCGGAACAGCACCACCAGGATCGCGAGCCCGATTGCCGACTCGGCAGCGGCGACTGTGAGAATGAAAAATACGAACACCTGCCCCGCCGGATCATCCAGGTAGCGGGAAAAGGCGATGAAGTTGAAGTTGACGGCGAGCAGCAGCAGCTCGACACACATCAGCAGGACAATCACGTTTTTCCGGTTGAGAAAAATACCGGCAACACTGATGGTGAACAACAGGGCTGACAACGTCAGGTAGTGGGAGAGCGTCACCATCATTCGGACTCCGACTTCATGGCCACGATTCGCACGCGATCTTCGCGCCGCACATTCACCTGCTGGGATATGTCCTGCACTTTGAGGCCCGGACGGTGTCGCATGGTCAGCAGAATTGCCGCTACGATGGCCAGCAGGAGCAACATTGCTGCCAGCTCAAACGGATAGAGGTACTGGGTATAGAGAACCTGCCCCAGCTGCTGGGTACTCGAATACGCCGCGTCGTGGGGCACCAGTTCTTGCCCCGTGGCGAGCTCCGTGGGCAGTCCGTCGCCCCGGAACCAGATCACGTAGGCGAGTTCCAGGACGATAACGCCAGCCACGATCGCTCCGACCGGCGCATAACGCAGGAATCCTTCGCGAAGAGTAGCGGTGTTGATATCCAGCATCATTACGACGAACAGGAACAGGACCATCACCGCGCCGACGTAGACCAGCACCAGCACGATGGCGAGAAACTCGGCTTCGAGCAGCAGCCACAACACCGCGCTCGTGACAAAGGCAAGGATCAGACAGAGGGCAGCAAACACCGGGTTGCGGACCGTTATCACGCCAACCGCTGAGGCCAGCAGCACAGTGGACATCGCGTAGAAGAGAAAAGTGGTGAACATGATGCTATGTCTTGCCGAACATCAGCGGTAGGGTGCGTCCGAGGCCCGGTCAGCCGCGATCGTGGCCTCGTACTGGTCACCGACGGCCAGCAGCTTGTCCTTGGTCATGATGTTTTCCCCGCGGTTCTCCATGTGGTACTCGAAGATGCGTGTCTCCACGATGGCATCGACGGGGCAAGACTCCTCGCAAAAGCCACAGTAGATGCACTTGAAAAGATCGATGTCGTAGCGGGTGGTGCGGCGGGTGCCATCGGGACCCACATCGGACTCAATGGTGATCGCCGCCGCCGGACAGACTGCCTGACAGAGCTTGCAGGCGATGCACCGCTCCTCCCCATTGGGGTAACGGCGCAGCGCGTGCAGGCCGCGAAACCGCGGCGACTGCGGCGTTTTCTCCTCCGGGTACTGGATGGTCACTTTCCTGACGAAGAGATTGCGCAGCGTCAGACGCAGGCCCTGCAGCAACTCCCAGAGCGTGAAGGTCTTGAGTGCGTTTCTGATGGCGTACAGCTTCATCAGGTACTCCAGGGGCCGGCGTGTAGAGCGGCCATCGCGCCTTCGACCACGATCCAGACGATCGTCACGGGAATGAAGACCTTCCAGCCCAGCCGCATGATCTGGTCGTAGCGATAGCGGGGAAACGTGGCCCGAAACCAGAGAAAGCAAAACAGGAAGAATGCGATCTTGAACGCCAGCCAGTGAATCCCGGGCAACCGGAGGATCTCGAGAGGCGTGCCGTCAAGACCATCCAGCAGAGTCCCTGCAAAGGGCGACTCCCACCCGCCCCAGAACATCACCGCGGTCAGCGCGGCGATCAGGATCATGTTGGCATATTCGGCCAGGAAGAAAATGGCGAACGCGACGCCTGAGTACTCCACGTGGAAGCCGGCGACGATCTCCGATTCGCCTTCCGCCACGTCGAAGGGTGCCCGATTGGTTTCAGCGACCCCCGACACGAAGTAGACAATAAACAGCGGGAACAGCGGCAGCCAGAACCAGCTGAATATCCCGCCCGACTGAGCCTCGACAAGCTTGCCCAGATTGAGGCTGCCACCAGCCATCAGGACGCCTACCAGTGCAAAGCCCATGGCAATCTCGTAGGCCACGATCTGCGCGGCCGAGCGCATGGCACCCAGCAGGGCATATTTGGAATTTGAAGCCCATCCCGCCAGGATGACGCCATAGACCCCCAGCGAGGTCAGGGCAAGCACATAGAGCAGGCCCGCATCGATGTTCGCAATGGCAAAACCAGGGAACAGCGGAATGACAGCCCAGGTGGCAAGGGCCGGCACGATGGACAATAGCGGCGCGACAATGAAAAGAAAGCGGTTGGCGCTCGACGGAATGACCACTTCCTTGACGAGCAACTTGATCACGTCGGCGAACGGCTGGAACCAGCCCCGGGGACCGACCCGGTTGGGCCCGATCCGGTTCTGCATGTAGCCGATGATCTTGCGCTCAAGGTAGGTCAGAAACGCGACGCAGAGAATTACCACCACCGTTAGCGCCAGGATCTGGCCGACGATCACCACCAGATCGCGTGCCATTTCGGGCAGAGATAGCCAGAGACCATGAAGGAACGGGGTGTTAGGCACGGGCGACCCGCGTTAGCTGGAGAGCAGGTGCGCGGCGGAGGATGCCGTCCGTGCGGTACATCGGCACGTCAAGCTCCGTGAGCTCGATACCCGCCGCCGTGGTCGCGGGCGGTATGGCCGTCAGGGCCACGGTGTTGTCCGGCTGCACACTGGCCGACAGGGCCTGAACCTTCGCCCGGATGTCCTCGGCACTAACGTAGTCAAAGTCTGCAACCTGAAGGAGATTGCCGAGCACGCGCAAGACCTTCCAGGCGGGCCTGCTCGCACCCACCGGCGCCGCGACGCCGCCAAAAGTCTGCCAGCGGCCTTCGCAATTAACGAATGTTCCTGCCGTTTCCATGAAAGTACCGACAGGCAAGATCACGTCCGCGTGGGCTTCAAGTGCCGGGCTGAGATGCGGCGACAGGGCCAAAACGAAGCCAGCCGCCTGCAGCGTGCTTACCGCCAGTCGGCTCTCCGCAACGTCATGCTCCGGCTCCACGTTCAGCAGCACCAGTCCGGCTGGCGGCTGGGCCAGCATCTCGGCCAGGTTCCTGCCCGCCCTCGCCAGCGGAACCCCACCCGGCCCGCGGTGGGGCAGCACACCGGCCAGCGCCAGGCCAGCCGAGTTTGCTCCTTCCGACAGATAGCCAATCCGCACCGAAAACTGCCGTGACAGTTCGCCAGCGGCCTGACGCAAATCCGCCAGGCGGGGATGCCGGCCGGCCATCTGTCCCAGCAGCACGACGGCTCGCGAAGCGCCACGCAACCGCGCCAGGATGGCAGCGGCCTCTGCATCAGGGCTATCCATCAGCAGACGGCGCAGGCCAATAACCAGATCGAGTCCCGTTTCGAGGTAGCCCGCGACAGGGTGCAGATACTCCTGGCGAGCCGGATTGATAAACACCACGCCGGCACCCCGCAGCGCGGCCTTGCGCACGCGGTGGGCAATCAGCGGAGCTTCGCGACGCAGATTCGAGCCGACGACCAGGATGAAGTCGGCCTGTTCAAGTTCCGCGAGCGACATCCCCAGCCAGGGGAATACGGGATCCCGGTCCTGCAGGCGAAAGTCCCTGCGTCGCAGCCGGTGGTCAAGGTGGTCCGAACCGAGGTGGCGGAAAAGCTGCTGCAGGAGGAAGCCCTCCTCCAGCGTCGAGGTCGGGGCGGCCCAGGCGCCAAGACCGTTGCCACCCCGCTGGACGGCTGCAGAAATTCCTCTCGCAGCAGCCTCCAAAGCCTGCTCCCAGCTCACCGGACGCAGTACACCGCCGTCCCGGAGCAGCGGCTGCTCGAGACGATCCGCATAGATACCTTCGTAGCTGAAGCGATCGCGGTCGGCGAGCCAGGTTTCGTTCACCGCCTCGTTGGCTCGCGGAACGACGCGCTTCACCTTGCCCAGAAGTACGTGGGCCGAAAGGTTCGAACCCACGCAGTCGTGTGGGGCCACAGTGGGCAGCGCCTGCATTTCCCAGGCGCGGGCACTGAACCGGTAAGGCTTGCTGTTCAAGGCACCGACCGGACAGAGATCAATGATGTTGCCGGAAAGTTCGTGATCAACACTGTGCTCGATGAAGGTGCTGATCTGCATGCGTTCACCCCTGCCGATGGTGCCGAGCTCCTGGATCCCGGCAATCTCCTGGCCGAAACGCACACAACGGGTGCAGTGGATACAGCGTGTCATGTCCGTGGATACGAGCGGTCCGATGTCCTTGTCCCTGACGACCCGCTTCCGCTCGGTAAAGCGGGCAACATCACGACCGAAGCCCATGGCCAGGTCCTGCAATTCACACTCGCCACCCTGATCGCAGATCGGGCAATCCAGGGGGTGATTGATGAGCAGGAATTCCATCACCGCCTTCTGGGCACCGATGGCCTTGGCCGAACGGGTGGCAACCTTCATGCCGTTGGAGACGGGCGTGGCACAGGCGGGCAACGGCTTTGGAGCGTTGACGACTTCGACGAGGCACATGCGGCAATTGGCAGCCACGGTCAGCTTCTCGTGATAGCAAAACCGCGGCACGTAGATGCCCGCACGGTCCGTGACTGCAATCAGCATCTCGCCCGGACGCGCGTCGCATTCAACGCCGTTGACCTCAATCTTTATCGTGGTGTCGCTCATGACAATCAGGCTGCCTCGGGCCGCGAATCGACGATCGAGCGGCCCCGGTTCTCGATCATGTACTCAAACTCCGGCATGAAATGCCGCAGAAAACTCTGCACCGGCCAGGCAGCAGCATCTCCCAGCGCACAGATGGTGTGGCCTTCGATCCGGTTAGCCACGTCCAGCAACAACTTGAGGTCATCGCGGCGACCCTCACCCGCCACGATCCGGCTCAACATCCGGTACAGCCAACCCGTGCCTTCCCGGCAGGGCGTGCACTGTCCGCACGACTCGGCGTAGTAGAAGCGGGAGATCCGGCGGAGCATGCTCACCATGCAGGTGGTGTCGTCCATGACGACGACGGCACCGGTACCCAGTGAAGTCCCGATCTTCTTCAGACCGTTGTAGTCCATCGTGGCATCCATGATTGCCGCCCCATGCACCACCGGGACAGAAGACCCGCCCGGGATGACCGCTTTCAGAGTCCGGCCTTCGCGCACGCCACCGGCAATCTGCAGAAGATCACGGAAAGGAATTCCGAGTGGCAGCTCGAAGTTCCCGGGTTTCTCCACGTGCCCGGAGACCGAAAACAGTGCCGTGCCACCAGACCCTTCCGGACCGAGATCAGCGAACCACTTGGGACCACGCCGCAGGATCGTCGGAACGGACGCGAATGACTGTGTATTGTTGATTGTCGTCGGGCGCCCATACAGGCCAAACGCCGCGGGGAATGGCGGCTTGAAGCGCGGCTTGCCGGGCTTGCCTTCGAGGGATTCAAGCAAGCCGGTCTCTTCACCGCAGATATAGGCGCCCGCGCCCACGAACGTGTGCAGGTCAAAGTCGATGCCCGAACCGCGGATATTCCGTCCGAGCAGGCCAGTGGCGTAGGCCTCCCGCAAAGCCGCGTCGAAGACGGGGACCGGCTCGTCAAGGAACTCACCACGAATGTAGTTGTAGCCCACGGTGGCGCCCATCGCAAAACCGCCGATGGCCATACCCTCGATCACGGAATGCGGGTTGTTGCGCAGTATTTCCCGGTCGTGACAGGTACCAGGCTCACTCTCGTCCGAATTGCACACCACGTATTTCTGGCCGGGGACGTCCTTTGGCATGAAGCTCCACTTCACACCCGTGGGGAAGCCGGCGCCGCCCCGGCCGCGGAGCCCCGACGCCTTGACTCCATCGATGACCTGCTCACGCGTCAATCCACCCGCCAGAATCTTTTCCCAGACTTCGTAGCCACCGGTCTCACGGTAGGTCTGCAGGCTGGCAGGCTGATCCTTGCCCAGCGTCTGGAAGCACACCAGGTTCTGCTCGTAGCGCAGTACATCAGTCATGCTCCTGCTCCTGCTCCTGCTCCTGCTCCTGTTCGGGGCCGATGCCATCCAGAATCTCGTCGACACGAGCGGGCGTCAGATTTTCGTAGTATTTGTGGTCGACCATCATCATGGGCGCCCCGCAACAGGCCGCGAGACATTCCTCTTCGTTCTTGAGATAGAAACGGCCGTCCGCAGTGCTCTCCCCCACTTTGATGCCCAGGCGCCGTTCCACATGGGCAAGGATCTTCTCGCCGCCACAAAGCATGCAGGAAATGTTCGTGCACACCGAGATGCTGTGGCGGCCAACCGCCTTCGTCTCGAACATTGAATAGAACGAGGCAACTTCGAAGACCTGGATCGCCGGCAATCCGAGGTAGGCGGCCACGGCCTCCATCAGCTCGCGGGTCAGGTAACCGTGATTCTCGTGCTGAGCAGCATGCAGCGCGGCGATTACGGCCGACCGCTGCCTGCCCTCCGGAAAACGGGCAATCCACTGATCGATTTCGGCCCGCAGGTGCGGCGTCAGGACCGTCTTGCTTGCAGTTTCCATCAACGATCAATCTCGCCAAAGACGATGTCCTGGGTGCCAATTACTGCAACGACATCGGCCAGCATGTGGCCCTCGACCATTTCCGCCATCGCCGACAGGTGCGCGAAGCCTGGTGCACGCACCTTCAGACGGTAGGGTTTGTTCGCGCCGTCGGACACCAGGTACACACCGAATTCACCCTTCGGGTGCTCGACAGCGGCGTAAGCCTCACCGGCGGGCACGGTGTAGCCCTCCGTAAAGAGCTTGAAGTGATGGATCAGGGACTCCATGTCGTCCTTCATCTCTTCCCGGCTCGGAGGACTGAATTTCCGGTCATCAATCATGACGGGGCCGGGATTGCGGCGCAGCCAGTCGATGCACTGGCGCACTATCCGGTTCGACTGGCGCAGTTCCTCGATGCGCACCAGGTAACGGTCGTAGCAGTCACCATTCACGCCCACCGGAATGTCGAACTCGAGCTCCGGGTAGACCTCGTAAGGCTGCTTCTTGCGCAGGTCCCAGAGGACACCAGAGCCACGGAGCATCGGGCCCGTGAACCCGAGCTGCAGGGCCCGCTCGGGACTGACAACACCAATGTTTACGGTCCTCTGCTTCCAGATCCGGTTATCCGTCAGGAGCGTCTCGTACTCGTCCACGCACTTCGGAAAACGCTCAGTAAAGTCCTGCAGAAAATCCAGCAGGGAGCCTTCCCGTGCGGTATTGCGCTGCTTGATGTCCTTGTCAGAACGGAAATCCGATGACTGGAACTTTGGCATCTGCGCTGGCAGATCCCGGTACACGCCACCGGGCCGGTAATAGGTGGCGTGCATGCGGGTACCAGACACTGCCTCGTAGCAGTCCATCAGATCCTCCCGCTCCCGGAAGCAGTAAAGGAAGACCGTCATCGCGCCGATGTCGAGCCCATGGGCCCCAAGCCACATCAGGTGGTTGAGAATCCGCGTGATCTCATCGAACATCACCCGGATGTACTGGGCCCGCTTCGGCACCTGAATGCCGAGCAGCTTCTCGATGGCAAGGACATAGCCGTGCTCGTTGCACATCATGGACACGTAGTCGAGCCGGTCCATGTAGCCGATGCTTTGATTGAAGGGCTTGCTCTCGGCCAGCTTTTCGGTGCCCCGGTGCAGCAGGCCGATGTGCGGGTCGGCCTTTTGCACCGTCTCGCCGTCCATCTCCAGCACGAGACGAAGTACACCGTGGGCTGCCGGGTGCTGGGGTCCGAAGTTAAGCGTGAAATTCTGGAACTCAGCCATGCCCATCCTTCAGATCGGGCGAGTATCGGTTGTCGTCGCGAATCACGCGCGGTACCAGGGTTCGCGGCTCAATCGTGACTGGCTGGTAGACCACCCGGCCCTGCTCCGGGTCGTAGCGAACCTCCAGGTTCCCGGACAGGGGAAAGTCTTTGCGAAACGGGTGGCCGATGAAGCCGTAATCGGTCAGCAGCCGACGCAGGTCGGGATGACCATCGAACAGAATACCGAACAGATCGAACGCTTCCCGTTCGTACCAGTTGGCAGCTGCCCAGACGCCGATTACGGAGGGAACTATGGGCGGGTTGTCGGCACCGGTGTAGGTGGTAAGCCGCAGGCGACAATTGCCTGTCACCGATAGCAGATGGTAGACGACGGCGAAGCGTCTGGCATCGAACTGCTGTTCGGGATCAGCGAGGATCGTCCCCTGCTCCGCCGCCCGGCTAAAGCCGCCGCTGGTGGCTTCCTGCGTTGCCCATTCGTCGCGGCCGTAGGTGAGATAGTCCACGCCGCAAAGGTCTACCAGCATCTCGAAGGCGAATTCGTCCCGCAATGCGGCCGCCACAGCCAGCAGGCTGCCCGGTGCTGTCTCATAGCCCAACTCCCCGCAACGGGACGTCACGCGGATTAGCTGGTCGCCGAAGCGCCCGGCAATTCTTGCGGCAAGCGCCTCCTGACGCGGACTGGTCTGGCGCGCAGTCATCGGGCAATCGTGTTCGTGCGGCGGATCTTGTTCTGCAGCTGGATGATCCCGTAAAGCAGGGCCTCGGCCGTTGGCGGACAACCCGGCACGTAGACATCCACCGGGACAATCCGGTCGCAGCCGCGAACCACCGCATAGGAGTAGTGATAGTAGCCGCCACCGTTAGCGCAGGATCCCATCGAGATGACCCAGCGCGGCTCAGCCATCTGGTCGTAGACCTTGCGCAGGGCGGGGGCCATCTTGTTGGTCAGGGTACCGGCGACAATCATGACGTCAGACTGTCGCGGGCTTGGGCGAAAGATGACCCCGAACCGGTCCAGGTCATAGCGGGCAGCGCCGGCGTGCATCATCTCGACCGCACAACAGGCCAGGCCAAACGTCATGGGCCACAAGGAGCCGGTACGAGCCCAGTTGATGAGGTTATCGAGCTTTGTGACAACGAAGCCGCGCTGCTGGAGGATGTCTGGAGCGGGTTCGGCCAGTCCCGTGTCTAGTGCCGTGGCTAGTCCCATTCCAGAGCCCCCTTCTTCCATTCGTACATGAAGCCGACGACCAGCACGGCCAGAAAGACGCCCATCGCCAGGATCCCGGAAAGGCCGATCTCGTCGAGGGTGACAGCCCACGGAAACAGAAAAGCGATCTCGAGATCGAAGACTATAAACAGGATAGCAACGAGGTAGTAGCGGACATCAAATTTCATGCGGCTGTCTTCGAAGGGCTCGAATCCGCACTCGTAGGGCGACAGCTTCTCCGGGTACTTCTGCCCGTTGCCGATCAGGAAGCCAAGACCCAGCAGCACCAGGCCGATGCCCAGCGCGACACACAAATAGACCATGACCGGGACGTAGTTGGCCAGCACGGGCGCTCCTTCAACCCAGCACTGCTTGGCGACTGGCAGAAGTCGCCATCACGCTAAAGTCTATGACCTCTGATCATTGGTGCCGACGGCGAGACTCGAACTCGCACAGCTTGCGCCGCCGCCCCCTCAAGACGGTGTGTCTACCAATTCCACCACGTCGGCAGTTGCAATCCTTAAAGTACCGACTAGCTGCCGAATTACTCTAACGGCCCTGTCGGTGCCTTAGTCTGTCCCGGTAGCGCCGGCAAATCCGCCGGGGTCGACGTACCCGTTACCGGTGAAGACGGCTGGCCCGGCAACTTGGCCGGCATCTGCGTCACCTCAGCGGCATCAAGAAGACTCTCTGGGGCCTTTCGCTGGGTGCCCAGATACGCAAGACCGAGGCTCGTACCAAAAAACAACAAGGCGAGCACAGCAGTGGACCGGGACAGGAAATTCGCCGAACCCCGTGCCCCGAAAACTGTGCCGGAGGCGCCTGCGCCAAAGGCCGCGCCTGCATCCGCGCCCTTGCCACGCTGGAGCAACACAAGAGCCACGATCATGACTCCAATCAATACATGCACGACCAGAACGAGAGTGTGAAGCGTGGTCATCAGTCTGCCGCCGCCTTGCAAATACTTACAAATTCGGTGGCCTGTAGCGAAGCGCCGCCGATCAGACCGCCATCAATATCGCGCATCGCGAAGAGATCCCTCGCGTTGGCTGCCTTGACGCTACCCCCATACAGAATTCGGAGAGCGGGCGATATTGTAGCATCGCGTCGCGCGACAGTGGCCCGGATGTCCGCGTGAACCGCCTGCGCCTCTAACGGTGTCGCCGTCCGGCCGGTACCAATTGCCCACACGGGCTCGTAGGCCACGACGACCATCCGGCGCCAGGGCTGCGGCAGGCCTGCCCAGTCCGGCGCCGAAAATATGGCATCGAGCTGCCGGCGAACGACCACCAGCGTTTGCCCGGCATCGCGCTCCGCAAGGGTCTCGCCAACACACAAAATCGGCGCGAGGCCCGCGCGCAGGGCTGCTCCGACCTTGCCAGCAACACGCTCGTCAGTGTCGCCAAAAAGTGCTCGCCGTTCAGAATGACCAACGATAACGTAGTGACAGCCCACGTCACGGAGCATTGCCGCGGAGACTTCACCGGTGTAGGCGCCCGCTTCTTCCGCCGCTACGTCCTGGGCCCCGACCCCCAGACGGGCGTCTGCCGCGAGGGCTGCCAGTTCGGCCAGATAGACGAACGGCGGACACAGGAGCACCTCGAGTGGAGCTGCCATGCCAGCCAGGATCGGCGCCCCAAGGCCAGCCGTTGCCAGGCCATCAGCAACTGCCGAAACCAACGCCCGGTTGTCAGCACGGTTGCCGTTGAGCTTCCAGTTTCCGGCGACTAAAGGCTGCCTGTCTGGCATTGATTCAGGCTCGCAGCCCGGAAAAAAAGACGGCGAAGATTAGCGTCCTGCCGGCATGAAAGCAACGCGGACTGATTGCGCCGCGACGCGGTTAGCCGGGAGCAGCTCCCCGGACGCAGGCCGCGATCTCGTCGGCGAGCCGCTCAACCTCGTCGTGGTCCTCCCCTTCGACCATCACCCGCACAACCGGCTCGGTGCCAGACGCCCGCAGGAGGACCCGCCCCCGGACTCCGAGCTGCTGCTCCGCGCGAGCCACGGCAGACTGGACTGTCGGGGTGTTCTTCAGGTCGATCTTCCCGGCCACCCGGACGTTCACGAGTTTCTGAGGATAGCGAGACATCCCTGCCGTCAATTCTGCCAGGGTGCGCCCCGACTGCTTCATGACACACAGGATCTGCAGGGCGCTGACCAGGCCGTCGCCGGTCGTCGTCTTGTCCAGGCAAATCAGGTGCCCGGACGATTCACCGCCAAGCCGCCCGCCAGTGTCGCGCAGCAACTCGAGAACATAGCGATCGCCCACAGCCGCGCGGCGGAACTCCACGCCAAGCTTCTTCAGCCCAACCTCCAGGCCGAGATTGCTCATTAGCGTACCGACGACCGGACCAACCAGCTGGCCCGCCTTCTGCCACGCGCTGGCCAGCACCCATAGCAGCTGATCGCCATCGACCAGCTGCCCCTTGTGGTCCACCATCAGCACCCGATCACCATCGCCATCGAGGGCGATGCCGAGATCGGCCCGCACGCCCTGGGTGGTGAGCTGCAGCAACTCCGGTTTCGTCGACCCGCAGCTGTCATTGATATTGCGGCCGTTGGGCGAACAGCCAATCGGCACGATTTCCGCCCCGAGCTCCGACAGGACGCGGGGCGCAACCTTGTAGGCGGCGCCGTGCGAGCAGTCGATGACAATCTTCAGCCCATCAAGTCGCAGCTCCGGGGGCACGGTTGCGATACAAAAGGACTTGTACGCATCGAGTGCATTGTCGACGCGCTTCGCGCGTCCCAGTGAGCCGGACTCCCGCGTGATGGCTGGTTCCAGCAGGCGCGCTTCGATGGCTGCCTCGATATCGTCCGATAACTTGCCCCCATTGGCGTCGAAGAACTTGATGCCATTGTCCTCGTAGAGGTTGTGCGAAGCGCTGATCACCACGCCAACGTCAGCACCGAGCGTCCGCGTGAGGTAAGCGATACCGGGCGTGGGCAATGGACCAACGAGAAGCACGTCCATGCCGGCGGCGACAAAGCCGGCTTCGAGTGCGGACTCGAACATGTAGCCGGACACCCGCGTGTCCTTGCCAATGAGGACCTTGCCGCCGGCAGGCGCCAGCACATGACCGGCGGCACTGGCCAGGCGCAGGGCAAATTCCGCCGTCATCGGGTACTCACCAACCCGCCCTCGAATCCCATCCGTGCCGAAAAGCTTCCTGCTCATAATCTGCTCTCCAGGGCGTCCATCACCCGAAATGCCTGCACGGTCGGCGCAACGTCATGCACACGCACTATGCGTGCCCCCTGGGCCCGGGCCATCAGGGCCAGCGCCAGACTGCCGCCAAGTCGCTCCGTTGGCAGCCCATGCACATCATCAGTCAGCTGGCCGATCAGCGCCTTGCGCGAAAGTCCAACCAGAACGGGGAACCCCGTCGCCGCCAGGACTCCTAGGCGGCGCAGAAGCGTCAGATTGTGGGCCATGGTTTTGCCGAAGCCAAAGCCAGGGTCCAGTATAAGTGCCTCACGTGTGAGGCCCGCTGCAACGCACTCCGCAACCCGCTGGTTCAGAAAGGCCAGTACCTCACCGACGACGTCTGCATACCGTGGCTCCCGCTGCATGGTTGCGGGCGTACCCTGCATGTGCATCAGGCAGACAGGCACTCCAGCGGCCGCTGCGGCCGCCAGTGCCCCGGGCCGGCTGAGTGCCCTGACGTCATTCAACATGTCGGCACCCGCCGCCACGGCAGCCGTCATGACCGTCGGTTCACTGGTGTCGACAGATATGAGTACGTCGGACGCCGTGCGCAGCTCGCGGATGACGGAAATAATCCGGGCCATCTCCGCCTCGGGCCCCGGTGGAAGCGAACCTGGACGCGTAGACTCGCCACCGACATCGACGATGTCGGCACCCGCTCCGGCCATCGCCAAGCCTGCCTCGATGGCAGACCTAGCTTCCAGGTGGCGACCACCATCAGAGAACGAGTCCGGCGTGACGTTGAGGACGCCCATCACGAGACAGCGATCGGGTGCAGGTCGCTGCCGGAAGTGCAGTGTCAGCTGACCCTACCCATCGTCGGCCAGCGGTTGTCAGGTCTGGGTACGGTGCTGACTGGCTGGCTCGCCAATTCCAGGTTCACCCGCTGGCTTGGAGGCGCTGACGGGAGCAGGCGTGCCTGGCGATCCCGTGTTGTCCCAGCCCTCTGGAGGCTGGGGCTCCCTGCCCGCCATGATGTCCCGGATCTGGGCATCGTCGATAGTTTCGAACTTGATCAGGGCATTGGCCATGGCGTGCAGTTGCTCAAGGTGAGCGTTCAGTATGCCCGTAGCAAGCTGGTAGTTCGAATCTATGATTCGCCGGACTTCCTCGTCAATGGCGTGAATCGTGACGTCCGAAACCTGTTTGTGTTGCGTAACTGTCCTGCCCAGGAAGACTTCCCCATCCTCCTCGGTGTAGGTCAGGGGGCCAAGGCGGTCGGACAGGCCCCACTTCGTGACCATGTTGCGAGCGATATCCGTGGCACGTTCAATGTCGTTCGACGCACCGGTGGTCACCGCATCGGCACCAAAGACCAGTTGTTCAGCGATGCGCCCGCCGAACAGGCTTGCAATCTGGCTGTTGAGACGACGCTTGCTGTAGCTGTAACGGTCTTCCTCGGGCAGGAACATCGTTACGCCCAGAGCCCGGCCGCGGGGGATGATCGAAACCTTGTAAACCGGGTCATGGTCCGGCACCGAGAGGCCCACGATGGCGTGCCCGGCCTCGTGATAGGCGGTCAGTTTCTTTTCGGCCTCATTCATGACCATTGAGCGCCGCTCGGCACCCATCATGATCTTGTCCTTGGCCCTCTCGAATTCATCCATTGTGACGGTGCGGCGGTTTGCCCGGGCCGCAAACAAGGCGGCCTCATTGACCAGATTGGCAAGGTCAGCACCCGAAAATCCAGGAGTCCCGCGAGCGATGATCGACGGCTTGACGTCATCCGAAAGTGGCACCTTCCGCATGTGCACTTTCAGTATCTGCTCGCGACCACGCACATCGGGCAGCGGTACCACCACCTGCCGGTCGAAACGGCCCGGCCGAAGCAGCGCGGGATCGAGCACGTCCGGGCGGTTGGTCGCGGCGATCACGATGATGCCTTCACTACCTTCGAAGCCGTCCATCTCCACGAGGAGCTGGTTCAGCGTCTGCTCGCGCTCATCGTGTCCACCGCCGAGGCCAGCACCCCGGTGACGGCCCACCGCGTCAATCTCGTCAATGAAGATAATGCAGGGCGCCTGCTTCTTCGCCTGCTCAAACATGTCCCGGACGCGGGATGCGCCGACGCCGACGAACATTTCGACAAAATCAGAACCTGAAATCGTGAAAAAAGGCACCTTCGCCTCGCCTGCGATGGCCCGTGCCAGCAGTGTCTTGCCGGTACCCGGCAGGCCAACCATGAGCACACCCTTCGGGATCTTGCCACCCAGGCGCTGGAACTTGGCTGGATCCTTCAGGAACTCTACGATCTCCGAAACCTCGTCTTTGGCTTCTTCAACACCGGCCACGTCCATGAAGGTAACCTTGACCTGATCTTCGCCAAGGAGCCGCGCCCGGCTCTTACCAAAGGACATTGCCCCGCGGCCACCAGCCCCGCCCTGCATCTGACGCATGAAGTAAACCCAGACGCCAATCAGCAGGAGCACCGGGAACGAGTTGATAAAGAGGCTAACCAGGATGTTCTGGCCCTTGGGAGCCATAGCGCTAATGCGTACTTTGTTTTTCTTCAGCTCGCCGATGAGAGCGGTGTTGTCCGTCTCGGGACTGAAGGTCGTAAAGCGCTCGCCCGTGGTCTTGGCACCCTTGACGGTGTCGCCCTCAAAAATTACCTGATCGACCTGACCTGCCTGGACCATGTCGAGGAATTCGGAGTACTCGACAGTGTCGGACTGTCGACTGCCGGTACCAAAGCTCTGGAATACTGTCAGCAGCACAACGGCGATGACGATCCAGAGGATGATGTTCTTGGCCAGGTCATTCAGCACGGGGTAAGGCCTCTGCTAGGACGGGAAGGATGCGTCAATATTCTGACGCTGTGGGCTTTTAGACCCTACTACAACCGAAAGTTTCTCGCTACCAGATAAGTCTCCCGATTTCCGGACCTCGAGGCAGAGGGTTTTCGCATCCGCACCGAGGCAAAACGCGCCCGCGTCGCCTCCACATACTGCTGAAAACCCTCGCCCTGGAACAGCTTTACCACCAGATTGCCGCCGGGACGAAGGACTTGCCCCGCAAAGTCGGAGGCCAGTTCAGCCAGGTGCATGGTGCGAGGCTGATCCACGACCCGCGTCCCACTCATGTTGGGGGCCAGATCTGATAGCACAAGGTCAACGGGTCTCCCGGCGAGGGTTGCAAGCAGCCTCTGTAGTGTAGTGTCTTCGCGAAAATCGGCCTGGAGGATTTCAACCCCGGCCAGGGGCGCCATCGGCAGGAGGTCCACGGCAAGTACTCGCCCCTGCTCGCCCACAACCCCCGCAGCGAACTGGCTCCAGGCGCCTGGCGCTGCGCCGAGGTCGACAACCACACCGCCCGGATTCATCAATCGCTCGCGGCCATGCAGTTCCGACAGCTTGAATACCGCGCGGGAGCGCCACCCTTCGGCCTGGGCGCGCTTGACGAAGGGATCCCGGGCCTGACGGGCCAGCCACCGGGCACTGGATGATTTCCGGCTCATGGCTATACTCCGCGCCCATGTCCGGGCCAGCACACCGTCTCTCGCAGAAGCACAAAAAGCACTTGCGCGGTCTCGCTCATGCGCTGACGCCCGTGTGCAGGCTGGGTTCCGCGGGTGTTACCGCAACATTCCTTACCGAACTCGAGACGACACTCAGCCATCACGAACTGATCAAACTGAAGGTCGCCGCCGCGAGCCGGACCGACCGCGATGCGTCCATCGAGTCGATCACTGCGCATACCGGCGCCAGCCTGATCGCCCGAATTGGCAATGTTGCAGTGCTTTACCGGCCATGCCCTACGGGCGCCAGGCTGGTATTGCCCGAAGCCTGAACCGCTGCGGCCGACAGCCCCCGATCCACAATTACCGCCCATGGATCTGGCCAACAGATCGGGCTCAGAGGTACTCGACGCGTACAATTTCCATGTTCTTCTCGCCACCTGGCAAGACAACCGTGGCCACATCACCGGCCACCTTGCCGATCAGCGCCCGCGCCAGCGGAGACGTAATTGAGATCATTCCCTGCTTCATGTCGGCCTCGTATTCGCCGACAATCTGGTAGCGACTGGGTTTGCCGTCGGCTTCGTCCACCAGATTCACGATTGCACCGAACAGAACCTTGCTGTTGCCCACGAGACGAGTTACGTCAATAACCTCCGCGTTGGCAAGCTGGTTCTCCAGGTCGCGTATCCGGGCCTCAATCAGGCCCTGCTCATCCTTTGCTGCGTGATATTCGGCATTTTCTTTCAGATCGCCATGAGCGCGCGCTTCCGCAATGGCCAGCACGACCCGCGGCCGGGCCTCCATCTTGAGGGAACGAATTTCCAGGCGCATCTTCTCGGCGCCGTTGATGGTCAGGGGAAACCTTTTCATTGCACCAGCCCGGCGTGCAAATCCTGCAGTCTGTTCACGCTAACACCGTCCAGATGGTCGAGTGCGTAACTCGTCGCCAGCGCTGCAGGCAGCGTGGTGTAGTACGTCACCTTGCCGTGCACAGCGGCGGCCCGGATGGAATGGGACTCCCGAATTGCCTGCTTGCCCTCAGTCGTATTTACGATCAGGCTGATCTCCCCGTTCTTGATCATGTCCACGATGTGCGGCCGGCCCTCTCGCACCTTGTTTACGCGTCGGCAGCCGACGCCGGCCTTCGCCAGGGCGCTGGCGGTGCCCCCCGTGGCAATGATGTCGAAACCGCGGTCGAGGAGCAGCTGGGCCAGTTTGACGGCTGCCGGCTTATCGCGGTCGCGCACCGACAGGAATGCCGTGCCCCGGCGCGGCAGGGTGACTCCAGAGGCAATCTGCGCCTTGGCGTAGGCCTCCGCGAACGACCGCCCGGT
This sequence comes from Gammaproteobacteria bacterium, assembly GCA_031395645.1. Classification (GTDB taxonomy): domain Bacteria; phylum Pseudomonadota; class Gammaproteobacteria; order Steroidobacterales; genus SHZI01. The sequence goes on along the minus strand of JANNJM010000024.1, from coordinate 16,614 downwards.
GCCCATCACCTCACCGGTGGACTTCATTTCCGGACCCAGAATCGGGTCGGCATCAGGGAACTTGACGAAGGGGAAGACAGCTTCCTTCACGGAGTAAAAACCGGGAATGCGCTGGGTGGTGCAGCCCTGCTCCGCCAGCGAAACATTTACCATGGTCTTGGCAGCCACCTTGGCGAGTGGCAAGCCGATGGCTTTCGATACGAAAGGCACGGTTCGGGACGCGCGGGGATTCACCTCCAGCAGATAGATAATCCCGTTCTGGATCGCAAACTGGGTGTTCATCAGACCGACGACGTTAAGAGCCTTTGCCAACTTGGTCGCCTGGCTGATGAGCTCGGCCTGGATCTCCTGGCTCAAGGTTGCGGGGGGCAGTGAACAGCTGGAATCGCCCGAGTGCACGCCTGCCTGCTCGATGTGCTCCATGATGCCCCCGATCAGCACGTCCTTGCCGTCACTGACGAGGTCCACATCGACCTCAACGGCAAGGTCCAGGAAACGATCGAGAAGGACCGGGCTGTCATTGGAAACGTTGATGGCATCCTTCATGTACAGGCGGAGGTCCTCTTCGGTATGGACCACTTCCATGGCGCGACCGCCAAGCACAAAGGAGGGCCGGATCACGAGCGGAAACCCCACCTCGCCGGCCAGACGGACAGCCTCCTCAGGACTACGGGCGGTGCAGTTTGGTGGCTGCCGGAGTCCCAGTCGCTGAACGAGCTGCTTAAAGAGCTCCCGGTCCTCGGCGATGTCGATGGACTCAGGGCTGGTACCGACTATCGGCACACCGGCCTCCTCAAGCCGGCGCGCCAGCTTGAGTGGTGTCTGGCCGCCGAACTGGACGATCACACCCTTGGGGCGCTCCAGCTCCACGACGGCCATCACGTCCTCGAACGTAAGCGGCTCGAAATACAATCGGTCGGACGTGTCGTAGTCAGTGGAGACGGTCTCCGGATTGCAATTGATCATGATTGCCTCGTAACCGATCTCCTTCAGTGCGAACGCCGCGTGTACACAGCAGTAATCGAACTCGATTCCCTGGCCAATGCGATTCGGACCACCGCCCAGAATGATGATCTTGTCGCGATCGGTTGGCACCGCCTCGCACTCCTCCTCGTAGGTTGAATAGAGGTAGGCTGTGGTCGTCGCGAACTCGGCAGCACAGGTATCGACGCGCTTGTAGACCGGGCGCACACCAACCTTGTGGCGCGTCTGGCGGACAATGCTCTCCTTGATGCCGAGCAGGTGGGCCAGACGACTGTCTGCAAAGCCCTTGCGTTTGAGCGTGCGTAGTGTCTCGCCCTGGATGATCGGCATTCCTTCGGCACGGACGCGGCCTTCCCACAGGATCAGATCCTCTATCTGCGCGAGGAACCAGGGATCAATGCCGGAGAGCTGCGCAACCTCGCTCCGTGCCAGACCATGCCGGAAAGCGTCGCCGACATAGAGCAGCCGGTCAGCACCCGGCATCCGCAGTTCGTGCCGAAGCACATCCAGATCGTCGGCGGTCGGCGCCGCGGGCAGCTTTTCAACGAGCCCGTTAATACCAGTCTCCAGTCCACGCAGTGCCTTCTGCAGGGATTCCTGGAAGGTTCGACCCATCGCCATGACTTCACCCACGGACTTCATCTGGGTCGTCAGGCGATCATTGGCTCCGGGAAACTTCTCAAACGTGAACCGGGGTATCTTGGTTACGACGTAGTCGATCGTGGGCTCGAAGGAAGCTGGCGTGGCCCCGCCGGTGATGTCATTGCGGAGTTCATCAAGGGTGTAGCCAACCGCCAGTTTCGCCGCTACTTTCGCAATCGGAAAGCCAGTGGCCTTGGACGCCAGTGCCGACGAGCGCGAAACCCGGGGATTCATCTCGATCACGATCATGCGTCCGTCCTTCGGACTGATCGCGAACTGGACATTTGAACCGCCGGTGTCAACACCGATCCGGCGGAGCACAGCGATGGATGCGTCACGCATCCGCTGGTACTCCTTGTCGGTAAGCGTCTGGGCGGGTGCTACGGTGATGGAGTCGCCCGTGTGCACACCCATCGCATCCACGTTCTCGATGGAGCAGATGATGATGCAGTTGTCGGCCTTGTCGCGGACGACTTCCATCTCAAACTCCTTCCACCCGATCAGCGACTCCTCAAGCAGGATTTGCGTGGTCGGAGAAAGGTCGAGACCGCGCACTGCCATGGCCTCGAATTCGTCCCGATTGTAGGCAATACCGCTACCACTTCCGCCCAGTGTGAAGGAGGGCCGGATAATGGTTGGAAAACCGATACTGGCCTGGGCTGCGATAGCCTCATCGATGGTACGGGCCGTGGCTGCCCGGGCAACTTCGAGGCCGATCTCCTGCATCGCATTCCGGAACAGCTCCCGATCCTCAGCGGTATCGATGGCTTTGCGGGAGGCGCCGATCATTTCGACGCCGAACTTTTCGAGCACGCCCTCGCGCTCTAGATCGAGCGCACAGTTGAGCGCCGTCTGGCCACCCATCGTCGGTAACAGGCCGTCCGGACGCTCCCTCTCGATGATCCTCGCAACCGTCTGCCAATCCACCGGCTCGATGTAGGTCGCGTCGGCCATCTCCGGGTCCGTCATGATCGTGGCGGGGTTGGAGTTCACGAGGATGACGCGGAAGCCTTCCTCGCGCAGTGCCTTGCAGGCCTGGACACCCGAATAGTCAAACTCGCACGCCTGGCCGATCACGATCGGGCCGGCACCGAGAATGAGAATACTTTGCAGATCTGTGCGCCGGGGCATGAACGACTCTCGGGGCTACTTCGGCCGGCGCACGGACTGCGCTGCCGCCGCCAGGGCGGGCTCCGCCTGCACTCGCTGGCGCATGAGGCCTGCGAACCGGGCAAACAGCGGACGCAGGTCATGGGGTCCGGGACTTGCTTCTGGATGACCCTGAAAACTGAATGCCAAACAATCAGTTCGCTCGATACCTTGAAGCGAATTATCGAAAAGGGACCGGTGCGTGGCGCGAAGGTTGGCCGGCAGACTGGTCTCGTCGACCGCGAAACCGTGGTTCTGACTGGTGATCAGCACATGCCCGGTCGCGAGATCCTGCACCGGATGATTGGCGCCGTGGTGACCAAACTTCATCTTCACCGTCCTGGCGCCACTCGCGAGGCCGAGTAACTGGTGCCCGAGGCAGATGCCGAAGACCGGGATGCGGGCCGCGATAATCTGGCGAATAGCCTCAATGGCATACGTGCAGGGCTCTGGATCACCCGGACCGTTGGAGAGAAATACACCGTCCGGCCGGAGGGCCAGGACCTTCTCAGCCGGGGTCTCCGCAGGCACGACCGTCACCCGACAGTCGTGATCGACGAGCAGCCTTAAAATACTGCGCTTGATACCGAAGTCGTAGGCCACCACATCGAAGACGCCGCTGCGCTTCGGCCTGACTGGCGCGGGCCCCGGCCATGCCGCACCCAGGTTCCACTGGTACGCATCCTTCGAGCTGACAATCTTGGCGAGATCCATTCCGGCCAGGCCGGGAAACCGTCGGGCATGATCGATGCCCGTCTTGACGTCCGCCGCACCGGTCATGATGCAGCCGGACATGGCGCCCTTGTCACGCAGGATTCGGGTGAGCTTGCGAGTGTCGATTTCGGCGATAGCCACAAGTCCCGCACGCCGCAGAAAGTCCGCGAGCTCCACCTCGCCGCGCCAGCTGCTGGCGACGGCCGGCAGGTCACGGATGACGAGCCCGGCCGCAAACACCCGCTCGCTCTCCTGATCCTCGCTGTTGGTCGCCGTGTTCCCGACATGCGGGTAGGTCAACGTCACGATCTGGCGGCAGTAGGACGGATCCGTGAGGATCTCCTGGTAGCCAGTCATGGCCGTGTTGAAAACCACTTCACCAATGGTTCGGCCGGGTGCCCCGACGGAAACGCCGTGGAATACCGTTCCGTCCTGCAGTGCCAGCAACGCCGGTTCCATCACGCTCCTTTCATGCCGCTATCGTGTCGACTTCCGAATTAAGACCAGGAGAAAGGCAACCGTGCTTCTGCCGGGCGCATTCTGGCCAGGCAGATGCCAGCCGCCATCCGTGCTGGGGGCCGCACCCGCTCTAGACTGGTCTCTCCGGGAACCCGCGGCATTCTAAACGACCGGGCGTCGCTTAGGACACCCCTTGAAGGCGGGCGATTCCAGCAGGCTGGTTCAGGCCGGAAGACCCAGGACCTCGCGCAGCGAATACAGGCCAGGAGGCCTGCCAACAAGCCAGCTCGCGGCCCGCAGCGCGCCCCGGGCGAACAGCGCCCGGTCGGTGGCCCTGTGCGTCAGCTCAAGCAGCTCTTCAGATCCGGCAAGCATTACCGTGTGGTCGCCCACCAGCGCTCCGCCCCGCAGCGACGCGAAACCGATTGTCCCGGGCGTGCGGGCCGCGGCGGAGAGTCCGGGACGTGCGTAGACGGCCAGATCGGAAAGCTTTAGTCCGCGGGCCGCACTGACCGCCTCGCCAAGCTGCAGGGCTGTGCCCGAAGGCGCGTCTTTCTTGTCACGGTGGTGCGCCTCGATGATCTCCACGTCAAAGTCAGAACCGAGTAGCGTGACGGCCTGGCGAACCAGTTCCGTCAGCACGGTGACACCCAGGCTCATGTTCCGTGCATAGAGGACCGGCGTGGTCCGTGACGCCGCCTCCAATGCCGAGAGCTGCGCGACACCGAGCCCCGTCGTACCGACCACCAGGGCATGGCCGCCTGCGGCGCAGGCGTGCGCATGGCGTTCGGCAGCCGCTGGAGCCGTAAAGTCGATCGCGAGGTCGCACCGCCCGCCACGCGCGCTGCCAAGACCAGCCAGCGCCTTGCCCAGATCGTCGGTAAGCAGCACGCCTTGTGGATCGAGTCCCGCGACCTGGCCAGCATCACGTCCCAGCGCGGGATCCCCGGGTTCACACAGGGCTCCGACCAACTGGTGTTCAGAGCCGCCGGCAATCAGCCGGACCAGCGCTGTGCCCATCCGCCCACTCGCACCCAGTACCGTCAACCGCGCCATTGGCCACCAACCCTGCAGGAAACGTCAGGGCGCCATCTTCTCAAAAAACCGGCGGACGCCGTCGACCCAGGACCGGCTGCGTGGACGATGCCGGTCGCCACCAGCAAGCAACGCCTCATTGAACGCCTCAAGCAGGCTCTTCTGCTCCCCCGTCAGGTTGACCGGGGTTTCGACGTCAACCCGGCAGTACAGATCGCCGGCAGCGCTGCCGCGGACCGGCCGTACGCCCTTGCCACGCATGCGAAACACCCGGCCGGATTGGGTCTCCGCCGGGATCTTCAGGGTCACCTCGCCGTCCAGCGTGGGCACCTGCACCGCGCCACCGAGCGCCGCCAACGCAAAATTCACAGGCAATGCACAGGAGAGGTCCGCCCCGTCGCGCTCGAAGATGTCGTGGGGCTGGGTCCGGATCTCCACATACAGGTCGCCCGGCGGGCCGCCGTTCTGACCCGCCTCGCCCTCTCCGGTGAGCCGGATCCTGTCGGCGTTGTCCACCCCGGCCGGAACCTTCACCGCCAGCGTCTTGTTTTTCTGAACACGGCCGCGGCCCTGGCAGCTGCCGCACGGCTGCTCGATCTGCTGCCCGGTGCCGCGGCAGTTCGGGCAGGTTTGCTGAATGGAGAAGAAACCCTGGGCCATGCGCACCTGGCCGGCGCCCTCGCAGGTCCGGCACGTTACGGGCTTCGTGCCCGGCTTGGCCCCAGTGCCTTTGCAGGGCTCGCAATTGACTAACGTGGGCAGCGTGAGATTGATGGTGTCGCCGAAGACGGCCTGCTCAAGGGTCAGCGACAACTCGTAGCGAAGATCCGCGCCACGAAAAACCGTTGAGCGGCTGCGACGTCCGCCGCCGAAGATGTCACCAAAGACATCGCCGAAGATGTCGCCGAAAGCGTCGCCGGGGTTCCCTCCGGGTCCGCCCCGGCCGGCGCCGGCCGTTGCTTCCAGACCAGCGTGACCGTGCCGATCATAGATTGCACGTTTCTGCTGGTCGGAAAGCACCTCATAGGACTCCTTGGCCTCCTTGAAGGCTGCCTCGGCCTTCGGATCGTCCGGGTTACGATCCGGGTGGTGCTTCATCGCGAGGCGACGGTAGGCCTTCTTGATGTCGGCCTCGCTCGCATCGCGGCTCACGCCGAGGACCTCGTAACAGTCACGCTTCGCCATGCGCTAAACCAATGTAATGACGGCCCGGTGCACTGCACCGGGCCGGCGGGTTGTGGAGAAATGAAGGCCTACCAGCGACTCCAGAAACTGTGGCTCAACCAGTTCCTGTGCGTCCGTCCTTGCTGTCCTTCACCTCTTCGAACTCGGCATCAACGACACCGTCGTCGCCGCCACCGGCCGGGCCGCCACTCGCACCGCCTGCACCAGCACCCGCGGCCTGGGCCTGCTCGGCAGCCTTTTGCGCCAGTGACGCCGAAGCCTCGGCCAGTGCCTTGCTCTTCAGCTCGATCTTGGCCTTGTCGTCACCCTTGAGCACGTCCTTGAGATCAGAGATGGCAGATTCAATCCGTCCGCGCTCCGCAGCGTCCACCTTGTCGCCGAGGTCGCGCAGCGCACGCTCGGTGGCATGCGCCAGACCGTCGGCCTGGTTGCGGACCTGCACGAGCTCGAGGAACTGGCGATCTTCCTCCGCGTGGGTTTCCGCCTCGCCCACCATGCGCTTGATCTCGTCCTCGGAGAGGCCGCTCGAGGCCTTGATGACGATCTTCTGCTCCTTGCCGGTGGCCTTGTCCTTGGCCGAGACGTTCATGATGCCGTTGGCATCGATATCAAACGTCACCTCGACCTGCGGCTGGCCACGCGGCGCCGGCGGCAGGTCAGTGAGGTCAAAACGCCCCAGCGACTTGTTGTGCCGCGCCTGTTCCCGCTCGCCCTGCAGCACGTGGATGGTAACGGCCGTCTGGTTGTCGTCAGCCGTCGAAAACGTCTGATTGGCACGGGTGGGAATGGTCGTGTTCTTCTCGATCAGCTTCGTCATCACGCCCCCGAGAGTCTCAATACCCAGGGACAGCGGGGTGACATCGAGAAGCAATACGTCCTTCACCTGGCCGGACAGCACGCCCGCCTGGATGGAGGCGCCGACCGCCACCGCCTCGTCGGGATTGACGTCCTTGCGCGGCTCTTTCCCGAAGAAGCTGCGCACGGCCTCCTGGACCTTGGGCATCCGGGTCTGACCGCCAACGAGAATGACGTCATCAATGTCGCCAACCTTGAGACCAGCGTCGCTGACCGCGGTTCGCAACGGACCGATGGTGCGTTCGATCAACTCCTCGACGAGGGACTCCAGCTTGGCGCGGGTCAGGCGGATATTGAGGTGCTTCGGCCCGCTGGCATCCGCCGTGATGTAGGGCAGATTGACTTCGGTCTGCTGCTGGGCGGAGAGCTCGATCTTGGCCTTCTCGCCGGCCTCCTTCAGCCGCTGCATCGCGAGCGGATCCCGACGGATGTCGATGCCGCTCTCCTTCTGGAACTCTGCAGCCAGGTACTGGATGATCCGGAGATCAAAGTCTTCGCCGCCCAGGAAAGTGTCCCCGTTGGTGGCCAGCACCTCGAACTGGTGCTCACCGTCGATTTCTGCGATCTCGATGATGGAAATATCGAATGTCCCGCCGCCGAGATCGTAGACCGCGATCTTGCGGTCACCCCGTTGTTTGTCCATGCCATAGGCCAGCGCCGCCGCCGTCGGCTCGTTGATGATGCGCTTGACGTCGAGGCCTGCGATACGGCCAGCGTCCTTGGTGGCCTGCCGCTGGGAATCATTGAAATACGCGGGCACCGTGATCACGGCTTCCGTTACGGTTTCGCCAAGGTAGTCCTCGGCGGTCTTCTTCATCTTCATGAGGACGCGGGCGGAGATCTCCGGCGGTGACATCTGCTTGCCGTTCACCTCGACCCAGGCATCGCCGTTGTCCGCGCCGGCAATCTTGTAGGGGACCATACCGATGTCCCGCTGCACGACCTCGTCCTTGAACTTGCGGCCAATGAGCCGCTTGACCGCGAACAGAGTGTTGGCCGGATTGGTCACGGCCTGGCGTTTGGCCGCCTGGCCGACCAGCACTTCTCCATCCTTGGTAAAGGCCACGATGGACGGCGTGGTGCGATCACCCTCGCTGTTCTCGATAACCTTTGGCTTGCCGCCTTCCATGACCGACACACAGGAATTGGTGGTTCCGAGGTCGATACCGATTACTTTACTCATGCGTCGCTCCATCAACTATTTGGGTCGCTGATTCGAAAAAAATGCCAGTCGCTACGGACTGCCCCCTGAAATGGGCCCACTTGCCGGAGTTTCAAGACCCGTCAGGCGAATCTTCTCCACCCGTCTGGGTGGCGCCCGAAACCACAGGCTCTCCAGCCACGATGACCCGGGCCGGCCGCAGCAGACGGTCACCGAGCCGGTAGCCCTTCTGCAACACGGCAAGCACCGAACCGGGTATCGCCGTGGTCGAGGGCTGCATGCTCATGGCCTCGTGCAGCTGCGGATCGAAGGGCTGGCCCACCGGATCCACGACCTCGATGCCGAACCTGTCAAACGCCGCCCGGAGCAGGCGCAACGCGGCCTGCTTGCCTGCCACCAGGCTCTCGACAGAGGCACTGCCGGCCGTTTCCAGGCCCATTTCGAGGCTGTCAACGATGCCGAGAAGTTCGCCGGCCAATCTCTCCACACCCGACCGGCGGGCCGCCTCGACGTCGCGGGCCGCCCGCTTGCGGACGTTGTCGAGTTCCGCAACGGACCGGAGGTAGCGGTTCCAGTTCTCCGTGCCGGCCGCTTCGGCCTTTTCAAGTGCGACCCGCAGCTCCACTACCGGGTCACCCGCTGGTCGGGCTGGATCGCCCTCCGGGCGACGGTCGGCCGCCGGGGCCAAGAAGTCCGGCTGTTCGGTATCGGGCATCGGGCAGGCTCCTTCGGGACGCGCAGAAAGTGGCGGATGCTGCTCCGTCACCCCGGGTATTGGGGTCAGGAGTCGGAATTCAAGCCCGGGCTCCAGCCGGAAGCCGCGCCGGCATTCAGGGCGGCACCAACCAGGCGGGCCGTGACATCAACGATGGGTATGACGCGCTCATAGGCCATCCGCGTGGGACCAATGACGCCCAGAACGCCAACGATCTGGTCGTCCACAGTATACGGGGCGGCCACTATCGTGCACTCATCAAGGATGCGGTAGCCGGATTCCTCGCCGATGAAGATCTGGACGCCCTGGGCGGCCACGCTCCGATCGAGCAGGGTCAGGATCTCACGCTGCTCGCCAAAAGCCTGGAAGAGCTGCTTGATCTTCTCGACGCCCGAGAGTTCCTGGAAATTCATCAGCTTCGTTTCGCCCGAAAGGACATACCCGCTGCCTTCCAACCCGGGCTGCTGGTTGTGATCAGCGATGGCGATCGAGTCCAGCATGAGGCGGTTCATGAACTCCCGGGTGCCGTCGAGATCGGCCAGCAGCTGGGTCCGGACCTCATCGAGATTGCGTCCGGTGAAGCGGTCATTGAGGAAATTTGCTGCGCGCCGGAGTTCGTCGTCGGAGTAATCCCGCTCCATGTCCAGGATCCGGTTCTGGACCTCTGCATCGTTCACCACGAGGATGACGAGTACGCGGCGCCCGGACAGGGGCAGAAATTCGATGTGCCGCAGGGTCGTGTGGTGCGGGCGCGGGATGGTGACGACGCCTGCGAGGCTCGTCAGCGACGACAGCGCGGACGAGGCGGCGGATGCAATGGCCTTGGCATCGCCCCGGAAACGGTCTTCGAGCTGATTCTGGAGACGCAACACATCGGGCTGCGCCATGGGCTGCAGCCGCACGAGCGTGTCAACGAAAAAGCGGTACCCTTTGGCAGTGGGCACCCGGCCGGCGCTCGTGTGGGGGGCGGCGATGAACCCTAAGTCTTCCAGGTCTGCCATGACGTTGCGAATCGTGGCCGGACTCAGGTCGAGGCTTGCGCTGCGCGACAGGGTCCGGGAGCCGACGGGCTGCCCCTCGCGGATGTAATGTTCGACCAGGATGCGAAGAATGCGCCGGGCGCGTTCGGATGGAAGATCAGCGGTGAGATCGGTCGCCATGGCTGCGCGGAACGCTAGCAATCGCCTCTGGAGAGTGTCAAGGTCATGATAAGAAAAGAAATATGAACAAGAAGCCCCGACAGCGACGCTTCGCTTCAATTGCCCTGATGGGTAACCCGCGCGATCCGCGGGCCCTTGAGGCCATGCGCATCCTGGCGCCACACCTGTTGCAGGCCGGGTGCGCCGTGAAAGTCAGCCGGGCGGTGCGCACGCGTGCGCTTCCGGCCAGCGCGAAGCGGGTGGCCGAAGACCGGCTCGCCGTAGGTGTGGACCTGGTGGTAGCCATCGGTGGCGACGGTAGCATGCTCTATGCCGCACGCCGCATTGCGGGCCGCAAGATCCCGCTGCTCGGGATCAATCGCGGGCGACTCGGCTTCCTTGCCGATCTCGGCCCTGAGCACATGCTGGCACACATTGATCAGATCCTGGCAGGCCATTTCGTCAGCGAGCAGCGCATGCTGCTCATTGCTTCCATCGTACGCAAGACATCTGTGGTAGCGAGCGCCTTCGCTCTGAACGACGTGGTCGTCAAGCGGCACGATACGGGACGCATGGTTGAGTACCAGACCTTTGTAGACGGCGGCTACGTGAACACCCACCTGGGTGACGGGTTCATCATCGCCACCCCGACCGGCTCTACCGCCTACGCACTCAGCTGCGGCGGCCCAATCGTCGAACCGGGCCTCGATGCCCTCGTGCTGACACCGATTTGCCCCCATACGCTGAGCGATAGGCCACTGGTTATCCCGGGCAATCGGGTTGCTGAGGTCCGCCTGCACGCCACCCCATCGCCCAAGTCGAAGCAGGTCGACCGCGCCGAGGTGACCTGCGATGGCGAACTACTGGGTCGTCTCGGGCCCGGCTGGAGCGTTCGGGTGAGCGCTGCCCGGGAGCGGATCGAACTGGTGCACCCTGTTGGTTACGACTATTTCGACATCCTGCGCAGCAAGCTGCTCTGGGGACGGGATACGCGCGACCGGGGCCAGAAACCAGTCACGGCGGGCCACAAGGCCTAAGGGCCGTCGCGCATGCTGACCCAGCTGCAGATTCGCGATCTCGCGGTCATTGAGGCCATCACCGTGGAATTTGAACACGGCTTTACCGTGCTCACGGGGGAAACCGGCGCCGGCAAGTCCATTTTGATCGACGCCCTCGCGCTCGCTCTGGGCGAACGCGGTGACGCCCAGGCGATTCGCGCCGGAGCCAGCCGCCTTGAGGTGCTGGCAACATTTACTACGGCGAGCAGCAGCCCGGGGATCAGTTCGGCCAGCCGCTGGCTGGCCGACAACGAACTGGCCGATGAGGGCGACAGCTGCCTGCTGCGGCGGACCATCACTACCGATGGGCGCTCTAAAGCGTGGATCAACGGGCGACCGGTCGCCGTCCACACACTGCGCGAGCTGGGTGCGACGCTCGTTGATATCTGCGGCCAGCAGAACTACCAGTCACTGCGGCACCGCGCGGCTCAGCGGGACGTACTCGACGGACTCGCGGGGCATGCAGAGCTCCTGAATCAGGTCAGCACGGCCCACGCGGCCTGCCTGGCCACCGAATCGGCCCTGCAGCAGATGACCGCCAGCCAGCGCGATCGCGACAGCCGCCTCGAACTGCTGAGCTTTCAGGTGCGCGAACTGGACGTCTTGCGACCGAAGTACGGTGAGTACGCTGAACTGGAGCGCGAACACACCACCCTCGCCCATCGCCTGCGCATTGGCGAGGCGCTCGACCGGGCACTTGCCCGCACCTATGACGACGAGGAAACCTCAGCACAGGCCGCAATCGGGGGCGCGCGGCGCGCGCTGAATGACGTGCTGCGCTTCGACCCGGAGCTCGACGGTGCATTGCGGCTGCTGGCTGACGCTGAGGCTCAACTCGGTGAAGCAACCAGCCTGCTGCGGCAGCGGCTGGCAAGTCTCGACCAGGATCCCGGGCGGGAGACGGCCATCGCTGACCGGCTCGCGAGCCTGCACGACATTGCACGCAAGCACCGCTGCACCCCCGACGAGCTGCCGATGCATCTCGAGCGACTCCAGGAAGAGCTGGCGGCCTTAAGTGCCGGGGAGCTAACCCTGGAGCGCCTCGCTGACACAGCGCGTCTGCGCCGTGCGGAACTCCTGTCGCTGAGCGCAAAGCTGACAGCGGGCCGGCAGTCTGTTGCCCTCTCGCTCGACGCTGCAGTGACCCGCAACATGACCACGCTCGGCATGTCTGGCGGGCGATTCGAAGCTCGGGTGTCACCACTGGCGGATAGTGCCGTGGGCGCGCACGGAGCGGACGACGTGGAATTTTTTGTGACCACCAATGCGGGACAACCACCCGCCGCAATGAGCCGGGTGGCGTCTGGCGGCGAACTCTCGCGACTGAATCTCGCCATCCAGGTCGTGGCCACCACCAGCAGGGGCGCGCCCACCCTGGTCTTCGACGAAGTGGACGCGGGCGTGGGTGGCGCGGTGGCCGAAATGGTGGGCCGGCGCCTGCGTGAACTCAGCACTGGAAGGCAGGTGCTGTGTGTTACGCACCTGCCCCAGGTCGCAACGCTGGCCGAGCACCAGGCCACAATCAGCAAAGCCACGCGGGCAGGCAAGACCAGGACAGCCGTGCGTATGCTGACGGCAGACGAGCGCGTGGAGGAAACCGCGCGCATGCTGGGCGGCGTGAAAATTACGGAGCAAACGCGCGCGCACGCGGGCGAAATGCTCGCGCAGGGCAGGAGCGGCTCCGGCCGCGAGCGATAATGGGGACATGCCTCAATTACCCGGGGGAAAAGAGGCATGTCCTCATTATCGCCGCTAGGTCTTTGGCTTTACGTACAGCACGAGACTGTGGTCGACCAGGTCGTAGCCGTGCCGGCCCGCAATGTCGCGCTGCAGTCGCTCGATCTCGTCATTGGCGAATTCCACCACCCGGCCGGTTTCGATGCAGACCATGTGGTCGTGATGCCGGCCGGACTCGAGCTCGAACACCGAGTGATCACTGGCGAAATTGTGGCGCGTCACGAGTCCTGCCTGCTCGAACTGGGTCAACACGCGGTAAACCGTGGCGAGACCCACATCGTCGCCCGCATCGGCCAGGCGCCGGTAGATCTCTTCCGCGCTGAGGTGCTGGGGACCGCCCTCCTGCAGAACCTCAAGGATCCTTAACCGGGGAGTCGTCGCCCTGAGGCCGGCCTTGCGTAGTTCCTTGGACTCCATAGGGGGGGTGATCCGTGGTCGCGTTGATCGGCTATGATGCAGTCCGATTATGGCACCCTCCCCGCTGCTCGGCAGTCTTCGCAATCTCGGCCTGACACTCCTGCTGGCCTTACCGGCCGGAATGGTGGGTGGCTGCGTTTATCGGCTGGACGTGCAACAGGGCAACCTGCTCGACCAGGAGGACATCGAGGCGATCCAGCCCGGCATGACCCGCAGCCAGGTGCGCTACCTGCTGGGCACGCCGGTGGCAGCCGACCCCTTCCGCAACGACCGCTGGGACTACATGTACTACCTCAGCGCCGGCAAGAGCAGGAAAACCGCCCAGCGCTGGGTGGTAGTCGACTTTGACGGCGACCTTGTCCTAAAAGTGCGCCGGGACGTGCCCATCGGCAAGCAGGGCTGACGTCAGCCGTAGACCGCCTTGGCGCGCGCTACAAAGGCATCGACGAGGCTACTGCAGGTGAGCTCGAACGCCGGTCCCAGCAGCCAGTCCCGGGCCACGCTGGCAAACTGGAACTGCACGCGAAGATCAATACGGCAGCCCTGCTGAGCTAAGAGGTCACCCAGCGGCGTGACCTGCCACTCGCCGTGCAGACTCTTGAAGGGACCGTCCACCAGCTCCATGGTCATGCGGCGCGGCGGCTCCAGCGTGTTGCAGGTCGTAAAGCTGGACGCAAAGGGTCCCCGCGAGAGCGACAGACTGGCTACGAGCCTCGGCGGGTCCCGGGACAGAACAGAACTTGCCGTGCAGCCTGGCAGGAATTGCGGGTACGACTCCAGGTCCGCGACGAGTGCGAACATAGCCTCCGCCGGATACGGCACGATGGCACTGCGATGAACTTCGCGCATCGGAAGTGAATTCGCTTTCGCTGCTCCACTGAACTTGGCAGGATTGTTGCCGAATGACCGCCAGAAAATCCAGCAAACCCGCCGTACCTTCGAAAACGAAGAAAGTCGACAAGACCCCGCGCCTGATCGCCGAGAACCGCAAGGCGCGCTTCGACTTCTATATTGAGGACAGGCTGGAAGCAGGCCTCGCCCTGCTCGGCTGGGAGGTGAAGAGCCTCCGGGAGGCGAAAGCGAACCTCAAGGAAGCGTACGCGATCTTCCGCGACGACGAGGCGTGGCTGATCGGCGCACACATCACGCCGCTCACCTCCGCCTCCACGCACGTGGAGGCCAATCCCGTGCGCATGCGCAAGCTCCTGCTCCACCGCCGCGAAATCGACCGGCTGAAGGGTGCCGTGGAGCGCGACGGCTACACCCTGGTGCCGCTGGCCATGAACTGGGTGGGCGGACGGGCCAAAGTGACGCTGGGGCTCGCCAAGGGCAAGAACACCCGGGACAAGCGGGATTCGATCAAGGACCGGGACTGGCAGCGGCAAAAAGGCCGCGTGCTGCGCCGCGGGTAGGAGCGCCTTCAGGCGCGACCCCCGCCCTTGTCTTCCACGACCAGGGGCCCAATAATCAAGAGGCTGGGGGCGACATGGTTTCGACGTGGGTTACAAACCCCTTAGTGCATGCCGAGGTGCAGATCACCTCGTAAATCCATCTGCAAACAACTTAGTTGCCAACGACGACAACTACGCTCTCGCTGCTTAAAAACCAGTCTTGAGAGCCTTCTGACTGGCACCGTACCTGTGCGGTCCAGCACCAGGAGTCATCAACCACAGGATCGCGTGCGGGTTCGTCCGGGATCTTCACGTTAAAGCCCATCAACCGGACTGGCTGTCAGTTGTCCCTGTCCGTCGGGTAGCTGCCAGTAAGACAAAAGGCGGAATACGCATGTAGATCTGAGGGCAGCGGACTTGCGGACGCGGGTTCGATTCCCGCCGCCTCCACCACTACCAACGAAAAACCCCGCTAGAACGCGGGGTTTTTCGTTGGTACGAGCCAGTGCAACATCTTCCGCAGCATCACGGGCACGGCACCATCCCGGCACAGGCCAGCCCTGACGGCCCCGGCGGCCCGTTGAGCCGCGCGCGCAGGATGCCAAAATCCGCTGTCGTCACCGTCCCGCTGCCGTTCAGGTCGGCGGCGGCGGCGGCGGCGCTCGACCCGGCGGCCTGATTGAGTACCGAGCGCAGAATTCCGAAGTCGGCCGTCGTCACCACTCCACTATTATTGAGATCAGCATCACAGGCGTTGCCATACCCATCCTGGTTGGCATCGAGTTGCGTCGGATTCGCGGTCAGCGTGCAGTTGTCGGCACTGTCCGCAACGCCATCGCCATCAGTGTCCGTAACGGGCTGCCAGGTCGGGCTGACCTCTTCCGCCGCGTTATTGCTCAGGTTGGTCGGGCTCGAACCGTTGGCGTTCATGGCGTAGATCTCGGGGTTGCCGTCGCGGTTACTCGCGAACGCAATCCGGGTGCCATCGGGAGCCCAGGCGGGGTCGATGTCTTCTGCCGCGTTGTTGCTGAGGCTGGCCTGACCCGAACCATTGGCGTTCATCACGTAGACTTCGGTGGCGCCATCACGATTGCTGTAGAACGCGATCTGCGTGCCGTCGGGTGACCAGGCGGGCTTGACGTCCGCGGCCAGGTTGCTGGTCAGACGGGTCTGAGACGTGCCGTTGGCGTTCATGACGTAGATCTCATGGTTGCCATCGCGGTCACTTTCGAACGCAATTCGGGTGCCGTCAGGCGACCAGGCGGGCTCGCGTTCGTCCGAGCCGATGCTGGTCAGGCGGGTCTGACCCGTGCCGTTGGCATTCATCACGTAGATCTCTTCGTTGGTATCGCGGGTGCTGGCAAACGCGATGCGGGTGCCGTCGGGCGACCAGGCGGGACCGAACTCGTCCGCCACGTTGTTGCTGAGGTTGGTCTGCCCCGAGCCGTTGGCATTCATGACGTAGGTCTCGTCGTTGCCATCGCGCTGGGTCGTGAATGCGATCCGGGCACCGTCAGGCGACCAGTTGGGCTCGCCTTCGTTGGCCGTGTTGCTGGTGAGCCGGATCTGGCTCGAGCCGCTGGCGTTCATGACGTAGATCTCGTCGTTACCATCGCGGCCGCTGACGAACGCGATCTTCCCGTTCGTGGCCGAGAAGGTCGCCTGAACCGGCATGAAGACAGAAGTCGTGGCCAGCAAGAACGCGGTGAGTGTAGATTTCCAACGCAGCGGTGCGTGGCTTCGATTCGGGACGGCGGACATGGCGGCGCACCCTTATTCGATTTCTTGGGGGTTCGGCAAAAAGGAAACCCGCCGAAGCGGGTTCCCAGTTGCAGCCTCTAGATGCCGGGGTTGGAAGGCTTTGCCGTCGAACCCCCCAATGCACATCACCGGGGCAGGGGGGGGAGGCCAGGCCCCCGGCCCCCCCCGGCCCGTACCAACTGGCCCGCCCCCGGGGTGGCGAGCCGGGCGC